>NZ_JBVJEA010000003.1:0-129841 GCF_055581985.1 Streptomyces sp. NPDC042336 | reverse complement strand
ACGCGGTCCCTGCCGCTGGGGGTGGCGCGCGCGCCGGCTAACCCGCCCCGCCCCGGCCGGGGCGGGGGGCGCCCGCGCCGGGCCACGGCCGGTCGCGGGCGCCCCACGCCCCTTTCGTCTTTCGCCTTTCGTCGGTCCTAGCCGTCGGACGCGGCGAGCTCGGCGATGGCGGCCGTCGCGCGGGCGCAGTTGTTGCGGTCCTCGAAGGCGAAGAAGGCGCGCGCCCGGTAGTCGTACTCCGGCTCGCGGACACACCCGTTGCTGAGGTAGCGGATCACTTCGGTCACCACTTCCTCGACGTTGCCGCACACCGGCCCGAACCCGTCATACGCGGCCTCGAAGTACCCCTTCCGGGCGTGCTTCGCCCAGTACTCGTCCGGGTCGAACCGGGCGTAGACGAGCGGCGTGCCGAGGTAGGCCATGTCGAAGTGGACCGAGGACCAGTCGGTGATGAACAGGTCGCACTGGCGCAGCGCCGTCTGCACGCTGACTTTCGTCTGGTCCAGGCGCTGCACCCGTGGGTGGTCCGGCACCACTCCGTCGACCATGTTCCGCATCTCGTAGTGCGGAAGGAAGTCGAGCACGTAGTCGTAGTGCTCCAGCGCCTCCATCAGCTTCGGGTGACGCAGCAGCTGCACCATGAACTCGCGGTAGGTCGACTCCCGGAAGATCTCGTCGACCGCGTCCTGGTCGGCACCGTCCTGCTGGAGGTAGGAGGGGATCGTCAGGTACTTGCGCCAGGTGGGCATCAGCAGGACCCGCCTGCGGCCGCGGTCCGGCTGGAGGGCGTCGAAGCGTGGGAAGCCCAGCGCCTTGGCCTGGTCGCCGTAGTGCATGTGCTCGGAGAAGTACTCGGCCTCCCGGTCGCTGGTCGCGAACACCAGGTCCACGCCGGTCCGGTTCCGGTGCAGCGCCTTGCTGCCGTCCTCGTCCGTGACCCCGTGCTGGAGGAAGACCCGCCGGGCTCCGATGCGCCAGTTGAGGTGCTTGAGGTACTTCGTGCGGTCCCAGCCGTCGGGGAGCATGTACGAGTCGATGTCGTAGGCGTTGATGAGCAGCGAGGCGTGCAGCATGAGGAGCTTGTGCTTCCAGGAGCTGTGCGCCACCACGTTCCCCAGGCGCTTCAGCTTGGCCCGGTCCGCGCTGCCCTTCTCGATGATGTAGTAGGCCTTGCGGCGGCGCTCGTGCTGACGCAGGTACGTGAACAGGTGCAGGCTGTTGTCCTGCGCGGTGTCCCTGCGCTCTCCGATCAGCCAGATCTCCTTGCGGCGGTAGAACCGGAGTGTGGCCCGCCGGATGGCACGGGCCCGCCAGAAGGGTGCCTTGCGCTTCTTCTGGTCCTGGTCCAGCTCCTCCAGGAACTCCTCCCAGTCCTTGTCCCCGTCCCGGCCCCGTGCTTCCCGTACGACCAGTACCGCGTTGTCCTTGCCCTTCGACAGGGGAAGGACCCAGCGGTCGGCGACCTTCATGGGCCGGGCGCCGCGCAGCATCGCCGTGGTGGTCATGCACGGGCGCGAGACATCACGGCCTGAGGTGCAGAAGACCAGCTTCAGCGGGAACTCGCCGTCCTTGAGCGCGCCCGCCGGGACGACCGCCTCGAATCCGCCCCAGGCCAGGTCGTCCCGGGTGGCCATCAGGTCACTGCGCCAGACCTGCTGCGCGGGCACCATCTGACCGCTCTTCTCCACCCACAGCTGCAGTCGGTTGCGCATGGGGCGGCCCATCGGGAGTCCGTTGAGGACGAACCGCCCGGCGACGAGGACTCCGCCGGACTCCGGGACCGCCTGGATCCGCTCCACGTGCACGCTGGTGGAGGAGACCTTGGTGAGCGGCAGCAGCGCGCTCGGCACCGCCACGTCGAGGTAGAGGTCTCCGCCTCGTCCGTACACCCCGCCGATCGCCTGGTCCGGGCGGGCGAAGAGCTCGTACCAGTTCATGTACATCGCGAGGAACGGCACCCGGTGGCGGGCGTCGTGGGTGGAGGCCAGGACCGCGTCGGGTGTCACCAGTGTGTAGACCGCGCGGGCACGCTGGAAGAGCTGGAACAGCTCCTCCTCGGGCAGGACCTGCGGCGCGCGCAGGGCGAACCCCTGGTAGCTGCGCACCAGGAACCGGTTGAGGACCTCCTGCCGGTGGCCGGACAGGCGGGAGCGGAGGGTCATCAGGTACTCCTCCAGAAGGAGGTGATCCCAGTAGTTCGCCGTGCGCTCCCACAGCTTGTCCATCGTGGAGTCCTCGGCCGCGCGCTTGCGGTACTTGTAGACCGTGCTCGGCACCATGGCGATGCGGTCCGCGAGCAGCATGGCGGGGACCGAGAAGAACGCGTCCTCGAAGTGCACGCCTTCGCGGAAGCGGATGTTGTTGGCGCGGATGAACTCGATGTCGAAGAGCTTGTGGCAGGCGCTTCCACCGTGGATCATCTCCGGAATGTTCTCGATTCCGGGGTGCACCTGCACCTGCTTGCCGAAGTAGCGCAGCCAGGGCCAGTTGGTCTCCTCCGGGAACGTCTCCATCCGTCCGATGGTGAGCGGCACCCGCTCCTTGACCGCGGTCCGCCACATGGTTTCCAGGGCGTCCTCGGGCAGTACGTCGTCGGAGTCGCAGAAGGTGATGTAGCGGGCGCTGACCAGGTCCATGCCCGCGTTCCTGGCCCCACCGGCCTTCCCCTCCGCGTGTACGAACGCCCACACGTTGGGGTGCCGCGCCGCGAACTCCGCCGCTATCGCGGCCGAGCTGTCGCTGCTGCCGTTGTCGACCAGGACCACCTGGCAGCGGTCGAAGATCGTCTGACGGGCCAGCGAGTCCAGGCACTCCGGGAGATATCTCTCCACGTTGAAGATGGGGACGACGACGGCGACGGCGTAGAGGGGTTCGAACACGAATGACTCCTGATTTCTGACGAATACCCCATTTCTGGAGCGGACTCTGATCAGTGCTGGCTGGACTCGACGACCAGTTGGGCGTTCCCGCCCTCGGCAGTGATCCGCGCGAGGCCGTGGAATCCGTTGACGGGCGGGTGCTGGGCCAGGGCCGGGGAGACGGCGCAGGGGCGCGAGACGTCCCTGCCCCGGGTGCACACCACGAGGCGCACGGGGAAGGAGCCGGCCGGGAACTGCCGGGGATCGACGGTCACGCTGAAGACCGCTCCCGACTGATCCGGGCGGTCGTGGGAGTACCCGTGGTTCACCGCCGGAAGGGTCTTCCCGCTGCGTTCGAACCAGACCTGCAGCTCCAGCTTGGCCAGCAGTTCGTCCGGGACCCCGTTGACCGAGAAGCGCCCGTGGATCACCGCCGTCCCGCCGTCGCCCGCGGAGATGCCCTCGATCCGGGCCGGGACGGATGTGACCTTCGTGAGCGGCAGCCCCCACGACGTCCCCGGGTAGTCGACGTAGAGGTCGCCCTCGCGGCCGAAGACCGGGCCGAGCACCGAGGCCGGACGGTAGAAGAGGTCGAAGTCTCCGAAGTGCAGCGCGAGATAAGGGAGCCGGTGCCTGGTGTCGTGCGTGCTGCGCGCGAACTGCTCCGACGTGATCCCCCAGTAGAGCGTGCGGCAGCGCTCGAAGAGCTGTCGGCAGTCGGCTTCCCCGAAGACGTGGGGTGCCCTCAGCAGGAAGCCCTGCATGCTGCGGATCAGGAACCGTTCCAGCGTTTCCTGCTGGTACGGAGTGAGCGTCTGGCGCATCGCCGCGAGGTACTCCAGCATCACCAACTGGTCGGCGTAGTTCTGCGGGAGGTCCCAGATGGTGTCCATGACGGAGGTGCCGTCACCGCGCCTGCGGTACTCGTAGACGGGGGCGTCGACCAGCGCGATGCGCTCCGACAGCAGCAGTGCGGGCTGGGAGACGTAGGCGTCCTCGAATGCGGTACCGGTTCCGAACCGGATGCCCTGGGACCGCAGCAGATCGAGGTCGAAGATCTTGTTCCAGCAGGACGCCGAGTGGATCAGGTCGGGGATGTCGACGACGCTGCTCACCGTCTTGACGTTCTTGCCGAAGTACTTGTGCCACGGGGCCTTGACCGGCTTGGGGACGTACTTCTCCCGCCCCACGACGACCGTGGCCCTGGTCTTGACGATGGTGTTCCGGAGCACTTCCAGGGAACGCTCGGGCACGATGTCGTCGGCGTCCCAGAAGACGATGTACGGCGTCGTCGCCATGTCCATGCCCATGTTGCGCGCGTCCCCGGCCCGGCCCTCGGGCTGGGCGACCAGGTCGACGTTGGCGTGCCGGGCGGCGAACTCGCTCGCGATCGCCACCGACTGGTCGGTGCTGCCGTTGTCGACGAGGATCACATGGGCACGCGCCAGCGCCGTCTGCGCGGCCACCGACTCCAGAAACGCACCGAAGTAGTTCTGGACGTCGCGGAACGGCACGACGACTGTGACGTCACGGTTGGCTTGGGACATATTTCCTCCTGGAACACCACATCAATGCTTCGACCCCCGAACGAGGCTTTCGATAGCTTCCGAGGCCCTCACATTGTTCTGCTGGTCCCGGTACTCGAAGAAATTCTCCGCCCGTCGCAGGTACTCGGGCTCCGGCGCACATCCTCCCCACATGTAGCGCACCACTTCGGCGACGGTTTCCTCGACGGTTTCGCACACCGGCCCGAATCCGTCCCGGCGGGCGTCGAAGTACCCCTTCTGGTAATGCCCGTCCCAGTATTCGTCGGCATCGAACTGCGCGTAGACCAAGGGCGTCCCCAGGTACGCGACGTCGAACGCGGTCGACGACCAGTCCGTGACGAAGAGATCGCAACGCCGCATGGCCTCCTGCACGCTGATCTCGTTCTGGTCGACGATTCTGACTCGCTTCAGGTCCGGCACCATGTCCGCGACCATCGCGCGCATTTCGTAGTGCGGCAGGAATTCCAGGGTGTAGTCGTACCGGTCCAGGGCGGTCAGCAAATCCGGGTCGTTCAGGAAACGGACCATGAACTCCCGGTAGCTGGAGGCGAGGAACCGGTCGCGTGCGGCCTGTCGCGCCTCGCGTCCACCGCCGTCACGGCTGTAGGAGGCGACGGTCAGGTAGGCGCGCCACGTCGGCATGAACAGGATCGTGCGGCTGCCGCGAGAGGGGGTCAGAGCGTCGAAGCGGGGGAAGCCGCTGACCTCCACCTGTCCTTCGTAGCCGAGTTCTTGCGACAGGAACCGCCCCTCGTCCCGGCTCACCGCGAGGATGAGGTCGACACCCGTGCGGTTGCGGTGCAGGCCCTTGCTGACGTCCTTGTCGGTCACTCCGTGCTGCAGGAAGACCCGGCGGGCACCCACGCGCCAGTTCAGGTGCTTGAGGTAGCGGGTCCGGTCCCAGCCGTCGGGCAGCATGTAGGTGTCGATGTCATAGGCGTTGACCAGCGCCGACGCGTGCAGCATCAGCAGCTTGTGCTTCCAGGAGCTGTGCGCGACGACGTGTCCGAGCCCGGCCAGGTGGGCTCGGTCCGGGCTGCCCGCCCGGATCACGTAGTACGCGCCGCGCCGCTTCCCCGAGGTGCGCACGTGGCGGAACAGATGCCAGCTGTTGTCCTGCGCGGTGTCGCCCCGCTCGCCGAAGAGCCAGATGTCCCGTCCCAGGAGAAGCGGTTTCAGCGGCTTGCTGAGCAGCCGGATCAGGCGCTGCTTCCAGAAGGGGCGCCGGCGCAGCACGTGTTTGGCGTCCTTGGCGAGGAGGCCGCCCGGCACGGCGCGCCCGCCGGGTCGGCGGGCCGTCCCGAGGACCATCAGGATCGCCCGGTTCTTCCCCTTCCAGTGCGGCACCACCCGTGTGCCGCGGTGCTCGACGACGCGTGCGCCGCGCAGGTAGCCCGCGGCGACCAGGCACGGGGTGACCACCTGGCCGCCCTCGGCGTCGACGGCGAACTCCAGGTCGTGAATGCCCCGCCGCAGGGCGTCGAGGGGCAGTTCCGCGGTGAAGCCGCCCCATTCGGTGTCCGGCCGCGTGTTCTTCATGTCCCGCCGGCGGACCTGGGTGGCGGGCACGCTGAGCCGGCTCCCGCGTACCCGCAGGCTCAGCTGCCCGTCCAGCGGTCGGACCATGGGCATGCCGCCCACCTCGAACCGTCCGGAGAGCCTCAGTCTTCCGGTTCCCGGCACCTCACGGACGTGCTCGAGGTGGGCGGTGAAGGGCGTGGCGCGCGCCAGCGGGGCCAGCCGGTCCGGGAGGCCGCCGAGAAGGTGGGCGTCGCCGTCGCGTACGGAGAGCTTGTGCAGTCGGGCGGCCCGGTCCGCGAAGAGACCGAAGTCCCCGGTGGCGAAGGCGAGGTAGGCCACGCGGTGGCGGGCGTCGGCGGTGGCCCTGAGGACCAGGTCCGGCTCGACGTCCCGGTAGACCGCGCGGCACCGCGAGTAGATCTCTTCCAGTTCGGCCCCCTGGAAGAGGTCGGGCGCCCGGAGCGCGAAGCCCTGGTAGCTCCGGACCAGGAAGAGGTCGAGCACGGCCCGCGAGAGGTCCGGAAGGCCCGCGCCCATCCGGTGCAGGTACTCCACCAACTGCAGGTGGTCCCAGTAGTTCTGCCGGCGGGTCCAGATCGCGTCCATGGTCGAGTTGCCCGCGGCGCGCTTGCGGTACTGGTAGACGCACTGGTCGACCAGAGCCAGGCGGGTGGCGAGAACGAGCGCGGCCACGCCGACATAGGCGTCCTCGAAGTGGACGCCTTCCGCGAAACGGATGCCGTGGGAGCGCAGGTAGGCGAGGTCGAAGAGCTTGTTGCAGGCACTGGCGCTGTGCACCAGCTCGGGCAGCTCCGCCACACTGGCGAAGGTCCGGTCGCCCTTGCCGAAGTACCCCTTCCAGGCCCAGTTGGTCGGCTTGGGGAACGTCTCCATCATGCCCACCACGACCTGGGCGCCGGTGGTCGTGGCAGCGTCCAGCATGCGTTCCAGCGCGGTGGGCGGCAGGACGTCGTCGGAGTCGCAGAAGGTGATGCGGGCGCTGGTCGCCCGGTCCATCCCGAGGTTGCGGGCCGCTCCGGCGCCCCCGCCGCGGCGCACCAGGACCGTGGTGTTGGCGTGCCGGCGGGCGAACTCGGCGCAGAGCCGGTAGGAGCCGTCCGTGCTGCCGTTGTCGACGAGCAGGACCTCGCAGCGCTCGAACACCGTCTGCGCCGCGATGGAGTCCAGGCACTCCTGGAGGTACTGCTCCACGTTGTACACCGGCACGACCAGCGTGACGTCATAGGCGTTCATGTGCGCTGGGGCTCGCTCGCGGGCTCGATGGCGTTCTTGTGGTCCGCCACCTCGTACGGGCTGGGCACCGGGAAGTAGGCCTTGAGGAAACGATCCAGCATGGTCCGCTGCGCTTCCGGGTCAGCGGCTTCCACCGTGTCGTTGAGGCAGAAGGTGTCCATGTTCCGGTTGGCGAGGAGCGTGTTGAGGCGCCGGTCGGCAAGGTCCGCCGACAGGTCGATGTACCGGTACTGGATCTCCCCCACCGTGGCCCGCGCCGAGTGATAGGCGAAATAGTGATGCAGTGACGAGGCGATCGGCACGTCGTCGGGGGACCGGAAACGTGAATGCTGGGTGGCGGCGTGCTCCTGGGCGAAGGTCTCCTCGATCTCCTGCAGCACACTCCTGCGCAGCGCGTGCGGGGTGTGCTTCATCTTCTGGGAAATGGCGGTACCGAACTTCTGCGCGATGAGCCAGCGGCTGTTCTTTCCCGCGGCGTTGACCGGCAGGTCGTCCGGGGATGTCGGCCCGCCCGGGATCAGTGCGGGCGAGGTGAAGAACTTGGTGATGCCGTTCGGGTGGAAGAAGTGCGCGGGCGTGACCGGCCGGCCGAAGAACACGTCGTCGTTCAGGTAGAGGAAGCACTCCGAGAGCCCCGGGATGTGGTGCAGCTGGCTCTCGATGGCGTGGGAGTTGAACGTCGGCAGGGCGGCGGCCTCGGAGAAGATCTCCCGGTGGTCCACCACCCGGAGGTTCGCGTGCTGCGTCTGGAGCCAGGAGGGCACCTGCCCCGCCGTCACGAGATAGATGTTGCGCACCCAGGGCGCGTTCTGGTGGAGCGAGCGCAGTGAGTAGCGCAGTTCGTCACGGCTGGTGAACCGCGAGTCGTTCGCCGCCTGCTCGTGCAGCCCGTCCGCGGAGAATCCCCGGCGCACTCGGTCGCGCGACGCCCGCCAGACCGGGTCCGAGTCGTCCACCCAGGTGTACACGACGTCGATGGGGAACTGGTGGTCCTCGGGGAGCGGCACGGCGAACTCGGCCAGCGTCCGAGCCGTCCCGGTGCGGTACGCGGGGGGTATGGGGCTGAAGAGGCTCTGCGGCGCCGACTTGCGCACGGCCCCCGTCGGCACCGCGTCGATGACCCGGTTGGGCCGCGGGGCGCGCAGCTCCCCGTCCCGCTCCGTCCACATCTCGATGTCGCATCCGCTGGCCGCGCCGAAGACCAGTCGCTGGGTGGGGTCGCACACGTACCAGGCGACCCTCAGCACCTTGTGGTTGCGCAGCTGCCGCCAGGACCGCTCCTCGTCGCCGGGCTCCATCCGGGCCTCGCTGCCCGCGGCCGGTCCCACGTAGCCCGGGGCCTGTTCGAAGGCCAGCCGGAGCAGCTCCTCCACCAGCGGGCGGGACGCGGTGGGGACGGCGACGGCGGGCAGTCCGCTGTTCGTGCCGCGCACGCAGAAGTAGTCGATGCCGGCCGACTCCAGGACGGAGACCACGATGTTGAGGTTGCGGGCCCGGGCCGCCCAGTCCGTCGCACCCTCGACCAGCAGCGCGCGCATGTGGCGGCGGCCGACCCGGACGACTCGCCGGGTGTGGGCGGGGCTGTGCCGGGGAGCGTTGCGCTTGCCCCCCATCGCCCAGACCACCGCGGCGGAGCGTACCGAGTCGGCGGCGGTGAGCGAGGACTTCACCGCCTTGCGGACGGGAGTCGGCACCCCGCGGACGATGCGCCGCCTCGCGCCGGTCGGGACCGCGGACCGGTACGCCGAAATCAGCGCTCCGGCTTCAGGGTTGTCCGAGCCACCCACGAGGCATCCACCATCCGTACCCAGCAGCTCTGCCCTCCAAGGACGTCCACACCTCGCTGTGTGGGGCCTTGGACTAGAAGAAGCACGCATTCCCAGACACGGGGGCCCATCACCCCCGATTCGACTGCGATCGCCACGCACGGCAATCCATCAAACTTTCACATAATGGTTTCCTAAAAGTCCAGATCAAGACAGTCAACAGACAGCTTGCGGCGCGTGACGATCACCACATGCAACGGATACAACCATTTGCCGCTCTGGACTTTCAGCTCCCTCTGCTGTAGAGGGGCTCCGTCAACTACCCGGCAGGCGGACCCAGTCGGACAGGGTCAGTCCCGGCTCCGGCCGCTGCCTGTTCACCAGGACGGCGCCGTCCGCGGCCACCATCGCCATGACGATCCGGCCACGCCCGTCCAGCGCCAGCGCCGGGGTGCCGGCACAGGCCAGCCCGGTGTCGGTCCACCACAGCCCCCCGGACTCGGCGCCGGTGCCGCACACCCCCAGCACCGCTGTTCCCGTACGTCCCTGGTGGGCCAGGACCGTGCAGTCGTAGCCGTCGACGGCGGCACGGAGCGTGGCGTGGGGGCCCTGACCGGGAGCCCCGCCGGCGGGGAAGGCCCACTCACCGGGCCGCTGCGCGTAGACACCCGTCCCGCTCTGCTCGGACCAGTAGGCGGTGAACACCCCGGGCGCGGTCTCCAGGAGCGCGGCCGAACCGGGTACCGGAGCCGGGGTGAGGTCCTGCGCCCGGCGCAGGTCCGCCCCCGGTTCCGTCTGCACCCAGTGCATGACCGCTCGGTGCCCCGGCGCGAGCAGTTCGACCAGCCCGGCCGAGTTCGCCGCGGCGCTCAGCCCGCCCGCGACCGCGCCGCCGCGCAGGTCCTTCCATGCCTCCCAGGCCCCGTTCTTCGCCTCGCGCCTCAGCATGACCCCGCCGGGGCCGCCGGAGACGAAGACGTGGACCGTGCCCTGTCCGTCGACGGCGGCGGTCGGCGCGCCGAGGCTCGCCGCCTCCCTGGGACCACGGAAGGGGTTGCCGAGGGAACGCCAGTCGCCGAGCGTCCGCCCGGTCTGGTACTGCACGGCGTAGACCAGGTCGACCTTCGGTCCGTCACCGCCCGGCCGCTCCCGGCGCCCGAGGAAGTGCGCGTAGCGGTTGGCCCCCTGGGCCACGGCGAGATCCGTCACCCCTTCGACGGGAAAGAAGTCCGGCCCGGTGAAGCTGCCGCTCCCCACCGCGGTCTCCGTCCAGCGGTGCACCCCGCCTTCGACCGACGCGTACACACTGAGGCGGTCGTCGTTCCCGCGCAGCAGCCACGACCCCGTGACCGCGGAGGCAGCGGACACGCGCTGGGGCCGCGCCTCGGCCGCGACACCGGATCGGGTCCCCCGGTCCACCGCCTGCGCACCTCTGCCGCGCATGTGTGCCGTCCCCTCCTACGCCGGGCCTGGTGTCCACAGATGGCTCCAGAATTCGCCACATCATACGCACGACCGAACAGGTGTCCCAGTGTCCTGCCGGCACCGCGCGGACCTCGTACGACGGCCTCCCCAGCCGGTACCGGCGCGCGCGGAGCCACGTCGGAACCGGTCGGTCCGCCCTCTCGCCGAGGCACACACCGGGCACATCGGTCGTACGAGTGCTCGACCGCGTGTCTATAGTTCAATGCCAACCAAGCGTCAGCCGAGCAGCACCGACCCGGCCCCTCACGGGAGCGGCCTGCTGCTCCTGCCCTCTGGGCACGAGTTGCGAGGACCCGCCGTGAGCCACGACCTGAGCACCCCCGTGCCGCCTGCCCCTCAATCGCCGCGCGAGGGGCGCGGAAGCCGAAGAGCCGGGAAGAACGGTAAGAAGAAGCGCCGCACCGGCCGGAACATCCTGATCGGCCTGGCCGTACTCGTCGTCGCCGCGGGCGGCACCGCCTACTGGCTCTACAGCGACCTGAACGGCAACATCAACGGCGTCGACATCGACGACGCCATCGGCAAGGACCGCCCGGAGAAGCTCCCCACCTCCGGGCAGAACATCCTGATCCTCGGCTCCGACTCGCGCGCGGGCGACAACGCCGGTCTCAACACCGGCAAGGTCGCGGGGGCCCGTTCGGACACGGCGCTGGTGATGCACATCCCCGAGGGGCGCAAGGAGGCCGTCGCCGTCAGCATCCCGCGCGACACCCTGGTGACCCGGCCCGAGTGCACCAAGTCCGACGGCTCCGAGGTGGCCTCGGCCGAGCGTGTGATGTTCAACTCCGTCTACTCGCAGGTCGGTCCGGCCTGCGTGGTCAAGACGGTGGAGAAGATGTCCGGGGTCCGCATGGACCACTACGTGGAGATCGACTTCGCGGGCTTCAAGGACCTGGTGGACGCGATAGGCGGCGTCACCGTCACCGTCGACCAGAACATCCACGACAAGTCCAGCGGGCTCGACCTGACGGCCGGCACGCACAAGCTGAACGGCACGGACTCACTGGCCTTCGTGCGCACCCGGCACGGCGTCGGTGACGGCAGCGACCTCGGGCGGATCGGGCTCCAGCAGGAATTCATGATCGCCCTGCTGAGCGAGATCAAGAAGCAGGACCTCCTGGGCAGCCCGACCAAGACGTACAAGATCGCGGACACGCTCACCGCGGCCCTCACCACCGACTCCGAACTCGCCTCGCTCACCGCGCTCGCGGACTTCGGGCGCAGTCTGAACGGGGTGGACCCGTCCACGATGGACACCATCATGCTGCCAGTGGCGTACGACAAGATCGACCCGAACCGGGTGGTGGCCGCGGAGCCGCAGGCGTCCACGCTGTGGAAGGCGATCCGCAGCGACCAGGAGATCCCGGAATCGGCGAAGAAGTCCCCCGCCGGCGGCAAGACGTCCTGACCCGCCACCGGTTGGCCCCGCCGGGGGGAGGAGGCCCCTCTCCCCCGGTTCTCGCCGCCCTCCTCAGACCGCCGCCCAAGCCCCCAGCGCCAGCCCCGGCTCGTCCTTGCGCCGGCTCAGCAGCAGTTGCCCGGCCGACGGGGACAGGGTCGCCGCCACCAGGCGGTCGTCGGCGTCCAGGGCCAGGGAGACGGTCGCGTCGGCCGGCAGCGCGGGGCCCGACTCGGTCCAGGCGGCGCCCATCTCCTCCAGTTCCGTGGGGTACGCGGCGAAGGCGACGCGGCCGCTGGCCGCCGAACGCTGGGCGAGGAGCGTGCAGTCGTGGCCGTCTATGACGGTGCGGACGGCGGTCACGGGGCCGGGGCCGACGGCGGTCGCCAGGGGCGTCGGCTTCCCGCCCGGGCGCCAGGCGCACAGCTCACCGGTGCCCGCGTCGGTGAAGAAGACCGTGGTGTGCTCCGCGGAGGTGGCCAGGGCGCGCAGGGTGCCCGGGCGGACGGCCGCGTCGAGGCGCTCCCCCAGCACCGGTCGCGCGCCCGGCTTGTCCTGGCTCCAGTGCAGGATGCCGCCCTCGACGGGCGCGTACAGCTGGACCAGGCCGGAGTCGGCCGTCACGGCCGCGGGCGACTCCTGGACGCCGCGGCCCTTCAGGTCCCGCCAGGGCTCCCAGCCGCCCTTCTCCTGCTGGGCCACCATGCTCATGCCGCCGCCCCCGTTGCGGACGAAGACATGGGCACGTCCCTGCGCGTCGACCGCGACGGCGGGGGTTCCGGTGCGGTCGCCCTGCTTGTTGGGGTGGCCGGCCGGCTGCCAGTCCAGGGGCGCGAGCAGCGGCCGGAAGTGCGTGGTGTGCACGAGGCCGCAGCGGTCGGCACCGGTCGGGCGCCAGGCGACCAGGTGGGCGTAGCCGTCGGGGCCCCGGCCGGCCGCGAGGCCGCCGGGGCGCAGTTCCTGGTCGCCGCCGATGCGGCGCGGCGCCTCCCAGGGGCCCGCGGGCGTGCGTTCGGCGCGCCACAGGGCGGCGTCGTTCGACGGGAGGTACACACTGAGGCGGCCGTCGCGGCCGAGGAGAAGCCAGTCGCCATTCACCGGATCACTCTAAGCGGGGCCGTCGGCTCCGTGTCGGTCGGGTACGGCCGTCGCGCCCGGCCGGAGGTGGCGGGGCGGGGGCGGGGCGGCGGGGCAGAGGGCCGGCCGGTGCGTGCGACCCTGGCGGGATGGAAGACAACGCACCCCTGCTCGTGGTCGTCGACGCCGCGAACGTCGTCGGCTCGGTGCCCGACGGCTGGTGGCGGGACCGGCGCGGAGCGGCGGAGCGGTTGCGGGACCGGCTGGCGGCGGACGGGGTGCCGGGGCGGGCCGGGCCGGTGGAGGTCGTACTCGTCGTCGAGGGCGCGGCCCGCGGGGTGGAGTCCGTGCCCGGCGTACGGGTGGAGTCCGCACCCGGCAGCGGGGACGACCACATCGTCGAGCTGGTCGCGCGGACGGCGGGCGACCGTGCCGTCCTGGTGGTGACGGCCGACCGCGAGCTGCGCCGCCGGGTGACGGAGCTGGGCGCCGGGGTGGCGGGGCCCAGGACGGTGCGGCCCGTGTGACGGCCGGAGCGGGCACACGGGCCGACGACGCGTCACGTCCGCCGCGTCACCCGGACCTGCGGCGGGCTACGGGCCGTTCGGGGCGGACGGCTCGGCCGGTGTGTCCTCGCCGCGGGCCAGGCGGCTGTGGGTGCGGCCGTAGAGGAAGTACACGACGAAGCCGATCGCCATCCAGACGGCGAAGCGGACCCAGGTCTCGGCGGGCAGGTTCAGCATCAGCCACAGCGAGGCGGCCACGGACACGATGGGCAGCAGCGGGACCAGCGGGGTGCGGAAGGCGCGGGGCAGGTCGGGCCGGGTCCGGCGCAGGATGATCACGCTGATCGCCACGATGACGAAGGCGAAGAGCGTGCCGATGTTCACCAGCTCGGCCAGCTCGCTGAGGCTGGTGAAGCCGGCGACGATCGCGATGATCACGCCGAGCAGGATGGTCGGCCGGTAGGGGGTGCGGAACCTCGGGTGGACGTGGGAGAAGAAGCGCGGCAGGAGTCCGTCGCGGCTCATCGCGAAGAACACCCGGCTCTGGCCCAGGAGCAGGATCATGCAGACCGTGGTCAGGCCGACGGCCGCGCCGAAGCTGATCACGCCCGAGAAGAAGGGATGCCCCGTGGCCTTGAACGCGTCGGCGAGCGGGGCGTCCACGGAGAGCTTGGTGTAGTGCTGCATGCCGGTGACGACGATCGAGACCGCGACGTACAGGATGGTGCAGATGATCAGGGAGCCGAGGATGCCGCGGGGCATGTCGCGCTGGGGGTTCCTGGTCTCCTCGGCGGCCGTGGCGACGATGTCGAAGCCGATGAAGGCGAAGAAGACGACCGAGGCGGCCGTGAAGATGCCCATGACGCCGAAGTTGGCCGGCGCCCAGCCGAACATCAGCTGGATCAGTGGTGAGTGCAGTCCCCCGCCCGCCTCGACGGGCTGCGACTTCGGGATGAAGGGGTCGTAGTTGGCCCCCTTGACGAAGAAGGCGCCCGCGATGATCACGATCAGGACGACCGCCACCTTGATGGCGACGACGAGCGAGGTGATCCGCGCCGACAGCTTCATGCCGAGCACGAGGATGGCGGTGAGCACCAGCACCAGGGCGGCGGCGAGGATGTCGAAGCCGAATCCCTCGGCGCCGTCCCTGCCGCCGAGCGACGCGGGCATGTGCCAGCCCGCGTTGTCCAGCAGCGAGCGGATGTAGCCCGACCAGCCGACGGCCACCACCGCCGTGCCGAGCGCGAACTCCAGGACCAGGTCCCAGCCGATGATCCAGGCGGGCAGTTCGCCCAGCGAGGCGTAGGAGAAGGTGTACGCGGAGCCGGCCACCGGGACGGTGGAGGCGAACTCGGCGTAGCACAGCGCGGCGAGCGCGCAGACGACTCCGGCGACGACGAACGCCAGGGCCGTGGAGGGCCCGGCGTTGTTCTTGGCGACGGTGCCGGTCAGTACGAAGATTCCGGTGCCGATGACGACGCCGATACCGAAGACGGTCAGGTCCAGCGCCGACAGGGATTTCTTGAGCGCGTGCTCGGGTTCCTCCGTGTCACGGATGGACTGCTCGATCTTCTTGGTCCTGAAGAGGGTGTTGCTCACGGGGACCTCCCACGCTTGTCGTCCTCGACATGATCGAGAGGGGGCGTACTGCGTATGCCCCGGCGTGGGCGATTTCACGCGGATGGGCCGGTTCCGCCACTGCAACGAGTGGCGGAACCGGCCCATCCGGCCCAGTGCGCGGTTGCGGACTCCCGCGGTGCGCGGTGTCAGTCGCGCGCGGCCTCCACCTGGTCCACCTCGGTGCCCGTGCGGTCGTACCTGCCGTCGAGCTTGGCGACCAGACCGGTGACCTGGCGGGCGATGTCGGGCGCGGTGAGCCCGATCTCGGCCAGCACCTCGGCGCGGGAGGCGTGGTCGAGGAAGCGCGGCGGGATGCCGAAGTCGCGCAGCGGTACGTCGACGCCGGCGTCGCGCAGGGCCTGGGCGACGGCGGAGCCGACGCCACCGACGCGGGAGTTGTCCTCGACGGTGACGACGACGCGGTGGCGCTCGGCGAGCGGGGCCATGGCCTCGTCGACGGGCTTGACCCAGCGCGGGTCGACCACGGTGGTGGAGATGCCCTGCTTGTTCAGCAGGTCGGCGACCTCCAGGCACATCGGCGCGAGGGCGCCGACGGAGACCAGGAGCACGTCGGGCGTGTCGGTGCCGGGGGCGCGCAGCACGTCCATGCCGCCGACGCGGCCGACGGCGGGCACGGCGGGGCCGACGGCGCCCTTGGAGAAGCGGACCACGGTCGGCGCGTCGTCCACCGCGACGGCCTCGCGCAGCTGGGCGCGGACCTGGTCGGCGTCGCGCGGGGCGGCGAGCCTGAGGCCGGGGACGACCTGGAGGATCGACATGTCCCACATGCCGTTGTGGGAGGCGCCGTCGGTGCCGGTGACGCCGGCGCGGTCCAGCACGAACGTCACCCCGCACTTGTGCAGGGCCACGTCCATCAGCACCTGGTCGAAGGCGCGGTTGAGGAAGGTGGCGTACACGGCGAAGACCGGGTGGACGCCGCCGTGGGCGAGGCCGGCCGCGGAGACCGCGCCGTGCTGCTCGGCGATGCCGACGTCGTAGACGCGGTCCGGGAAGGCCTTGGCGAACTTGTCGAGGCCGACCGGCTGGAGCATCGCGGCCGTGATGGCGACGATGTCGTCGCGCTCCTTGCCGAGTTTGAGCATCTCGTCGCCGAAGACGCTGGTCCAGTCGGCGCCGGAGGTGGAGATGGGCAGGCCGGTGTCGGGGTGGATCTTGCCGACGGCGTGGAAGCGGTCGGCCTCGTCCTGGAGGGCGGGCTGGTAGCCGCGGCCCTTCTCGGTGAGGCAGTGCACGATCACCGGGCCGCCGAAGCGCTTGGCGCGGGTGAGGGCGGACTCCAGGGCCTCCAGGTCGTGGCCGTCGATCGGGCCGACGTACTTGAGGCCGAGGTCCTCGAACATGCCCTGCGGGGCGATGAAGTCCTTCAGGCCCTTCTTGGCGCCGTGCAGGGTGTCGTAGAGGGGGCGGCCGACGACCGGGGTGCGCTCCAGGACCTCCTTGGTGCGGGCCAGGAAGCGCTCGTAACCGTCGGTGGTGCGCAGGGTGGCCAGGTGGTTGGCGAGGCCGCCGATGGTGGGGGCGTAGGAGCGCTCGTTGTCGTTGACGACGATGACGAGGGGGCGGTCCTTGGCGGCGGCGATGTTGTTCAGCGCCTCCCAGGCCATGCCGCCGGTGAGGGCTCCGTCGCCGATGACGGCGACGACGTGGTCGTCGCGCTCCATGACCTGGTTGGCCTTGGCGATGCCGTCTGCCCAGCCGAGCACCGTGGAGGCGTGGCTGTTCTCGATGACGTCGTGCTCGGACTCGGCCTGCGAGGGGTAGCCGGACAGGCCGCCCTTCATCTTGAGCTTGGAGAAGTCCTGGCGGCCGGTGAGCAGCTTGTGGACGTAGGACTGGTGGCCCGTGTCCCAGAGCACCTTGTCCTTCGGCGAGTCGAAGACACGGTGCAGGGCGAGGGTGAGTTCCACCACGCCGAGGTTGGGGCCGAGGTGGCCGCCGGTCTTGGACACGGCGTCGACGAGGAAGGTACGGATCTCCTCGGCCAGCCGGGCCAGCTCTTCCAGGCTGAGCCGGTCCAGATCGCGCGGTCCCGTGATGCGGGTCAGCAGCGGCACCCGTGCCTCCTTGCAGTAGAGCTGTTGCCGGGCTCGTCGAGTCTAATGTTCCGCTCCGGCGGAACGTGTCCGGGCGGTGCGTCGTACGTCACGCGTTCGGCCTTACCCAGGGGCGGACCGTTCTACGTCTTCCCGGCCGGCGGGGTCCGGCTTGGGGACACCTTTACCCGGGTGGTCCAGTCCACCGGGCGCACGGTGTCCAGGCCGGGTGGCGCCCGGTCCGCCCGATTGGTCTAGTCCCTTTTTGGTCCAGACCATTGCGTCCCCGATGCTCCGGCGATATCCCCGTACCCGGCAACACCCCAGCACAGCACGGGAATCGACGTTCCTCCCCACACACACCGGGACTGACATGAGACGCATGCGTTCCATCCGGGCGGCCCTCACCGCGGCCGCCACCACCGTGGCCGCGGTGGGCCTCGCGCTGTCCGGCACCGGCGCGGCCCAGGCGGCGACCCCGCTGCCGGACCGGGTCTTCGCGCCGTACTTCGAGGCCTGGACCGGCGAGAGCCCGGCCGCGCTGGCCGCCCAGTCCGGCGCCAGGCACCTGACCATGGCCTTCCTCCAGACGGCGATCCCGGGTTCCTGCACGCCGTACTGGAACGGCGACACCTCGATGCCGATCGCGCAGTCGACTTTCGGCGCCGACGTCGACACCATCCAGGCGAACGGCGGCGACGTCATCCCCTCGTTCGGCGGCTACACGGCCGACACCACCGGCACCGAGATCGCCGACAGCTGCACGGACGTCCAGCAGATCGCCGCGGCCTACGAGAAGGTCATCACGACCTACGACGTCAGCCGGCTCGACATGGACATCGAGATCGATTCGCTGGACAACACCGCGGGCATCGACCGCCGCAACAAGGCGATCAAGCTGGTCCAGGACTGGGCCGCCGGCAACGGCCGCGACATCGAGATCTCCTACACCCTGCCCACCACCACCCGCGGCCTCGCGAGCAACGGCGTCGCCCTGCTCGAGAACGCCGTGAAGAACGGCACAAAGGTCGACGTCGTGAACCTCATGACGTTCGACTACTACGACAACCAGCCGCACGACATGGCCAAGGACACCCAGACGGCGACGCAGGGTCTGCACGACGTACTGGCCCGGCTCCACCCGGACAAGTCCTCCGCCGACCTGTGGCACATGATCGGCGTCATCGAGATGATCGGCGTCGACGACTTCGGACCGGCGGAGACCTTCACCCTGGACAACGCCCGCACGGTCTACGACTGGGCCCTGAAGCAGGGCATCGACACGCTCTCCTTCTGGGCGCTCCAGCGGGACAACGGAAGCTGCGCGGGCGGCGGCGCGGCCGACAACTGCTCGGGCATCCAGCAGAACACCTGGGACTTCTCGCACATCTTCGCGCCCTTCACCGGCGGCGGCACCGCCCCGGCGAACGACTTCTCCCTCTCCGCCGCCCCGGCCTCCGGCACGGTGACCGCGGGGGCCTCGGCCACCACCACGGTGAAGACCGCGGTGAAGACCGGTGAGGCGGAGACGGTGCAGCTCAAGGCGAGCGGGGTACCGGCGGGCGTCACCGCGTCGTTCGGTCCCGGCGCGGTCACGGCGGGCGGGCAGTCGACGCTCACCCTCGCCACCACCGGCCAGGCCGTCTCGGGGACCTACTCCGTCACCGTCACGGGCACCAGCCCGTCCGGCAGCCACAGCACCACGTACACGCTGACCGTCACCGGCGGCAACGGCAGCCAGTGCACGGCCGCCCCGTGGAAGCCGGGGTCGGTCTACACCGGCGGGCAGCAGGTCTCCCACCAGGGGCACACCTGGAAGGCCAAGTGGTGGACGACCGGCGAGGAGCCCGGGACCACCGGCCAGTGGGGCGTCTGGCAGGACCTCGGCGTCTGCTGAGGACCGTACGGCCCACCCCGGACGGCGTGAAAAGCGGTCCGCCCGCCGGCCCAGGGCTCAGCTGGGCGGGCGGGCGGACCGTCGTCGGCCGTGCGACGGGTGCGACGGGCTCTGACCCGTGCTACGCGCGGCCGGCCGTCTTCTGCGTCTTGCGGGTGACCGCGTCGATGACGACGGTCGCCAGCAGCACGCCACCGGTGATCATGTACTGGACCGGCGAGGCGATGCCCTCCAGGGCGAGGCCGTACTGGATCGAGACGATGACCATCACACCGAGCAGCGCGTCCCAGGTGCGGCCGCGGCCGCCGAACAGGGACGTACCGCCGATCACCGCCGCGGCGATGACGTTCATCAGGAACTCACCGGTGCCCGCGCCCTGGTTGGCGGAGGCGATCTTCGACGCCACGAAGAGGCCGCCGATCGCCGCGAAGCCGCCGGCGATCGCGAAGACCGAGATCCGGACCAGCTCCACGTTGATACCGGCACGGCGGGATGCCTCGACGCTGCCACCGAGCGCGAAGATCTTGCGGCCGTAGGCGGTGCGGCGCAGGACGAAGTCCGTGAGCAGCAGGAACGCCAGGAAGATCACCACGGCCAGCGGCAGGCCCTTGTACTGGTTGAAGACGATCGCCACGGCGAAGGCCAGGACCGCGAGCAGCACCGTGCGCACGATGATCTCGTTCAGCGGCCGGGACGGCACCCCGACGGACTCACGGCGGCGGTTGTCGAAGAACGCGGTGAGGAAGTACCCCGCGGTCACCACGATCGCCAGGCCGTAGGCGGCGGCCACGTCGCTGAAGTAGTAGCTGGTCAGCTTGACGACGACGCCCTCGGAGTCGAGGTTGATCGTGCCGTTGTCGCCCAGGATCTGGAGCATGAAGCCCTGCCAGAACAGCAGTCCGGCGAGCGTCACGGCGAAGGCGGGGACACCGATGCGGGCGAAGACGAAGCCGTGGATGGCGCCGGCCACGGTGCCGGTGAGGATCGCCAGCAGCAGGGCGAGCCACTCGTTCATCCCGTGCGTGACGCTCAGCACCGCGAAGGTGGCGCCCGCGACACCGCTGACCGAGCCGACCGACAGGTCGATCTCCCCGAGCAGCAGCACGAAGACGATGCCGACGGCGATCATGCCGGTGCCGACCATGGCGACCGACATGTCGGAGAAGTTGCCGGCGGTGAGGAAGTTGGAGTTCAGGCTGGTGAAGATGGCCCAGATGATCAGAAGGCCGACGACGACCGGTATGGACCCGAGGTCACCGGCCTTCATCTTCCGCTTGAACTCGCCCAGGTAGCCGGCGAAGCCCTGCTCACGCACCAGCAGCCGGGGGTCGACGGCGGTGACGGCGGCGGCCGCCGCGTCGGTGTTCTCCACCGCGCTGTCCGCGGGCGTGGAGGTCTTGTCGATGCTCACTTCTTGATCTCCCCATTTGCGCGTGCCGCACGACGGGTCACGGCGTTCTCCGTGGCGCCCGTGATGGCGGAGATGATCTCTTCCTGGGAGGTCGACTTGACCTCGAAGACGCCGTTGTTGCGCCCGAGGCGCAGGACGGCGACCTTGTCGGCGACCGCCTTGACATCGGCCATGTTGTGGCTGATGAGGATGACGGCGTGGCCGCGCTCGCGCAGCCGCTCCACGAGGTCGAGGACCTGCGCGGTCTGCTCGACGCCGAGGGCCGCGGTGGGCTCGTCCAGGATGACCAGCTTGGGCTCGCCGAGCATGGAGCGGGCGATCGCCACCACCTGGCGCTGACCGCCGGAGAGCGAGGCGATCGGGATGCGGACGCTCGGGATGCGGATGGACAGCGTGTCGAGGAGCTCGCGGGAGCGGCGCTCCATCTCCACCTCGTCCAGGACGCCGCGCCTGCGGATCTCCCGGCCCAGGTAGAGGTTGCCGACGACGTCGATGTTGTCGCACAGCGCGAGGTCCTGGTAGACCGTCGCGATGCCGAGACTCTGGGCGTCGTGCGGCCTGTTGATCGAGACGGCCTTGCCGTCCCACTCGATGGCGCCCTCATCGATGGGGTGCACGCCGGCGATCGTCTTGACCAGCGTGGACTTACCGGCGCCGTTGTCGCCCACCAGGGCGACCACCTCACCGGCGTGGACCTCAAGCTCTACGTCGGTGAGCGCCTGGACGGCACCGAATCGCTTGGAGACCCCGCGCAACGCCAGCACGGGCGTAGCGGACACGTGAACCATCTCCTTCGCCGCCTGACCCGGCGGGAGGTTGTGCAGAAGTATTGGGGGGGTTGTTCCGTCCGGCGCCCCGCGTAGCTTGCGGGGCTGATGAGTGCGGGACGCCGGAGGAGCTGGGGCGGCCGGTCCCGGGGCGCTCACGCGGCGCGGGACGCGGGTCCGCTTACTTGAGGCCGATCTTGTCGCAGGCGGCCTTGTACTTGTCCGTGCAGATCTCGTCGAGCGTGTAGAAGCCGTCCTTGATGACGGTCTCCTTGATGTTGTCCTTGGTCAGCGAGACGACCGGGACGATGACCGCGGGGATGCCCTTGGCGCTGGCGCTGTCGACCTTGTCGTTGGCGATGGAGTCGAGCGACTCGCCCTTGGCGAGCGCGACGGCCATCTCGGCCGCGGTCTCGGCCTCCTTCGGGTACGACTTGAAGACGCTCATGTACTGCTCACCGGTGACGATGCGCTGCACACCCGCGAGTTCGGCGTCCTGGCCGGTGACCGGGACGTTGGCGATCCCGGCGGCCTTCAGGGCGGTGATGATGCCGCCCGCCATGCCGTCGTTGGCGGAGTAGACGCCCTGGATCTTGCCCTTGCCGAGGGCGGAGATGGCGCCCTCCATGTTGGCGTTGGCGTTCTCCGGCTTCCACTCCTTGGTGTCGTACTCGCGGCCGACCTTCACCTTGCCGTCGAGGGCGGCGTGCGCGCCCTCCTTGAACTGGGCGGCGTTCGGGTCGGTGGAGGAGCCGTTCATCATGACGATCTGGGCGTCCTTGGCCTTGTCGCCCAGCGCCTCGAGGAGCGCCTCGCCCTGCGTCTTGCCGACGGTGACGTTGTCGAACGAGGTGTAGGCGTCGATCGGGCCCTCGGCCAGGCGGTCGAAGGCGACGACCTTGATGCCGGCGTCCTTGGCCTTCTTGACCGAGCCCGCGATCGCCTTGTAGTCCACCGCGTCGATGATCAGCACGTCGACCTTGTTGGTCACCATCGTGTCGACCTGCTGGTTCTGCAGGCTGGCGTCCTGCTTGGCGTTGGCGTAGACGACCTCGCCCTTGTTGTTCGTGAGCTCCTTGACCTTCTTCTCGATCATGGGCTTGTCGAACTTCTCGTACCGAGCGGTCTGGTTCTCGGGAAGGAGCAGACCGACCTTGATGTCGTCGCCCTTCTTCGCCGCCGAGTCGGACGAGTCCTTGTCGCCGGACTCCTTGGCGCTTCCACAGGCGGCGAGCGAGACAGCCATGGCACCCGCGGCAACAGCAACGGCGGCACGACGCATACGCGTGTTCACTTCAGAAACCTCCCTGACGAGGCCGCGTCGTTGCGGCCGAGGTGGCTGGAAGTCAACTCGGCCACACGTGCGACGTCAAGAAGTAAATCCTTAACGAGATGACAACGGTGCCATCCGTGCTCTAAGTGAAGGCAGGCGTGGCCGCCGGCAGAGCGCCGGTCGCAGATCCGTCCAAGAGGGTCGAATCGCCCATCTCGCTGAGGGCGAGGGCGAGGGCCCCGAGCACCTCCGCACGGCCGCCGAGGGCCCCGGGAAGCACCGAGAGCTGCCGCGCCGCGCTGGGGATGGCGTAACGCCCCACGGACTCTCTTATCGGCCCGAGCACCAGCTCACCGGCCTCGGCGAGATCGCCGCCGAGGACGACCCGGCTCGGGTTGAGCAGGTTGCAGAGATTGGCGACTCCACTGCCGATGTGGCGGCCGACGTCGGCGATCACCCGACGGCAGCCCGGGTCACCGTCCCGCGCCAGCCGCACGACGCCCTCCATCGTCAGATCGGTGCCGTGGCCGGGCTGGAGGAGCGGAAGCACATAGCGTGCTGCCGCGAAGGTCTCCAGGCAACCCCGGTTTCCGCATCGGCAGACGGGGCCGGCCTCGTCGAGGGTGATGTGCCCGATTTCGCCCGCTGTGCCGCCCGGACCGCGATAGATCTTTCCGTTGATCACCAGACCGGCACCGACGCCGCTGGCGACCTTGATGTACGCCAGGTCCCGCACCCCCCGGCCGCTGCCCCAGACCAGCTCGCCCAGGGCGCCCAGGTTGGCGTCGTTGTCCACGTGCACCGGCACGCCGAGCCGCCCCCGCAGCTCCTCGGCGGGCCGGGTGCCGCCCCAGCCGGGCAGGATCGCGGTCGAGCCCAGCGTCCCGGACTCCACGTCGATGGGCCCCGGCACGCCCAGGCCCACCCCGGCGATCTTGGCGCGGTCCACGCCGGTGGCCGCGATCAGTCGGCTGACCAGCTGTTCCGCCCGGTCGAAGCCCTGGTCCGAGGACGCGTCGACGTCCAGTGGCTCGGACTCCTCGGCGAGCACCTGGTGGGCGAGGTTGCCGATCGCGACGCGCAGGTGGGTGTGGCCGAAGTCCACGCCGATGACGATGCCGGCGTCACCGCTCAGCGAGACGCTGCGGGCCCGGCGGCCGCCCGCGGAGGTGGGCGTGACCTCGACGGTTCCGCCGTCCTTCAGTTCCCGGACGATGTTCGAGACCGTGGCCGCGGACAGGCCCGTCGTCCTCGCGATCTCCGCCTGCGTGAGCGAACCGGCGAGCCGTACCGCCCGTACGACGCGTTCCAGGTTGGCTCGGTGCAGCGACGACTGCGACCCCGGAGTCTCCACGACGACCTCCTGCGCGCGGGGCCGCTTCGATGAGGCCCCTTCCATGTCCAACTAGTGAACTCTAAGCTGAGCCGTTCGGGTCACCTCCCGTCAAGAGGTTGAACCGCATCCGGGTGTCCAGCGGCCCGCCCTGCACACACGCGCATGCCGCCCCCGGAGTCCGGGAGCGGCATGCGCGTGAGGTTCGAGGGGGCCGTCCGCGCTACTTCAGGGCGCCCGCCGTGAGCCCCTGGACCACCTGGCGCTGGAAGATGATGTACGCGGCCAGCACCGGCAGCATCGCCATGACCAGGCCGGCGAACAGGCCCGACCAGTCGCCCTTGTACCCCTGACTGACCGCCAGCTGCACCAGGCCCTGGGTGAGGACGTGTTTGTCCGGGTCCGTGTTCAGCACGGTCGGCAGCATGTACTGGTTCCACTGGCCCAGGAAGTTGAAGATTCCCACGCTGATCAGACCGGGCTTGGCCATCGGCAGCATGACCTGGAAGAAAGTCCTCGAGTGGGAGGCTCCGTCCACAAAAGCGGCCTCCGCCACCGAAGTGGGCAATGTGCGGAAGAACCCGGTCAGGAAGAACACCGTGAAGGGCAGTGAATAGGCGATGTAGACCAGGATCAGCCCGTGGATGGTGTTCAGCATCCCCATGTTGTCCACCACGTAGAACAACGGGACCAGAGCGAGCATGATCGGGAAACTCATGCCGGCGATGAACAAGTAATAGATGAACCGGTTGCCCGGAAAGTCGAACCGGGCCAGCACATAGGCCGCCATGGAACCCAGCACCAGGGTGCCGACGAGCGAACCGCCGACCACCAGGACGGTGTTGAGGAAATAGTCGCTCATGTGCGCCTGGGACCAGGCCCGAGACCAGTTGTCGAAGTTCAGCTTGTCGGGCAGTGACCAGGGCGAGCCGAAGATGGAGGCGTCGTCCTTGAAGGAGGTCATCACCGCCCACACCAGCGGCATGCCGACCATGATCGCCCAGATGACGAGGACGCCGTGGGAGAAGACGTTGAGGGTGGTGCCCTCCTTCTTCCCCTTCTTCAGTCCGCCGGGGGCGGCCTGGGCCTTGAGGACGGGCGTACCGGATTCGGCAGGTACGGGGGCGGGGGTCTCGGTCGTCTTCATTGATCAGTACTCCAGCCGCTCGCGCCGGCCCAGCCGCATCACGACGGCGGCGAAGGCCAGCGTGACGACGAGCAGGGCGACGCCGATGGTGGTGGCGTAGGCGGCCTGACCGTCACGGAACGCCTTCTGGTACACGTACAGGACCATGACGGTGGTCGAGTAGTCGGGTCCACCGGGTCCGGTCGTCATGATCTGCACGACCGCGAAGGACTCGGCGCCCAGCGCGAGGATGCCCATGTAGACCCAGCCGGACTGCACGGTGTCCCACAGCAGCGGCAGGGTCACCTTGAAGAAGGTGGTGGCGCGGTTCGCGCCGTCCAGCAGCGCGGCCTCGTACAGCTCCCCCGGGATGGAGGCCATGCCCGCGGAGAAGAGCACCACGAAGAAGCCGACCGTCGACCAGACGAGCACCGCCATCACGCACCACAGGGCGATGTCGGGGTCGCCGAGCCACAGCGGCTGGACGGAGCCCAGGCCGATCCCGCGCAGCAGCGAGTTGATCGCACCGCTGTCCGGGTTGTACGCGAACTGGAACAGCAGGGCGACGATCGCGATGGACAGGACCTGCGGGAAGAAGTACACGATCTTGTAGAATCCGGAGCCGCGCACACCGGTGATCCCAGGGCCGCCGCGGCGGCGCCGTCCGCCCACGTTGATCATGAAGGCGAAGAAGAGCGCCAGGCTGAGGGTCACCAGCGGAACCAACAGGGCGAACATCACGCTGTGTTGCAACGACTTCCAGAAGATGTCGTCGTCGAGCATCCGCGAGTAGTTGTCGAAGCCAACCATCTTGAACTCGGGGCTCAGCCCCGTCCAGTCCGTGAACGAGTAGTAGATGGACTGGATGAACGGCCAGATGACGAAGAGCGCGTACAGCCCCAGGGGAACCGCCAGGAACCCCACGATGAACCGGTACTTGCCGTGCTGCATTGCTACCGACCCCGATCTGCGCGCGGGTGGCGCCGCCAGGGCCCGCCCGGCGCGGTGGCGCCGGACAGGCCCTGGTGACGCGTCCTCACTGGTGCTTGTAGTGCTTGATCGACGAGTCCTTGGCGGCTTCGTCTGCGTAGCCCTGGATCTTCTTGATGGTCTCGGCCGGGGTCATCCGCCCCGCCATCATCTCGCCCAGGCAGGAGACGCCGATCTTCTCCTTCTGGAGCTGCACGTACCAGTCCTGCATGCGCGGGTTCACCACGTTGTCGCCGGCCAGCTCCAGCGCCGCGACGCCCGACTTGAGGCCCGGGGTCAGCTCGATGCCGTCGGTGCCGCCGTTGTAGGCGCTCAGGGACTTCACCTTGCTGGTGAAGTTCTTCGAGGACGCCTCGCTGAGCATGATGCGCAACTGCTCCATGCCGCCGGCGCCGTTGGCCGCCTTGGCCGGGACGATGAAGGGCTCGCCGCCGGACGCCCAGATGGTGCCGAAGGGCATCTTGTCGGAGTCGTCGATGCCGGGCGGGGCGGAGACGGCGAGGTCGAAGTCGGCGGGGATGACCTTGGCCGACTCGTTCTCCACCCAGGAGCCGTTGGGGAGGAAGAGGGCGTCGCCCTTGGCCCAGGCGGTCTGCGACTGGATGTGGTCCAGGCCCGGGGTGCCCTTGAGGATGTAGCCGCCCTTGAACAGCTCGTACCAGGCCTCGAAGACCGTCTTGACCGCCGGGTGCTTCCAGGCGTTCGGCTCCAGGTTGTCGATCGCGTCGAGCACCTCTCGGCCGCCGACCTTGGCGATCATCGGGGACATCGAGAAGGGGATGTAGTACGGGTACTTGCCGGCGTAGGTCCAGCCGGCCATGCCCTTCTTCTTGGCCTTCTTGCAGACCGCGATCATCTCGTCCCAGGTCTTGGGGTACTCCGCGTCCAGGGAGTCGAGGGCCTTCTGCGAGTACCAGTTGCCGTACACCGTGTAGGCGTAGTACAGGATCCAGACCGGGTCGCCGTCGAACTGGCCCATCTCCACGATGCCGGGGCGCAGCGTGTCGCGGACCTTCTTGTTCGGGTCGTCGTAGGACGGGGCGTCGAGCAGCGGGGTGAGGTCGGCGAGCTGCTTCTTGCCGACCAGGACGCCCATGTCCATCTGCTCGGCACCGGAGTTGTCGACGAGGTCGGGCGGGTTGCCGCCGTTGAAGCGCGGCTGGAGGGTGGACTGGATCTTCTGGGTGGCGGCGAACTTCACCTTGGCCTTCGGGAAGGCCTTCTCGTACAGCTTCACGGCGTCCTCGGCGTACTCCTTGCCGAAGCCGCCGTCGAAGAGGACGAATTCCATCTGGGCGCTGTCGTTGACCGCGAGCGGGTTCTTGGCGGACTTCTCGCCCGCCTCGGCCTTCTCCTGGTCGTCCCCGCCGCCGCTCGCGCAGGCGGACAGGAAGCTCATGGCCGGTACGGAGATCAGGCCGAGCGCGGCGGACCGCTTGATCAGATCGCGGCGGCCGACGCCCGTACCGTTGTTCTCGGCGGAAGTGGATCCCATGCTCAAGTCCTCGCCTTCTCCAGGACTCAGGCGGTGAACCGGATCCTCCCGGCACCGCGATCGGGTCACGCTGGGTCGTGCAGGAAATGCGGGTACTGCTGTGCGGTCACGGAAACCGTCACCGCTGTTCGGGCGCCTTGGACGGTTCCTCGTCGCGGTTCCCCCGTATCCCCCGGTGGGCGACAGGTATAGTCCACTTTCCGCCGGGGGAGCAAGATCGAATGCAAGGTTCGCGGTACGTCTTTTCCGAGTTGAGACCTCCCGGAAATATGAGCGGCCTGTGCGCCGCATGCCGGAGGAATCCCTGCCATAAGCCCCGAACGCCACATCCAACACCCTTGACATCACATGCCACTTGACCCCTACTGGTCCTTGCGCAGCTGATTTGACAACGTTGTCCCACGCGCAGGGAGGGTGGCCAGGACATGCAGTACGGAGTTCGGCACAGATGGGGTCCGGCGGTCGTCATGACGACCGCCTTCGCATTGGCGGTGGGTTCACAGGGAGCGGCGGTCGCGCTGCCGGGCGCCCCCGCCAAGGCCGACCGGGAGTTCGCGTCGTCCTTCGAGGCGGACGACCCGGTTCCGGACTGGACCGACACCGTGGACACCGACCGGGACGGCGGCAAGCGCGCCTCCGGCGTGGACGGCGGGTACAGCACCGGCATACCCGGCAACGTCACGGAGAACGTCACCGGCGTGCGGGCCAGCGCCGAGAACACGGGCGGCCGGGAGGTGAAGGAGAACCTCGTCGACAACGAGCCGGCCACCAAGTGGCTCACCTTCGCGCCGACCGGCTGGGTCGAGTTCGACCTCGACGCACCGACGAAGATCGCCAAGTACGCCCTCACCTCGGCCAACGACCACGACGAACGCGACCCGCTGGACTGGACGCTGAAGGGATCGGCGGACGGCGAGAACTGGCAGACGCTGGACACCCGCTCCGGGGAGCACTTCGGCGAGCGGTTCCAGACCAAGACGTACACACTCGCCGAGACCGCCGAGTTCCAGCACTTCCGGCTGGAGATCACCAAGAACAACGGGGCCGGCGACGCGCTCCAGCTCGCCGACGTGCAGCTGGCCACCAGCGACACCGAGGTCCCCACGCCCGAGGACATGCTCTCCTTCGTCGACGAGGGCCCGGTGGGCTCGCCGACCGCGAAGGCGAACGCCGGGTTCACCGGCACCCACGCGCTGCGCTACGCGGGCCGGCACACCGCGGACGGCCGGGGCTACTCGTACAACAAGGTCTTCGACGTGAACGTCGAGGTCGACCGGCGCAGCGAGCTGTCGTACAAGATCTTCCCGTCGATGGCCGACGGCGACCTCGACTACGACGCCACGAACGTCTCCGTCGACCTCGCCTTCACCGACGGCACCTATCTGAGCGACCTCAAGGCCACCGACCAGCACGGGTTCCCGCTGACGCCGCGCGGTCAGGGCGACGCCAAGATCCTCTACGTGAACCAGTGGAACAGCGTCGAGTCGGGCATCGGCTCGGTCGCGGCCGGCAAGACCGTCGACCGGATCCTGGTGGCCTACGACTCCCCCAAGGGCCCGGCGAAGTTTCGCGGCTGGCTGGACGACGTGGAGATCAAGCGGGCCGCGCCCGAGCGTCCCAAGGCCCATCTGTCCGACTACGCGCTCACCACCCGCGGCACCAACTCCAGCGGCAGCTTCTCGCGCGGCAACAACTTCCCCGCGACCGCCGTGCCGCACGGCTTCAACTTCTGGACGCCGGTGACCAACGCCGGTTCGCTCAGCTGGATCTACGAGTACGCGAGCGGCAACAACGACGACAACCTGCCCACCCTGGAGGCGTTCGGCGCGAGCCACGAGCCGAGCCCCTGGATGGGCGACCGGCAGACCTTCCAGGTGATGCCCTCGGCCGCCTCCGGTACCCCGGACACCGGCCGGGACGCCCGCGAGCTGGCCTTCCGGCACGAGAACGAGACGGCCAGGCCGTACTACTACGGGGTGCGGTTCGAGAACGGCCTCAAGGCCGAGATGGCGCCGACCGACCACGCGGCGATGATGCGCTTCACCTACCCCGGTGACGACGCGAGCGTGATCTTCGACAACGTCAACAACGACGCCGGCCTGACCCTGGACAAGGAGAACGGCACCTTCACCGGCTACTCGGACGTCAAGTCCGGCGGCTCCGCCGGTGCCACCCGCCTCTTCGTCTACGGCGAGTTCGACAGCAAGGTCACCGGCGGCGACTCCAGCGGCGTCAAGGGCCACCTGCGCTTCGACGCCGGCCGGGACCACTCCGTGACGATGCGCATCGCCACCTCGCTGATCAGCGTCGACCAGGCGAAGGACAACCTGCGCCAGGAGATCCCGAAGCGCACCTCCTTCGACAAGGTCAAGCGGGACGCCCAGAAGCAGTGGGACCGGATCCTCGGCAAGGTCGAGGTGGAGGGCGCCACGCAGGACCAGCTGACCACGCTGTACTCCGGCCTCTACCGGCTGTACCTGTACCCGAACGCGGGCCACGAGAAGGTGGCCGGAAAGTACAAGTACGCCTCCCCGTTCTCCAAGGCGGTCAAGGAGAACACGCCGACCGAGACCGGCGCCAAGATCGTGGACGGCAAGGTCTACGTCAACAACGGCTTCTGGGACACGTACCGGACCGCCTGGCCCGCGTACTCCTTCCTCACCCCGTCCCAGGCCGGTGAGCTGGTCGACGGCTTCGTGCAGCAGTACAAGGACGGCGGCTGGACCTCGCGCTGGTCCTCCCCCGGCTACGCGGACCTGATGACCGGCACCTCCTCCGACGTGGCCTTCGCGGACGCCTACGTCAAGGGCGTCGACTTCGACGCGAAGGCGGCGTACGACGCGGCGGTCAAGAACGCCACCGTCGTGCCGCCGTCCTCGGGCGTGGGGCGCAAGGGCATGGAGACCTCGCCGTTCCTCGGCTACACCGGCACCGAGACGCACGAGGGCCTGTCGTGGGCGCTGGAGGGCTACCTCAACGACTACGGCATCGCGAAGATGGGCGAGAAGCTCTACAAGGAGACCGGCCAGAAGCGGTACAAGGACGAGTCCGCGTACTTCCTCAACCGCGCCCAGGACTACGTCAACCTCTTCGACGCGAAGGCCGGCTTCTTCCAGGGCAAGGACGTCAAGGGCAACTGGCGCGTGGACTCCGGGAAGTACGACCCGCGCGTGTGGGGCTACGACTACACGGAGACCAACGGCTGGGGCTACGCCTTCACCGCCCCGCAGGACAGCCGGGGCCTGGCCAACCTGTACGGCGGCCGGGACGGCCTCGGCGACAAGCTCGACAAGTACCTCTCCACCCCGGAGACGGCCTCGCCGGACCTGAAGGGCTCCTACGGCGGGGTCATCCACGAGATGGTCGAGGCGCGGGACGTCCGCATGGGCATGTACGGGCATTCCAACCAGGTCGCCCACCACGCCCTGTACATGTACGACGCGGCCGGGCAGCCGTACAAGACGCAGAAGAACATCCGCGAGGTGCTCCAGCGGCTGTACACCGGCAGCGACATCGGCCAGGGCTACCACGGCGACGAGGACAACGGCGAGCAGTCGGCCTGGTTCCTCTTCTCCTCGCTCGGCTTCTACCCCCTGGTGATGGGCAGCGGCGAGTACGCCATCGGGTCCCCGCTCTTCACCAAGGCGACGGTGCACCTGGAGAACGGCCGCGAGCTGGTCGTCAAGGCGCCGAAGAACAGCACGAAGAACGTCTACGTGCAGGGTCTGAAGGTCAACGGCAAGCGCTGGAACTCCACTTCGCTCCCCCACGCGCTGATCGCGAAGGGCGGCGTCCTGGAGTTCGACATGGGCCCGAAGCCCTCCTCGTGGGGCACGGGCGAGAACGCGGCGCCGCCGTCGATCACCCAGGACGACGAGGTGCCGACCCCGCGCACCGACGCGATCACCGGCCAGGGTGCGCTGTTCGACAACACCTCGGCGACGGACGCGAGCGTGACGTCGGTGGACCTGCCCGTGTCCGGCGAGGGCGCGAGGGCGGTCCAGTACACGCTCACCTCCTCGGCGGACCGCACCAAGGCCCCGGCCGGCTGGAAGCTCCAGGGCTCGGCCGACGGCACCACCTGGCGGACGCTGGACGAGCGCTCCGGCGAGTCCTTCGCCTGGGACCGGCAGACGCGGGCGTTCTCGGTGAAGTCGCCGGGCTCGTACGCCGAGTACCGGCTGGTCCTCGACGGCGAGCACACGCTGGCGGAGGTGGAGTTGCTGTCCTGAACCCGAAGGTGAGCGTGGAATGACGTCGCGGGGTACGCCGGGTGACCGGCGTACCCCGCAAAAGGTTGTACGCCCCACGTTGCGCTTGCGTACCCGTTCTGTACCGCTCTCGTCCCCGGTCGTAAATCTGATTGACGTGTGAACGTCATGTGTAAGGATCACGAAGTATCCCGGGATCTTGCGGACTTACCCGTTCGCGGTCCCTTCCGCATGACCAGATGGAGGATCCACGTGGCCAAAAGCTCCGGCCTGAACACGCGTCGCGCCCTGGCGCGTGCCACGGCTGCGGCGCTCACCGCCGCTCTGGTGGCGACCGGTGCGAGCAGCGCCGTCGCCGCCGACGGACCGGGAGCCAGCGCTTCCCGGTCGCACCTCGACGTGAAGCCGTCGGGTGCCGAGAAGTACGGCACCTCCGCCATGCCCGGAGACGCACCGATCAACCCGGTGTTCGGTGTGGACGGCGCGGGTGACCTGTGGAGCTACGACCCCGACTTCGAGGGCGGGCTGGACGCTCGCTGGGACGCCGGCTACGGCTGGCAGACGGCCCGCGCCATGACGCAGGTCGACCAGGACGCCGACGGATTCTCGGACGGCATCTGGCACGTCACGTCCGAGGGCCAGCTCTACTGGGCCCCCTGGGGGACCGAGGACCACACCCTCGTCGGCAACGGCTGGAAGATCTACAACCAGCTGTTCTCCGGCGCCAACCTGGGCGGTGCCGGCGCCGACGACCTGCTCGCCCGCGACAGCTCCGGAAACCTGTACCTGTACCTGGGCTACGGCAACGGCAAGCTGACCCAGCGCTACAAGGTCGGCGGCGGCTGGAACGCCTACACCCACATCACCGGCAAGGGCGACCTCACCGGTGACGGCAAGGCCGACATCGTCGCCAAGGACAAGTCGGGCGTCCTGTGGCTCTACAAGGGCACCGGCAACTACAAGGCGCCGTTCACGTCCCGCACCCGCGTCGGCGGTGGCTGGAACACGTACAACAACGTCCTCTCCGTCGGCGACATCGACATCGACGGCATCACCGACGTGGTCGCGCGCGACAAGAACGGTGCGCTGTACCTGTACAAGGGCACCGGCAACGCCGCTTCCCCGTTCAAGGCCCGCGTGAAGATCGGCAGCGGTGGCTGGAACACGTACCGCCTGATGTTCTGAGGCGAACAGACGCGAGGGCCGCACTCCCGGTGACGGGGGTGCGGCCCTCGGCCGTTGTGCGGGTCCGCCTACTTGCGGATCAGGCTGCGCAGCACGTACTGCAGGATGCCGCCGTTGCGGTAGTAGTCCGCCTCACCCGGGGTGTCGATGCGGACGACCGCGTCGAACTCGACGCCGGTGTCGGTGGTGACCTTCACCGTGCGCGGGGTGGTGCCGTGGTTCAGCTCGGTCACGCCGGAGACGGAGAAGGACTCCTCGCCGGTCAGTCCGAGGGACTCGGCGGTCTGGCCCTCCGGGAACTGGAGCGGCAGGACGCCCATGCCGATGAGGTTCGAGCGGTGGATGCGCTCGTACGACTCGGCGATGACGGCCTTGACGCCGAGGAGCGCGGTGCCCTTGGCGGCCCAGTCGCGGGACGAGCCGGAGCCGTACTCCTTGCCGGCCAGGACGACGAGCGGGATGTTCTGCTCGATGTAGTTCCGGGAGGCGTCGTAGATGAACGCCACCGGACCGCCGTCCTGGGTGAAGTCGCGGGTGTAGCCGCCCTCGGTGCCCGGCGCGATCTGGTTGCGCAGGCGGATGTTGGCGAAGGTGCCGCGGATCATGATCTCGTGGTTGCCGCGGCGCGAGCCGTAGCTGTTGAAGTCGCGGCGCTCGACGCCGTGCTCCGTCAGGTACTTGCCGGCCGGGGTGTCGGCCTTGATCGCACCGGCCGGGGAGATGTGGTCGGTGGTGACCGAGTCGCCCAGCTTGGCGAGCACCCGGGCGCCGGAGATGTCCTCGACCGGGGCCGGCTCCATGCCCATGCCCTCGAAGTACGGGGGCTTGCGCACGTAGGTGGACTCGGAGTCCCACTCGAAGGTGTCGCCGGTCGGGATCGGCAGCGCCTGCCACTGGGCGTCGCCCGCGAAGACGTCGCTGTAGGACTTGGAGAACATGTCCTCGCCGATGGCGCTGGCGACGACCTCGTTGACCTCGGCCTCGGTCGGCCAGATGTCCTTCAGGTGGACCGGGTTGCCGTCCTGGTCGACGCCCAGGGCGTCCTTGGTGATGTCGACCTTCATGGAGCCCGCGAGGGCGTAGGCGACGACCAGCGGCGGGGACGCCAGGTAGTTCATCTTGACGTCGGGGTTGATCCGGCCCTCGAAGTTGCGGTTGCCGGAGAGCACCGAGGTGACGGCGAGGTCGTGCTCGTTGACGGCCTTGGAGACCTCGTCCGGCAGCGGGCCGGAGTTGCCGATGCAGGTGGTGCAGCCGTAGCCGACGAGGTTGAAGCCGACCTTGTCGAGGTACGGGGTCAGGCCCGCCTTCTCGAAGTAGTCGGTGACGACCTTGGAGCCCGGGGCGAGGGTGGTCTTGACCCACGGCTTGCGGGTCAGGCCCTTCTCGACCGCCTTCTTGGCCACCAGGGCGGCGGCGACCATGACGTACGGGTTGGAGGTGTTGGTGCAGGAGGTGATGGCCGCGACCGTCACCGCGCCGTGGTCCAGCTCGTAGGTCGTGCCGTCGGGGGCGGTGACCGGGACCGGGTTGGACGGCACGCCGTTGGTGACGGCGGGGGCGTCGGAGGCCGGGAAGGACTCCTGGCCCGCCTCGTCCACGCTGTCGACGTAGTTGCGCACGTCCTGCTTGAACTGCTCGGCGGCGTTGGCGAGGACGATGCGGTCCTGGGGACGCTTCGGGCCGGCGATGGAGGGCACGACCGTGGAGAGGTCCAGCTCCAGCTTCTCGGAGAAGTCCGGCTCGGCCTTCGGGTCCAGCCAGAGGCCCTGCTCCTTGGCGTACGCCTCGACCAGCGCGACCTGCTGCTCGCTGCGGCCGGTCAGGCGCATGTAGTTCAGCGTCTCGTCGTCGACCGGGAAGATCGCGGCGGTGGAACCGAACTCCGGCGACATGTTGCCGATGGTGGCGCGGTTGGCCAGCGACGTGGCGGCCACGCCCTCGCCGTAGAACTCGACGAACTTGCCGACGACGCCGTGCTTGCGCAGCATCTCGGTGATCGTGAGCACGAGGTCGGTGGCGGTGGTGCCGGGGGTCAGCTCACCGGTGAGCTTGAAGCCGACAACGCGCGGGATGAGCATGGAGACCGGCTGGCCGAGCATGGCGGCCTCGGCCTCGATGCCGCCGACGCCCCAGCCGAGGACGCCGAGGCCGTTGACCATGGTGGTGTGCGAGTCGGTGCCGACCAGGGTGTCGGGGTACGCCTTGCCGTCGCGGGTCATGACGACGCGGGCCAGGTGCTCGATGTTCACCTGGTGGACGATGCCGGTGCCGGGCGGGACGACCTTGAACTCGTCGAAGGCGGTCTGGCCCCAGCGCAGGAACTGGTAGCGCTCCTTGTTGCGGCCGTACTCCAGGTCGACGTTCTGCTTGAAGGCGTCGTTGGTACCGAACTTGTCGGCGATGACGGAGTGGTCGATGACCAGCTCGGCCGGGGCCAGCGGGTTGATCTTCGCCGCGTCGCCGCCCAGCTCCTTGACGGCCTCACGCATGGTGGCGAGGTCGACGACACAGGGCACGCCGGTGAAGTCCTGCATGATCACGCGGGCCGGCGTGAACTGGATCTCCTGCGACGGCTGGGCCTGCGAGTCCCAGCCCCCGAGGGCGCGGATGTGGTCGGCGGTGATGTTCGCGCCGTCCTCGGTGCGGAGCAGGTTCTCCAGCAGCACCTTCAGGCTGTAGGGAAGGCGCGCGGAGCCCTCGACCTTGTCCAGCCGGAAGATCTCGTACGACTCGTCGCCCACCTGCAGTGTGCTGCGGGCGTCGAAGCTGTTCGCCGACACGACAGTCTCCTTCATTTATGTGCGCGTACCACCGCATCCTGCCGCCACGCCCCCTGGCCGATCCGCTAAGGTAAGGCTAAGTTAGGTAACCCTTACCACCAGACTGGAGCGGCGTGCGACTGCGGTACGCCTCGGCAGATATCTCGATGTCGAGATAACTCTAGTACATGGGGGCGGCCCGGTCATGTCCGGGCGCCGTGTGGCGTGCACCCCATCCCGGGTGACCCGTGCGGCCATCAGTACGCCGAACGGGGGTATCCGATGCGTGCCGGACCGACCCGGCGCGACAAGGAAGGGGGCACGATGCCGCTCACGTTCCGCAAGAGCTTCCGGATCCTCCCCGGGGTGCGGCTGAACATCAACAAACGCTCGTGGTCCATCACCACCGGAGGCGGGAACGGCCCGCGCCACACCCGCAGCAGCACCGGACGTCGTACGACATCGATGGATTTGCCGGGACCTTTCGGATGGCGTCGCACGACGACGAGCAAGCGCGGCTGAGCCGTGACCGGGGGTTTCTTGACGTCACGTCACCCGGACGGACCCCCCGAGAGGCGCGATCTCATATCTGAGATAGCCTCAACCTCATGGCAGACGACTACCTCGTACGCATCGGCAGGCTCATCCGTGACGCTCGGCAGCACCGCGGCTGGACGCAGTCACAGCTCGCCGAGGCGCTCAACACCAGTCAGAGCGCCGTCAACCGCATCGAGCGCGGCAACCAGAACATCAGCCTTGAGATGATCGCCCGGATCGGCGAAGCGCTGGACAGCGAGATCGTCTCCCTGGGCTACGCGGGCCCGATGCACCTGCGCGTGGTCGGCGGCCGTCGCCTGTCCGGCGCCATCGACGTCAAGACCAGCAAGAACGCCTGCGTGGCCCTGCTGTGCGCCTCGCTGCTCAACAAGGGGCGCACGGTGCTGCGGCGGGTCGCCCGCATCGAGGAGGTCTACCGCCTCCTGGAGGTGCTCAACTCCATCGGTGTGCGCACCCGCTGGATCAACGACGGCACCGACCTGGAGATCGTGCCGCCGGCCGAGCTGGACATGGAGGCCATCGACGCCGAGGCCGCCGTCCGCACCCGCTCCATCATCATGTTCCTCGGCCCGCTGCTGCACCGCATGGAACGCTTCCGGCTGCCCTACGCCGGCGGCTGCGACCTCGGCACCCGCACCATCGAGCCGCACATGATCGCGCTGCGTCGCTTCGGCCTGGACGTCGCCGCGACCGAGGGCCACTACCACGCGGTGGTCGACCGGGCCGTCCGCCCGGACCGCCCCATCGTCCTGACCGAACGGGGCGACACGGTCACGGAGAACGCGCTCCTGGCCGCCGCCCGCCACGACGGCGTCACCGTCATCCGCAACGCCTCCTCCAACTACATGGTCCAGGACCTGTGCTTCTTCCTGGAGGCCCTGGGCGTCCGCGTCGAAGGCATCGGCACCACCACCCTCACGGTGCACGGCATGCCGGTCATCGACGCCGACGTGGACTACTCCCCCTCCGAGGACCCGGTAGAGGCGATGAGCCTGCTGGCCGCCGCCGTGGTCACGGAGTCGGAGCTGACGGTCCGCCGGGTCCCGATCGAGTTCCTGGAGATCGAGCTGGCGGTCCTGGAGGAGATGGGCCTCGACCACGACCGCACGCCGGAGTACTTCGCCGACAACGGCCGCACCCGCCTGGTGGACCTCACGGTGCGCCCCTCCAAGCTGGAGGCGCCCATCGACAAGATCCACCCGATGCCCTTCCCCGGCCTGAACATCGACAACGTCCCCTTCTTCGCGGCCATCGCCGCCTCCGCCCAGGGTCAGACCCTCATCCACGACTGGGTCTACGACAACCGCGCCATCTACCTCACGGACCTCAACCGCCTCGGCGGCCGCCTCCAGCTCCTGGACCCCCACCGCGTCCTGGTCGAGGGCCCCACCCGCTGGCGCGCCGCCGAGATGATGTGCCCGCCGGCCCTGCGCCCCGCCGTGGTCGTCCTCCTCGCGATGATGGCCGCCGAGGGCACGTCGGTACTGCGCAACGTGTACGTCATCAACCGCGGCTACGAGGACCTCGCCGAGCGGCTGAACTCGATCGGTGCGCAGATCGAGATCTTCCGCGACATCTGACCCGCGAACGCCGTCGCACCCGTGCCTGACCTGCCACTCGGCGGACCACGGACGGGTGCGGCGGCATTCCCATGTAAGGAAACAGCGGCACGTGGTACGTCGAAGTCGGAGCAGCAACCCCCGTTCGGCCGTCGTCCTGACCTCGGGCACGGACTGGGGCACCCGGGCCGCCGGGCAACGGCGCGCCGGCGGGGCCGAGGTTCCCATACCCAGGCGCCGGCCCGCGAAGGTCAAGGCGCTGCACCAGGCCCTCGGCCTGGCCCGCGCGGCGATCGACAAGAAGAACTGGAACGCGGCACGCTACGCGCTCGCCCGGGCCCGGGCCGTCGTCAACGCCCTTCCCGCCGACGTGGCCGTCCAGGAGCGCGGGCAACTCTCGGCGCTCCGCAAGAAGTACGCGGCACGGGACACGCCGGCCGCGAGGGCCGCCAGGCAGGAGAAGGGGACGCCGGTCAAGCGTACGGGCGGCAGGAGGTCCGCCCCGAAACCGACCGCGAAGAGGGCCACGGCCAGGAATGCCGTGCCGACGCCGAAGCCCGCGCCCGTGCGCGATCTCGGTGACCGCCTGATCGACCGCGCGTCCCTCGGCTACGCCCCCAGGGACGAGGCTGGAGGTCGCTCCGCGTGACCGGCGATCCCCCAATCGCGCACCCCTTTGACGCTTTTCGTACAAGGACATGGGCGAGCCGGTGTGAATTCTTGATTGGGTAAGTATCGCAGAAGTCGTTCACTCGACTGCCGCGCATCCGATGGAGTAGGCAGACGTTACTTCGGATATGACCGAGGAACGCGGGGAATTGACGGCGCTTGGCCCGTACACCTACAGGCCCGGCAGAGATCACTGTCCGTCACCGAGCGACGGAACTCTGACCAGAGGCGGCCGCCCCGTCCCGCTCCGGGTCACCGAACCGGTCCTGCAGCGCTTCCTGGACGTCATGACCGAGTTGGAGACCGGCCTCGCCGAGCGGTGGGGCCGTACGCAGGGCTCCTTGACGTACACCCGGGCGGAGTGACCGGCACCTCGTGTACGAAGAACACACGCACCCCGAAATGCCGTACGGCGAAGGGCCGTTCCGCGCCACGGGCACCGGTCGGCACCGTGCGCCCGAGGCGGCCTTCCAGGAGACCCTGGTTCCGCCCGAACCCGGTTGGGACCCGGCCGAGGAACTCGCGTTCCTGCTCCAGGACGCGATGGAGAACCGGACCGGCGTCCCCTCCGCGACGGACACCTCGGCGCTCGCACCCGCCCCGGGCACACCGCTGAGCAATCTGCAGGAGATCACGGCGGAGCTGCCCCCGTTGAGGGAGTCCCCGACGAGTCACCGCAGGGTCCGCAGAGGGAGAAAGGTGAGCCGGCTGCGCGCCGCGAGCCTGTTCGTCGCCGCGCTCGCCGCGGTCATCGCCGCCTCCGTGAGCCTGTTCGGCGGCATGGTGGCCTACGAGCCGTTGCGTCTGGCCGCCGTGACCCGCACCCGCGGCAGCGTCGTGTCCTGGTGGCCGCTGCTGGTCTACGGGCCCTGGCTGGTGGCCTCGCTCGCGGTGCTGCGGGCCGCGCTGCACCAGCGCCGCGCCGTGCACTCCTGGGCCGTCGTCCTGCTCTTCTCGGCCATCGCGATGCTGCTGTGCATCGCGGAGGCGCCCAGAACGGTCAGCGACGCCGCGGCGGCCGCCCTGCCCGGTCTGGCCTCGCTGGTCTGCTTCCAGCAGGTCATCCGGCAGATCACGCTCACCCGTCCGCCCCGGCGTGCGGTGCCGCGCCACCGGCAACGCGCCGCGGTCACTCCGGGTGACGATCCGTCGGGTAGGACGGCCGCCGATCCGGTGTCGCTTCCGCAGCAGCGGCAGAATCCGGTGCGTGCGCCGCGGCCCGGCACGGGACCCGGGAAACGAACCTGAAATTCCCGTCCATTCCCTCCGGGGAAGGTGACGAACAGAGAGATCGGCATTCGGTGCGGATCGCGCCCGGGCAGGCGCGGAAGACCACCGCGCGGGTCAGCCCTCCGTCAGTGTCACGTCCTGTGCCTGCCGGGCGTGGAAGCTCGGGAGCGGCACGATACCCATGGGGCGCAGCTCCATCAGGGTGGCCTCGACGTGGGCCGCGCCGGGCTTGATGACGACCGTGTCGGGCGTGCCGGTGTTGACCCAGCGGTGCTCCAGGCCGTCGCAGACCGCGCGGGTGCCGCCGACGCCGTACCGGACGGACGGGTCGCTCTGGCTCACGGTGGAGCTGACGTAGACCGGGCCGGTGCCGCTGGTGCAGCGGTAGGTACCGGAGAGGGTGACGCTGCCGTCGGCGGCGACGCGGCCGGTCGGGTCGACGGTCACCGACTCCGCGACGAGGCGGGCGTCGTGTGGTGTTGCCGTGGCGGCGGGCGCGGCGAGCAGGAGCAGGGCGGTGCCTGCGACCGTGGCGAGGGCGGTGGATCGTACGGGCATGGGAACCTCCCGGTGGTTCGGAATGAGGGGTTCCACTGGTACCGGGCGGAGGGGCCGACGACAGTGACCGTCACCCCTTCGGTGGCGAGTCCGCGTCGGCCGTCGTGGAACCGTCGCCGGCTTGTCCGGGTGTTGTCACGCTTGCCGCCCGGGTCTTGGCGATGGCTTCCCCGCGGGCGCACCGTCGGTACACGCGACGGTCCCGAGGACGGGACGGTCTTTCGACGTGGAGGTGCGCCATGTGTACCCACCGGCCTTCCTGCCCCGCAGCCGACTCCCCCGAGGCGCGCGTCGTCACCGCGCACGTCGTCACCGCCCACCCGGAGCAGGGGTGGAGCCTGCTGTGCGACGGCACGATCGTCTTCGACGACACCGGCGAGCTGCGGCCCGACGGCCTGGTCGTCGGCCCGCGCCGGGTGCCGGGAGGGCACCTGGTGATGGCCGCCTGAAACCGTCCGGTACCGACTCAGTTCTTCTCGGCGATGAACTCCCGCAGCAGGGAGGCGAGCAGTTCGGGCTGGTCCTCGGGGATCAGCGTCCGGGTGTCCTCGATCTCCACCAGCCGTCCCTTCGGGAGGAGTTCGGCCAGGCGTCGGCCGTGGGCGCGGGGCATCATCAGGTCCTCGGTCGCCCAGACGACGAGCGCGGGCCGGTCGAACCTCCGCAGTCCCTGGGCGGCTTCGAGCAGTTCGTCGCGGCGCACGTGCGTGCCGTAGTGGCGGAAGTCCCGCCGGATCGCCGGGTCGGTGCGCAGCGGGCGCAGCCAGCCGTCGACGACCGCGTCCGGCACGGGGCGTTTGGTGAGCGCGCCGATGCCGACGGGCAGGCGGCGCAACGGTTTCAGTCCCAGGGTTCGGACCAGCAGGGACACGCCTCCGGGGACCCGGCAGGCGATGCCGATCAGCTTCCCGGGCAGGCCCGGCGGGTAGTTGTCGAACGCCTCGCACGCGACGAGCGCCAGCCGCGCGAGCCGCTCGGGGTGCCGGGCGGCCACCGTCTGGGCGCGTCCGCAGTCGTTCTCGACGAGGGTGACGTCGGTCAGGTCGAGGCGGTCGAGGAACTCGGCGATCAGCTCGTTGACCAGGTCGGGTGTCGGGGGCCGGCGCATCGCGCGGCGGTGGGCGCCGTAGGGCAGGGTCGGCGCGATCACCCGGTGGCCGATGCGCAGGTCGGCGATGACCTCGCGCCAGACGGTCGCGTCGTGGACGAGTCCGTGCAGGAGGACGACGACCGGGCCCGTGCCGCCGGTGTCCTCGTACTCGATGGTTCCCGCGCTCAGTTCGATGTCCGGCATGCCGGAATGGTAGAGGCCGCGGGTCCGCCACGGCAGTACGACGGCTGTCGCGGTGCGACGACTACCGCAGTACGACGGCTACGGCAGTACCGCGAACCCGTCCAGCTCCACCAACGCCCTTTCGTCCCACAGCCGTACGACCTCCACGACCGCCATCGCCGGGTAGTCGCGGCCCGCCAGCTCGCGCCAGGTGCGGCCGAGTTCGGCGGCGTGGGTGCGGTAGGCGGCGACGTCGGTGGCGTAGACGGTGACGCGGGCTAGGTCGGCGGGGGTGCCGCCGGCGGCGCGCAGGGCGGTGAGGAGGTTGGTGAGGGCCCGTTCGAACTGGGCGGGGAGGGTGTCGCCGGTGACCTTGCCGTCGGTGTCGAGGGCGGTCTGGCCGGCCAGGAACACGAGGCGGGTGCCGGTGGCGACGACGGCGTGGGAGAAGCCGGTGGGCGGGGACAGTTCGGGTGGGTTGACCCGTTCGGCGGTCATGCTCCGGCCTCCTGGCTCGCGGCGTCCTGCGTGGGGTGCGTCCGGTACAGCTCCTTGGCGACGATGCCGCGCTGCACCTCGCTCGCGCCCTCGTAGACGCGCGGGGCGCGCACCTCGCGGTAGAGGTGTTCGAGGAGGTGGCCGCGGCGCAGGGCGCGGGCGCCGTGCAGCTGGACGGCGCGGTCGACGACGTACTGGGCGGTCTCGGTGGCGAGGAGTTTCGCCATCGCGGCGCGCTTCGGGACGTCCGGCGCGCCCGCGTCGTACGCCGTCGCCGCCGCGTACACCATCAGGCGGGCCGCCTCCGTGCGCAGTGCCATCTCGGCGACCTGGTGGGAGACGGCCTGGAGGTCGCGCAGCTTGCCGCCGAAGGCGTCGCGGGCGGTGGTGTGCGCGAGGGTCGCGTCCAGGGCGGCCTGTGCCATGCCGACGGCGAAGGCGCCGACGCTGGGGCGGAACAGGTTGAGGGTGTCCATGGCCACCCGGAAGCCGCGGTCCGGTTCGCCGAGCACGTCGTCCGAGGTGACGGGCACGGCGTCGAAGGCGAGGGTGCCGATGGGGTGCGGCGAGAGCATGTCGAGCGGTGCGCCGGTGAGGCCGGGGCGGTCGGCGGGCACCAGGAAGGCGGTGACGCCGCGGGCTCCGGCGTCGGGGGTGGTGCGGGCGAAGACGGTGTAGAAGTCGGCCTCGGGAGCGTTGGAGATCCAGCACTTCTCGCCGGTGAGCCGCCAGGCGGCGGACCCGTCGGCGTCCCGTGCCCCGCCCGGGTCCGGTTCCGCCCGCAGGGACAGCGCCGCCGCGTCCGAGCCCGCGTCCGGCTCGCTGAGGGCGAAGGCGGCCACCGCGGTGCCGTCGCTCACGCGGGGGAGCCAGCGGGCGCGCTGGGACTCGGTGCCGTGCGCGTGCACGGGGTGGGCGCCCAGGCCCTGGAGGGCGAGGGCGGTCTCGGCCTCCGTGCAGGCGTGGGCCAGGGACTCCCGCATCAGACACAGGTCGAGCGCACCCGAGGTGAACAGGCGGGACAGCAGGCCGAGGGCGCCGAGTTCCGTGACCAGGGCTCGGTTGACGCGGCCCGGCTCGCCTTTCTCGGCGAGCGGGCGCAGCCGTTCGGCGGCGAGGGCGCGCAGCTCCTCGCACCAGGTGAGTTGTGCCGGTTCGAGCGAGAATGCGGTCATCGCCGGTCCCCTTCCCTGCCGTCCTGCCCACCGGACGGGCCGTCGGGCCACGGCCGAGGGTATCGCGCCCCGTTGACTGTCGTCACCGACACGATACGCTCGTTGCGCGAGCCCACCACGACAAAGGGGGCGAACCGCCATGGCCGATCCGCGCCACGCGGACCCGCACCGCTCCGCCCACGTCGACACCTTCTCGCGCGACCACCTGCCGCCCCCCGAGCAGTGGCCCCGGCTCCTCTTCGACCTGCCCGAGCTGCGCTACCCGGCACGCCTGAACTGCGCCGTCGAGCTGCTCACCGGCCCACCCGACGACCGCCCGGTCTTCCGGACCGCGTCCGGCGACACCTGGACGTACGGCGGGCTGCGCGACCGTGTCGACCGCATCGCCCACGTGCTCACCGGCACCCTCGGTGTGGTCCCGGGCAACCGGGTGCTGCTGCGCGGCCCGACCACCCCGTGGCTGGCGGCGTGCTGGCTGGCGGTGCTGAAGGCGGGCGCGGTGGCGGTCACCGTGCTGGCCCAGCAGCGCCCGCACGAACTGCGCGCGATCTGCGAGATCGCGCGGGTGCGGCACGCGCTGTGCGACGTACGGGCCGTCGACGACCTCGCCAAGGCGGAGATCCCCGGCCTCGGCATCACCACGTACGGCGGGGACGCGCCGGACGACCTGCGCTGCCGTACGACGTCCGGCGGGGTGCCCGGCACGCCGTACGCGGCCGTCGACACCGCCGCCGACGACGTGGCGCTGATCGCGTTCACCTCCGGCACCACCGGGCGGCCGAAGGGCTGCATGCACTTCCACCGGGATGTGCTGGCGATCGCCGACACCTTCTCCCGGCACGTGCTCGGGCCGCGCCCGGACGACCTCTTCGCGGGCAGCCCGCCGCTCGGCTTCACCTTCGGGCTCGGCGGTCTCGTGGTCTTCCCGATGCGGGCCGGGGCGAGCGCCCTGCTGCTGGAACAGGCGGGACCCAGGCAGCTGCTGCCGGCCGTCGCCGAGCACCGGGTCTCGGTGCTGTTCACCGCGCCGACGGCGTACCGCGCGATGCTCGACGAGCTGGACGGCCACGACGTGAGCAGCCTCAGGCGCTGCGTCTCGGCGGGCGAGAACCTGCCCGCGGCCACCTGGCGGGCCTGGCACGAGCGCACCGGACTGCGGATCATCAACGGCATCGGCGCCACCGAGTTGCTGCACATCTTCGTGTCCGCGGCGGACGGCGACATCAGGCCCGGCACGACGGGTGTCCCGGTGCCGGGCTGGCACGCGCGCGTACAGGACGAGAACGGCACGCCCGTCCCCGACGGGGAGCCCGGGCTGCTGGCGGTGCGCGGCCCGGTGGGCTGCCGGTACCTGGCCGATCCGCGCCAGCGGGAGTACGTGCGCGACGGCTGGAACGTCACCGGGGACACCTACGTCCGCGAGCCCGACGGCTACTTCCGGTACGTGGCCCGTGCTGACGACATGATCATCTCCGCCGGGTACAACATCGCCGGGCCGGAGGTGGAGGACGCGTTGCTGCGGCATCCGGACGTGGTGGAGGCGGCGGTGGTGGGCCGTCCCGACCCGCGCCGGGGGCAGGTCGTGGTGGCGCACGCGGTGCTGCGCGAGGGGACCGCGCGGGACGCGGACGCGCTCCGCGAGTTCCTGCGGTCGGAGCTGGCTCCGTACAAGTGTCCGCGGGAGATCGTCTTCCTGGACGCGCTGCCGCGCACGGCGACCGGCAAGCTCCAGCGCTACCGCCTCCTCGACCCGTCCGGGCCGGGCGTGACGCCGACGACATAAGATGACCAACGTGTCCGACCAGCACGTACAGCACGCTCCGAGGTCCCTCATCGTCACGCTCTACGGCGCGTACGGCCGCTTCGCGCCGGGCCCGGTGCCCGTGGCCGAGCTGATCCGGCTGCTGTCGGCCGTCGGGGTGGACGCGCCCTCCGTGCGCTCGTCGGTGTCCCGGCTCAAGCGGCGCGGGCTGCTGCTGCCGGCCCGTACGGCCGGGGGCGCGGCCGGTTACGAACTCTCCGACGAGGCACGTCAGTTGCTGGACGACGGAGACCGGCGCGTCTACGCCACGGCACCCCACGGGGACGAGGGCTGGGTGCTCGCCGTGTTCTCCGTGCCCGAGTCGGAGCGGCAGAAGCGGCACGTCCTGCGCTCGCGCCTGGCCGGGCTCGGCTTCGGCACCGCGGCCCCCGGCGTGTGGATCGCCCCGGCCCGCCTGTACGCGGAGACCCGGCACGCCCTGGGCCGCCTCGGCCTCGACTCCTACGTGGACTTCTTCCGCGGTGAGCACCTGGGCTTCACGCCGACCGCCGAGGCGGTGGCCCGCTGGTGGGACCTGACCGCGATCGCCAAGGAGCACGAGGCGTTCCTCGACCGCCACGCGCGCGTACTGCACGACTGGGAGCAACGGACGGACACGCCGCCCGAGGAGGCCTACCGCGACTACCTCCTCGCCCTGGACTCCTGGCGCCACCTGCCCTACACGGACCCCGGGCTGCCCGCCCGGCTGCTGCCGGAGGACTGGCCCGGCACCCGCTCGGCGGCCGTCTTCCGGGCACTGCACGAGCGGCTGCGCGACGCGGGTGCGCACTACGCGGCGATGGGACCGACCCCACTCTCCGGCGAGTGAGTCACCTCACACCCTGAGGGGATCAGTGAACCCTCAGCCTCCTCAGACCCTCTTCTCAGGTTCGCCGCCTACCGTGCGGACGCATGAGTCTCGCACGCAACTTGAACCGGGCCCTCACCGTGACCACCGGCCTCCAGGTACGGAGAGCACCCCGGGCGGCGAAGGGGAGTCCGAAGGGTAAGCAGGGGAAGAGCCTGGCCGAGCGGCAGGCGGCCGCGTACCGATGTCCGTCGGCCGAGGAGCTGCCGGCCGAACGGCTGCTGCGACGGCCCGTCTTCATCATCTCGTCCATCCGGTCCGGCTCCACCCTGCTGCGCATGATGCTGGGCGCCCACCCGCGGCTGCACGCCCCGCACGAGCTGCACATCGGCCGGCTGGAGGTCAGCTGCGCCAACTGGTTCTCGGAGCGGGCGATGGGCGCCCTGGGCCTGGCGCGCGGCGATCTGGAGCACCTGCTGTGGGACCGCGTCCTGCACCGTGAACTCACCAGGTCCGGCAAGGAATTCGTGGTCGAGAAGACACCGGCCAACGTGTACATGTACCAGCGCCTCAGGGACTGCTGGCCCGACGCGCGCTTCGTCTTCCTGCTGCGCCATCCCGAGTCGACGGCCCGCTCCTGGCACGAGACCGACCCCGTCAGGCGGCCGCACGAGACGGCCGTCACGGACGTGCTGCGCTACATGACGGCCGTCGAGGAGGCCCGTACGGTGGACGCCGACGGTTTCACCGTGCGCTACGAGGACATCACCGACGACCCCGAGCGCGAGATGCGCCGCCTGTGCGCGCACCTCGGCGTGGACTACGCGCCGGCCATGCTGCACTACGGCGAGAAGAGCGGCGCCGAACTGGTCCGGGGGCTGGGCGACTGGCGCGAGAACATCCGCACCGGCAGCGTGCAGCCGGGGCGCGCGCTGCCCGGGCAGGACGAGATCCCCGAGCGGCTGCGCCCGCTGTGCGCGGCCTGGGGTTACACGTCCTGACGCGGGCCGTGCAGCGTGAGCCTCGGCTTGGGGTCGTCGGTGCGCCCGGTGCGCGGTGGGCGGCTGCCCGCCCGGTACGGCGCCGGCCACGGGGCGCCCGGTCCGGCGTAGCCCTGCTCGGCGGCGGCGTGCAGCGTCCAGTGCGGGTCGTACAGGTGCGGTCGGGCCAGCGCACACAGGTCGGTGCGTCCGGCCAGGATCAGCGAGTTGACGTCGTCCCAGGAGGAGATCGCGCCGACGGCGATCACGGGGACGCCCGCCTCGTGCCGGATGCGGTCCGCGTACGGCGTCTGGTACGACCGGCCGAACTCCGGCCGTTCACCGGCGACGACCTGGCCCGTGGACACGTCGAGGGCGTCGGCCCCGTGCGCGGCGAAGGCGCGGGCGATCTCCACCGCCTCCTCGGCGCTCGTGCCGCCCTCGGCCCAGTCGGTGGCGGATATCCGTACGGTCATGGGCCGCTCACCGGGCCACACCTCGCGTACGGCGTCGAAGACCTCCAGCGGGAAGCGCAGCCGCTTCTCCAGTGAGCCGCCGTAGGCGTCGGTGCGGTGGTTGGTGAGCGGGGAGAGGAAGCCGGAGAGCAGGTAACCGTGGGCGCAGTGCAGCTCGAGCAGGTCGAAACCGGCCCCGGCGGCCCGCGCGGCGGCGGACCTGAACTGCTCGCGCACGTCCGTCAGTCGCGCCCGGGACAGCTCGCGCGGGGTCTGGCTGCCGGGCCGGTAGGGCAGCGGCGAGGGCGCCACCAGGGGCCAGTTGCCCTCGGGCAGCGGTTCGTCCATGCCCTCCCACATCAGCCGGGTCGAGCCCTTGCGGCCGCTGTGGCCCAGCTGCACGCCGATCGCGGTGCCGGGGGCGCTGTCGTGCACGAAGTCGGTGATCCGCCGCCACGCCTCGCCCTGCCGGCCGGTGTAGAGGCCCGCGCAGCCGGGGGTGATGCGGCCCTCCGCGCTGACGCACACCATCTCGGTCATCACCAGGGCGGCACCGCCGAGCGCCCGGGCGCCGAGGTGGACCAGGTGGAAGTCGCCGGGGACGCCGTCGGTGGCCGAGTACATGTCCATCGGGGAGACGACGACGCGGTTGCGCAGGGTCAGCCCGCGCAGCCGGAACGGGGTGAACATCGGGGGCGTGCCGGGCGGGCAGCCGAACTCGCGCTCCACCGCGCCGGTGAAGTCGGCATCGCGCAGCCGCAGGTTCTCGTGGGTGACCCGGCGGCTGCGGGTGAGGAGGTTGAAGGCGAACTGGCGGGGCGGCCGGCCGAGGTACCGGTCCAGGTCCTCGAACCACTCCAGGCTGGCCTTGGCCGCTCGCTGGGTGGAGGCGACGACGGGACGCCGCTCCTCCTCGTAGGAACCGAGGGCCTCCTGGAGGGAGGGCTGCTCTTGCAGGCAGGCGGCGAGTGCGAGGGCGTCCTCGACGGCGAGCTTGGTGCCGGAGCCGATGGAGAAGTGGGCGGTGTGGGCGGCGTCGCCGAGCAGGACGACGTTGCCGTGCGACCAGCGTTCGTTGACGACCGTGCGGAAGGTGGTCCACGCCGACTTGTTGGACCTGAGCGGCCGGCCGCCGAGGGCGTCGGCGAAGATCTTGGCGCAGCGGGCGGTGGATTCCGTCTCGTCGAGTCCGTCGAAGCCCGCCGACTGCCAGACCTCCTCGCGCATCTCGACGATGACGGTCGAGGAGTTGGGTGCGTACGGGTATCCGTGCAGCTGCATCACGCCGTGCTCGGTCTCGGCGATCTCGAAGCGGAAGGCGTCGAAGGCGAAGTCGGCGGCGAGCCAGATGTAGCGGCAGCGGTGCGGGGTGAGGTGCGGGCGGAAGACGTCGCGGTACAGCTCGCGGGTGGCGCTGTGCACTCCGTCGGCGGCGACGACGAGGTCGTGGGTCCGCGCGAGCCGGTCCGGGGGCGGTGCCTCGGTGCGCAGGCGCAGGTCCACGCCGAGGTCGCGGCAGCGGTCGTGCAGGATGCCGAGGAGGCGGCGGCGGCCGAGGGCGGCGAAGCGGTGTCCTCCGGAGGTGTGGCGGGTGCCTCGGTGAACGACGTCGATGTCGTCCCAGCGGACGAAGTGCGCCTTCAGGGCCTCGTGGACGACCGGGTCGGCGTGTTCGATGCCGCCGAGGGTCTCGTCGGAGAGGACGACGCCGAAGCCGAAGGTGTCGTCGGGGGCGTTGCGCTCGTAGACGGTGATCTCACGGACGGGGTCGAGGCGCTTGAGGAGGGCGGCGGTGTAGAGGCCGCCGGGGCCTCCGCCGATGATCGCGGCGCGTAGGGGGTGGCCTGTCCTCGCGGGCGGCTGCGGGTTCGTTGTGGTCGCCCGCGCCCCGCGGCCGAGCCGCTGCTCGACACGGCCCCGCGCCCCCGGGTCGGCTCCACTGCCCTGGGACGAGCGCATCCGTCTACCTCCCTTGCCACTTCGGGGGGCGCTTCTCCGTGAAGGCCGCGTGGAATTCCGCGTAGTCCTCCCCCGTCATCAGCAGGGCCTGGGTCGAGGCGTCCAGCTCCACCGCCGCCGCCAGCGGCATGTCCAGCTCGGCCGTCAGGAGGGCCTTGGTCTGGGCGTGGGCGAGGGCCGGGCCGTCGGCGAGGCGACGGGCCAGGGTGTGGGCGGCCTCGTCGGCGCGGCCCTCCTCGGTCAGCTCGCTGATCAGGCCGATGCGCTCGGCCTCGGGCGCGCGGACCGTGTCGCCGAGCATCAGCAGGCGGGTGGCGTGGCCGAGGCCGACGACGCGGGGCAGCAGGTAGGCGGCGCCCATGTCGCCGCCGGAGAGGCCGACGCGGGTGAAGAGGAAGGCGAAGCGGGCGGACGGGTCGGCCACCCGGAAGTCGGCGGCCAGGGCGAGGACCGCGCCCGCCCCGGCGGCGACCCCGTGCAGCGCGGCGATCACCGGGAACGGGCACTCCCGTACCGCCCGCACCACCTGGCCCGTCATCCGGTTGAAGTCCAACAGCCGGGCGGTGTCCATGGACAGGGTCGCGCCGATGATCTCGTCCACGTCGCCGCCGGAGCAGAAGCCCCGCCCCTCGCCGGCCAGCACCAGCGCGCGGACGGACCGCCGGCGGGACAGCTCGGCGAGCAGGTCGCGCAGGTCGGCGTAGGCCTCGAAGGTGAGCGCGTTGAGCTTGTCGGGGCGGGCGAGGGTGACGGTGGCGACGCCGTCGGTGATCTCGACCCGCAGGTGCCGCCAGTCGGGGGTGGGAGCGGCGGAGCCGGTGAAGGGACTCATGACACTCGAAGTTATCACTCCTATGTGACTGTCGTCATGAGTGCGCGATAGGACGTCGGCCGTGCGGGCCGAAGGTCCCGGGGGCGCCCGTCGAACGGCTCTGCCGGGCGGCGCCGTACCATTCATAAGGTTGAAAGCAGGACAGGATGTCCCTGCTCCACGAAACGGACCCGCCGTGCACGATCACTCCCCCGCACCCGCCTCCTGGCGCATCGCGCTGCCGCACTCCGCCGCGGCCGTGCCGGTGGCGCGTGCCCTGGTGCGCAACGCCCTGGCCGAGCTGGAGCACACGGCCGACGGCGACACCGCGGAGCTGCTCACGGCGGAGCTGGTCGCCAACGCCGTCGAGCACACCTCCGGCCGGACACCGATCGAGCTGGTGGTGGAGCTGAGGCCGACCGGCTGCCAGGTCGAGGTGCACGACCCGGACCCGTCGCCGCCGGCCGACCTCACCCGGCCGGACGTGGAGCCGCCCGACCCGTGGCGGGAGGGCGGGCGCGGTCTGCTCCTGATCCGCGCCCTCAGCTCGTCCTGCGGTCACCGGCCCACCGAGGCGGGCAAGGCGGTCTGGTTCAGGCTTCCTGCGGTACCCGCTCAGCGTCGTCCACCGGCGTGAGCCGCGCGGGCGCGGACCGGGCCAGGCGGGAGTGCCGGCGCCCGTAGGCCGTGTACACCAGCAGGCCCACCGCGAGGAACACCGCGAACTGGAGCCAGGTGGCGCCGCCCGTCTCGTACATCAGGTACAGGCAGAAGCCGATCCCGAGCAGCGGGGTCGCCGGGTACAGCGGGACGCGGAAGGTGCGGGCGAGGCCCGGTTCGCGGCGGCGCAGGGTGATCACCGAGACGTTGACGGCGGCCATCGTGGCGAGAGTGCCGATGGTGCACAGGTTGACCACCGCGTCGAGCGGGGCGAAGGCCGCCGGGAGGGCGAAGACCACGCCGACGATCAGGGTGCCGGCCACGGGGGTCGCGGTGCGCGGGGAGACCTTCTCGAAGACCCGGGGGATCAGTCCGTCCCGGGACATCGACAGCAGGATGCGGGTCTGGCCGTACATCACGGCGAGCACCACCGAGGCGATGGCGACGACCGCGCCGAAGGCGACCACGCCGCCGCCGATCGCGGAGCCGGTGACCCGGTCGACGACGTAGGAGAGCGCGGCGGGCCGGTCGCCGACCCGGTCGCCGCCGACGGCGCCGATCGCGGCGACGGCGACCGCGCAGTACAGCAGGGTGACCAGGCCGATGCAGACCAGGATCGCGACGGGGATGTCCCGGCGCGGGTTCTTCGCCTCCTCACCGGCCGTGGTGATGGCGTCGAACCCGATGTACGAGAAGAAGGCGGCGGTGGTGCCGGCGCCGATGCCGCCGAGTCCGGCCGGGGAGAACGGGGTGAGGTTGCCGTCCCGGAAGGCGGAGAAGCCGATGGCGCAGAAGGCGAGCAGGACGGCCAGCTTGAGGACGGCCATGGCGGCCGTGGCGCGGGCGCTCTCCCGTACGCCGCGCACCAGGAGCACGCAGGCCAGGGCGATGACGATCACGGCTGGCAGGTTGACGGCGCCGCCGTCGCCGGGGCCCGCGGACAGGGCGTGCGGGAGCTGGACACCGAGGACGCTGTCGAGCAGCTCGTTGACGTACTGGCTCCAGCCGACCGCGACCGCCGAGACCGACACGCCGTACTCCAGGAGCAGGCACCAGCCGACGAGGAAGGCGGTCCGCTCGCCGAGCCCGGCGTAGGCGAAGGAGTACGAGGAGCCGGAGACCGGGATCGCGCCGCCCAGCTCGGCGAAGGCGAACGCGGTGAACACGCAGGTGATCGCCGCCAGCACGAAGGAGACGACGACCGCCGGGCCGGCCTCCGCGACGGAGTCGGACAGGCCGACGAAGATGCCGGTGCCGACGATCGCGCCGACGCCGAAGCAGACGAGCTGGAACAGCCCCATCGTGCGCTTCAGGCCGTGGCCTTCGCGGTCGGCGCCGGATTCGGCGACGAGGAGGTGGGGGGACTTGACGCGGGAAGCGGGCATTGCGGGTGGTGCTCGTTTCTGGTGGTGCGGGGCGCGAGGGTGGTCGCGCGGGCGGCGCCGGAAGGGGTGGCTCCGGAGCCGCCGGCCAGCAGGGGGCCTGGTGGGGCAGGCGGCGTGGCGGAGTCAGGCGAGGGTGGCGACGAGGACGGCCTTGATGGTGTGCAGCCGGTTCTCCGCCTCGTCGAAGACGACCGAGTGCGCCGACTCGAAGACCTCGTCCGTGACCTCCAGGGAGTCGAGCCCGTGGGCCTCGAAGATCTCCTGGCCGACCTTGGTGCCCAGGTCGTGGAAGGCGGGCAGGCAGTGCAGGAACTTGACGTCCGGGTTGCCGGTGGCGCGCAGCACGTCCATGGTCACGGCGTAGGGCGCCAGCGCCTTGATCCGCTCCGCCCAGACCTCCTTGGGCTCGCCCATGGAGACCCAGACGTCGGTGACGACGAACCCGGCGCCGCGCACCCCCTCGGCCACGTCCTCGGTGAGGGTGATGCGCGCCCCGCTGTTCTCGGCGAGCCGGTGCGCCCGGTCGACGACCTCCTGGGCGGGCCAGTAGGCCTTCGGCGCGACGATACGCACGTCCATGCCGAGCAGGGCGCCGGTGACCAGGTAGGAGTTGCCCATGTTGAAACGGGCGTCGCCGAGGTAGGCGAAGCCGATCTCCGGCAGAGGGCGGTCGCTGTGCTCGGTCATGGTGAGCACGTCGGCGAGCATCTGGGTGGGGTGCCAGTCGTCGGTCAGTCCGTTGTAGACGGGGACGCCGGCGAAGGCCGCCAGCTCCTCGACCTTGGCCTGGCTGTCGCCGCGGTACTCGATGCCGTCGAACATGCGTCCGAGTACGCGGGCGGTGTCCTTCACCGACTCCTTGTGCCCGATCTGCGATCCCGCCGGGTCGAGGTACGTGGTCGAGGCGCCCTGGTCGGCGGCGGCGACCTCGAAGGCGCAGCGGGTGCGGGTCGAGGTCTTCTCGAAGATCAGCGCGATGTTCCTGCCGGTGAGGTACCGCGTCTCGGTCCCGGCCCGCTTTGCGGCCTTCAGCTCGGCGGCCAGCTCGACCAGGCCGCGGAACTCCTCCTCGGTGAAATCCAGCTCCTTGAGGAAGTGGCGGCCGGCGAGGGCGGTCGGGACTGTCGCCATGGGGGCGCTCCAGAGGTGCAGGTCGGGGACTGACTCCTGGAAGTCTATACGAACTTCTGAATTTCTATACAGGCCCCCGTTCCACCGGGCAGCTCATGCAGCGCGGCCCGCCCCGGCCCCGCCCCAGTTCGCTGCCCGGGATCTCGATCACCTCGATGCCCTGCTTGCGCAGGTGGGTGTTGGTGGTGGAGTTGCGTTCGTAGGCGACGACGACGCCCGGCTCGACGGCCAGGACGTTGCAGCCGTCGTCCCACTGCTCGCGCTCGGCCGCGTGCACGTCCTGGGTCGCGGTGAGGACCCGGATCTCGCCGAGGCCGAGGGCGGCGGCCAGCGCGCGGTGCATGTGCTCCGGCGGGTGGTCGGTGACCTTCAGGTCCTTCTCCCCGGCGCCCGGCTCGATGGTGTAGGAGCGGAGCATGCCGAGCCCGGCGTACTGGGTGAAGGTGTCGCCGTCGACCATCGTCATCACCGTGTCCAGGTGCATGAAGGCGCGTCGCTTCGGCATGTCGAGGGCCACGATGGTCCGGGCGGAACCGGCGGCGAACAGCTTGTGGGCGAGCATCTCGACGGCCTGGGGCGTGGTGCGCTCGCTCATGCCGATGAGCACCGCGCCGTTGCCGATGACCAGGACGTCGCCGCCCTCGATGGTGGAGGGGTAGTCGGCCTGTCCCTCGGACCAGAGGTGGAAGGTCTCGTCGCGGAACAGCGGGTGGTGCCGGTAGATCGCCTCGAAGTGGACGGTCTCGCGCTGCCGGGCGGGCCAGCGCATGGCGTTGATGGAGACGCCGTCGTAGATCCAGGCCGAGGTGTCCCGGGTGAAGAGGTGGTTGGGCAGCGGGCCGAGCAGGAAGTCGTCCAGCTCCATGGCGTGGAAGCGCACGGAGGTCGGCTCCGGGTGCGCGTCCAGGAACTCCCGCTTGGTCATGCCGCCGACCAGCCACTCGGCCAGCTCGTGGGCGGGCAGCGTCTCGAAGGCGGCCCGGAGGTGGTCCGTGGCCAGCACTCCGTACTCCTTCTCGTCGAAGACCCGGTCCAGGACGAGCCGGCGGGCGGCCGGGACGTCCAGGGTCTCGGTGAGCAGGTCGCCGAAGAGGTGCACGGCCACCCCGCGGTCGCGGAGCACGTCGGCGAACCCGTCGTGCTCGGCACGCGCACGGCGCACCCACAGCACGTCGTCGAAGAGAAGGGCGTCCTTGTTGCTGGGGGTGAGCCTTTTGAGCTCGAGATCCGGCCGGTGCAGGATGACGCGGGTGAGCCGCCCGGCTTCGGAGTCGACTTGGAATCCCATGTCTCCATCCTGACCACTCGGGCGGGTGTTCACCCCCTGCTTGGACAGACCGGTGCTTGGCGAGAGCGGTGCTTGGCGAGACCGGTGCGTGGCGGGACCGGCCCTCGGGGCGACCGGTGCCCGGGCGGACCGGTGCGCCCCGTCAGCGGCCGGGCCGGGGCAGGAGCGACTCCGGGCGGGCGAGCGGGCGGCGGGTCCGGTGCCCCGGGGCCAGGCTCGCGCGGGCGACGATCCAGCCGGACAGGGCGTGGGGGTCGGCCGGGTCGCGGGCGAGTTGGCTGGCGTAGCCGTCCAGGGCGGTGGCCGGGTCCTCGGCGGCGAGGTGCTCGTCGGGGGTGCGGGGCGCGGTGGGGCGGGTGGCGAAGGCATGGGTGCGGTGGTCGGGCCAGAAGGTGCGGTCCGGCCGGAAACGCAGGACGCCGTCGGCTCCGGCCGGGGCGTCGAGGTTGCGCAGCCGCCACTGGGCGCGGTGCAGGGCGGCGGCCGTACGGGCCCGCCGCAGGGCGACCGGGTCGACGGGCACGCGCAGCCAGCCGTCCAGCGTCCCGGCGAGGCCCTCGACGAGCCGGCGACCGGGCGCGGTGAGCCGGTTGCTGGTCAGCAGGGTGCGCACGACCAGTCGGCACTGGAGCCGGCGCAGCGCGAAGTGGTAGGCGGCTGCCTCGGCGTACGCCGGCTCGTCCAGCCGGTCCCGCCAGAAACCCGCGACGCCGGTGAAGGCGTAGGCGCCGTGCAGCAGCCCGGTGAGGTGGCGCGGGTCGGCGCGCCAGGGGGCGTAGTAGCGCTCCTCGCGGTCGTCGTCGAGGAGCGGGAAGAGGTGGAGCAGTGCGGCGAGCTTGCTGTGCTGGAACTCGTGCACGAGGGTCTCGGCGAGGGCCAGCGGGGATCCGGGGCGGGAGATCACCATGGCGCCGAAGGAGTCGCCGCTGGACGCGGAGACGGCGACGGTCGCTGCGGCGGGCGGGGTGGCGGCGGTGCGCCCGTAGGGCACGACGGCGCGTATCAGCGCGGGGTCGAGCCGTCCCGGGCCCTGGACGGTGCCGGTCGCGGCGAGCACGGCGACGGCCCCGTCGAACACCCGCTGCCACTCGGCCGCCTCCTCGGCGTCGAGCCGGGCGGGCGGGACCGGGTCGTCGAGGTCGCGGTAGGGGTCGAGGTCGTCGAGGGGGATGGCGACGGGGCCGGTGGGGGCGGTGTGGGTGAGCGTACGCAGGGGCCGCCAGGAGGCCGTGTCGACGGCGTCGGCGGATGCCGGGGCGGGGAGGGGTGCCGTATGGCCGGTCGCCTGGCCCGGCGGAGCGGACGCCGGCGACACGGGACGCGGCTCGGCGCGGGCGCGCTCCTGTGGCCCGGGGCGGGCCGGCCGGGAGACGGCGGCGCTCGGTGTGCGGCGGAGCCGGCCGAACGTGGTCGTCGGACCGGCCAGGTCCGGTCGGCCGGAGGAGCCGGGCATCGGGGGCCCGCCGGCCGGGGCGGGGCGGGCGACGGCCGGTGCGGTGGCCGGGCGGCAGGTCAGGGAGGTCGGGGAGCCGTCCTGGCGCTGGGCCGAGAGGGTCAGTTCGCCCCGGCCCGTCGTGGTGGCCAGGGCCACCGTCAGTCCCGGCCTCGCCGCCGGCAGTCGGACCCGGCCGAGGGCGGGAAGGTGGGCCGCCCCGTCGGTGAGCGGCACGTCGAGGGCCGTCGCCGTGCCGGCGCGCAGGGCGGCCGTGAGGGCGAGCAGGTTCAGGTGGCCCGCCTCCGCCCACAGGGGAGGCCCCGTGGCGGTGCCGTGCAGCCGGCGCAGCATGTGGGCGATCCATCCGCCGGTGGCCGGGGCGGCCAGCAGCCCCTCGACCGCTTCCGGGGCCCGCTCGGCCGCCTCCTTGAGCACGGACCAGGCATCGGCGGGCGTGGCCAGCGGGGTGGGCACTCCTGCCAGCCGGTCGAGGAGCGTGCGCAGCAGGATCAGTCGGCGGGCCCGTTCCGCCCGTTCCAGGAAGGCGATGGCCTCCATGTCACCGCCGCCGGAGGCCAGTTCCGCGAAGAGTCGCTCCGGCATGCGGAAGACGGCAGGGCGCGGCTCACTGGACATGGGCGGGGACCTCCGGTTGCGGGTGCGGGCAGGCAGGCCCCGGCGGGCGCACGGCCGGGCCCGTCAAGGGAACGACGTGCGGCGGGCGGTGACTATTCGGCTCGGGCACCGCCTTGGCCGTCCTGACCGCCGCGGACGCCACCACGCGAGCGCAGTACCTCTTCCAGCAGACGGGCGGTGGGGCGCAGCGGCACCAGACCGTCCACGGCGGTCAGAGGCAGCCCCGCGAGGTCGGACAGGTCCGACTCCCAGACGTCGGCACCCCCGGCGACGGACGGCTCACGGGCGGCTGCGGCGCGTTGCCGAGCGAGCGGCTGGTCCAAGGTGCTCCCCCTTCTCGCACGATGGCACTCGATGCCTCGCGCACGTGTTCCTTCCATCATGGCCATTTCCGGCGCTGTCGAAAACCGTACGATCACGCCACTCGATCACCGCCGGCCTCCGCCGGGTCTCTGTGAAGCCGCCAACGCTTCGATGGCGTGGGCCAGTTCGTCCTGCCGGTCGGCGTCGTCGTCGACGGACACGACGGCGTCGTACAGCGTCCACAACTCCTCGGGACGGCGGCGGGCGAGCGCGGTGAGGATTCCGGTCGCGTCCGTGCGGGCCTTGGTGTGACGGGGCAGTACCGCGGTGACCGCCGGGTCCAACGCGGCCACCACGGTCTGCCGTTCGGCGGGGTCGCCCATCAGGGGGTAGGCGAGGAGTGCCTCGACCGCCCGGGCCAGCGGCGAGGCCGGGCGGGTCGCCGGCGCGCGGGGTGCCGGGTCCAGCGACTCGGTGCGCTCGGGGCTCCGCAGCCGGATCTCGGGGTGCTGCAGAGTACGGCCCGACTCCCTGAGGGCCCCGATGCGCGCGCGTACGGCCGGAAACAGTTCCTCCGCATCGGGCGGCGCGGGCAGCGTGTCGCTGCGCTCGGCCAGCAGGGCGAGCAACACGTCGGAGAAGAGACCGGTGGCGCGCCGCGGGTCGTTGGCCGCCACCCGGCCCCGGCCCGCGGCCCGCAGCACCGTCTGCCGGTGGCCGAGGGTGCGGCGGCCCACGGGCAGGGCGTCCGGCGGGAGTCGCTCGCGGAAGGCCAGGTCCTCCTCGAAGGTCTCGCAGGCGTCCACGATCCACAGCTGCTCGGCGAATCCCGGCACGGCGTCCCCGCTGTACCGGGTCAGCGCGGAGTCGAGGTCGATGCCCAGCTTGTCCGCGGTGGTGGCGTCGGCGCAGAAGAGCCGCAGCCGGTCGGCGAGGTCCAGTACACCGTGGCCGCCCCACCACACCCACAGGACGTCGCCGGAGGCCTGCGGCAGGTGCCGCACCAGGGTGCGGCGCAGGGTCGCGTGGTCCGCGGGGGCGTAGGGCACTTCCGGGGCGTAGGGAGGCAGCGGGGACAGGTGGACGTGCAGGTTGTCCTCCGGCACCCCGGCCGTCCGCAGCATGTGCCTCAAGCGCACGGCGTCCCGGGCGGGCCCGGGCAGGTCCCAGGACGGCCCGGCGTCGTAGGCCTCGATGCCGACGATCAGCGCGTGCACCCGCGAGGGGTCGACACGCGGCGCCGACCGCGTGGGCGCCGCCCCGGTGGCGGGCTCGGAGCCGGTCACGGCAGGCGCTCCACGATGTGGCGGAAGACTGCGGGGTTCGTCCAGTAGGCGCTGTGCGCGGCCGGGAAGGGCTGGCGGCTGTCGACCGGGGTGTCGGTCACGCGCCCCGGGAAGAGGCCCTCCCCGAGGTAGGAGAGCAGGTCCCGCCGATCGTAGAGATTCAGCCAGTCCGGGACGTGGGGCGGGAGCGGAGCAGGATGTTCCAGGGTGGGCAGGGACCCCGACTCGTAAAGGAACGGCGCCTGGGAACCGACCGTCACCAGGAGCCGCACCTGGGGCAGCGGGGCCGAGATCAGGGTGTCCAGGGCGATGATGCCGCCGAGGCTGTGCCCGACGAGCACGACGGGGGGCCGCAGGCCCGCGACGAGTGTGCGCAGGTCGGCACGGACCGCCTCGCCGCGGCTGAGGTAGCGCAGGATGTCGGCGGCCGCGGGGTGGGCGGCTTCCGTGAGGGCGCGTCGACGGCGCACGGCGGCACGCGATGCCGCGGAGCCCGCGACACGCAGCACCAGGGAGCGCACTCCGCGCTCGGTGCCGGCGGCCGGCGCCCCGAGCGCCGCGGCGAGCCGGGCGACGACCGCGTCGCGGACGTCGCCGCCCGGCACGAGCGGACTGTCGGAGTCCAGGGCCTCGGCGATGACCCGCGCGGTGAGGGTGCGCGCCGCGACGACCGCCAGATCGCCGGGGTCGAGCGCGTCGGCGGCCGGGCCGAGGAGGGGGTGGGCGGCCAGGTCCCCGGCGGCACGGGAGAGGCCGTCGCCCAACTCGGCCGCAGGGACGTCGCCTTGGGCGGCCAGTGCGAGCAGCCGCCCGCGCAGTCCTTGCTCCGGCGGCACGGTCCCGGGCGGCCGCTCGGCACCGGTGCCGCCGCCCGCCGCGGCGAGCGCGAGTTCGGCGTAGGGGTCGGCGTAGCGGGCGGCCCACTCGTCCGTGGTGTCCTCCCCCGCGGCCGCGGCGCGCGCCACGGCGGCCGGCCCGCCCTCGAACGCGACCGGCCCCCGGGCCGTGCCCCCCGGCTCCGGCGGGAGGCTGGCCCCGTCGGCGGCGAGGACGGCGCCGTGCGGGCCGCCCCAGTAGTACGGGACGATGCGCAACCCGTCGCGCAGCGAGGTCAGCCCTGCTCCCACGCGCCCCGCGAGCTTCGAGAAGCCCGGTTCGCGCACCCCCGTGCCGTGGATGAAGACGACCGCCGTCATGTGCCCCCCGTGACACCAGTGCTCTGCCGTTTACGACTCCATGGTGACGCCAAGCTACCCATACCCTCCAGTACTCGGGCCGACGCGATGTCGAAGGCCCGTACCGCTGCCGGGCCACCGGCACCGGCAACCGCACTCCCGGGGGACACGCCGTGAGCCCTGAATCGACCATCACGCACTTCCTGCTCGCCTCGGCACTGGTCCTCGCGGTCGGCCATGGAGCCGGATGGGCCGCCCGACGACTGAAGCAGCCCTACATCGTCGGCCAGTTGGTGGCGGGCATAGTCCTCGGCCCCTCGCTGCTCGGCAGCGCGGCACCGGACGCCTACTCGGCGCTGTTCCCCGCCCAACTGGCGACGGCGCTGACCGGGCTGGCCCAGTTCTCCCTGGTGGTGTTCCTGTTCGCGGTGGGTTACGAACTGGACCTGAAGGTGCTGGGCGAGCGCGCGCGTACGGTGCTGACCGTGGCGGTGGCCGCCTTCCTGGTGCCGATGGCCGTGGGCAGCGGCGCCGCGCTGCTGTTCCGCGAACAGTTGCACGCTCTGGGCGTGTCCCGGCTCAGCCCGGCCGTGGTCGTGTTCGCGGGTATCGCGCTGTCGATAACTGCCGTGCCGGTGCTCACGGCCATGGTGCGGGAGAACGGCCTGGCCAGTACGGTCCCGGGCATGGTGGCGGTCTCCGCGGCCGGTCTGATGGACGTGGTCGGCTGGACGGTCCTGGCCGGCACCCTGCTGGACGGCGCCGGTGAGCAGTCGCTCGGCCCGGGATGGCGGGCGGCGGCCGCGGTCGTCTTCATCGGCCTGATGCTCGTGGTCGCCCGGCCTCTGCTGCGCGGGCTGCTGTGGCGTACCCGGTTGGAGCCGCTGCTGCGGCTCTCGCTGCTCATCGCCTTCGCCTTCGGGTCTGCCTGTGTGACGCAGTACCTGGGGCTGCACGCCATCTGCGGTGCGCTGCTCGCCGGCGTGGTCTGCCCGCGCGAGGCGAACGGCACCCTCGACCCCGACCTGCTGCGTCCGCTGCACGACATCAGCTCACTGCTGCTGCCCTTCTTCTTCGTCTTCTCGGGCCAGGCCGTCGTCCTGAACAGCCTGACGGCCTCGGGGTGGGTCGCGGTGCTGGTGACGACGGCGCTGGCGGTCACCACGAAGATCGGCAGCGGTACGGCGGCGGCGCGGCTGGGCGGACTGGGCCGCGACGACGCCCGGACGGTGGGGGTCCTGCTGAACACCCGCGGGCTCACCGAGCTGATCGCCCTCAACGCGGGCTACCAGGCCGGTCTGCTGAGCAAGCCCCTGTACACGGTCCTGGTGCTCATGGCGCTGGCCACGACGCTCCTCACCCAGCCTTTGCTGCTGCTGGTCGACCGGCTGTCCGCGTCCCGGCCCGACACGGACACCGACGACCGTCCGGGCGTGCTCGTCGGCTCCCGACCGGCCGACGCCGACGGGCCACCCGCCCGGGATCGGCCCCTGGAGGACCCACCGGCCGGCGCGACACCGGACGCGGGCTGACTCCGGCGGGTCCGACACCGCCTGGCGTGGCCCGGCGGCCTGAACCAGGCGGCCTGAACCAGGCGGGCGTGACCCGGCGGGCCGTGGGAGGCGTTTCCTCCCGCGGCCCGTCCGACTGCGCCACGACCCGCACGATCTGCACCGCCTGCGCGACCTGCACCGCCTGCGCGATCCGCGCGATCCGCGTGATCTCCGCGAGCGGCACCCGGTGCCAGGCACGGCGCACCGGCACGGCAATGCCCTAGATCGGCATCGGGGCCAGGTCGCACTCGATGCGGCGGCGCCGGCTCGCCGCGAGGAGCCAGGGGTTGTCGGCGCGGACGACGCGGCCGAAGCCCTCCACCGCCTTGCGCTGCAACTCGTCCGCCTCGGCGCCGCGGCTCAGCCCGCGCAGGTCCAGGGCGAGGTTCGCCATCACCGACAGCGTGAGCGGGTGCTCCTCCCCCGCCTGCTCGGCCAGCAGCGGGAGATTGGCCTCGTCGATCCGGTGCGCCAGGTCGAAGTCGAGCCGTGCGTACGCCGTGTTGGCCTGCCCGATGGCCACGGTGAGGGTGAGGACGTGCTCGGGCCCCACCGTCTCCCGCAGCCGCTCCGCCACGTCGTCCTCCATCTCCTGCGCGGCGTCGAGGCTGCCCAGCGCCCGCAGCGTCGCGGCCGCGTTCGCCCGGGTCAGGAGGGTGTGGGCGTGGTCCGCGCCGAGGCGCCGGGTGAGGCCCCGCACGGTCTCCTCGGCCAGCGCGCGCGACGCCTCCAGATCCCCGGCCACCCGCTGGTCGACGAACAGGTTGGTCGCGGTCGACAGGGAGTCGAAGTGCTCGGGGCCGTAGCGGGCCCGGAAGTGCCGCAGGGACTCCTCGGAGAGTTTGGCGGACTCGGTGAGGGCACCGTCGCGACGTCGGCACACCGCCAGGTTGCGGGCGATGCGCAGGGTCAGCGGGTGTTCGTCGCCGAGGGTGCCCCGGGCGCGCCGGTAGACGTCCTCCTGGAAGTCCCGGGAGCCGGGGTAGTCGCCGCTCTCCCGCATGTCGATGGAGAGGCCGTTGAGGGCGTTGAGGGCGAAGAAGCTGGCCGGGCCGAAGACCAGTTCGCGCTGGCGGGCGTTCTCCTGGTCGATGGGCAGCGCCTCCCTGAAGCGGCCGCACAGTCGCAGCGCGACGCAGTAGGCGTGGGTGGCGCGCAGGGCGGTCGGGTCCTCCGGGCCGAACAGGGAGCGGGCCAGCTCTCTGGCCTCCTGGGTGAGGGTCCGGGCCTCTTCGAAGCGGCCCTGGTAGCCACGGGCGTCGGCCAGCTCACACAGGGAGTCGATCAGGCTCTCCGGATCGTCGTCGATCCGGCGGGTCGCCTCCAGGGCCCGCTCGGTGAGCGGCAGGGACTCGGAGACCTGTCCGTTCTGGCGCAGCAGGAAGGCGAGGCACTTGGCCATGCGGATGGCCTGGTCGTCCTCCTCGCCGGACGCCGCCAGCCAGGCGTTCCAGGCCTGGCGTGCGAAGGAGGCCGCGCCTTCGTGGTCCCCCCAGTAGTAGAGGAACCACGCGGTGTCGGCGACCAGTTCACGCACATAGGTGTCGGTGCTGGTCACCGCCTGCGAGGCATGGACGTGGGGCAGCAGCGCCTGGTAGGCGCGCCATTCCAGCGAGGAGCCGGGAGGGCCGGGCTTGGCCGCCGAGAGCAACTGGTGGGCGGCGTCGCGCATGCGTTCGCGTTCGTCGGCGCTGAGCTTGGCCAGGAGCACCGTCTGGAGCAGGCGGTGCATCTGCAGGGTGTCGGACCGCGGGTCCACCCGCACCAGGGAGAACTGGCTGAGGTCGCGTACGGCGCGGTTCAGTTTGATCGACTCGCGCAGCAGCGGGTCGACGTCGGGGGTCACGCTGACGCCCCGGCTGCCGCGCAGCATGGACCGCGGGATCGGCTCCGGTGCCATGCTGGCGCAGATGTCGAGCAGTTGCCGGGCGCCCGGGTTGTTCTGCCGGATGCGTTCCAGCGAGATGTCCCAGGCGGCGGCGACCGAGACCGGGTAGTCGGGGGTGGGGTCGAGTTCGAGGATCTCGGGACTGCGCTGGGCGAGGAGGTCGAGGTACTCGTCCACGAGCATGCCCGTGACCGCCCGCCAGGCGCCCGCCTGTTCGACGGCCAGGGGCAGGTCGCCGAGGGCGTCGGCGAGCCGGTCGGCGTCCTCGGTGGACAGGTCGGGCGAGCGCTTCTGGAGCAGTTCGACGGACTCGGACCGCTCGAAGACGTTCACCGGCAGCGGGGTGGCCACCCGTTCCCACGCGCGGTTGCGGGAGGTGACGACGACCTTCCCGGGGCCGTTGGTGGGGAAGTACTGCCGTACGGCGTCGACGTCCTCCGCGTTGTCGAAGACGAGGAGCCAGTTGTCCCACGGCGCACCGGCGCGCAGCGCCTCCAGTACGGCCGGGACCGCCGTGTTGGCGGTGAGGCTGCCCCCGGCGTCCTGGCCGGCCGGGGCGATGCCCAGGCGGGCGGCGAGGCTCGCGAGGGTGGCCAGGATGAGGCTCTCCCGCTCGGCGGGGATCCAGCAGATCACCTTGTAGTCGTGCTGGTGGGTGTAGATGTACTCCAGCGCGAGCTGGGACTTGCCGACGCCGCCCAGGCCGTGCAGTGCGTGCGGCAGCACCGCGGCCGTGTCCTGGGAACTCAGTTGCTCCTCCACGGCCCTCAGCAGTCCCTGCCGGCCGACGAACGAGGTGTTCCGCAGGGGAACGTTCACCAGTAGGGCGGGCGTCGCGGTCGTGGTGCTCTGCATGAGCTGCTCAGCCTCCGGGGCTTCGGATGGGGTCGCGTCGGTTACCAGGGGCGGCACGTGATCTCCAGGTTCGTCGGGGTGGTCTGACGCTGGATCACTGCCTTCTCGGCCGCCGGATGATCCCCCGCCGCCCGCAGGGTTCACCTCAGTGGGTGTACCCGCGGGCAAACCGGCGCCCACCCGTTCGGCCGCACCGGACGGCGGGCGCCCGGAGAGTCGGGGTTCGATGCGCCTTGCCCGTTCGGAGTAGGGCCCCGAGAGGGCGCGCATCACGGCCAGTTCGCTGCGTGCCCAGCCGACTTCGGCCGGGTCGGGCAGCGCTGCTCCGGCCGGGTCCTGCAGAGCGGCGCGCAGGGCGACACCGCGTCGTCCGGCGGCGGGCAGCTCGCCCACCATGCTGACGGTGCGGGCCAATTGACTGCGGGTCGTGGTGGCGAGCAGTGCCTCGCGGACCCCCTCGGCGAACTCGGGGCGCCCCTCTCCGCCGCTGTCCCAGTCGATCAGCCCGCCCATGAGGATCTCGGCGAGGTGGTCGGGACCGGTCTCCGGCATGGTCCGCCGCCGCATCTGCTCCACGAGATCGAACTCGAAGGGGATGGCGGCCAGTTGGGTGGCGAGTCGGCGCGCGGCGGGGGTGGCGAGGGTGAAGAAGCGGCGTACGGCGGCCGTGGCGGCGCGCGAGAGGCGCGGGGCGCGCAGACCGGGCGCGGGCGCGCCCTTGGCGAGGGCGCCCGCGAGGACGACGGGCAGGGACCGGCGCACGCCCCGCTCGCCGGTGACGAGGTCGGCCCAGGTGCCGAGGGAGCCGGGTTTGAGGGAGAGCACGGGTACCGGTACCGAGCCGTCACCGGCCTCGGGCAGCGGGCGCAGCGGGTCGGGGCCGCCGGGCGGCGCCCAGTGCCCTAGACCCGCGTTGGCGGCGCCGAAGCCGTCGGCCTCCAGGACCGCCTGGTACGGGTAGAGGGAGGTGCGGTGGCGCAGGTGCGGGGGCAGGAGGTGGACGAGTGCCGTCGGGCCGGCGTGGCCGAGGCGGCCGAGCAGGTCGTCCGCGGCCGGGGCCGCCCAGCCGTGGGCGAGCCCGTCGGTGACGACGAGGAAGACGCGTCCGCCGCGTCCGTCGAGGAGTTCGGCGGGGTCGGCGGTGGCGCCGTCGTCGGCGCGGCGCAGGGTGGCGGTGCCGGTGCGGGGTACGTGGACCCGGACGGCACGGACGCCGCGGAAGGCGCCGCTGTGTTCGGCGGCCTCGGTGAGGCGGGCGCAGGTGTCCTGCCAGATCCGCATGGTCGGGGCGTCGTCGACGAGCAGCACGAGGTCGAAGGCGGTCGCCCGGGCGGGCCGCAGGAAGGGCAGCCACAGACCGTCCGACAGGCCCTGCTCGGCGGTGGCCTCCTCGTCGAGTTCGAGGGTGTGGCGGGAGGGGATGCGCCGGGCCAGCTGGTGCAGGGCCCGGGCGAGCAGCGCGGTAGTACGGCCGGGTCCGGGCTGCGGGCGCTCCGCGGCGGGCAGCAGCGGATGTCCGACGTGCAGGGTGAAGGTGCCCTCCGGGTCGGGTAACAAGCCGTTGCCGGCGCCCTGTTCGGCGGATGCCGCCGTCGACGGGCCGACGGTCGCGGACGGGTCCGCGGGGTCGGGCGATGGTCCGGGCAGGGTGCGGGAGCCCACGCCGGGGACGGCCGGCCGTGGGGGCGGTGCGGCGTCGGCGGCACGCCCGGCGTCCTCCGCCGCGGGCGCGACCGCCGGCCGCGCGTCGTCGATGTCGGCACCGGACCGGGAGCCGGTCCCGGACTCGGCCTCGGGCTGGGTGTCGGATCCTGGCCGGATGCCGCTCCCGGTGGTGGCCGGGTGGGCGCGGAGGGCGGGGTCGGTGTCCGTCGCCGGGTGGTCGCCGGCGGGGCCGCCGTGGCGGTCCCAGTACGCGGCGAGCCACACCGCTTCGGCCACCTCCCGCCAGTGCGCGTCGGCCGGCTCCGAGTCCTGGGCGGGGTGCTGTTCGCCGCCGGCCGGTGCCTCGGTCAGGGCAGAGGTGTGCGCCGCTCCGTACCCACTCGCGCCTTCGACGGACTCGGGGGACGCCGATGGAGGCGACGTCCCTGATACGGGATCACCGTCGCCCGGTCCGGATGCGCGCTCCCTGGGAAAGCCGGTCATTCAGCGGCCCTTCGCGAGGTCGCGGAGGAGCATTTCCACGAGCTTACGCCCGTCACCGTGCGCCTGGAAACCACCCGCGGTAGTCATCTGGACAGCGTTGAGCAACTGGTCGAGGGAGTGGGTGCCGCCGGCCCGGATCCGGCCCACGAACTCGTCCACCAGGCGCTCGGTCCCCTCGGGCCGGACCCCCAGGTGTCCTTCCACCAGGGCGAGCAACTGCTCACGGCTGGGGGTGCGCAGCTCCAGCGGCAGGCAGCGGCGGCGGAACGCGGCGGGAAACTCGCGTTCTCCGTTGCTGGTGATCACCACGACCGGGAACTCCCGGCACTCGACGCGGCCGCCCCGTACCAGCGCCTGGCCGGCGGGGTCGCTGGTGTGGACGCGCGCGGTGTCCGTGGCGTCGCGCACCAGTTCCGGGACGTCATAGCTTCCGTTCTCCAGGACGTGCAGCAGGTCGTTCGGCAGGTCGATGTCGCTCTTGTCGAGTTCGTCGACAAGGAGCACCCGGGGACGATCGTAGGGCAGCAGAGCGGTGCCGAGTGGCCCCAGGGTGATGAAGTCCCCCAGAACAGGCGGCACTTGGCGGTGTGTTGATACGACTGAGGGGTTGACGTCGCCCGACCCGGGTGCGGCACCCTCCGCGTGGGCCGCCGCCGGGTCGGTCCCGTCCGGTTCCGGGGACGCGACGCCGCGCAGTCCGGCCTGCCAGGCGGCGATGGCCTGGGCGCGGCCCATGGCGTCGTGGGCGTACAGCCCGTCGCGCAGCGTGGTCCGGCTGACGATGCTCCATTCCAGGACCCTGCCGAGGCCCAGTTCCCGGGAGATCACATAGGCGAGTGTGGACTTGCCGATGCCGGGCGGTCCCGTGATCAGCAGCGGCCGGCGCAGCAGCAGCGCGGCGTTGACGGTGTCGATCTCGTCGGGGCCGAGTTGCGGGGTGACCTCGCCGGGGCCCAGTCGGCGTACCGCGGCCTCCGGTTCGTCCGGCGGGGCGGGCTGGGACGGTGCGCCCAGGAAACGCCGCCACGGCGGTGCCTGGGGCAGCGGGGGCGCGGCGACCGGCGGCCGGCCGGTGCCGTGGAACACGCGCCAGCCGTTCGGGGACGTCTGTTCCTGCGTGTTCATGCCGGTGCCTCCTCGCCGGCGATCTCGCCGGGGTCGATTGTGTGCATGTCGACGACTCGAGTGGGATCGTCCCAGAAGAATCCGATGTGCCGCCCCAGAAGCCGGCCCGGGCCCTGCCGGTTCAGTTCGGCGTTCTGCCGCAGGCGGTGGATGGCGAGCGGGATCTGTCCGGGCCTGGGAACCGCGGCGAACACGGCGGTCACCACTTCGCGCCGTTCCTCGGGGAAGGCTCCTCTGCGGTCCCACACCGCGAGGCCGATGCCTTCCGCTATGGCGGCCTTGAGCGCCTCCATGGCGGGGACCCGGGCCGGGGCGTCGAGCACCACCGCCGTGTGCCTGGTGTCCCCCGCGAGTGTGGCCTGCCACGCGTCGAGTCGTCGCGCGTCCGGCTCGCTCCAGCCGTGCACACCGACCCCGTGCTGTCGCAGCGCGTGCCAGCGCTCCTGCCACTGGTGTCGCACCAGGGCGTCGTCGGTGCGCATCCGCTCCAGGCTCCGTAGGTGAACCCCGTACTTCAGCCCGAGCGGCAACGGGCGGCCGTCGCCGACCCGGTACGTCAAACTCGCCACATCGTGGTTGAGGAGGTCGTACGGGAGGACGAACTCCACGTACGCCGACGGTTGTCCGCGTCCACCGGAGGCCGGGTCCCCGGGTGCGGTCCACAGCCGGGCTCCCTGCCGCAGCGCGTCGTCGACGGCCGGCCCGAGCGCGTCCAGGGTGGTCACGGCCGGCACGCCCGGCTGCGGATCCCACCGGCCCGGCGCGGTGTTGAGCCACGGGCGTACGACGACGTCGTCGGAGCCGTCCCGGGCGGGCTCGACCGCGACGATCAGAGCGCGGGGTATGTCGGGGTCCCGCACGACCCGGGTCCGGGCCTCCCGGCGCCGCTCGAGTTCGCGCGGGAGGCCGACCCGCTTGACCCAGTCGTCGACCCAGTCGGTCAGCGCGGCGCGGTGGCCGGGCGTGGCGGCGAGCGGAGCCGCACGGTCGAGGAGGAGGACGGCGGGCGGCAGGCCGTCCGGCTGGGTGTTCCAGGCGAGGACGTGGAGGAAGAGTTGTTCGGGCAGGAGCCCGGCCGGGAGGTCGAGGCCGTTGAGTTCCTCGGCGAGGTCGTCGCGCAGCCGGCCTGCGGGCAGCTCGCCCCTGGCGAGGACGGCCCGCGCGGCGGCCTCGTCGTCGCTGCCCAAGGGCCCGGGCGGGGCATCGGGTCCGGCGGGCGGATCGGGTGTGATCACCCGGTCCAGTTCGTCGCCGGCGAGGGGGCCTTCGAGGATGCGCACCACGGCGACGAGTACGCGCTCCCCGCCCGCCACGTTCAGGGCGGTACGCACCAGGGTGACGACGTCCTCGCGCTGTTTGACACCGCGCAGGTCGACGGGGCGGCCCAGCTGGTCCCCGAGCACCGCGGCGAACTGGCCCCGCCCCTGCGGGTCCTCCGTGCAGCTGAGCGCGCACAGCGCCTCGGTCAGCTCCAGCAGCAGGGCCAGCCCGCGTGCGTGCCCGGAATCACCCTCGGCTCCGCCGAATCCCGTGGCTGTCTCCACCGACTGTCCCCCATGAGTCGGTACGTCCCTCTGACCGACCTGCGAAGTTAGCACGGGAGCTGACGGTTAACCAGAGACATGTGGGGTGCCGGGGACAGGGAGTCCGGCCGAGTCGCCCCCCACGGGCAACTCGGCCGAAAACGTGTGTCACAGCCGCGGGTCCACCGGCTCCGACTCCAGGGCCAGCACCCCGAACACCGCCTCGTGCACGCGCCACAGCGGCTCGCCGTCCGCGAGGCGGTCCAGGGCCTCCAGGCCGAGGGCGTACTCGCGGATCGCCAGGGACCGCTTGTGGTTCAGGAACCGGTGCCTGAGCCGGGCGAGGTTGTCGGGGCGGGTGTACTCGGGACCGTAGATGATCCTCAGGTACTCGCGGCCGCGGCACTTGATGCCGGGCTGCACCAGGCGGCCCTTCCCGTCCCGCACGAGGGCGCCGACGGGCTTGACCACCATGCCCTCGCCGCCGCGGCCGGTCATCTCCAGCCACCAGTCGACGCCCGCCGCCACCGACTCGGGGTCACCGGTGTCGACGTGGAGGCGGCGGGTGGTGTGCAGCAGGCCGCTGCCGTCGTGCTCGACAAGCCGGTCGATCAGGGCGAGCTGCTCGTCGTGCGGCAGAGCGGCCAGGCTGCGGCCCTGGACGGCGAGGATCTGGAACGGGGCCAGGCGGACGCCGTCGAGGCCGTCGGTGGGCCAGCAGTAGCGGCGGTAGGCGTCGGTGAAGGCGGCCGCGTCGGCCGCCCGTTCGCGCTGGCGGTCGAGGAGGTCCCGCACCTCGACGCCGCGTGCCGCGGCGCCCTCCAGTGCGGCCAGCGCGCCCGGGAAGACCGCGCCGGAGGCGGCGCCCACGGCGGCGTACTGGGAGCGCAGCAGCCCGGACGCCTTCAGCGACCACGGCATCAGCTCGGTGTCGAGCAGCAGCCAGTCGGTGGCCAGTTCGTCCCACAGGCCGGCCTCGCCGACGGCGGTGCGCAGCCGGTCGAGGATCTCCTCGGTGACGGATGCGTCGTCGAGGAAGGGGCGGCCGGTACGGGTGTAGAGGGAGCCGGACGGCCCGTCGACCCCGAAACGGGCGCGGGCCGCGTCCGCGTCGCGGCAGACCAGGGCCACCGCCCGCGAGCCCATGTGCTTCTCCTCGCACACCACCCGCGCGACGCCGTCGGCCGCGTACTGCGCGAAGGCCTCCTTCGGGTGCTCCAGGTAGCCGTCCACCCCGGAGGCGGCGGTCGGGGCCATGGTCGGCGGGAGGTACGGCAGCAGACGGGGGTCGGTGGCGAAGCGGCTCATGACCTCCAGGGCCGCCGCGCCGTTCTCCTCGCGCACGGTGATCCGCCCGGCGTGCCGGGTCTCCACCGTGCGGCGGCCCTGGACGTCGGCCAGGTCCAGCGGGCGGCCGTCGTGCCCGCCGGGCGCCTCGGTGCGCAGCGGCTTGGCCGGCTCGTACCAGACCCGCTCGGCGGGTACGTCGACCAGCTCGCGCTCCGGCCAGCGCAGCGCGGTGAGCTTGCCGCCGAAGACGGCGCCGGTGTCCAGGCAGATGGTGTTGTTGAGCCAGGTGGCCTCCGGGACCGGGGTGTGGCCGTAGACGACGGCCGCGCGGCCCCGGTAGTCCTCGGCCCACGGGTAGCGCACCGGCAGCCCGAACTCGTCGGTCTCGCCGGTGGTGTCGCCGTACAGGGCGTGCGAGCGGACCCGGCCGGAGGTGCGGCCGTGGTACTTCTCGGGCAGACCGGCGTGGCAGACCACCAGCCGGCCGCCGTCGAGGACGTAGTGGCTGACCAGGCCGTCGATGAACTCCCGTACCTCGGCGCGGAACTCCTCGCTCTCCCCCTCCATCTGCTCGACGGTCTCGGCGAGTCCGTGGGTGTGCTGGACCTTGCGGCCCTTCAGGAAGCGGCCGTACTTGTTCTCGTGGTTGCCCGGCACGCACAGGGCGTTGCCCGTCTTGACCATGGACATCACGCGGCGCAGCACGCCGGGGCTGTCCGGGCCGCGGTCGACGAGGTCGCCGACGAAGACGGCGGTGCGGCCCTCGGGGTGGACGCCGTCGGTGTAGCCGAGCTTGCCGAGCAGGGTCTCCAGCTCGGCGGCGCAGCCGTGGATGTCGCCGACGATGTCGAAGGGGCCGGTGAGGTGGGTGAGGTCGTTGAAGCGCTTCTCGGTGACGACGGTGGCGTGCTCGGCCTCCGCGGTACCGCGCAGCACGTGCACCTTGCGGAAGCCCTCACGCTCCAGGTGGCGCAGCGAGCGGCGGAGTTCGCGGGTGTGGCGCTGGATGACCCGGCGGGGCATGTCGGCGCGGTCGGTGCGGGTGGCGTTGCGCTCGGCACAGACCTGCTCGGGCACGTCGAGGACGATGGCGATGGGCAGCACGTCGTGCTTCCTGGCCAGGTCGATCAGCTGACGCCGGGCGTCCTGCTGCACGTTGGTCGCGTCGACCACGGTGCGGCGGCCGGCGGCGAGCCGCTTGCCCGCGATGTAGTGCAGGACGTCGAAGGCGTCGCGGCTGGCGCTCTGGTCGTTCTCGTCGTCGGCGACCAGGCCCCGGCAGAAGTCGGAGGAGATGACCTCGGTCGGCTTGAAGTGGCGCCGGGCGAAGGTGGACTTGCCGGAGCCGGAGGCGCCGATCAGCACGACGAGGGAGAGGTCGGTGACGGGCAGGGCGCGGGCCCGCACGGCGCTGTCTCCGGTGGCGCGGGTGGTGTCCGCGGTACTCATGCGGCCTTCGCCTCCTTCTCGGTCGCGGTCGCGGTGGTGGCCGGGGTGTCGGTCGGGCTCTCGGTCGTGGTCTTCAGGGTGAACAGGGCCAGCTGGGTGGGCGGCCCCACCTCGGGGTCGTCGGGTCCGACGGGGCGGAACTCCACGCCGTAGCCGTGCCGTTCGGCGACCGTCCCGGCCCAGGCGCGGAACTCCTCGCGGGTCCACTCGAAGCGGTGGTCGCGGTGGCGGACGTGACCGGCGGGCAGGCTCTCCCAGCGCACGTTGTACTCGACGTTGGGGGTGGTGACGACGACGGTGCGGGGGCGCGCCGAGCCGAAGACGGCGTACTCCAGGGCGGGCAGCCGCGGCAGGTCGAGGTGCTCGATCACCTCGCTGAGCACGGCGGCGTCGTACCCCTTGAGGCGCTTGTCGGTGTAGGCGAGGGAACCCTGGAAGAGCCGGACGCGCGCGGCCTGCCGCTCGCCCATGCGGTCCAGCCCGAGCCGCCGGGAGGCGATGGTGAGCGCGCGCACCGACACGTCCACGCCGGCGATCTCGGTGAACCGCGGCTCCTTGAGCAGCTCGCGCACCAGGTGCCCCTCACCGCAGCCCAGGTCGAGGACGCGGGCGGCGGCCTGCTCGCGCAGCGCGGTGAGGATCGCCTCGCGGCGGTGCACGGCGAGCGGGGTGGGCTTCTCCTCCTGCTCGGCCTCCGCCTCCACCGCGTTGTCGATCTCCTCGACCTCGCTGTCGTCGGTCTCGGCCAGCCTGATCAGCTCCAGCCGGTCCATCGCCTCGCGGGTCAGGGACCAGCGGCGGGACAGATAGCGGCTGGTGATCAGCTTCTGCTCCGGGTGGCCGGACAGCCAGCCCTCGCCGGCCCGCAGCAGCTTGTCGACCTCGTCCGGGGAGACCCAGTAGTGCTTGGCGTCGTCGAGCACCGGGAGGAGGACGTACAGGTGGCGCAGGGCGCCCGAGAGAGTGAGGGTCGCGGACTCCAGCACGAGCCGGACGTAGCGCGAGTCGCCCCACTCGGGGAACTCGGTGTCCAGCGGGACGGCCTCGACGGCGACCGCCCAGCCGAGCGGCTCGAACAGGCGCCGGACCAGGCCGGGGCCGCCGCGGGCGGGCAGCGCCGGGATCTCGACGCGCAGCGGCAGCGGCCGGGCGGCGCGCTCGGGGCGGGCCTTGCACACGCCGCGCATCGCGCTGGAGAAGACGTTGCTCAGCGCCACGGCGAGGAGGGACGAGGCGGCGTACGGGCGGTCGTTGACGTACTGCGCGAGTGCCGCGTCGGGGGCGCCGCCGCGGCCCTTGCCCTTGCCGCGCCTGACCAGCGCCACCGCGTCGACCTCCAGCAGCAGCGCCGCCGTGCAGCGCTGCTCCTCCGCCTCGGGGTAGAGCACGTGGGCCGTGCCGAAGGAGGTGGAGAACGCCTGCGCGTTGTCGGGATGCTTGTGCAGCAGGTAACCGAGGTCGGTCGCGGGGTGCTCGGGGGTGCCGGTGGTGGTGATGGTCAGGAACATGGGCCTCTCCGGCCGGGTCGGGGGTGCGAGGGACGACTGCGTGGACGCCGTGCGCACGAGAGCCCCCAGGGGGTGTTCCCCAGGGGCTCCGGCAGGACGACGGTCACACCATCGCACAGGGCGGGTGACCGGCGCCTTCGGTTATCCGGCTGTCCGGCAGGCGGTCTCAGGCCAGTTGCGACTGGACCTGGGCGGCGATCAGCTCCAGGTGGTCCAGGTCGTCGAGGTCGAGGATCTGGAGGTAGATCCGCTGGGCGCCGGCCTCGGCGTAGCGGCCGATCTTCTCGACGACCTCGGCCGGGGAGCCCGCGAGGCCGTTGGCCTTCAGCTCCTCGACCTCGCGGCCGATGACGGCGGCGCGCCGGGCGACCTCGGCGTCGTCCTTGCCGACGCAGGCGACGAGGGCGTTGGAGTAGGTGAGGGCGTCCGCGCCGCGGCCGGCCGCCTCGGCGGCGGCCCGCACCCGGCCGAACTGGCGCTCGGTGTCCTCGATCGAGGCGAACGGCATGTTGAACTCGTCGGCGTACTGTCCGGCCAGCCGCGGGGTGCGGGTGGCGCCGTGGCCGCCGATGAGCACGGGCACCTTGGCCTGCGCGGGCTTGGGCAGCGCGGGCGAGTCGGTGAGGTCGTAGAACCTGCCGTGGAAGTCGAAGGTCTTGCCCGTCTCGGTGGCCCACAGGCCGGTGACGATCGCCAGCTGCTCCTCCAGGCGGCCGATCTTCTCCTTCGGGAAGGGGATGCCGTACGCCTTGTGCTCCTCCTCGAACCAGCCCGCGCCCAGGCCCAGCTCGATGCGGCCGCCCGACATCTGGTCGACCTGGGCGACCTGGATGGCGAGGACGCCGGGCAGCCGGAAGGTGCCCGCGGTCATGAGGGTGCCGAGACGGATGCGCTTGGTCTCCCGGGCGAGGCCGGCGAGGGTGATCCAGGCGTCCGTGGGGCCGGGGAGGCCGTCCACGGCGCCCATGCGGAGGTAGTGGTCGCTGCGGAAGAAGGCGTCGAAGCCGAGGTCCTCGGTGGCCTTGGCCACGGCGAGCAAGGTGTCGTAGGTGGCCCCCTGCTGGGGCTCGGTGAAGATACGGAGATCCATGTCTCCCATCCTGCCTGCTCGGTCCGGGTGTCCGGCACAGGCTCCGGTCGCGACGCGCGGAGCCCGGCGCGCGGGCCGCTCCCTAGCCCGCCTCCCGCTCGGGTAAGTGCACCTCCTCCCGCTCGGGTAAGTGCGCGTCGCGGTCGGCCAGTTTGCGGAGCATCTCCAGGACCCGGTCCCGTGACTCGTCCGCCGCGTCGATGGCCTCCATGCACTGCCAGTACGTCGCCTCGTCGTCCGCGGCGCAGGCCACGCCCACGAGCGCGATCCCGGTCTCGCCGAGCAGGGTGCCCAGGCGCATCAGGGCCTGCCGGGCGTCGCCCAGTTCGGTGAGCTGGGCGGCGCGCAGCTCACCGGGGGCCAGCTCAGGAGTGTGCAGCACTCCGCAGCCGCGGCCCGCCAGCTCGGTCAACCCGATGGCCTCGCCGCGCAGTTCGGGCGGGCCGTGGACGGCCAGCCGGCTGCCGATCGCCTGGGCCAGCGCCTGCACCTGCCACACCTCAGTCAGCACGTCCGGCACCTCGCCACCGGCTGCCAGGGCACGCCCACTCGTCACGATGAGCCGCACAGCGTCCATGCGCTGCCCCCGTCTGTTCCGACGCGCTCGCGGCGCGTCCGCCCGAACTCCGTTATTCACTACCCAGAGTGAAGGCGTGTGGGGCGAAAAGCCAGAGGAAGGCGGAAATCTGTGGATACCATGGCGATTTCTGGCCGGATCGCAACTGCGGAGAGTGATAACGGAGTGGTTGGCTCCCCCGGCCTCAGCCTTCCGGATCGCCCGCCTCGCCCACGGGGAACCGGGACTCGTTGCGCTCGATCTTCGCCTCCAGCGCGGCCAGCGGGTCGACGCCGAGCACCTCGCAGAACTGGAGGAGGTACGCCAGCACGTCGGCGACCTCGTCCCGCACCCGGTGGGCGGTGTCCGGGTCGGTCATGACCCGGGCCGACTGCTCGGGGGTCGACCACTGGAAGATCTCCAGGAGTTCGGAGGCCTCCACGCTCAACGCGGCGGCCAGGTTCTTGGGGGTGTGGTACGGCTGCCAGTCGCGCGCGGCGGCGAACTCGGCCAGCCTGCGCCGCAGGGCCGCGAGGTCACGGGGGTGATCGGTCACGGGTTCAGGTGTACCACCGTGACGCCGCCCGCCCCGTCCGCCCCCGCCTCCCCGGCGGCTCCCGCCACCCACGACGCGTCGGCGACCGCTCCGACGAAGCGGATGTGCCCGCGGTCGCACATCCGCGCCGCCAGCCGGAGCAGTTCGGCGCGCTGGCGCACGTCCAGCCCGCGGTCGAAACCGTCGGCGAGGACGGTGAGCGTCTGCAGCGCGGCGGGCACCTCGCCGGCCGGGTCGACCTCCAGCACGCCGGGCCCGGTGAACAGCACCAGGGCGAGGGCGAGGTAGCGCAGCTCGCCGTAGCCGAGGCGGGCCAGGCCGGTACGGACGCCGTCGCCCCGGTCGAGGAGGGCGCGGACCACGCCGCCGAGACCCGGTTCGGCCAGCACGTCCTCGACGGGGCCCGCGCATCCGGCCCGTACCGCCGTGACGAACTGCGCGTGCCGCCGGCCGCACTCGGCGCGGGTGCGCCACAGTACGTCGGCGAGGTTGTCGCAGCCGCCGAGCAGGCGCCCGGAGCCGGTGGGCACGGGCTCCCGCATCCGGCCCGGCCGGGGGTCGCAGGCGAAGACGGAGCGCAGGGCGACCACCATCTGCTCGGCCGCCGCGAGCACCCTGCGCTGCCCGTCCGTCTTGCCGGCCACCCGCAGCGGCAGCAGCGGGGTGCCGAGCCGGTCGTCCGGCAGCGGGGCGCGGGTCACGGGTGCCGACCCGGCCGTGTGCCAGGCCGCCTGCACGGTACGGCGGCCGGGGTCGCGCAGCGCGGTCTCCAGGAGCACCACGCCGTCCACCGTCAGCCGCTCCCCCACGATGCGCAGCTCGGGCTCGGCCTGCACGGCGACGTCCAGGTGCACCTGTCCCTCGGCCCCGTCGGCGGTGCAGCCGATGCGGAAGCCCCGTCGGCGCTGCGCGTCGGGCCGGGCCCGTTCGGGCACGCAGCCCGCCGGGTCCGGGAACACCGCGCCGAGTTCCGCGCCGCCGCCGAGCCGGGCCAGGGCGTCGTAGGCCCTGAGCGCGCTGGTCTTGCCGCTGCCGCTGGGCCCGGCGAGCACGGTGAGCGGCCCGAGCCGCAGCACGGCGCGCCGGTGCCCGGCGAAGGCGGACAGCCGCAGCTGGGTGACGCGGGGGCGGCCGGAAAGCGGCGCGACGGACGCGGACGACCCGGACGAGCCGGAGGGCGCAGGGGACGCGGAGGACGCGCGTGACGCGGAGGACGCAGGTGACGCTGCCATATGCGGACCGTAGGACCCTTCCGGACGGCGAACCGTTTTGCCCGTACGGCTTTCCTACGATCGGGGGACCGGCCGGCCAGGGCCGGACCGTCACACTCCCGGAACCCCCACCGCACTCTCCATCAGCCCGTTCACCTCGGTGCCCGCCGGGGTCAGCAGGAAGACGTTGCGGTCCACCCGGTGCATCCCGCTGGCCAGGCCGAAGACGACGCCGGTGCTGAAGTCCAGGACCCGCTTGGCGACCTCGCCCTCGGCGCTCGTGAGGTCCAGGAGCACCGGGATCCCGGCCATCAGGGTCTCGGCGACCTCGCGGGCGTCCGCGAACACGTTGACCCTGAGCACGACGAAACGGCGGCGGCGCTCCGTCTCCGCCTCCGGCATCGCCCGGTGACCGACCGCCGACGGCCAGGCGTCGCGCCCCCGCAGCGGCACGACCTGGGCGAGCCCTTCCCACTGTTCATCGGTGACGTCGTGGCTGTTCACCGGCTCCCCCGATTTCACTCGCCTTCATTGCCTGCACCAGCCAATTCTTACGCCAAGTCACCCGTTCGGCCCAACAGCGACACGGTTGGCGACGCACCGTGTGCGGTGATTGTCCGGCGCCGGGCCGGGTACTCAGCGACGGCCGTCGCGCCCGCGCGGACACCACTGTCGCGCCGGCGGACGTACGCCGACCCACGAAGGAGTGCCCATGGGTGCGCTGGATCTGCCCGAACCCGTCACGCGCGAGGGGGCTCCGCCGCCGGTCGACACCCCCTCGCTCCAGGCCGCCCTGCGCGAGCGGGTCGACGGTGAGGTCAGGTTCGACGCCGGGAGCCGGGCCGCCTACTCCACGGACGCGTCGAACTTCCGCCAGACACCGATCGGCGTGGTCGTCCCGCACACCCCGGAGGCCGGCGCGGAGGCGGTGGCCGTGGCGCGGGAGTTCGGCGCGCCCGTGCTGTCGCGCGGCGGCGGGACCAGCCTGGCCGGGCAGTGCACCAACGCGGGCGTGGTCCTCGACTGGTCGAAGTACTGCACCCGGATCGAGTCGGTGGACCCCGACGCCCGCACCTGCGTCGTGCAGCCCGGGATCGTGCTCGACGACCTGAACCGGCAGCTCGCGCCGCACGGGCTGCGCTACGGTCCCGAGCCCGCCACCCACGCCAACTGCACCCTCGGCGGCATGATCGGCAACAACTCCTGCGGTGCCACCGCGCAGGCGCACGGCAAGGTGGTCGACAACATCGCCCGGCTGGAGGTGCTGCTCTACGACGGCACCCGCTTCTGGTGCGGGGAGACGGACGACGAGGAGTACGCCGAGATCGAGCGGCAGGGCGATCTGCGGGCGACCGTCTACCGGCGGCTGCGCGCGCTGCGCGACACCTACGGGGACGAGATCCGCCGCCGGTTCCCGGACGTCCCGCGCCGGGTCTCCGGCTACAACCTGGACTCCCTGCTGCCGGAGCACGGCTTCGACGTGGCCGGTCTGCTGGTGGGCAGTGAGTCGACGCTGGTCACGGTGTTGCGGGCGGAGCTGGAGCTGGTACCGGTGGTGAAGGAACGCTCCCTGCTGGTGCTGGGGTTCGACACCATCGACAAGGCCGCCGACGCGGTGCCCGACATCCTGCCGCACGACCCGATCGCGCTGGAGGGCGTCGACGCCCGGCTGGTCCGCGACGAGCGGATCAAGCACCTGAATTCCGAGGCGCTGGCCCAGATGCCGGAGGGCAACGCCTATCTGATGGTGCAGTTCGGCGGCGACACCGTCGAGGAGGCCGACGCGCGGGCGCACCGGATGCTGGCGGCCGTGCACCGCTCCGAGCACGACGCCGACTGCGCGTTCCTGGACGACCCGTCGCACGAGGAGGACCTGTGGCAGGTGCGCGAGGCGGGGCTGGGCGCCACCGCGCACATCCCGGGCAGGCCCGACACCTTCGAGGGCTGGGAGGACTCGGCGGTGTCGCCCGAGCGGCTGGGCGACTACCTGCGCCGGCTGCGCGCGCTGTTCGAGGAGTTCGGATACCTGAGCGACACCGGTCCGAGCCTGTACGGCCACTTCGGACAGGGGTGCGTGCACACCCGGATCCCGTTCGACCTGTACACCGCGGACGGGGTGGCGACGTACCGGAGATTCATGGAGCGGGCGGCCGACCTCGTCGTCGAGTTCGGCGGCTCGCTGTCCGGGGAGCACGGGGACGGGCAGAGCCGGGGCGAGTTGCTGTCCCGGATGTTCGGCGACCGGCTGGTCGAGGCGTTCGGGCGGCTGAAGGCCGTCTTCGACCCGCTGGACCGGATGAACCCCGGGAAGGTCGTCGCCGCGTACGGGCTGGACGAGAACCTGCGGCTCGGTGGTGACTGGGCCCCGTTCGAACCCCGCGACCTGCACTTCCGGTTCCCGCACGACGGGGGTTCGTTCGCGCAGGCGGCCAATCGCTGCGTCGGGGTCGGCAAGTGCCGGCAGCACACCAGCGACGGCACGGTGATGTGCCCGTCGTACCAGGTGACCCGCGAGGAGGAGCACTCGACGCGGGGCCGGGCCCGGCTGCTGTTCGAGATGCTCGACGGGCACGGGGACGGCGCGATCCGGGACGGCTGGCGCTCGGATGCGGTCAAGGACGCGCTCGATCTGTGCCTGGCCTGCAAGGGGTGCAAGAAGGACTGTCCGGCGGACGTGGACATGGCCACGTACAAGGCGGAGTTCCTGTCCCACCACTACGAGGGCCGGCCGTGGCGCAGGCCGCGCTCGGACTGGTCGATGGGCTGGCTGCCGGCGCTCGCGCAGGTGGTGGGCCGCACCCGGCTGGCCCCGGTCGTCAACGCGCTCACGCACGCGCCCCTGCTGTCGAAGGCCGCGGTGCTGGTGGCGGGGGTGGCGGACCGGGAGGTGCCGCTGTTCGCGGAGCGGACCTTCGAGCAGTGGTTCGCGGAGCACGAGCCGGAGGGCGACGGCCGCCGCGGGTCCGTGCTGCTGTGGCCCGACACCTTCACCAACCACTTCCACCCGCACATCGGACAGGCGGCGGTCCGGGTCCTGGAACACGCCGGGTGGCGGGTGGAGCTGCCGCACGAGCCGCTGTGCTGCGGGCTGACCTGGATCTCCACCGGTCAGCTCGGGACGGCGGAGAAGGTTCTCACCCGCACCGTGCGCTCCCTGGCCGGCCATGTGCGGGCGGGCGGCCTGGTGGTGGCTCTGGAGCCGAGCTGCACGGCGGTGTTCCGGGCGGACGCGGCCGAGCTGTTCCCCGGCGACCAGGACGTGCTGCGGCTGGCCGAGCGGACGGTGACGCTGTCGGAGCTGCTCACCGAGCACTCCCCGGGTTACCGGCCGCCGCGGGTCCCTGACCGGTCCGCGCGGGCGCTGGCCCAGGTGCACTGCCACCAGCACGCGGTGCTCGGCTGGGAGGCCGACCAGGAGCTGCTGCGCCGGGCCGGGGTGGACGCGGAACGGCTGGACTCCGGGTGCTGCGGGCTGGCCGGCAACTTCGGCTTCGAGCGCGGTCACCTGGACGTCAGTGAGGCGTGTGCGGAGCGGGTGCTGCTGCCGCGGCTGCGGGAGGAGGACGCGTCGACCGTCGTCCTCGCGGACGGCTTCAGCTGCCGTACCCAGATCCACGAGTTCGACAGCGGCGGCCACGAGGGCGTGCACCTGGCGGAGCTGCTGGCCTCGGCCCTGCCGGCCCCCGCGGCCGGTGCCGGGACGCCGGGCAGTGCGTACGGCACCGCGCCGGGCGCCCGTCCGGCCGCGCCGGGGCCCCGGGCCCGGGCCCTGGCCCTCGCGGCCACGGGTGCGGCCGCCGTGGGCACCGCGGCGGCGGCGACGGCACTGGCCCGGAGCCTGCGCCGCCGCTGAGCCCGGACACGACGACGGTCACCACCGCGGGCGCGGGGTGACCGTCGTCGTGGGCGTGGAGCCTCAGGCGCGGGACGGGTGGTCCTGGCGGCTGGCCAGGGCCCAGATCACGAACACGTCGATCGCCATCATGATCACGGACCAGACGGGCGCGTACGGCAGGAACAGGAACTGGGCGATCAGGCTCAGCGAGGCGAGGACGATGCCCGCCACCCGCGCCCAGGCCATGTCCTTGAGCACGCCGAATCCGGTGACGAACACGAGGGCGCCCAGGATGACGTGGACGATCCCCCAGCCGGTCAGGCTCATCTCGTAGACGTAGGTGCCGATACGGGCGTACACGTCGTCCTCGGCGATGGCCGCGATGCCCTGGAGGACGGCGAGCGCGCCGTTCAGCAGCAGCAGTACGCCCGCGAAGACGACACCGCCGGTCACCCAGCCGCTGGTGCGGCCGCCCGAGCGCTGGGCCCAGGAGGCGTCGCCGCCGTGGGACGGCCGGCCGGGAGAGGGTTCGGCGTGCTGGCTCATGAGCGGAGTCCTTTCTGTGTCCCCCGTACGGGGCTGCTGCCCGCCGGTGCCGTCGGCACCGCCAGGTCGGTTAGAGCCTGCGGGCGCCCGCGCTCCCCGGCCAGGCGGGTCCGCCGGACGGGTGAACCGCGCGCCGGGCGTGCGCATGCGGGCGGCAGCGGCCTCGCGTTGACTGAGCCACACCCGCGGCCCCCGGCGACCGACGGCCCGCGGCGCGGAAGAAGGAGGGCGTGTGACAAGTCGGCCGCTGCCCCGGCAGGGCTCGCGACCCCGCCACGGCTCACCGCCCCGCCGACGACCGCTGATCCGCCGCGCCACGCCGTCCCGGCGGGGGCCACTGCGCCGGCGAAACCCGCTTGCCCGGCACGGGTCGCCGGCCCGGTGGGGTCCGTGCGGGTGGCGTCCGTGACCGCGCCGGCGGGGGCTGCTCCGGAGCGGGCCGAGCAGTCGTTGCGGGAGACTCTGCTCAGCCCCGGCTATCGGCGGCTGTTGCTGCTGTGTGTGCTGCTGGGCGTTCCGATCGCGCTGGCCTGCTTCTTCTTCGTCGGGCTCCAGCACGAGTTGCAGCACTGGGTGTGGACCTCGCTGCCCGAGGCGGCCGGTTACGACACCCCGCCCTGGTGGTGGCCGCTGCCCGCGCTGGTCCTCGCCGGGCTGGTCCTGGCGCCGATCGTGACCCGGATGCCGGGCGGCGGCGGCCACCTCCCGGTCAACGGCCTGGGCGGGGCGCCCGTCGGCCCCCGCGCGCTGCCCGGCGCGGTGCTGGCCGCGCTGGCCACGCTGCCGCTCGGCGTGGTGCTGGGTCCCGAGGCGCCGCTCATGGCCGTCGGCAGCGGGCTGGCGCTGCTGGCGGTGCGGCGGGCGGGCGCGGGCGCCGACCGGCGGGCGAGCGCGATCCTGGCCACGGCCGGCTCCACCGCCGCGATCTCCACCATCCTCGGCGGTCCGGTGGCGGCGGCGGTCCTGCTCATCGAGGGGGCTGGACTGGCCGGCGCCCGGATGGTCGCGCTGCTGCTGCCCTGTCTGCTGGCCAGCGCGACGGGTGCCCTGGTCTTCACCGGCTTCGGTCAGTGGACGGGGCTGGAGATCGGCGCGCTGGCCCTGCCCGACCTGCCGCCCCAGGCCAGTCCGGACGCGGGCGACTTCCTGTGGGGCCTGCCCACCGCCGCCCTGATCGCCGTACTGGTCACGCTGGCCCGCGAGCTGGGCCGGCGCACCGTCACCTGGACCCGGCACCGCACGGCCGCGCGCACCGTCGCCTGCGCCACCGCGGTCGGCGTCTGCGTCGCCGCGTACGCGCTGATCACCGGCCGTTCACCGGCCGAGGCGGCGCTGTCCGGGCAGGCCACCCTCGCCCAACTGGCCGCGCACCCGCACGCCTGGTCCGTGGGGGCCCTGGTCGCGCTGGTCGTGTGCAAGGGGCTGGCCTGGGGCATCGCGCTGGGTGCGCTGCGCGGCGGCCCGATCTTCCCGTCCGTGCTGCTGGGCGCGGCGACGGCCCTGGCCTGCTCCAGGCTGCCCGGCTTCGGCACGGCCCCGGCGCTCGCCCTCGGCATCGCCGCCGCGGCGGCCGCGGTGACGGGGCTGCCGCTGGCCAGCTCGGTCCTGGCGGTGCTGCTGATGGGCCGGGACGCCCACGACCAGACGCCGCTGATCGTCATGGCCTCGGTGGTCGCCTTCATCGTCGCCCAACTGGTGCGCCGGACCGAGTCCGGGGCGGGCGGGGCGTCGAAAGCGGGAGCGGCGCGGTGACGGACCGCCGGGCCCCGCATCCGCCCCCGCGCCCCGCCCCGGGCCGGCCCCCGCACCGGCTGGGACGCCGTACGGCCCTGGCTCGTACGGGCAGGGATCGCGGCCGCCGTGGTCGTGGCCTGCTTCCTGCTCCCCCTCGACCACCCGGACAGCCGGCCCGGGGGTGTTCATCTCGCTGCTGATCGTCCTGTCCGTGCGCGTCTTCTCCGCCACGTACCACGCACTGGCCAAGTCGCCGGGCGAGTTCCACGGCCCGCACACCAGGATCGACGCGCTGTACTTCACCGTGGTGACGCTCGCCACCGTCGGGTACGGGGACATCGCCCCGCGGGGCCAGGCCGCGCGGGTGGTGACCGTCCCGCGGATCACGTACCGCTTCGTCTTCCTCACCGCCGCCGCCACCGCGCTGACCACCCGGATGCGGGACATGGTGCTCCGACGGCCCGGGCGGGGCCGCTCCCACTGACGGCGGCGCGGCCCCCGCGCACGGCGGCGGGCGTTTGCGCAGGACCGAGGCCTGCTTGTGTCCACCCCCGTGGGCGCACTACTGTCGCCACGCCTTGGTGAACGGGAAATCCGGTGTGATGCCGGTGCGGCCCTCGCCACTGTGAATCGGGAAGTCCGGCTCCGGCCCTCAGGGGCAGCCACTGGACCGCTTGCGGTCCGGGAAGGCGGAGCACGGGCGGTGGTACCCGTAAGCCAGGAGACCGGCCAAGGCGCGTCGTCCATCCACGAGGTGCTGGAGAGGGTCTGCTGAGCCATGCACATAGCCGAGGGCTTTCTGCCACCGGCGCACGCGATCGCCTGGGGTGTCGCGTCCGCGCCGTTCGTCGTCCACGGAGTCCGGTCACTCACCCGTGAGGTCAGGGAGCACCCGGAGAGCACACTGCTCCTCGGCGCCTCCGGAGCCTTCACGTTCGTCCTGTCGGCGCTGAAACTGCCGTCCGTCACCGGAAGTTGCTCCCATCCCACCGGCACCGGCCTGGGCGCGATCCTGTTCCGGCCGCCGGTCATGGCGGTCCTGGGCACCATCACCCTGCTCTTCCAGGCGCTGCTGCTCGCCCACGGCGGGCTGACCACGCTCGGCGCCAACGTCTTCTCGATGGCGATCGTCGGCCCCTGGGCCGGGTACGGCGTCTACCGGCTGCTGCGCCGCTGGGACGTGCCGCTGATGGTCACCGTGTTCTTCGGGGCGTTCGTCGCCGACCTGTCGACGTACTGCGTCACCAGCGTGCAGCTGGCGCTGGCCTTCCCCGACCCGAGCAGCGGATTCTTGGGCGCGCTCGGCAAGTTCGGGTCCATCTTCGCCGTCACGCAGCTCCCGCTCGCGGTGAGCGAGGGCCTGCTCACGGTGATCGTGATGCGGCTGCTCGTGCAGTCCAGCAAGGGCGAACTGACCCGGCTGGGCGTGCTGCTGACCCGGTCCGGCGAGCGGAAGCCGGAGGCGGTGGCCCGATGAGCCGCAACGCGAAGATCAACACCCTGCTGCTGCTCGCCGTGGCCGCGCTGGCGGTGCTGCCGCTGGTGCTGGGGCTCGGGGACCACAAGGAGGAGCCGTTCACCGGGGCCGACGCGGAGGCGGAGACCGCGATCACCGAGATCGAACCGGACTACGAGCCGTGGTTCTCCCCGTTGTACGAACCCCCCTCCGGGGAGGTCGAGTCGGCGCTGTTCGCGCTGCAGGCCGCGCTCGGCGCGGGCGTGCTGGCGTACTACTTCGGGCTGCGCCGGGGCCGGCGGCAGGGCGAGCAGCGGGCGGCGGCGTCTTCCGAGGCCGCGGCGGCACCGCGGGACACCCCCGAAGGGGACTGAGTGCTGCCGATCGACGCGGCGGCGCACGCCAGTCGCTGGCGGCGCCGCCATCCCGTGGACAAGGCCGTGCTCGGTCTCGGCCTGACCGTGCTCGCGATCTCGCTGCCGCCCTGGCCGGGTGCGGCGCTGGTGCTGGTGACGGCGCTGACGGTGCTGCTCGGCCCGGCGGGCGTGCCCGGACGCCGGCTGTGGCGGGCCTACCGGGTGCCGCTGGGCTTCTGTGTGACGGGGGCGCTGCCGCTGCTGGTGCAGGTCGGCGGCCCGGACGGGTTCCTGACGGCGGCCGACGGCGGTGCGGTGCGCGCGGGTGAGCTGCTGCTGCGCACCTCGGCGGCGTCGCTGGGGGTGCTGCTGTTCGCGTTCACCACACCGATGTCCGACCTGTTGCCGCGCCTGGTGCGGGCCGGGGTGCCCGCGCCGGTCGTGGACGTGGCGCTGGTGACGTACCGGATGAGTTTCCTGCTGCTGGACTCCGTGCGCCGCATCCGGGAAGCGCAGGCCGCGCGGCTCGGGCACACCACCCGGGCGGCGTCCTGGCGTTCGCTCGGCGGGCTCGGCGCCACCGCGTTCGTGCGGGCCTTCGACCGGGCGGCGCGGCTCCAGTCGGGGCTCGCCGGGCGCGGCTACGACGGCACCCTGCGGGTGCTGGTGCCCGAGGCCCGTGTCTCGGTGCCGTTCACGGCGGTGAGCGTCGCCCTGCTGGCGGCGCTGGCCGGCCTCACCCTCGTACTGGAAGGACCCCTGTCGTGAGCGATCCGGCGCAGTCACCGGAAGTGGCCCTGGTCGCCCTGCGGGGCGCGTCGTTCGGGTACGAGGAGGGCCCGGACGTGCTGAGGGGCCTGGACTTCGCGGTGCGCGAGGGGCGGGCGCTGGCGCTCCTCGGCCGCAACGGCAGCGGCAAGACGACGCTGATGCGGCTGCTCAGCGGCGGACTGCGGCCGCGTGCGGGGACGTTGACGCTCGGCGGGGAGCCGGTGTCCTACGACCGCAAGGGGCTGACCCGGCTGCGGACCACGGTGCAACTGGTGGTGCAGGACCCGGACGACCAGCTCTTCGCGGCCTCGGTCGGCCAGGACGTGTCCTTCGGTCCGCTGAACCTGGGGCTGCCCGACGCGGAGGTCAGGTCCCGGGTCGGGGAGGCACTCGCCGCGCTGGACATCGCGGCGCTGGCCGACCGGCCCACGCACCTGCTGTCGTACGGGCAGCGCAAGCGCACCGCGATCGCCGGGGCGGTCGCGATGCGGCCCCGGGTGCTGATCCTCGACGAGCCGACCGCCGGGCTCGACCCGGACGGGCAGGAGCGGCTGCTCGCCACCCTGGACGGGCTGCGCGCGGGCGGCACCACCGTGGTGATGGCCACCCACGACGTCGACCTCGCCCTGCGCTGGTCCGACGACGCCGCCCTGCTCACCCCGGACGGTGTGCGCACCGGCCCGACCGCCGCGACGCTGGCCCGCACCGACCTGCTGCGGCGGGCCGGGCTGCGGCTCCCCTGGGGCGTCGCGGCGGCCGGACTGCTGCGGGCGCGGGGCCTGTTGGCGGACTCGGCGACGGGCCCGCGCACGGCGGAGGAGCTGGCGGCACTGGCCGCGCGGGCCGAGTGACGGGGCGGCTCAGCCCTGGGCGCGGCTCAGCTCGGCCTCCCGGTCCTGAGCCGCGCCCTCCGTCGCCTCTTCCTCGGCCTTGCGGCGGGCCCGGCGGCCGGGCAGCACGGCGAGGACGATCAGGGTGCCGGCCGCCATGATGATGCCGCCGACGAGGCTGGTCGTCGCGACGCCGTGGGCGAAGGCCTTGTTCACGGCGTCGGCGAGGGCCTGTGCCTGCTCGGGTCCGGCGGCCGGGTCGGTGGCGAGCCGCTCGGCGACGGCCAGTCCGCCGCCCACCGAGTCCTGGGCGGTGTCCAGCGCGGCGCCCGGGAGCCGGTCGCCCACCAGGCCGGACAGTTCGTCCCGGTAGGAGGTGCCGAGCAGGGAGCCCAGGACGGCGATGCCCAGCGAGCCGCCGAGTTCCAGCGCGGTGTCGTTGGCGCCGCCGCCGACGCCGAGTTCGCTCTCCGGGAAGGAGCCCATGATGGTGTCGGTGGCCGGGGAGACGCTGAGGCCGATGGCGAGGCCGAGCAGCAGCATCGGGGCGAGGAAGTCGGCGTAGGCGGAGCCCTGGTCGATCAGGACCAGCAGGAAGACACCGACGGTGCCGATGGCCATGCCCGAGCCGACCATGGCCCGCACGCCCAGCCTCGGGGTCAGCCGCCCGGTCACCGCCGCGCCGACGAACACCGCACCGGCCAGCGGCAGCAGCCGTACGCCGGTCTCCAGCGCGCCGTAGCCGAGCACGAACTGCAGGAACTGCGTGGCGTAGTAGATGGCCCCGTAGGTGCCGAAGAAGAAGAACAGCACCGCGAGCATGGAGCCGCTGAACGGCCGCAGCAGGAACCTGCGCACGTCCAGCATGGGGTGCGGGTGGCGCAGCTCCCAGGCCACGAAGGCGACCAGGCCGGCCCCGGCGACGACGGCCGCGGCGACCGGCCCCGCGCCCCAGCCGAAGTGCGGGCCCTCGATGGTCGCGTAGACCAGGCTGCCGACGGAGACGATGGAGAGCAGGCCGCCGACGTAGTCGATGCGGCCCATGCCGGCCGCCCGGGACGGCGGTACGAGAACCAGCGCGCCGACGACGGCGAGCACCGCGACGGGGACGTTGACCAGGAAGGTCGAGCCCCAGGCGTGGTCCTCCAGGAGCCATCCGGCGACCAGCGGCCCGACCGCGATGGCGAGTCCGGAGGTGGCGGTCCAGGCCGTGATGGCGCGGGCCCGCTCCCCCTTCGGGAAGACCGCGACCAGCAGGGACAGCGTGGCCGGCATGACGACGGCGGCGCCGACGCCCATCACCGCGCGGGCCGCGATGACCAGCCCCGTCTCGTGGACCAGGCTGCCCATCACCGAACCGCCCGCGAAGATCACCAGACCGGTGACCAGGGCGCCGCGACGGCTGTACTTGTCGCCGATCGCGCCGAGCACCAGCATCAGCGCGGCGTACGGGACGGTGTAGCCGTCGATGACCCACTGCAGGTCGCTGCTGCTCAGGCCCAGGTCGGTGGTCATGTCCGGGGCGGCCACGATCAGGGACGTGTTGGCCATGACGACGATCAGCAGGCTCAGGCAGAGCACCAGGAGAGCCCACCAGCGCCGGGCGTAGGGCCCGGGCATCTTATCGACGGGGGTGGTGGCCAGTAGGGGCATGGAGGGCTCCCGGAGACAAGCGAGGACAAGTTAATTGCCCATAGATGAGCAGACAAGAGCAGGGTAGTTTGTTGCACACAGGCGTGCAAATAAGGCGCCCCCAAACGAGGGCGCCTGCTGATCGGGTGGGAGGTGGCCTACTCGGCCGGGACGGGCGGGGCGAGCCCCGCCGGGCCCATGCTCTCGACCACGGCCCGCGCGTGCCGCTCCGGCACCCCGGCCGCGATGAGGATGGCCACGGCGGCCCGGGTGCCGTCGTCCTCCAGCGCACCGGTGTTGACCTGCTCCAGGAGCGCGACGACCATCGCCTCGAGTCCGGCGCTGAGCACGGCGGAGGGCAGGTGGCCGGGGAAGACGCCGTCCCGCCGGCCGCGCTCCAGGATGGCGGTGACCACCGCGCGGGCCGGGGCCAGGATCTCGGACACGCGCTCCTCGCCCAGGTCGTGCCGGGCCAGGGCCAGCAGCATGCGGTAGCGGTCGCCCACGGGCCACATCAGCAGCGTGAAGTGCGCGAGCGCCCGGTCGGCCGGTTCGTCCGGGCCCGCCGCCTCGGCCATCGCGGCCCGCAGCACCTCGGACGCCTCCTCTGCGAGGGCTTCGAGGAGCGCCGCGCGCCCCGGGAAGTGGCCGAAGAGGGTGCGCCGTACGACACCGGCGGCGCGGGCCAGCTCCTCCAGGGTGGTGTCCGGGTTCCGCCCCAGCTCCCGGCGGGCGGTGGCCAGGATGCGCGCCCGGTTCGACCGCGCGTTGCGGCGCTGCGGCTCACGGGCGGCGGGCTTGGTCACGGGAACCTCGGGGCGGGACGATGCGGGGAGGGGTGCGAGGGGGAGTGCGGGTGCGGGCCGTCCATTCTGTCACGGGGCGCCACTTGCGGGACGCCGAGCGGGGCGAGCCCGCGTCGGCCCGGAGCGCTACACACCCCTGGCCGCGTCCTTGACCCTGCTCCGCCGTACGGCGGCGACCGCGGCGAGCACCGTCCCCACGGCCACGACGAGCAGGCCGCGCAGCCACACCTCGGCCTCGATCTGCGTGGCGAGCGCGACGCAGGAGGCGGCGCCCAGGACGGGGAGCACGGTCGGGGCGCGGAAGTGGTCCGCCTCGCCCGCGTCGCGACGCAGGACGAGTACGGCCGTGTTGACCATGAGGAAGACGACGAGCAGCAGCAGGACCAGGGTGGACGCCAGGGTGGCGACACTGCCGGTGAGCGCGAGGAGCATCGACAGCAGGGTGGTGACGGCGATCGCGGCCCACGGCGTACGGCGGCCCGGCAGCACCCGGGTCAGCGCGGCCGGCAGCAGCCCGTCCCGGGCCATGCCGTAGGCCAGGCGGGAGGACATGATGCCGGTGAGCAGCGCCCCGTTGGCCACGGCGACGAGGGCGATCGCGCTGAACAGCCGGGTCGGGACGCCACCGGCCTCCTCGACGACCTCCAGCAGCGGCCCGCTCGACTCCGCCAGCCGGTCCGTCGGTACCGCGGCGGACGCGGCGAGGCCCACCAGCACGTACACGGCGCCCGCGGTGGCGAGGGCACCGAACAGGGCACGCGGGTAGGAGCGCCGCGGGTCGCGGGTCTCCTCGGCGACGTTCACCGACGTCTCGAAGCCGACGAAGGAGTAGTACGCCAGAACGGAGCCGCTCAGCACGGCCGCCGCCGCGCCCTTCTCCGGCGTGCCGAGCTGCCCGAGCCGGCCCACGTCGCCGTCGCCGCGCAGCAGCAGCCAGGCACCGAGGACGACGATGACGAGGAGGCCGCCGACCTCCACGACGGTGGCGACGACGTTGGCACGGGTCGACTCCTTGATGCCCCGGGCGTTGACCAGGGCGAGCAGGGCAAGGAACAGCACGGCGACGAGCCCCACCGGAAGCGACACGAAGGCGGACAGGTAGTCGCCCCCGAAACCGCGGGCCAGCGCGGCCACGGAGACGATGCCGGCGGCGAGCATGCAGAAGCCCGCGACGAACCCGGCGAACGGTCCGAAGGCGCGGGTGGCGTAGTGGGAGGCGCCGCCCGCCCGCGGGTACTTCGTGGCCAGCTCGGCGTAGGAGGCGGCGGTCAGCATCGCCAGCAGCAGCGCGACCGCGAGCGGGACCCACACCGCTCCCCCGGCGTCGGCGGCCACCTGCCCGACCAGCACGTAGACGCCCGCGCCGAGCACGTCGCCCAGGATGAAGAAGTACAGCAGCGGGGTGGTCAGCGCGCGCTTGAGCGCCGGGGTGTCCGGGGTGTCCGCCGACCGTGGTGTTCCGAGTCTCGCCATGCCGCCTCAGGTTTCCCGCCGGGCGGAAATCACGCCCTGACCTTGATCTCCACGCGCACCGGAGACTCGTCGGTCACCCCGCCACCCACACGCCCGCGCGCGCGGCGGCGCCCGCCGCGCGGGCCGCCCGGTCGGCGTCGGCCTCGGTGAGGGACCGACCGGTGTTGAGCAGCGCGTAGTAGAGCGGAGCGGAGACGGCCGACACGACGCCGTGCGGATCGGTGCCGTCCGGGACTTCGCCCCGCGCGGCGGCGTCCCGCACGCAGCCGGCCCATTCGTCGACGCGTACGGCGTAGAAGCGGTGCAGGGCTTCGGCGGCCTGCTCGTTGCAGAGGGATGCCGCGATCAGCGCCTTGAAGAGGCGGCCTTGGCGGGGGTCGTTGAGCGTCTTGACGACGAGGCGCGCGTTCGCCCGGAGGTCGTCCTCCAGCGTGCCCGTGTCGGCCCGGGGCAGCGACTGCTCCGCCATGTCGGCCAGCAGGTCGGCGGCGAGACCCCCGGGGCTCCCCCAGCGGCGGTAGACCGTCGTCTTGCCGGCACCCGCGCGGCGCGCGACCTCCCCCAGGTCCAGCGCGTCGAAGCCGTCGGCGGCGAGCATGTCGCCCGCCACGCGGAGGACGGCCTCGCGGATACGGGCGGTGCGGCCTCCGGGGCGCTGGGTCCCGGGGGCGGCTGTGTCCGGCATGACGGCTCCCTCTTGTCTGTCACCACAGCGGAGACCCATCTTATCGGAACCACGGTTCCCTTACTGCCCCCACCGTGCTACCTTCCGAGCCGTAATGGAACAACAGACCCATTAGCGACTGCGAGAGGAACGCCATGCCCATCACCGAAGACGTGTCACGGTCGACCGCACGTCCGGGCCCGGCCTCCGGCCCGCCCACCGCCGAGACCGATCCGCGGCGGCTGACCGGCCGTTCGAAACTGATCCTCACGGTCCTGCTGGTCGCCCAGTTCATGCTGGCCGTCGACTTCTCGATCCTGAACGTCGCGCTGCCCGCGATCGGTGACGGACTCGGCTTCTCCCTCGCCGACCTGCAATGGGTGGCCACCTCGTTCGCCCTGTCGGCGGCGGGCTTCACCCTGTTCTTCGGCCGCATCGGCGATCTGATCGGCCGCAAGAAGATCTTCATCGGCAGTCTCGCCCTGCTGGGGCTGGCCTCCCTGCTCGGCGGCCTCGCCACCAGCCCCGAGGTCCTGCTCGCCGCCCGGGTCGCCCAGGGCCTGGCCACCGCCGCCGCCACCCCGGCGGGTCTGTCCCTGCTGACGACCTCGTTCCCCGAGGGCCCCCTACGGCAGAAGGCGCTCGGCATCAACGGTGCGCTGATGTCGGCCGGTTTCACGACCGGCGCGATCCTCGGCGGCGTCCTGGCCGACCTGCTCTCCTGGCGCTGGGCGTTCTTCGTCAACGTGCCCGTCGCGCTCGCCGTCGTGCTCGTCGGCCCGGCCGTCGTCAAGGAGTCCCGGCCCGCCACCCGCCCCCGCCTCGACCTGCCCGGCGCGCTCACCGTCACCCTCGGTCTGCTCGGTCTCGTCTACGGCATGACCCAGGCCGGAGAGCACGGCTGGACCCACCCGCTCGCACTGGGCGGGCTGGCCGGAGGCGTGCTCCTCCTCACCGCGTTCCTCCTGATCGAGCGCACAGTGGCCGCGCCGCTGATACCGCTCGCCACGCTCGGACGCCGCAACGTGGCCTGGGGCAACCTGCTGGGCCTGCTCGCCTTCGCCACCGAGACCTCGCTGGTCTATCTGCTCACCCTGTACCTCCAGAAGACCCTGGGCTTCTCCCCCCTGGCGGCCGGCGTCTCCTTCGGCGTCCTCGGCGCGGGCACCGTCGTCGGCGGGCTGCTCGCCCCCCGCCTGCTCGCCAGGACGTCCACCGTGACCGTCCTCGTCGGGGGCGGTCTCGTCCAGGCGGCGTTCACCGCGGCGCTGCTCTTCCTCGGCACGACCACCGGCGCGTCCCTCGCCCTGCTGCTGCCCGCCACCTTCATCGGCGGGGTCGGCAACATGCTCGTCATCGTCGGCTTCATGGTCACGGCCACCAGCGGGCTGCCGGACGCGGAACAGGGCCTGGCCACCGGCCTGGCGTCGATGTCCCAGCAGGTCGGAATCACCATGGGAACGCCCGTCATGTCCGCCGTGGTCACCGCCGGCACCGCGGGCGCCACCACCGCCGGCGCCGTCCACCACGGGGTCACGACGGCCATCGCGGTCAACGCGGCCCTGGTCCTCCTCGGAGTCGCGGTCGCCGCGCTCTTCCTGCGGACGCGCACCGACAGGGCCTAAAGCCCGTCTTGGCCGATGGACGCGCACTCCGCCCACACCGTCTTGCCCGGCCCTCCAGAGCGCGGGTGCCACCCCAAGCGCTCGGCGAGGGCGGCGACCAGCAGCAACCCCCGGCCGCCGGTGTCCTCGTCGCCGGGCGCACACAGCTCCTCCGGGTCCGGGGGCGTGCTCTCGCCACGGCTGTCGGTGACCTCGATCCGCACCCGGCCGGACGGCGCGACCGCGTACAGCAGCAGCTGGAAGTCGCGGCCGGGGACGTGACCGTGCCGCACGGCGTTGGCGGTCAGCTCGCCGAGCACCAGCACGATCCCCTCGTGCGGGCGGGTGCCGTACGGGAGGCCCCAGGCGTCCAGCCGGTGCGCGGCCAGTCGGCGGGCGAGGCGTGCGCCGCGCGGGGTGGAGGTGAAGCGCATCTCGAACGTGCGCCTCAAGTTGCCGTCGGCGAGGACGGGTTGGTTCGTCATGCCGACAACGGTGACCCCGGTCGCGTAGCGTGACCAGTGGTGACGCACCGACGCGGCCCGCTGTACGCGCGGGTGTCGTTACGGGTACGAGTCGCGCGGCGTGACGGGTCCGCGGGGGCGGCGTTGGGGCAGGGAGGCGGTGGGGATGAGCGAGAGTGCGGACACGTCCGGGCAGACGGTGGTCGCCGCGTTCGGCCAGACGATGAAGACGCTGCGGGTGCGGGCGGGCCTTGAACGCGAGGAGTTCGGGCGGCGGATCGGCTACTCGGCGGCCACGGTCGCGTCGTACGAGCAGGGGCGTCGGATCCCGTCGCCCAGGACCATCGAGCGGGCGGACGAGGTCCTGGACGCGGGCGGGTTGCTGACGGTGTGGAAGGAGCAGGTGGAGCGGGCGCAGTATCCGGTGTTCTTCCAGGGGATGGCGACGCTGGAGAAGGAGGCCGTTGAGCTGCTCGCGTACGACACCCACGTACTCAACGGGCTGCTTCAGACAGAGGAGTACACGAGGGCAGTACTCGACATGCGTCGCCCGGTCCTGGACCAGGAGACCGTCGAACAGCGTGTGGTGGCCCGCTTGGCACGGCAGGACATCTTCGGACGCTGGCCTGCGCCGCTGCTCAGCTTCGTACTCGAAGAGGCGGCCCTGCGACACCCCTGGGGAGGCAGAGCCGTGCATCGCGGCCAGTTGGAGCAGCTGCTCCTCGTCGGCCAGAAGCAGAACGTCGAGCTGCAGGTGATGCCGACAGACCGCGAGCACAACGCCGGTGTGGACGGCGCGTTCACTGTGATCACGCGCAAGGACGGGATGAGGTTCGTCTACACCGAAGCCCAGGGCACCAGCGCCCTCCAGACCCAACCGGAGCAGACGACTCTCGCCGCCGCTCGTTATGGGATCATCCGATCGCAGGCTCTCCCGTCCCGAGAGTCATTCGACTTCGTGGAAAGGTTGCTGAGATCGCTATGAACAGCTCTGAATCCTCAGCCATCCCGTCCGGTCTCGCATGGATCAAGAGCAGCTACAGCGGGGCCGAAGGCGGCCAGTGCCTTGAAATAGCCGCGGGCACGCAAGCCGTACTCGTCCGGGACTCCAAGGCCGTGACCGGCCCCGTCATCCGCGTGTCGCGCGAGGCGTGGGCGGGATTCCTCGGGCGCTGAGACCGCGCAGCCGTTCGTTGCGCTGCTCCAGGGCCCCGGCCGTGGTCGGGAACAGGGTGCCGCCGCCCTCGCCGATCCGGTCCTGGGTCCGGGTCACGAAGTCGCGCGCGGCCCGCTCGTAGGCGGCGAAGCCCTCTGTGTGGTCCCCCTCGGCCAAGGCACCGGCGAGGTGGTAGGCACCGATGAGGGCGAGGCTGGTGCCCTGCCCGGTGAGGAACGAGGGCGCGTGCGCCGCGTCGCCCAGCAGCGCGACCCTGCCCTTGGACCAGCGGGGCATGCGGATCTGGCCGACCGCGTCGAAGAACACGTCGTCCGCGTCGTGGAGGGCGGCCAGGAGGCCCGGGACCTCCCATCCGGCGTCGGCGAAGACCTGGGCGATCAGGTCGCGTTGGGCCCGGGGGTTCCGGAAGGCGTCGTAGGGCGGGTCGGGCTGGGCGAAGTTGAGGAAGGCGTGCACCTCGTCCTCGTCCCCCACGGCGTAGAGCGCGGCGGCCCTGCCCGGGGTGTTCCACATGACCGTCTCGTGGGAGAGGCCGAGGGTGTTGCGCACGGTGAACACGGCGAAGCAGTAACCGAGGTAGCGATGGAACTGCTCCTCGGGGCCGAACAGCATCTCCCGGGTGCGCGAGTGCATGCCGTCCGCGCCGAAGACCAGGTCGAAGGTACGACTGCCGCCGCCGCGGAAGGTGACGTCGACGCCGTGCTCGGACTGGTCGAGGGTGGCGATGGAGTCGTTGAAGAGGAACTCCACGTCGTCCCGGACGGCCGCGTACAGCGCGTCGGTCAGGTCTCCGCGCCGTATCTCCAGGTCCCGTCCCGTGGCACCGCCGGTGACGGCGTGCGGGTGGAGCGAGGCCACCTCGCTGCCGTCGCCGTGCAGGAAGGTGAGCCTGCGCAGGTCGATGTGCGCGTCCCGCAGTCGCGGCAGGAGCCCCATCTTCTCCACGACGTCGAGTGCGGTGCCGCGTACGTCGACGGGGTAGCCGCCGCTGCGGAGTGTGCCGGCCTTCTCCACCACGGTGACCTCGTATCCGTGGCGGTTGAGCCAGAAGGCCAGGGCGGGACCGGCGATGCTGGCCCCGGAGATCAGGACGGTGCGCCTCGGTGCGGTGCGGGTCATGCTTTGACTCCCTTGCTCATGGTGCGGGTGACGAACAGGGCCAGCGACACGACGACGCCGGCGATGACGAAGCCGGTGACGTAGGCCGATTCGGCCGCGACCTCCGACCCCGAGGGGGTTCCGGCGGTGAGGAGCGCGCCGCCGAGCTGCCCGCCGACGGCGGAGCCGAGCACGCGGCTGACCAGGATCAGGCTGGTGGCGATGCCGGTGTCGTTCTGGTCGACGGCGGTGGCGGTGCTGGTCATCATGGCCGTGACGCACAGGCCGTTGGCCAGCGCGATCAGCACCTTGCCGACGACGAGGTGCCAGATCTCGCTGTGTACGGCGGCCACGGCGAGCAGGCCGACGGTCATCATCACGACGCCGGTGTTGACCACGGCACGCGAGCCGAACCGCCGGTCCCCGATCCCGCCGAGCGGCCCGGCCAGCGTGGCGGCGAGGGCGCCGGGCAGCAGGTAGAAGCCGATCTCGGTGGCGCTGGCGCCGAAGCCGTAGCCGTCGCCGCGCTCGTCGAGCAGTTGCGGCACGAGGTAGACCGCCGTCGTGGCGCCGAGGCAGATCACGAACGTCAGCACGCACGCCTTCCAGATCGCGGGCCGTGCCAGCATGCGCAGATCGATCATCGGCGCGACCGCGCGCCGTTCGACCCTCACCCATGCCGTGACGCATGCGGCCAGCAGGACGACGAGGGCGAGGAGCGCGAGCGGCTGCGAGCCCGCCTCGGGCGCCAGCGCGAGGACGAGCATGAGGGTGGTCAGCATCCCGCTCAGGAGCAGCAGGCCGGGCCAGTCGATCCCGGCGCCGTCCGTCCGGCCGGGCGGATCGCCGGGCATCAGCCTGTTCACGAGCAGGGTGGACCCGGCGACCGCGATCGTTGGCAGCGCGAACATCCAGTGGCGGGAGAGCTGTTCCGCCACCGGGCCGGCCGACAGCATGCCGACCATCGACCCGCCGACGAAGAGTCCGCTGACCACGCCGATGGCCACCTTGGAGTCTCCGGGTGGCAGGTGTCTGCGGACCACGATGAACGACAGGGGCAGCGCGCCGATCATCGCGCCCTGCAACACCTGACCGAGCAGCAGCACGGGCAGGTTCGGGGCCAGCGCGGACACCGTGCCACCGACCGAGACCACCGCCATCAGGCGGATCAGGACCTTCTTCCCGCCGTAGCGGTCGCCGAACTTGCCCGCCAGCGGGGTGATGAGCGCGCCGGTGATGAGCAGGACGATGCTGAGCAGCGCCCCTTCCGACTGGCTCATGTCCAGTTCGCGTTCCAGGAGCGGGATCGTCGGTGACACCACCGACTCCAGGGCACCGGTGGACAGCGCCAGTACGCCCAGCGCCCCGACAGCGGCCTTCCCGACGGGGACCGAGGGGGCCAGGGTTGTGGTCATGAACGTCCCTCACTTCATGGGCCGCCCGTAGGAAGGCACCGACGCGGTTTCGGTGGTGCCTGGCGGCGAAGTGCAGAGTGAGGGGACGGCCATGGGCCGGGCGTCATACCCGGGAGCCAACGTGCGGTGATACCGGGGTAGGGGGTGGGGCGCCCGGCCCGGACCACCGTCGGGCTACTGCTCGTCGGTGAACTTCGGGTCCTCGGCCTGGTTGTAGATCTCCTTGCCCGCCGCGTCGTAGGCGTGGACGTACGGGCTCGGGCCCATGTAGCGCGGGCCGGGAGGCGTGTCCGGGGAGAGCGCGGCCCCGTAGACGAACGCGCCGCCCGCCATGCGGGCCGGGTACTGCTTCGGGTCGTCGCCGAAGCTGACGGTGATCCTGGAGACCGCGGACGAGTAGTGCCCGGCGCCCAGCATGAGGTACTTGCCCTTGCCGACGGGCTCCATCATGGAGTCGAAGTACTCGATGACCCGACCGGTGCCCCACAGACGGTCGTTGATGAAGGTGGGCGGGGAGTCGGGGCTGGTGCCCTTGTCGCCCTTCGACTGGCACTGCACGTACTGGTCGGCGGAGTTCACGGCGACGACCACACCGTCCGAGTCCGCCGAGGCCACCGGCGTACGGACCGCGACGACGGGCTGGTACTGCGACGCGTCCGGCCCCAGGCAGGAGGAGAGGATCCTGGTGACGGTCGCGGCGTCGATCGGGGTCGTCGTCGCGTCGGTGATGGTGAAGCCGCCCTCGGCCGAGGCCCCGCCGGACGAGGACGGCGCGCTCGGACTCGGTGCCGCCGTGGAACCGGCCGGACGCCCGCCCCCGTGCGCCGGATCGGCGGCACTCGGACCGGCGTCCCCCCTCCCCCCGAGGGCGACCACGGCCGCGACACTCACCGCCGTCACCCCGGTGGCGACCCCGAACGGCACTCCCCACCTGCGTCGCAGCGAGGTCCCGTTGTCCTGTGGACCGATCTTCATCAGTAGTTCCTCTCGGGTCCGCCGGTGGTCCGGCAGATCACGATCGGAAGGAGCCGCGGGAATGCCCTGCGCGTCATTCATCGTGCGACCTCCTTCGCGTTGACGGGATTCCTGGAACTGAACGGCGGCGGAGCGGTGGCTCCGCCCAGGTCGGCCCCGAGCTTGCGCCGCGCCCGGTGCAGCCGGGACTTCACCGTTCCGACCGCCACCTTCAGCACCGCGGCGGCCGCCTGCTGGTCCAGGCCCGACCAGACGCACAGCTCGACGACCTCGCGTTCGTGCCGCGGCAGCCGGGCCAGCGCCCGGTGGATCTCCGACATGCGGCGCTCGTCGTCGACCAGGCCGGCGACACGGTCCGCGTGGTCGCCCACCGGCTCGTCGTGCGAGACGAGCCGGTGCAGCAACGCCTCGGCCCGCCTCAGCCGCCGCCTGGTGTTCGACAACTGGCCGTTGGCGATGCCCAGCAGCCACGGCAGCGCCGAGTCGCGGTCGAGCACCGTCTCCGATCGCCGTCGCCAGGCGTGCAGGAACACCGTCGACGTGAGGTCCTCGGCCTCGGACCAGTCGGCCGTCCGCCGGAACAGGTGGTTGTAGACGGCCTTCCCATGCCGGTCGAATATCCGGCCGAACGCCTCGCGATCGCCGTCGACGGCCCTCGCCCACAGCTCCCGGTCGGACGTCCCGCCGACCGGTTCGTCGGGACCAGCGTCGTTCAGTTCCATGCTCCATCCGTGTCCGGCACCCGGCCGAAGGTTCCCACGGGATCGACTCGAACGACTCACCGAGTCCGGCGAAGGCGACCGCGAGGCCGTGAAGCTCCAGGAACCCGAGGTCAGCGCCGCAGGGTGAGGACTCCCGGCCGCCACGGCAGCTGGTCGTAGGGACCGCCCGCGGTGGGCGACTTGCCCTGGTAGAGGAACTGCAGGTTGCAGGGGTCGACGGTCATGGTCTGGTCGGGGTTGTCGCGGACCAGGTCACCGTGGCTGATGTCGTTGGTCCAGGTGGCACCGCTGTTGGCCTTGCCGGCGAAGGGGTTGCCCTCGCTCGCGGCCTGCGGGGTCCACGAGCCGCTCAGGCTGGAGGCGGTGAAGGAGCGGAAGTAGCGCCCGTTGGCGCCCATCGCCTCGACGATCATGAGGTACTGGTTCTGGCCCTGGACCTTGTAGACCTGCACGCCCTCGAACAGGTTGGCCTTCGTGTCGCTCATGACCGTCGTGTACGACGAGCCGAAGTTGCCCGGGAAGTTCCCGATCGGCATGCTCGCCCGGTAGATCTTGCCGTTGTCACCGGCGAAGAACAGGTACATGTTCTGGCCGTCGGCGATCAGGGTCTGGTCGATCGGTCCGGTGTCCGAGCCGGAGATGCTCCCGGTGAACAGCGGCTGCGGAGCGGACCAGCCGTTGGGGTTGGTGGGGTCGCTGGACGTGCGGTAGATGAAGGGCCACGCGCCCCACTGGTACGCCAGCACCCAGATGTTCTTGGGCGCGAAGTAGAACAGCGTGGGCGCCACCGCGGCCTGGTTCATCCCGGTCTGGCCGGCCGACGCCATGTCCGACCAGTTGGTGAAGGGGCTGAACATCATCGAGCCGTACGACGAGCCCGACACGTTCGACGCGTAGACCAGGTGCTTGCCGTTGTGCGTGACGGTGGTGAAGTCCTTGACCGCCGCCCATCCGTTCGCCGGCTGCGCGAGCACGCCCGTCGACGTCCACCGGTAGTTGGAGGGGAGTGCGCACGGGCCGTCCGTCGGCGGCGTCCCGGTCAGGCCGGTCCACTTCTGGTCATTGCCGCCGCCGCACGTCCCGATCCGCACCGCCGTGCCGTTGGCCGTACCGGCGCCCGCGGCCTCCAGGCACAGCCCGGACTCGACTCCGACGACCGTGCCGTCGGAGTTCACCCGCCACTGCTGGTTCGCACCGCCGGAGCAGGACCAGATCTGCACCCTCGTACCGGGCGCGGTGGCGTGCCCCGGAACGTCCAGGCACTTGTCGCCGTACACGGTCAGCTGGTTGGCGTCCGTCGACGTCCACTGCTGGTTGGCCCCGCCCCAGCAGTCGTACAGCTGCACCGGCGCGCCGTCGGTCTGGCTGCCGCCCACCACGTCGAGGCACCGGTTCGAGCCGACACCGCGCAGGGCACCACTGGCGGCTGCCTGGGCCGGGGCGGCAACGAGCATCGCCGCCAACGCGGCCAGGGCCGCGACCACGGAGGCGAGCGCCGCGGACGTGTGCCCACGGCGGAAACTTCCTCTGTGCATGGGAACTCCCTTGAATGGAGCGACACCGCGTGTTCGCAATATCGAACATCGGTCGGAGTGTCGAGCGCTCCGCATCCTAGGGAGCCGACGGATGCCGTCAATACCTCTCGCATGTATCGCTCGATATTTCGAAACTTTTGGCCGAACTCTGACAGGTGACCCCGATAGCCACTAGGGCACACCCCCATCCCATGCCCCGGCCTGGGCCAGTAGGGCCAACGAAAAAGACGCCAGCGAAACTTTCGACCGAGAACAGAAACTTTTCTTGACACAAGTATTGACCGAGCATCGTCAACCCTCAATCATCCCTGTCTGGGAAACCGGCCGCAGATCGATATGCCGAACACCTTGGAGGCACAGCCATGGGCTCATACGCCCTTCCCAGACCCGACATCCGCCGGAAGGCGCGTGGCCTGCTGCTGGCGCTGGTCGTCGGCGTCCTCGGCACGGCCACCGCGCTGGTGGCACCGCCGACCGCACACGCCGCCGAGAGCACACTCGGTGCAGCGGCGGCGCAGAGCGGCCGCTACTTCGGCACCGCCATCGCCTCGGGCAAGCTCGGCGACTCGGCGTACACGTCGATCGCGAACCGCGAGTTCAACATGGTGACGGCCGAGAACGAGATGAAGATCGACGCCACCGAACCGCAGCGGGGTCAGTTCAACTTCTCCGCCGCCGACCGTGTCTACAACTGGGCGGTGCAGAACGGCAAGCAGGTGCGCGGCCACACCCTGGCCTGGTACTCCCAGCAGCCCGGCTGGATGCAGAGCCTCAGCGGCAGCGCACTGCGCCAGGCGGTGATCGACCACATCAACGGCGTGATGGCCCACTACAAGGGCAAGATCGCGCAGTGGGACGTGGTGAACGAGGCCTTCGCCGACGGAAGTTCGGGAGCGCGGCGGGACTCCAACCTGCAACGCACGGGCAACGACTGGATCGAGGTCGCCTTCCGCACCGCACGCGCCGCCGACCCCTCCGCCAAGCTCTGCTACAACGACTACAACGTCGAGGACTGGACCTGGGCCAAGACCCAGGCCATGTACGCCATGGTGCGGGACTTCAAGCAGCGCGGCGTGCCGATCGACTGCGTCGGCTTCCAGTCGCACTTCAACAGCGGCAGCCCCTACAACAGCAACTTCCGCACCACCCTGCAGAACTTCGCCGCCCTCGGAGTCGACGTGGCCATCACGGAACTCGACATCCAGGGTGCCTCGGCCTCGACCTACGCCAACGTGACCAACGACTGCCTGGCCGTCGAGCGCTGCCTCGGCATCACCGTCTGGGGTGTGCGCGACAGCGACTCCTGGCGATCGGAGCAGACGCCGCTGCTGTTCAACAACGACGGCAGCAAGAAGGCCGCCTACACGGCCGTCCTCAACGCCCTCAACGGCGGCACCACCACTCCCCCTACGGACGGCGGGCAGATCAAGGGCGTCGCTTCGGGCCGCTGCCTGGACGTGCCCAACGCGAGCACCACCGACGGCACCCAGCTCCAGCTGTGGGACTGCCACAGCGGCACCAACCAGCAGTGGGCCGCCACCGACGCGGGCGAGCTGAGGGTCTACGGCGACAAGTGCCTGGACGCCGCCGGCACCGGCAACGGCGCCAAGGTCCAGATCTACGGCTGCTGGGGCGGCGACAACCAGAAGTGGCGCCTCAACTCCGACGGTTCCATCGTCGGCGTCCAGTCCGGCCTCTGCCTCGACGCCGTCGGGAACGGCACGGCCAACGGCACCCTGCTCCAGCTCTACACCTGCTCCAACGGCAGCAACCAACGCTGGACCCGCACCTGACGGGCCGGCCCGCCGATCCCGGGTCGCCGCCACCACGGCGGCGGCCCGTGCGATCGTTCACTCGATCCGACCTCTGTACGTGACTCTCCCGCTCGTAGATCCTTGGGAACTGTGACAGACACCGGCGGTACCCCCTCATGGGCCACGGGCATCGGCGCGATCACCCTCTTCACCGAGGATCTCGACGCCACGAAGCGGTTCTACCGGGAGGTCTTCGGACTGCCAGTGGCCTTCGAGAACGACAACTCAGCCGTCTTCGAGTTCGGCAACACCATCATCAACCTGCTGAAGACCACCGCGGCGCCCGATCTCGTCGCACCCGCCCGGGTGGCCCGGGCCGACGCCGGTTCCCGTCTCCAGCTCACCCTGCCGGTGGACGATGTGGACGCGATGTGCAAGGAACTGGCAGCCCGCGGTGTCACACTGCTCAACGGCCCCATGGACCGGCCCTGGGGCATACGGACCGCCAGCTTCCGCGATCCCGGCGGCCACATCTGGGAAATCGCCCAGTGACTGCCCCGCCGGACCCCGAGATCCGGGCACTCCTGTCGTTCCTGCACGGACAGCGCCGCCACGTCCTCGGCATACTCGACGGCCTCGACACGGACGCCCTGCGCCGGCCCGTGCTGCCGTCGGGATGGAACTGCCTCGGCCTCGTCCAGCACCTCGCCCTCGACGTCGAACGGTTCTGGTTCCGCGCGGTGGCCGTGGGCGAAGAGGATGTCATCGAGTCCCTGGGTGACGACGGCGACGCCTGGCAGGTGGACCAGGAGGTGGAGGCTGACGAAATCCTCCAGCGGTACCGCACGGAGGCCGCCCTCGCGGACACCGTCATCAGCGCCACCGCTGCGGACGCTCCCCTGGCCTGGTGGCCCCACCACCTCTTCGGCGAGCCGCACCTGCACACCCTGCGAGACGTCCTGCTGCACGTCATCACCGAGACCGCCTGCCATGCCGGCCACCTCGACGCGGCACGTGAACTCCTCGACGGCCGCAAATGGATGGTCCTGACCTAGCCGTCAGGCGGCCGGCAGCACGTCGACCCCGCTCTCCACGAGCCGCTCGATCACCGGGTCCTGCGGGGTCTCGTCCGTGATGAGTCCACTGATCTCCTCCCAGGGCAGGACGCGGTACCGGGATGCGGTGCCGATCTTCTCGGAGGAGGCGAGGACGTAGGTGTCCGCGGCCCGTGCCGCGAGGGCGCGCTTCATCGCCGCGTCCTCCGCGTCGCCGGTGGTGAGTCCCGCCTCGGGGTGCACGCCGGTGACGCCGAGGAGGAAGAGGTCCGCGGAGACGTTCCGCGCGGCCTCGACCGCGGCCGCGCCGCAGGCGACCGCCGAATGCTTGAAGAGGCGGCCTCCCAGCACGAAGACCTCGGCCTGCGGGTGGTCGAGCAGTGCGACGGCGATCGGCGGGCTGTGGGTGATCACGGTGCACGCCAGGTCCCGCGGCAGCGCGTGGTCGACGGCCAGGGCGGTCGTACCGCCGTCGAGGATCACCACGCCGCCGGGCCGCACCAGCCCGGCGGCCACCGAGGCGACCTTCCGTTTGCCGTCCGGGGCCACGCTCTGCCGGGCGCCGTAGTCCACGACGGCCGGCGAGACGGGAAGCGCCCCGCCGGGGTCGCCGAGGACCTCGCGCTGTACCGGGAGAAGTTCCGGCGGCGTCTGCCGGAGTCGCTGGACGAGTGCACGGCCGGACCCACGGCGTCGTGGATCTGCCGCTGCACCTGGCAGACGGTCCTGCACGAGGGCCTGCGCGACGGCCTGCCCCGCCACCTCAGCCGCACGACGTCGAACGTCAGGACACGGGGAACCAGCTCAAGAGCCGCTTGGCGATGACCGGTACATCGATGTTGTCCTGCGCGACGTCCTCGACGAACGGACCGGCCACGGCGACGGGCGGCGGAGCGGTACCGGCGCTGACGCCGTTGAACCGCAGGAAGACGCGCATGGCGAGCCAGGCGGTGCGTTTGTTGCCGTCGATCAGCGCGTGATTGCGGGCGACGGAGTGCAGCAGTGCCGCGGCCTTCTCGTGCGGCGTGGAGTACAGCTCGGCTCCGAACACGTTCGTCCGGGGCCGTTCGATCGCCGACACCAGGAGGCCCATGTCACGCACGCTGTGCTCGGTGCCGTTGACCGTGCGGGCGATGGCCGTGCCGGCCAGGGCCGCGACGATGCCGACCGGGATCGTCCACCAGATGCCGATGCGCCGGCGGCCGGGGATGACCAGGCGGCCCAGGACTCCGATCACGATCGCGGTGAAGATGCCCGAGATCTTTATGCCCGTCAGCCTCTCCTTGACCCGACGGTTCGAGACAGCTGTCGAGTTACGGGTTCCCCCGCAGCGGCGGTGCAGTAGCTTCCGTGCCAGTCGGGCGGGGCACGGAGAGGATCGCCAGGCTCTCCTCCAACTCGTCGAGTGCTCTGCGCGCCGTCGTGATGCGCTCCCGTAGCTCCTGTTCCGACAGCGGCCTGGGCGCGGACGGCGGGCCTGGGTCCGTCTGCTCCTGGTCGTCGGCCTGCTCCATGGCCCGCGCCTCCTCAAGGGAGGTGATGACGACACTGATGAGGACGTTGACCAGAACGAAGGAGGCGATGAGGACGTAGCTGGCGTAGTAGAGGATGCTCCAGCGAGAGATCTCCAGGCCCGCGCGGACGGCGTCACCGAGGCCGTCGAGCGTCATGAGCAGGAACAGGGTCAGGACGGCGCGGCCGATCGAGCCGAAGTGTTCGGGGTCGGCGCGGGCGAAGAAGACCCAGCCCACCATCGCGTAGACGTACAGCAGGAGTCCTCCCAGGAGCAGGAAGCTGACCGTGCCGGGCAGGCTGCGGCCCACCGCGACGAGCACGATGCGCAGTTGGGGCAGGAAGCGGGCGGGGCGCAAGACGCGGGCGAGGCGGAGAAGTCGCAGCACGGTGGTGTTCTCCCGGACGACGGGGAGGAACGCGCAGGCCACCACGAACGGGGCACTTCCTCAGGATCTCGACCGAGTCGGATGGAATCGGCGAGCAGGGAGTTGACTCGGCGCGCTGTGGGCTCAGTGGCGGAGGATGGCGCTGGCCGCCGACCGGCGGACCACGGCCCCGCAGAGGCGTGCGGCTGGCATGGCTTTCTCGATGTCCTGCGACAGCAGTTGTCGACAACCACGGCAGACACCTGCGGCTCGAGGAAAGCCGATGCCGACGAGTTCGGGAGACGGTTGTTATGCCCTGTAGCCAGCGCTTTGCCCTCGCCGACGAAGAGCGCGGACGACTCACACATGCCTCCGCTGTTCCGCTGTTCGCTGCTTGCCCGAACTGGCAGCCGAGGTGCCTCCCGAACGGCGCGAGCCGCTGCTCTTCAACGTCGACAGAGCCAGGCGCGTCCGATGAAGATCTTGGGCCAGCCGCCCAACGCCTCGTTGGGTGGCGATGGCGACACGCCCCCTGCCGAGCCGCCCTCGCATTCCGGCTCACATCCGCTTTGGGTATGCAAGTTCATCTCCGGCAAAAACTGGCAGAACGCCGTCAAGTCGATGGTCGTCACGGACGGTGAAGGTCGCATGCTGTGGTGCAGCCCAGCACGGCCCGCAAGCTGCGCGGACCTCACTCACGCCCGCCGGTCAGGGCTGGTCAGACTCTTGGCCGGCGGGCTCGCGGGGAGTCACGATCAAGGTGTCGGCCGGAGGCTGTGAAGCAGGATGAATCGTGGGTTACTGGCCGTCCACCGCACCGTCCCCCGGAGGCGAAGCCGCAGCGCTCGCGTCGGGTTGCCCGCGCTTGATGGCCGCGTCCACCGCCGCACCGATGCGGCGCAGTGCCGCCAGCTCCTGAGGACCGAGATCATCGATCAGGTACTCGCGGACTGCGGCGACGTGTCCCGGCGCCGCCGCCACCACTACGTCGCAACCGGCCTCGGTCAGCGTCGCGGTGGTGCGCCTTCCGGAACCGGGGATCCGCTTCCGTGCGAGCAGTTCGCGCTTCTCGAGCCGACCGACGACATGGGACAGCCTCGACAGTGACGCAGCCGTTCGCGCGGCCAGGGCGCTCATCTGCATGGTGCGGTCCGGCTGCTCGGAGAGGACCGAGAGCACCATGTACTCGAAGAAGGTCAGCTGAGCCTCGCGCTGCATGCGCGCATCCAGCGCGGCCGGCAGGCTGATCATGATCGCGGAGTTGGCCAGCCACGCCGCCAGCTCGTCGCCGTTCAGCCATCGCGTCCCGGCAACCGGACCGGTGGACGCCCCCGAGCCGGAGCCTTCGTCGGCACGAGCCGTCGCCTCGGATGTCGGCCCGTTCCGTGGACGCCGACGGCGCCGACCGTTCGTGTCATCTGCCGTGCTCGCCATGAGGACATCCTAGACCCACTTATTGACGCGTCAAGTTCGAAGGAGTAGAACTTGACGCGTCAAGTTCGCTGCGGCGCTGAGGCCCGCCCCACACGGAATGGACAACAGATGCAGTCCACGTCGCTCGGCAGGCTCGATGTCCCGCGCATCGGCCTGGGTGTCATGGGGATGTCGGCCTTTTACACCGGCGCCGGCCGGGACGAAACCGAGTCGATCCGCACCATTCGTCGCGCCGTCGACCTCGGTGTCACCCATCTGGACACCGCAGAGGTGTACGGCCCCTACGTCAACGAGGAACTGCTGGGTCGCGCGATCAAGGGCCGCCGGGACGAAGTCGTCCTCGCCACCAAGTTCGGCCTCGTCTCCCACACCGGCCGGCCGGGCCCGGACAGCACCCCCGCCAACATTCACACGGCTGTCGACGGCTCACTGCGGCGGCTCGGAACCGACCGCATCGACCTCTACTACCAGCACCGGGTCGACCCCAGCACTCCCATCGAGGAGACGGTGGGGGCGCTGAGCGAGCTGGTGGAGGCGGGCAAGGTCCTCCACATCGGGCTGTCGGAGGCGGCAGCGGCGACCGTCCGCCGGGCCCATGCGGTCCATCCCGTGGCCGCTGTCCAGAGCGAGTACTCGCTGTGGACGCGGGGCCCGGAGGCCGAGGTGCTGCCCACGCTGCGCGAGCTCGGCATCGGACTGGTTCCCTATGCACCGCTGGGACACGGCTTTCTCACCGGTGACATCCGCACTCTGGACGGCTTGGACGCCGCCGACTGGCGTCGCTCCAATCCCCGGTTCACCGGCGACAACCTCACGCGCAACCTGCGCATCGTCGACCAGGTGCGCGAGGTCGCCGACGAGGTCGGGGCCACGCCCGCGCAGGTCGCTCTGGCCTGGCTGCTCGCGCAAGGAGACGGCATCGCGCCCATTCCGGGGACGAAACGCATCGACCGCCTCAAGGAGAACAGCGCCGCCGACGGCATCCGACTCACCCCGGGCCAGATCGCCCGCCTGAACAACCTCACACCGGCGTCCGGCGAACGCCATGCCGAGCCCGACATGGCCGCCGTCGACCAGTGAGAGAAGCGCGAACGCGCCGATTCGCCCCGCGCACCACACCACGTCTTGCTTCAGCGAAAGAAATGGAACACCACATCATGTCAAGCAATCTCATCCGGGTCGGCATCATCGGCGCGGACACGAAGGCGAGCTGGGCGGGCGCATCGCACATACCCGCGCTGGCGGCACAGCCCGACTTCCACCTGGCCGGTGTGGCGACGCGGCACGAGGAGAGCGCGCGCGGCGCTGCCGAGGCATTCGGCGCCGAGCGTTGGTTCGCGGACCCCTACGCGCTCATCGGTGACCCTTCGATCGACCTCGTCACCGTCGCGGTGAAGGTCCCGGCTCACCGCGAGCTCGTCCTGGCGGCCCTCGCGGCGAACAAGGCCGTGTATTCGGAGTCGCCGCTGGGCGCGACCGTTGCGCAGACGGAAGAGATGGCTGACGCGGTCGGCTCACTGCACACCGCGATCGGCCTTCAGGGCCGGCTCAACCCCTCGGTACGCCGCGCAGCGGAGATCATCGCTCAGGGCCGGCTCGGACGGCTGCTCTCGGCGCGAGTCGCCGCGACGACCTTCGGCAACGGCCCGGAGTCGGTGAGTGCGTACGAATACTTCGACAAGGCAGCGTCCGGAGCCGGTTTCCTCACCATCGCCGCGGGCCACGTCCTGGATGTGGTCGAAGCCGTTCTCGGCGACATCACCGAGATCGACGCCCGCACCGAACTCCTCTGGCCCCAGGTGAAGTTGGTCGACACCGGCGCGATATCCGTCCGCGAGGTCCCGGATCACCTCGACGCCATCGCCAAGACCTCCTCGGGGGCGCCGGTCGGAGTGCAGATCCTGGCGGGCGTGCCCGCCCCCGACGCCCACTTCAGCCTGGAGGTACGCGGATCGGAGGGCTGGCTGAAGCTGACGGGCGACCACCCCGCGGGCGTTCAGGTCGGCGACCTCACCCTCTCGTCGAGCGTCGACTTCACCGCGCCCGACAGTCCCGTCGCCACCGGCACGGGACCCACCGCCGCCGACATCTGGACGGGCGCTTCCATCAACGTCGGCGAGGTCTACGCCAGCCTGGCCCGCGACATCACGAACGGCACCCACCACACCCCGGGATTCCAGCACGCCGCCCACAACAGCCGCCTCGTAGCCCGAGTCGAACAAGCCGCCCGGACCGGCGTCCGGCAGTGACGCCACCGCACCTCGCGGCACCGTGCCTTACTGCCGTGACGGATACGGCGACCGATCCGCGGGCACGGGCGGCCGACATAGGTTCGGACTCGCTGAAGGGGTTCCTGAGGCCCACCCCCCGATCTGGGAGTCCTTGATGATTTCAGTCCCTCGTCACCATGGCCATCGCGGCGCTTCGCGGCAGGCTCACGGCGTATGACCACCTCCGCGCGCGCCGCTGTTCTCGAAGCGCAGGACGGGCCCTTCGAGTTCCGCGACATCGAGATCGAGGACCCGCGGTCCGACGAGGTACTCGTTCGCATGGTCGCGACCGGAATATGCGCGACCGACGCTCATGTGCGGGCGCAGAGAATGGCGACGCCGCTGCCAGTGGTGCTGGGGCACGAGGGAGGAGGAGTCGTCGAACGCGTGGGGGCCGCCGTCACCACCGTCGAGCCCGGTGACCACGTCGTCCTCTCCTACCACTCGTGCGGCCGCTGCAAGCCGTGCATGTCCTCTCACGCGGCCTACTGCGACAACGTCTGGGCGGCCAACTTCGCAGGTGCCCGCCTGGACGGCTCGAATGGTCTCCACGTCGCCCGCGGTGCTGAGCCGCACGGTCACTTCTTCGGCCAGTCCTCGTTCGCCACCCACGCCCTGACCCACCAACGGAACACGATCAAGGTCCCCCGCAATCTGCCCCTCGACGTCATGGCTCCGCTGGGGTGCGGGCTGCAGACGGGCGCGGGGGCCGTACTCAAGGCCCTCGCCGTGCCGGCGGGAGCGTCCTTCGCGGTCATCGGTGTGGGAGCGGTGGGCCTGGCGGCGGTCATGGCGGCACATGTCGCGGGTGCCACCACCATCGTCGCCGTCGACGTCGACGCCGGCCGCCTCGATCTGGCCCGCGATCTCGGAGCGACGCACCTCGTGGACCCCGGCCGGGTCGAGGATCTGACCGGCGCGCTCCGCGCCGTCGACGAACGCGGTCTGGAGTACGTCCTCGACACGAGCGGCCGCGCGGAGAACCTCGATGCCGGGGTCGGCGCCCTGGCACCGATGGGCCGATTCGGCTTCGTGGCGTTCCACGAAGGAGCGGGCGCCGTGCTCGACGCCGGCCGGCTCACGCTCGGCCAGTCGCTTCAGGGCATCATCCAGGGCGACGCCGTCTCGTCGCTCCTGATCAACGACCTTGCCCAGCTCTATCGAGCGGGCCGGTTCCCCATCGACCGACTGCTGTCCTTCTACGACTTCGCCGATATCAACACCGCGTTCGAGGATGCGGGCTCAGGCCGCGTCACCAAGGCGGTCCTTCGATTCACGTCACCGGGATAGACCACCCGTTCTACGGCTTCCCAAGAACACAGAAAGGCGTCCCGCCGATGTGCCGGAGCAGTCAGGTACCCATCAGCGTCGAAGAAACCCCGAGCTTCTACGGCATCGACCACTATGGATTCCCCCGCGCGGGGGCGGACGACCCGTTGGACCCCGAGGGATATTACCCCCCTTATTTCCAGAGCGAGCACTTCCAGAAGTACGGCTACCACGTGGAAGAACTGCGCGGCGGCTTCTACTGGGTCACCAGTGCCGGCTACGACGCCGCGTTCGTGGTGACCGAGGAGGGCGTGGTCGCGATCGACGCACCCCCGACGCTGGGCGAGAACATGCTGGCGGCGATCGAGGACGTCACCGACCGACCCGTCACCCACGTCATCTACAGCCACTGGCACGCCGATCACATCGGCGCGGCCTCCGTGTTCGGTCCCGACGTCGAGATCGTCGCCCACCGCATCACCAAGGAACTCCTGGAGCGCTTCCCCGACCCGAAGCGTCCCCTGCCGACGAGGACGTTCGACGACGAACTCGTTCTCGAAGTGGGCGGCGTGAGCCTGCAGCTCTCCTACAAGGGGGAGAATCACTGCCCCGGCAACATCTTCATCTACGCACCGCGGCAGAAGGTGCTCACGGCGGTGGACATCGTCAGTCCGGGAAGCGTCACGTTCATGCACTGCGACGCCTCGCAGAACATCTCCGGCTGGTACGAGGCTCAGTCCCAGATCCTCGAATACGACTTCGACTACTTCGTCGGCGGGCACCACATGCATTACGGCACCTACGAGCAGGTGAAGCTGTGCGTGGAGTACTTCGCCGACGTGCTCGAGGGGGCGACTGCGGCGGTCGAGCGGTTCAGCCGCTCGGATGCGCTCGCCGACATCGTGACCGGCACCGGCTGGGACAGGATCTTCGTCGGTACCGAGAACTGGATCAGCTCCATGGCGAACTACACCACCCGCCACGTCCTCGACAAGGAGACGAGCGACGGCCGGCTCTGGTGGGAACGGCTGGCAGGAGCCACCACCCAGACCAAGTACCACGCGTACACCGTACTGGAATCGATCCGCCTCGAACGGCCCCGGCCCGACTACCGCCTGCGGGGCGAGAATCCCCCGGTCTTCCTGACCTGACACCGTTCTGAACGGTGCGAGCAAACCCTTGTATACGAGAAGGATCATCATGAAAGCCGTCGTCATCACCTCGTTCGGCGAACCCTCCGTGTTGCGGGTTGCGGAGGCTCCGCGACCGGTGCCGGGTCGGGGTCAGGTACTGGTGCGGGTTCACGCCGCCGGGGTGAACCCCGCGGAGATCCAGGCACGCGCCGGAGCGTTCGGCCTGCGTGCTCCCGCCATCCTCGGATTCGAGTTCGCCGGCGTCGTCGAGGCGGTCGGCCCGGGCGTCGACGAGGGCGTGGTCGGCGACCGCGTCGCCGGCTGGCCGGACTCCGCCACCCAGGGCTCCTACGCCGAGTACACGGTCAGCAGCAACTTCGCGACGATCCCCGACGGCGTTTCCTTCGAGGAGGCCGCGGCCACTGTCATCGGCGCCGACAACGCGGCGAGGGCTCTCGGGCTTCTGAACATTCGCCCGGGTGAAACGCTCGTGGTCACCGGCGCGAGCGGTGCTCTGGGCAGCGCAGCCGTGCAGTTCGCGCGACAGCGCGGTGTGACGGCGATCGGCGTCGCCGGAACTGACAACGCCGACTTCGTCAGGAGTCTCGGAGCGACCCCTGTCGCCCACGGCCCGGGCCTGGTCGATCGCATCCGTGCCGCCGCTCCGGGCGGGGTCGACGCCGCGCTCGACACCGTCGGCAAGGGGCTCGTTCCCGCCCTCGTCGATCTTCTCGGCGGCCCCGGCCGGATCGTGACGCTCGCCGACCCCGATGCCGCACAACACGGCGTCGTATTCAGCCCCGGAGGCAGCTGGAACCGCGACCGCGGCCCTGTCCAGGAAGCCCTGAATCTGATCGCCGCCGGCGCATGGACCGCACGCATCGGCCGGAGCTTCCCACTCGACGAGGCCGCGGACGCTCATCGCCTCGTCGCCACGGGCCACACCCACGGCAAAGTCATCCTCCTTCCCTGACTCGGCCGACCGACCATTTCAACCACGACAACAAACAACTGGAGAATCCGAAATGCCTGCAGTCCTCGTCCATGGTGTACCTGATACCCACCGGCTTTGGGACACCGTCCGTTCCCATCTTCAGCGCGAAGATATTTTGACGATCGATCTCCCCGGGTTTGGCGTACCCCTGCCAGAGGGATTCACGTCGACGAAGGAAGAGTATCTCGATTGGCTCATTGAGAGGATCGAGGAAATCGGCGAACCCGTCGACCTGGTCGGTCATGACTGGGGGTCTCTGCTCACGGGCCGTCTCGCGTCTGTCCGACCGGAACTGGTGCGGACATGGACAGGCATCAGCGGCCCCATCGATCCGGAGTATCCGTGGCACTATCTTGCCAAGATCTGGCAGACGCCGGGCGAGGGCGAGAAATGGATGGCGGACCTCGACCTCGAGGAGTTCGCAGCAAGTCTCAACGAGGCGCAGATGCCGCGCGACGCGGCAGACGAAGCGGTCCGGCATATCGATGCCACTATGAGGGCAAGCATTCTCGCCCTTTACCGTTCGGCGATCGAGGTCGGGGCGGAGTGGAAGCCAGGTCTGAGCAAGGTGACCGCACCAGCGCTAGTGATCTGGGGCCTGGACGATCCGTTCCTTCCTCACCGCTTCGCCGACGAGCTCGGTAATGCCACACGCGCACGTGCCGTCTTCAAGCTGCGCAGCTCGCACTGGCCGATGATAGAGCGTGCGGCCGATGTCGCGCGCGAACTCGAGGCCCACTGGGCTCACGTGTAAAACCTGCGCTTGGGTCACTCGGGCTCACCATGGCGAACGGCAATAATTGCTCGCTCGCCATGGTAAGCCCGAGTGCCCACGCATGTGTCCGGAAACGAATCATCGTGACGCAGCCCGGAGAGCGTTTCCGGGCTGCACATGGCAGGAGCATCCTCATGACGAATTCAGCACATACCCAGATCGGCGTCGGTATTATCGGGGCCAGTGCCGATCGGGGTTGGGGCGGAATTGCTCACGTCCCGGCGCTGCAGGCGCTCGACGCGTTCCAGATCCGCGCCGTCAGTACGACTCGTATGGAGAGCGCGAACGCGACCGCTCGTCGGCTGGGCGCCGATCTCGCCTTCGACACTCATGAGGCTCTGGTCGTGCAACCGGAAGTCGACCTGGTGGTGGTTGCGGTCAAGGTGCCGGATCACAGGCAGATTGTTTCCGACGCGCTGGCCGCGGGCAAGATGGTCTATTGCGAATGGCCGCTCGCAAGAAACCTTTCGGAGGCCGAAGCGCTGGAGGGGTTTGCCCGCGAGCGGCGGCTGCGGACGGTTGTCGGGTTGCAGGGCGGCCTGCACCCGCCGATCCTCTTCCTTCGCGACCTCATCGCGCAAGGCGTGATCGGCAAGCCGCTCAGCACGAGCATCCGAGCGCATTTGTCCGACGACATGTGGGCCGGCCGATATGACCCACCGGTCGAGTACATGGCTCACGCAAAGAATGGCGCCACGCTGCTGAGCATCATGCTCGGCCACGGGCTCGAACCGCTTGCGCGCGTGCTCGGCACGTTCGAGAGTCTGTCCGCCGTCGTCGCCAATCAGCGCGGTGACGGCGTCCGCCTGTCCGATGGCGCGACGCTGCTGAAGGACGCGCCGGATGAGATCGTCGTCGCCGGCGTTCTCGATGGCGGGATCGTCACTTCGCTGCACTACAGTGCCGGGCAGTCTGCCGGCTCGGCGCTGGTATGGGAGATCCAGGGCACCGAGGGCAGTGTGCGTGTGGAGTCGGCGTCGGGTTACATCCATTTCACCGATCTCACCATCACGCTGAGCCGCGGCAGCGAGCCTGTCCAAGTGCTACAGGTCCCCCCCGCTTATGCGGCTCCCGACCTGCAACTCGACGCACCCGCAGCGGGGGTCGCCCGCCTCTACGCCCAGTTCGCCGCCGACCTCCGCGACGGAACCGCCGATGCGCCGGATTTCACGGTCGCACGCGATCGCCACCGGGTACTCGAGGCGATCATACGGGCCGCTGAAACAGGTCATCGGCAGCATCTGTCCCGCCCGACCGAATGAACTCCCCTCTTTGAACCCGGGAGAGGCACTGCCGCAGGACCCGAGGAGATGGCGATCCGCGAGCCAGCCCTGACTTGATCACACAGAGCTGACCCGCACCGTGTCGAAGGACTCTGCCAGCACGCGCGCCTCGAGGCGTTGTTCGCCATCTTCGAGCACGTCGAGGCCGAGGCGACCTGGGGCATCCACCAGCGCATGATCGCCGCTTACCGCGAGCCCGACCGCTCCCTGGGGAAGAAGGCCACGCAAGCGGTGATCAACGCCCTCGCCGGCGGCGTCCCGGCCGCGCTCGTCGAGTTGCGCACGCCGGGTGGCCCGCCGCGCGGACAGCGTACTTCCCGTCGCGGTGCCCGTCCGGGGTTCCGCATGCGACCCCGCCACCGTGATCAACCAGCCGCTGCGGGAGATCCGTGCCGGAGATCATGGAACTGTCCCGCTGAAAGCCGAGCCGCAAAACGGCGCGGTCCGCCCCGGGGCCGCGTCATCGCGTCGGTCCCTCGCGCGCGGTCGAGGTGTCGGCATAGAGCCAACGGCGCAGGACGAGGGTCACAGCCGGCATCATCAGATACGTCATCAACGTACTGAACAGCAGCGCGAGCATCAGCACCCGCGCCACAAGCGGCCAAGCACGGAGCGCCGGCCCCAGAAGACCGTTGCCGATCAGGGAGATCGGGAGTACGGCCGCGAAGGCGGCGAGCGCCATCTTCCAACGAGGCGGCGCCGTCGTGGGCGTGTCGTGCGCAGTGGTGAACAGGGTCTCCATTCCGGAGAGTTCGCGACGCGCCACCTCGCTCTGATGATGGCCCTCGCAGTGGTCGAACAGTGCGGCCCGCTCAGGTGACGTCGTCCAGTGCCGCGCGGACTCCTGGTCGCGGAACCGGTGGACCAGAACCCATGGCCCGGCGGCCGTGGCAGGCCGGAACAACCCGTCCCCCAGGTGTCCGGGAAACGCTGAGGCGGTGTCGGTCACCCGCCCGAACCACTCCCGGAAGTCCTGCTCGTAGCCGGGTTCCACAGCGCGCGCGGTCAGCAGGGTGACGTCGGCCGGGCCGACGTCGTCCGTCTCGGTCATCGATTCTCACTCCGCCGTCGAGAGCTGTCAGAGTTGCGGTGCCACATGCACGAGGTGCTTGGTCTCCTGGAATTCCTCGATCCCGCGGATGCCGTTCAGGCGGCCCACTCCCGACTGCTTGAAGCCGCCTTCCTCGAACTGGTCGTGGATCATGGCCCAGGTGTTGGTCCAGACGGTCCCGGCCTGCAGTTCGCGGCCGACGCGCAGGGGGCGGTCGACATCACGGGTCCAGATGCTCGCGGCCAGGCCGAACTCGGTGGCGTTGGCACGCGCCACGGCGTCGGCCTCGGAGTCGAACACCTCGAAGGTGGCGACCGGCCCGAACACTTCGCGCTGCACGATCGGCGAGGACACGTCGGCGACCTCGATCAGGGACGGGCCGAGGAGCGCCCGATCCCGCTTGCCCCGCACGAGGACGGTGGCGTAGTCGGCCGCGGCGGCCACGGTCTGTTCGACCCGTTGGGCGTTTCCTTCGTCGATCATGGCGCCCATCTCGCTGGCGGGGTCGTCGCCGGGCCCGACCCGGACCGCTTCGAGGGCGGCGACAAGCCGCCGCCGGAGTTCGTCGGCCACGCCGCGCTGGACCAGTATCCGGCTGCCCGTCATGCAGAACTGGCCCGCGAACATGGTGACGGCCTTGGTGAGCACGGGCACGGCGGCGTCCAAGTCGGCGTCGTCGAAGACGAGCATCGGCGTCTTTCCGCCCAGCTCCATGGACAGCGTTTTCAGCGTCGGGGCGGCCTGTTCCATGATCACGCGGCCGACCGCGGTGGAGCCGGTGTAGCTGAGCACGTCCACGTCCGGGGAGGAGACCAGCTCCGGAGCCCCGGCGTTGCCGCTCTCGGTGAAGACGTTGAACACGCCCGGGTCCAGGCTCGGCGTGTCGGCGATGATCTCGCTCAGCACTCCGTTGACCAGGCCGGTCTGCGCCGGCATCTTCATGACCACGGTGCAGCCGGCCGCCAGGGCTGGTGCGAAGGATCGCGCCGAGAGGATGACCGGTGAGTTCCACGGCACGATCACCGCGGCGACGCCCGCGGCTTCGCGCAGGGTCATCGAGTACATGCCGGGCCGTACTTCGCCGGCCCTGCCGTGGTCGGTGAGGGCCAGCGCCGCGTGGTAGCGGAGCTTGGGGATGGTGCCTTCGACTTCGATGGCCGCCTCGGAAAGCACTTTCCCGTTCTCCCGCGCCAGGAGGGTGATCAGTTCGTCCTTGCGCTGCTCGAGCCGGTCGGCCAGTTCGTGCAGCGCTGCCGCACGCCGGTGACGGTCGCGGGACCAGGCGGTGGAGTCGAAGGCCCTTCGGGCCGCGGCCACGGCGGCCTTCGCCTCCCGCGCACCGCCGTCGGCGAAGGTGCCGAGCAGGCCGTTGGTCGCGGGGCTGCGGGACTCGCCGCGGGAGCTGGAGTCCTGCCACTGCCCGTCGATGTAGTGGCGCGTGTGGGGCAGGGTCTCGGACTTGGGCATGAGGTGACCTCTCGTCATGCGTCGCACGGCGTTTCGCCGCGGGTACGCGGGACAACGTCAGCGACGCTACAAATCAGGGCCGGTGAGCGAATCGGGCGGGCAATCCGTCGTTTCCGCCGGAGGCGTCGCGCGCCCGCTCCGCCGCGGCCTCCCTGTGCTCACGGTGGCTCACAACCGGCGTGGAGGTCGCTCAGCTCGGTTCGGGTGTTGATGCCGAGCTTGGCGAACACGTTCCCGAGGTGGTGGCCCACGGTGCGGTGGCTGATCCGCAGCTGGACGCCGATCTCGCGATTCGTCAGCTGTTCGGCGGCCAGTTCGACGACTCGCTGTTCCTGGGCGGTGAGCCGGTTCATCGCCCTGGTGTCCGAGCTTCCCCGGCGTCCCGGCGCTCCGGTGAGGTCCTGCTCGCGCTGCGCGCGTTGGCGCAGCGGCTCGGCACCGAGCCGGTCGAACGCCTCCAAGGCGGCGCCGATCCGGACGCGCGCATCGGTCCGCCGGCGGCCCCGTCGCAACCACTCGCCGTAGGCCAACTGAGCGCGCGCGTAGAGCAGCGGGTGGGATCGGGCAACCGGCACGTCGAGGGCGGCTCGGAAGGCACCCTCGGCCCGGGCGCCGCCGAGGAGCCCGCGCGTGACGTGCGCGGCACAGCGGGCCCACGGCGCTCCCGTGCGCCGCGCCCAGGCTTCGAGCACCCGTACCCGTTCGTCCGCGAGGTCGCTTCTGCCGACGCGCACGGCCGCCTCGGCCGTGTCGAGAGCGGCCAGGAGCGCGAAGGTCGGGTGTTCCGCGCCATGGCCCGGCTCGGTCAGGCGCACCAGGATGTCCAGCGCTTCCTCGGGACGCTCGCGAAACAGCAAGGCCATGCCGCGGTTCCAGTACGCGGCGGCGCTCAGCGCGCGGACGCCCTGCGGGAGTGACGTCTCCAGAGTCCTGGCGGTGGCCTCCGCAACGGCACGTTCGTCACCACGCGCCGCGGCGAGCCAGCTCAGGCTGGTGAGGCAGTGGGAGGCGATGTGGTCGGCACCCAGGTCCTGGGCCAGCCGCAGTCCCTCCGCGGCCGAGGACTCCGATTGCGGCCAGCGGCCGGCAGCGTTGTCGAGCATCGCGGTCTGGGCCAGGAAGGCGGCGAGCCGAGCGTGCTCGCTGCGCCGCCGCAGGTGCGGCAACCGGCGGCGCAGCGCATCCGCCATCGGCTTGTCGATCCCCCAGGCCAGGGCGAGGGGTGTCGGCGGCAGCAACGGCAGGATGGTCGTACGGGCCCGCGCGGCGGGATCACCGAGGTCGGGGGTGTCCGCCGGCGCCGCGTCGGCGGACACGTCGTCGCTCCACCAGGCAAGCGTGCCGGGTAATCCGCTCCGGCCCGCGACGTCCTCTTCGAGCAGCAGCTCCAGCGCTCTGTCCCGCAGGTCGCCGCGTCCGACGGACCAGGCGGCGCGCATGGCCAGCGTGCCCAGTTCCAGCGCCGTTCCCGGTTCCGGGACGCGCTTCATGTCGGTGATCAGGAAGTGGTGCGCCATCTCGGGCATGCCCCGGGCGAACTCCATGATCCCCCGCAGACCCCGGCTCCGCCGGGCGACGTGAGCACCGGGGGCCAGCCGTTCCGCGTCATCGAGCAGGCGCTCCGCCGTGGCTGCCCACCCGGCGTCCCAGGAAGCCCTGGCAGCCTCGGCAAGACGTTGTGAGGCGTCGATCGGTGCGGCCGACAGTTCGGCGGCCCGCCACCACGCCCGTGCAGCCGTGTTCGTGGCCCCGCGGAGCCGGGAGCGGACGGCGGTCCGTTCGAGGAGCCGCGCGACGTCCTCATCGCGTCCGTGGGCCAGGGCGGCGAGATGCCATGCGCGCTCCTCCGCCTCGTCCGGCATCGTGGCGGCCAGGGCGCGGTGAGCCCGGCGCCTCGTCGCGGCACCGCAGCCCTCGTAGACGGCTCTGCTCACGACGGGGTGCCGGAAACCGACGCGGTTGCCCGCCACGTGGAGCAGGCCCGCGTTGGTCACTTCCTCCCAGACGGCGTCACCGGCCCCCGACGCACGGCCGGCCCGCTGCACCGTGAGCCGGTCGCCGTGCTCCTCGGCCGCCGCGAGCACGGTCAGCAACTGCGCCGGAGGGCTCAGGGCCTCGATCCTGGCACGGAAAGCCCGCTGCAGGCACGGCCCGACGGGCGGTCGTCCTCGCTTCCGGCGATGCTCGGCGTCGTCGAGGTCGCCCCCGAGCGTGGCCAGTTCGTGCAGCGCCAAGGGGTTGCCCCCGGCCTCCCGGACCATGCTCCGCGTCGTCGCCTCGTCGGTGAGCGGCGCCACGGCCGCCACAAGCTGCCGCGCGCTCTCGTCGCTCAGGCCGTCGACCCGCACGTCGGCCACGCCTTCCCAGGGCCGGGCAGCCGGATCGCTGTGATCGGCGAGCACGACGACCACGGGATGCGCTCCCACACGTCGGGCGACGAACCCCAGGCACAGCGCGGTGGCCTCGTCGAGCCACTGCCCGTCGTCCACCACGACGAGCACGGGCTGCCGCTCGGCGAGTCCGCGGAGCAGCGACAGCACGGCCGCCCCGACCACCAGGCGGTCCGTCGGCTCACCGCTCAGCCCGAGCGCGGTACGCACAGCGGCGGCCTGGGCCGTCGCCAGCAGCTCGACACGATCGGCCAGCGGTCGCAGCAGCCCGTGCAGCCCCGCGAAAGCCAGGTCCGACTCGGGCCGGGTGGCCGAGTGGCTCAGCCGGACGAAGTCCGCGGCCTGGCCATGCACGTGGCGAAGCAGAGCTGACTTGCCGATACCCGGCTCGCCCCACACCACGAGCGCGCCACCGCTCCCGCCGCGGGCCTGCGTAAGCAGCCCGTCGAGAACCGCGGTCTCCTCGCGGCGTCCGAACAGCTCCGTCGGCGCTGCCCCTGTCGCAGCTTGGTCACCGGGCCCGCCACGCGCGCACCGCATCACGTCACGCGTTCGGACTGGACGAGTTCGCGGGCGCGCGGCGCGACCTCGTGACCGAAGAGGTTCAGGTCGGCAGGCTCGTCCGAGGCGAGGATGAACCCGGACACGCCGTACTGCAGGGCGAGGTCAGCGATCTGTTCGGCCCAGTCGCCGGGAGTCCCCTGCAACAGGCCGCCGCCGGCGCCGGACGTGAATCGGCCGCTCAGGTTGAGCAGGCGGCTGACCGCCGCGGGCTCCCGACCGGCGGCGGAGGCGGCCTCGTCGATCTGCTCGTTCATCGCGCGCAGCGATGCCGGGCCCTCGGGCAGGAAACCCAGGGAGGGCAGCCAACCGTCGGCGATCCTGCCCGTCAGCCGGAGCATGCGCGGCTTGTAGGCACCGATGCGGATCGGGATGCGATGGGCGGGTGCCGGGCCGCGCTTGGCGCCGTTCACGGTGTAGAACTCCCCGGTGACACGGAGGGGACCGGTCTCGTCGGTGGCCCACAGACCCCGGATCACGCCCACGGCCTCCTCCACCGCCCGCACGGCCTGGGCCGGTTCGAGCCGGCGGCCTCCCATCGCGACGATGCCGTCCCAGAACGCGCCCGCGCCGATGCCCAGTTCGACTCGCCCGCCGGTCAGCCGGTCCAGGCTCGCGGCGGCGCGGGCCAGCACGGCCGGGGGCCGCAGCGGAAGGCTCAGCACGTTGCCGCTGATCCGGATCCGTTCGGTGCGTGCGGCGACGTACGACATCAGGGTCCAGGTGTCCTGGAACGCCGACTGGTAGGGGTGGTCCTGGAAGCTGACCAGGTCGAGGCCGGCCCTCTCGGAGGTCTGGGCCAGCTCGACCGGCGCCTGAGGCGGGTGGGCGGTGGGGGTGATGAAGCTGCCGAACCACAGTTCGTGGCCGTAGTCGCTCATGGGGTGCTTCCTCCGGGGTGGTTCGCGGCGGGTGTGAGGGCGAAGTTGTCGCCGAACACACCCTCGGGGTCGTAGACGCTCTTCAGCTCACGCAGACGCGTGAGGGTCCGTGGAGGCCAGGCCGCGGTGATCCGCTCGGGCCGGAGGCTGGACTCGAAGCTGATGTAGAGGCCGTCGAGGAAAGGGCTCAGCCGGGCCCAGGCCCGGTCGACCACCTCGTCGGCACCGCCCATCACCACCAGCGAGAAGTTCGCGTCGCGGTGGGCGTAGGCCGTGGCGTCCGCGGGAACATCGGCGACGGCGCCCCCGACCGAGCGGAGCTGGAACCATCCGATCGCGCCGCTGCGGATCATCTGAGCCGCCGCCGCGGCGAACTGCGGGGTCACGTGCCGGAGCAGCCCGCTGCGTGAGACCGGTTCACCGTGGGAGACCGGTGGGTCGTCGCTCGCGTTGTCCATCACGGCCGCGTAGGAGGTGATGACGATGTCCTGGGCGTACATCGCGGAGATCGCGGCCAGTGGCTCCAGCCGGGCGCGCACGGTCTCCGGGTCCGAGGAGTCGACCATGGTGTGGCTCACCGCGAGCGCCGGACGTCCGCCGCGCGGGGGCGGCACGATGACGAAGCTGGTGAGGTCCCGCGGTGAGTCCTCGACCACCCGGCCCCACTCGACGAGGTAGCGCTCGAGGTCGCTCGCGTCCTGGGTGAGCCGGGCGAAGGCGACCGCGCCCACGTCGTCGGCCTCGAACTCGAAGGCAGTGACGATCCCGAAATTCGCGCCCGCCCCTCGCACGGCCCAGAAGAGATCGGGGTTCTCCGCATCGTCGGCCCGCACGACGGAGCCATCCGCGAGCACCATCTCCACGGCCCGCAGGCGGTCGATGGTCAGTCCGTGCCCGCGCGCGAGGTACCCGATGCCCCCCGCCGTGGCGAGGCCGCCCACCCCGACGCCCCCGTAGTCGCCCGAACTCAACGCCCAGCCGTAGGGCTCCAGTGCGGCCGCCACCTCGGCCCAGCGCGCACCCGGGCCGATGCGCACCCGGCGTGTCTTCCTGTCGAGCACCTCGATCGCATTCATCAGTGACACGTCGATGACGATCCCGCCGTCATTGGTGGAGCGGCCGGAGACCCCGTGTCCGGCGCTTCGCCGAGACAGGGCCACGCCGGGATGCCGGCGGGCGAACGCGAGCGCCTGGGTCACCTGCTCGTTCGTCGCCGCCCGCAGGATGATGCCGGGCGCACCACCGCGCAGGTATCCGGACCGCAGCCGGGCGTAGGCCGGATCACCGGGCTCGACGACCTCGGCCATCTCCGGCGGAGCGCTCTCGTAGTCGATCCCCGGCAGGCGCCTGGCGCGCACGGCGGACCGCCGGACCCGCGCGCCCGACCATCCGCGCGGAAGCACCGCGTCCACGGCCGCCCGCAGGGCCGGGGCGACCTCGCTCGCGAAGCATGCCGCGACGTCTCGCTCCTCGGTGTCCAGCACGATGGTGCCCACCCCGTGCTCGACGACGAGTGGCAGCAGGTCGTTCACCCAGTCCGCGGCGGTCCCGGTGAACCTGCCTGTCCGCTCGCCGAAGCCACCGCGGATCGTGACCCGTCTGCGGATCTCGCGGGGATCGCGGCCTGCCCCTCGCGCCGCCTCGTCGACTGCGCGGTTGCCCTGCGTCAGCGTGGCGGCGTCGCACCCCGTCGACCATTCGTCAGCCCGCAGTCCGACCAGCCGGAGCAGGTCCTGGCCCTGGCCGTCCACGGAGATCGGCACGTCGTGCGCGGGCGCGGCATTCTCGGCTCCCGCAAGACGGTAGAAGCGGCCGGTGAACCGGCCGAGGCCATTCCAGAGCTCGCGGACGACGGCGATCGCCTCACCCAGTGCCGCGACCGAATCGGCTGTCCCGGACGCGGCGGCTGACGGGCCCGCCCGGAAAGCCAGTTCGACCCTGCCTTCGGTGAGCCGGTCCAGGCCCGCGACGGCTCGCGCGAGCATCGCCGGATGGAGGGTGTCGGGGCGTGCCTCCAGCACCAGTCCGAGAGAGACCGTCGCCCCGGCGATCCAGGCCGCCACAGTCGACGGTTCGAGATCGTCGCCGGCGGTTCCGGCCGGGACGACGAGCAAGTCCAGCCCCCACTGCTCGGCCAGGCCCGCCACTTCGACCAACCGGCCGGGTCCGCAGTCGGCGTCGGAGGGCAGGTGCAGCCCGAATCTCAGCGGGTGCCCGTAGTTCATAGCGCGTGGTGAAAGGCCGAGTGTGCGTTCATGGGCCAAGGCTGCACGGCGATGATCACAGGCGACAAGCGGGGCATGACCAGGTCATCAAAAGTGACACGCTCCAGTATCGTGACCGTATGACCGGTCCTCGACAGCCCGATGATTCCTCCGCCACCGCGGGCCAGAGCCGCCCGGAAGCGGGCTATGAACACATCGACGACGACGTGTGCCGCAGTTTTCAGCGCTCGGTCGAGATCGTGGGCAAGAAGTGGAGCGCCGCGGTGCTCCTGGCGGCGATGCGGGGCGCGCGCCGATTCGTCGACTACCGAGCGCGGATCCCCGGCATCTCGAACCACCTTCTGTCCCAGCGTCTGCGTGAGCTCGAGGGCCACCGGCTCATTGAGCGGCTCGTGGTACCGACGACGCCGGTCCAGATCACGTACCGGCCCACCGAACGGGGCGCCAGCCTGATGCGTGTCCTGCATCCGCTGATCGAATGGAGCGCCAAGAACGAGGACATGGGCACCTGACGAGCTGGTCGCCTGCCGCCCACGCACCCGATCCGTCGCGTACCGGGACCGGTGATTGCGCGGGCGGCCGCTCGCGGTGCGGCTTCAGCGGTGCGGGGACAGGAACGGGTTACGGGACCAGGACGATCTTTCCCGTGGTGTGGCCGGCCATGATCTCGCGGTGGGCGGTGGCGGCCTCGCGCAGGGGGTAGCTGTCCGCGATCACGATGCGCAGGCGGCCTGCTGTCGCGGCTTCCGTGAGCTGCAGGCGGGCGGCTTGGCGGATCTCGGTACCGGGATCCGCGCCCGGCACACCACCCAGGAGCTTGATTCCCGCGCGAGCCCCGCGCTCGTGGCCCGCGATGGTGGCGATACGCAAGCGGTCCGGCACGAGCTCCACGGAGACGTCCACCGCCTCCTCGGTGCCCACGAGATCGGCGGCCGCGTGCACGCCCTCCGGCGCCACCGCGCGCACCCTGTCCGCCAGCCCCGGCCCGTAGACGACCGGGATCGCTCCCAGCTCTCGCAGGAGGTCGTGCTTGGCCCGGCTCGCCGTGGCCACTACAGTCGCGCCGCGTGCCACCGCGAGCTGGACGGCCACGAGACCGACGCCTCCCGCGGCACCGTGGATCAGCACCGTCTCGCCCTTGCCCAGGCCGATCGCCTCAAGCGTGTGTACGGCGGTGACCCCGGCGGCCAGCAGCCCGCCGGCCTGCTCCCAGGACAGGGCGACGGGCTTCGGCACCACGGACGGGGCGGGCACGACGATGTCGGCGGCGTAGGCACCCGGCGCGGAGTAGGTGATCACTTCGTCACCCACCGCGATCGGACCCGCGGGGCCGATCGCGTCGGCACCGACCGCTGTCACCACGCCCGCCGCCTCGACACCGAGCCGGACCGGCAGTCTCCCCGGATCGACACCGAAGGCACCGCTGTACGACTTGTAGTCGAAGGGATTGACGCCGGCCGCGCCGGACCGTGATCCGCACCTCGTTCGGCCCCGGCTCCGGGACGGCGACATCGATCACCGACAGGACCTCGGGACCGCCATAGGCGCCCGCCACTACCGCAGTTGTTTCGGTCATACGAGGAGACAACGGGTGCGCGAGGCGCCCCATTCCTCAGGTACGGGCCGCCGCCGCGTGCGGGGTCTCGTCCACGGGATGCACGGCGAGAGCGATCTTGCCGCGCGGGCGTTGGCGTCCTTCGTCGGCGGAGCCGCCTTCCAAGAGGCTGTGGGCGTGGGCGGCGTCGGCCAGCGGCAGCACGGCGCCGATCACCGGCCGGAGTTCGCCCTGGTCGACCAGACGGCCGAGGGCCTCCAGTTTCGCCCGGCCGGGACTGACGAAGAGGAAATGGTAGGTCGCGTTCACGCCCCAAGCGGCGAGGAGGTTCTGCGGCTCGGGAATGTCCACGATCGACACCACGCGGCCTCGGTCGGCCAGAGCCAGCGGACTGCGGGTGAGGGTGTCCCGGCCCACCGTGTCCAGCACGACGTCCACCCCGCCCAGGGCCTGCACCTGCGGCACATAGTCACCGGCCGAGAAGTCGATCGTGACGTCCGCTCCCAGCCGGGTGACGAAGTCGTGATCCCTCGCCCGCGCGGTGGTGACCACCTCGGCCCCCAGCGCACGTGCGACCTGGATGGCGACCGAACCGACCCCGCCCGCGCCGCCGTGCACCAGGACCCGCTCCCCGGCCCGCACTCCGGCCCGTTCGACCAGCGCCTCCCACGCCGTCACCCCCACGAGAGCGAGACCGGCGGCCTCGACATGCGACAAGCGGGAGGGCTTGCGGGCGACCAGGGCCTGGTCGACCACGTGGAACTCGGCATAGGTCCCCTGACCGGTGAACACCGGCGCCAAGTACCAGACCTCGTCGCCCGGCCGGTAGTCGCCCGCCCCCGTGCCGGTCTCGACCACCACGCCGGACACGTCGTTGCCGATCACCGCCGGCAGCGCCACCTGGTCGCGGTAGTCGCCGCGGCGGGTCTGCAGGTCCAGGGGATTCACGGAGGTGGCCATGACCCTCACCAGCAGCTGGCCGGGCCCAGGGCTGGGCATGGGCAGTTCCCGTGCCGCGAACGCGGTGTCCGCGCCACCGAAACGGACGAGTTCCATCACACGCATCGAAGAGGACATACGGCGAAGATAAATCGTCGTATCGCGAATCGTCAATATGAGAATGGGTTACGATCACGCCGTGTTCTCGGAAGAGCAGTTGCTGTCCGTATTCCGGGCCCTGTCCAACCCCGCCCGCCGCCAGATGCTGGTGTGGCTCAAGGACCCCATGAGCTTCCCCGGCCAGGAGGCCGAGGATGTCGAGATCGGCGTCTGCGTGACCGACATCCAGCGGCGCATGGGCCTGGGACAGTCCACCACCTCCCAGTACCTCACCATGCTGCGGCAGGCAGGGCTGGTGGTCGCCACCCGACGCGGCAAGTGGACCTACTACCGCCGCGACGAGGCGAACATCGCCCGCCTCTTGGAGACCCTGCGTGACGTGTTCTAGCGCCTGGCCCCGGTGCGGCCGGTCTCAGCGGAACGCGGTGACGTTGCGGGCGGCCCAGTCGGCGAAGGGGCGCGGGGCGCGGCCGAGGACCCGTTCGACGTCCGGGCTGACGCGCTGCTCGGCCGGGCTCGGGTTGCCGACGATGTCCAGGGTGTCGTCGGCCAGCTCCGCCGGCATGCTCCGGGCCATGGCGGCCCTGGCCTCGTCGCGGGTCAGCTCGTGGAACGCCACGGGCGACCCCAGCGCGGCGGCGATGGCCTCCGTCTGCCCGCGCGGAGTGATCACCTCCGGGCCGGTCAGCTCGTACGCGCCACCGATGTACCGGTCCTCCAGCAGACAGGCCGCCGCCACCGCCGCGATGTCGGCCGGATCGATCACCGGCACCCCGACATCGCCGAAGGGCGCCGCGACGACCCGTCGCTCACGGACGGACTCGGCCCACCACAGGGCGTTGGAGGCGAAGCCGCCCGGCCGCAGCAGAGCCCACTGGAGGCCGGACTCCCGCACCTTGTCCTCCAGCTCGCGCATCGCGATCCGCGTCGCCCCGAAGGGCCTGGTCACCACGCCGAGCGTGGAGAGCAGGACGATGCGGCGGACCCCGCCGTCCGCGGCCTCGGCGACGATGTCGGCGGGGCTGGCGCCGAGGGCGTGCAGATCGCCGGAGAGCAGCAGGAACAGCGACTTCGCCCCGGCCAGCGCGGGCCGCAGGCCGGCCGGCTCGGCGAGGTCGGCCACCAGGTGGCGGACGCCGTCCGGCACCGCCGCCGGGTGCCGCGACACCGCCGTCACCTGCTCGCCCGCCGCTGCCAGCGCCCGCGTCAGCGGCCGCCCGATGTTCCCGGTCGCCCCGGTCACCACGATCATGTCCAACTCCTTCTCGGATGTCCTCTGTGGACCTGCACGCTAGGAGCGAGGACTAACTTCTGGTAAGGGCATACCTGGAGGTAAGCTCATGACATGACGGAAGGCGTGCAGCCAGACGGGTCGGGACCGGCGAGCGGTATGACGTGTTTCACACCGACTGCCTGGCGCGCGACGTGGTCGACCATGTGACCAGCAGGTGGGGCATCTGGGTGCTGATCGCCCTGCGGCGCAACGACCTCCGGTTCTACGAGCTGCGCGAGAGCATCCGGGGCATGAGCGAGAAGATGCTCGCCCAGACCCTGCGCGTCCTGGTCGAGGACGCGCAGGGTCTGGCGGAAGGTCGAGCCGACGACGCCGCCGCAGGTCACGTACGGGCTCACCGGGTTCGGCCGGGACATCGGGGAGCCGCTGACGGACCTGTTCGACCGGATCACCCAGCGCCTGTCGGCGGACGGCACGCCCTAGCCGGCCCTCGGGGGAGGCCCGCTGTCAGTGGTGTCGGGCACGATGTCGGACGGGGCACAGGTACCGAGCACACGCACCAAGCGCACCTGCCGAACACGCCGCGGACGGACGACGGGCGGAGGGCCTGCATGGGTGACGACGGACGACGGCACATCGGGACGGCCGAGCGGCGGCACCGGCTGGCCCTGCGCCAGCGGCTGGCGGGGGCCGCGCGGGCGGGGAGCCCGGAGGAGGTCGCCGCATCACTGGTCGCGCTGCACGGCACCGACCCGGCGACGGTGCATCTGGCCGTGGGCGCGCGGCTGGCGGACGCGGCGGGACTGGTACCTCGCCCCCGAGCTGCCGCCCACGCTGTTCGACCGACCCGGCCGGGGAGGTCCTCTGACTGTCGCCGGCACTGACGGGCCGCTCCCACGATCTGACGGCCGCCCGCATCCACAGATCCGCGGAGGCGGCAGCCTGATCACCGACGGCGGGATTGTCTCCTGCCACCAACTCACGAGCTCTGCCCAGGACAGGCCGGCGGTGCCGAGAGGCCGCGTGTATGTCAGGCAGTACTGGGCGTTACGGACGATGTCGAGGCGGTTGTTGACCGCGTCGCATAGAACGATCTCAGGCTTGGACCGGTAGCGGCAAAGATCAGGTTCTTGAACTCTCCGTTGACACCCGTCATACCCAGCGACGCGAGCAGCATCATCGCGCGCCGATAGCGCACCGAACTCGTGCTGCCCCGGCACACGATCTGCTGCAGCTTCTGCCCCTCCTGGTCGATCAGTCTGCGTACACGACAGGCTCAGCCACCGCGCCTCCGGCGATCGAATGGACGCCACCGCACATCCAACCGTCGCGACCGCCAACCCCGCGAACCTTGGCGGGGACTGGACCACTTCGAGGGCCGCACCTGGCGCGGCTGGCACCACCACGTCACCCTCGTCACCGCAGCCCAGGCATTCCTCACCCTCAGGCGGCTCGACCCAAAAGCCCACACACCGGCCTGACCCTCTACCAGGTTCTTGATCTCCTCCAAGACCTGCTGAGGTGCTGGACCGGTACCTGCACCACCTGCGGACGACCTCTAGCCAACCCGCGCAGCCGACGCAGACAGCCCAGAACCTAACGAAGCACTACTAGAGCGTGTCTCCTTGATCCGTTTGTTCGATCGGATATGTCCGTCCGGCTGGTGATCACGGATGCGATGTGGGACCGGATCAAGCCGTTGATGCCGGCCGATCCGGTCCGCGGCCGATGGGCCAGAACCCAAACCCGTGAACAACTGCTGTCGCTACCCGTGAACAAAGCCAACCCCGGCCAGCTCATCGTCATCGCCGGCCGCCCGACCACGGGAACCTCCACCCTCGCCCTGAACCTGCTGCGCTCCGCGGCCGTCAAGCACAACCTGCCCGCTGCCTACTTCGCACTGGAGTCCCGCCGCACCGACATCACCATGCGGCTCTTGGTCGCCGAGGCCCGCGTCGCCCTGCACCACATGCGCTCCGGCACCATGACCGACGAGGACTGGAGCCGCCTCGCCAAAGGGATGCCCTCGGTCTCCGGAGCCCCGCTCTACCTCCAGGACGACGCCTACGCCAACTTCACCAAGATGCGCGCGCACTGCCGACGCCTGCACGGCCTGAAGCTCATCGCCGTCGACGACCTGCAGCTGCTCAACTACGGCACCCGCCCTCTCGGATCCCGCTGCCAAAAGGTCTCCGAGGTCGCCCGCAGCCTGAAGAATCTGGCCAAGGAACTCGAGATACCCGTCATCGCCGTCTCCACCCTCAACCGCGGGCCCGAACACCGTACGGACAAGAGGCCCTACCTCAGCGACCTGCGCGATTCCGGCGCCCTGGAGGACAACGCCGACTTCGTCTCGCTGCCGCCCGCAGAACTGGAGAACATGCCCATCCTGGCTGGATACCGAGGCCCGTGGCTGTTCGAGGTCGGTCCGGAGGTATCCGGCCATGGGCCTGGAGCTTTCCCACCGGCGACATGGCCCACCTGCCCGCCGTCGGCGCCAGTCTCTTCGGGTCAACGGTCCTGGAACGTGTCCAGGGCCACGGCCTGGGCGACGGCCAGGCGGGGGTCCGGTCCGGGGGTGAGGATGTCGACCACGTAACGGTCCCGCAGACCCCACTTCCTGTCCACCTTCAGCACCTGCTTGCCTCCCGTCTCGAAGTCGAAGTGGTACGGCCACAGGAACGGCAGGTCCAGCGGCAGGAAGTCCCAGGCGCGGCGGAGCACAGCCACGAACCGGTTACGCTCCCGGCCGACGGCGGCCGGGAATCCGGGCTGGTCCAGCACCCAGGTCGAACGCACCAGGGAGGCGACGTCCTTCTCCTCGAAACCGCCGACAAGGTTGCCCTCCGCGTCCCACACGTCGTAGCCATCACCGGCGCCGCGAAGGCCGCGCTCCTCGATGGTGAACAGCACGCGGGTCCCGGACAGGCCGGTGTGGAAGGTGATCTTCTCCTTGAGCGAGAATCGCTTCACCTCGGCGCAGGCCACGACCTCGCCCTCAGAGCCGTCCGGCATCAGCTCGCTCACGGTGTAACGGCCGGCCTTGAGACGGTTCTCCTGCCGGACGGTGAAACGTCTGCCGGTCCACTGTCCCGCACTGTCCACTGTTCCGCTCCCGAAGCCGTCGTTCCCTGTGCCGCCGCTGAGTGCGTCCGGCGGAGCCATCGTCACCGGACCGCCCGCCCCTGCGGCAGTCTCCATAAGTCGTCACCCGTAACGACCAAAGAGGGCAGGAATCCCAGGAACCGAGGCCTCCCCGACCCCCCTTCGTCGCGCGCGACCGCACCGAAGGAAGGATGCGGGCGTCAGAGGGCAGCCGTCTATCGTCTGCGCGTGGATGCTGCAGAAACTCCCCGTACCGGACCGTCGTTCCGCTTCCGTCTCGCCGCCGCCTCCGCCTGGCCCCGGCGGATCGTCGGCGAGGCCGTGCTCACCCCAGTGCTCTCCGGGATCGCAGGCATCCTTCGCACGGCGGAGACCGGCTCCCTGGTACAGGGCGGGGCACTGGCCCTGGTCGTCGCCGTACTGTCCCTGGCGCGTCGCGCCCTGCCGGCATCGGTACTGCTGGCCGCGTCAGCCCTGGCGGGCACCTTTCTCGGTGCGTTCGTCCTGCTGGTCTGCGCCGGATGGTCCGCCGGCAGCCGCATCGAGCGCCCGGCGCGGGCACTGGCCGCGTTCACGGCTGGTTTCGTGCTCCACCTTGTCGCCGGCGTGGCCAGCGCACCAGATGAAGACCTCGGACTGTCGGTGCTGGTGACCGTCGCACTTACCGGGGGGCCGTTCCTGGTGCTCGCGGTGGTGCCCGGTTTCGCCGCCCGATACCGTGCCCAGCGGCACGCCCTGCTGGACGCCCTGCGGCGGCACAACGCCCAACTGGTGCGCGAACGGGCGATGGTGGCGCGCCAGGCCCGGCTGCTGGAGCGGCAGCGCATCGCCCAGGACATGCACGACAGCCTTGGCCACCAACTTGCCCTGATCGCCGTGCACACGGGGGCGCTGGAGGTGGACCCGGAGCTCAATGGCCGCCAGCGGGAAGGTGTGGGCGTCCTCCGGGAGGCATCCAGATCGGCGATGCGGGAGCTGCGCGAAGCCGTGGGCATCCTGCGCAACGACGCGGAGATGTCCGGGCCCGGTCCGCAGGAAGCCGGGCCCTCCTCGGACCGTGCCGCGGTTTCTGTCGACGAGCTGGTCGCATCGTCGCGGGCGGCGGGCGCGACAGTGGAACTGCACCGCTCCGGCGCCGAGCGACCCCTCACCCCCGCTGTCGACCGGGCGGCGTACCGCATCGCTCAGGAGGGACTGACCAATGCACTCAAGCACGCGCCGGGCGCCCCGATCACGGTCGCGCTGCGCTACGAACCGGACAGCCTCGTAGTCGAGGTGGCGAACGGCCCAGTACCGGCCGGGGTTCCGGCCGCACTCCCCGCGATCAGCGGCCAACAGGGGCTGACGGGCCTGCGGGAGCGGGCCCGTCTGGTCGGCGGCATGGTGCACACCGGCCTCACCCCCGGCGGGGGCTTCCGCCTCGCCGGTGTGCTGCCGTACGCCGGTGGCGA
>NZ_JBVJEA010000002.1:0-710717 GCF_055581985.1 Streptomyces sp. NPDC042336 | reverse complement strand
AAACGCCCGGTTACATTTCGAACCCGGAAGCTAAGCCTTACAGCGCCGATGGTACTGCAGGGGGGACCCTGTGGGAGAGTAGGACGCCGCCGAACTCCTTTTAGAGCTCTGGCTCTTGGGCACGCAGCCCGAGAGCCAGAGCTTTTTTGCGTTGAGGTAAGGTCAGTGGGCATCATTGGTTCGTTTCCCCCAGGAGGCCCCCGCGTGGAGGTCCAGGAGACCCGCGTGCAGACCGACCGGGTCCTCACCATCCCGAACATCCTGAGCATGGCGCGCCTGCTCGGCGTGCCCCTGTTCCTGTGGCTCATCCTGCGGCCCGAGTTCGGCGGTCCGCAGAGCGACGGCTGGGCGCTGTTGGTGCTGGCCCTGAGCGGGGTCAGCGACTACCTGGACGGAAAGCTCGCGCGGCGTTGGAACCAGATCAGCAGCCTCGGCCGGCTGCTGGACCCGGCGGCCGATCGGCTCTATATCCTCTCGACCCTGGTGGGTCTCACCTGGCGCGAGATTCTCCCGCTCTGGTTGACGCTTGTACTGCTTGCCCGGGAAGCGATGCTGCTGGTCATGGTGGGCATCCTCCGGCGCCACGGCTATCCGCCGCCGCAGGTGAACTTCCTGGGCAAGGCCGCCACGTTCAACCTCATGTACGCCTTCCCCCTGCTGCTGCTGAGTGACGGAAGCGGATGGATCGCGTCACTCGCCGCTGTTTTCGGATGGGCGTTCGCCGGATGGGGTACAACCCTGTACTGGTGGGCAGGTGTTCTCTATGTGGTGCAGGTCCGCCGTCTGGTACGTGCGGACGTCGCAGCCGATTGAACTCGCTGATTGTGCGGTCCCGGTGGCCGGATGGCCCCCGCTGGAAAAGTGCGGGACCCTGGACTCGTGAAGTCGGCTAAACCGTCGTCTCTCAGAGGAGGACGCTTCCGACATGAAGGCCGTCGTGATGGCTGGAGGCGAAGGCACACGCCTTCGTCCCATGACCTCGAGCATGCCCAAGCCGCTCCTGCCGGTGGTCAACCGGCCGATCATGGAGCACGTTCTTCGGCTGCTCAAAAGGCATGGGCTCAATGAGACCGTCGTGACCGTCCAGTTCCTGGCCTCGTTGGTCAAGAACTACTTCGGTGACGGCGAAGAGCTCGGTATGGAGCTCACCTATGCCAACGAGGAGAAGCCACTCGGTACCGCCGGAAGCGTCAAGAACGCCGAAGAGGCGTTGAAGGACGATGCCTTCCTCGTCATTTCCGGCGATGCCCTGACCGACTTCGACCTCACCGACCTGATCAATTTCCACAAGGAAAAGGGCTCGCTCGTCACGGTGTGTCTGACGCGCGTCCCGAACCCGCTGGAATTCGGTATCACCATCGTCGACGAAGAGGGCAAGGTCGAACGCTTCCTCGAGAAGCCGACGTGGGGCCAGGTCTTCTCGGACACCGTGAACACCGGGATCTACGTCATGGAGCCCGAGGTCTTCGACTACGTCGACCCCGATGTGCCCGTGGACTGGTCCGGTGATGTCTTCCCGCAGCTGATGAAGGAAGGCAAGCCCATCTACGGCTACGTCGCCGAGGGCTACTGGGAGGACGTCGGTACCCACGAGAGCTATGTGAAGGCCCAGGCCGACGTGCTGGAGCGCAAGGTCGACGTCGACATCGACGGTTTCGAGATCTCGCCCGGGGTCTGGGTGGCCGAGGGCGCCGAGGTGCACCCCGACGCCGTGCTGCGCGGTCCCCTGTACGTGGGCGACTACGCCAAGGTCGAGGCCGGCGCCGAGATCCGCGAGCATACGGTCATCGGGTCCAACGTCGTCGTCAAGAGCGGCGCCTTCCTGCACAAGGCCGTGGTGGCCGACAACGTGTACGTGGGACCGCACAGCAATCTGCGGGGCTGTGTGGTCGGCAAGAACACCGACATCATGCGGGCCGCGCGGATCGAGGACGGCGCGGTCATCGGCGACGAGTGCCTGGTCGGTGAGGAATCGATCATCCAGGGGAACGTGCGGGTCTACCCGTTCAAGACCATCGAGGCCGGTGCCTTCGTCAACACCTCGGTCATCTGGGAGTCCCGGGGCCAGGCGCATCTGTTCGGCGCCCGCGGGGTCTCCGGCATCCTGAACGTGGAGATCACGCCCGAGCTCGCCGTGCGACTGGCCGGTGCCTACGCGACGACCCTGAAGAAGGGGTCCACCGTCACCACGGCCCGTGACCACTCCCGTGGTGCCCGTGCGCTGAAGCGGGCGGTGATCTCCGCGTTGCAGGCCAGTGCCATCGACGTACGCGACCTGGAGAACGTACCGCTGCCCGTGGCACGGCAGCAGACCGCGCGGGGCAGTGCCGGCGGGATCATGATCCGGACCACCCTGGGTGTGCCGGACTCCGTCGACATCATGTTCTTCGACGGACAGGGCGCCGACCTCTCACAGGGCAGTCAGCGGAAGCTGGACCGGGTGTTCGCGCGGCAGGAGTACCGCAGGGCGTTCCCCGGAGAGATCGGGGACCTGCACTTCCCGTCCAGCGTGTTCGACTCGTACACGGGGTCCCTGCTGCGCAACGTCGACATCACGGGGATCGCCGAGTCCGGGCTCAAGGTGGTCGTCGACGCCTCCAACGGAAGCGCGGGGCTGGTGCTGCCCAGCCTGCTCGGGAAGCTGGGCGTCGACTCGCTGACCATCAATCCCGGTCTCGACGAGGCCAGGCCCACCGAGTCGGCCGACATGCGGCGGTCCGGTCTGGTGCGCCTGGGAGAGATCGTGGCGTCCTCGCGGGCCGCGTTCGGCGTGCGTTTCGACCCGGTCGGCGAGCGGCTGTCGCTCGTCGATGAGAAGGGCCGCATCATCGAGGACGACCGGGCGCTGCTGGTGATGCTGGACCTGATCGCGGCCGAGCGGCGCAGCGGCCGGGTCGCGCTCCCGGTGACGACCACCAGGATCGCCGAGCAGGTCGCCGCCTACCACGGCACACAGGTCGAGTGGACGACCACCTCCCCGGACGACCTGACCCGGGTCGGCGGCGAGGAGGGTGCGATCTTCGGCGGCGACGGCAAGGGCGGCTTCATCGTCCCCGAGTTCAGCAGCGTCTACGACGGCACGGCGGCCTTCGTGCGGCTGATCGGGCTGGTCGCGCGCACCCAGCTCACGCTGAGCCAGATCGACGCGCGCATCCCGCGGGCCCACGTCCTCAAGCGTGATCTGGCCACTCCGTGGGCCGTCAAGGGGCTGGTGATGCGCCGGGTCGTCGAGGCGGCCGGGGACCGGTTCGTGGACACCACGGACGGGGTGCGAGTGGTCGAGACCGACGGGCGCTGGGTGATGGTGCTGCCCGACCCGGCGGAGGCGGTCACCCATCTGTGGGCCGAGGGGCCCGACGACGCCTCCGCGCAGGCGCTGCTGGACGAGTGGGCCGCGGTGGTGGACAGCGCGGGCCGCTGAAAACGCACCGCACGCGTGCGTGCCGGACAAGTGTCCCCAAGGGGGCCTGTCCGGCACGCCGGTGGGGCCGTTCGGAGGTAGTGGCGGTGGCGTGCGACGATGTGCGGCATGCCGCAGCCACCCCCCGTTCGGAGCACATCCACGCGGCCCGCGCGCCCGGACGCGTCCATGTCCCTCCTCACCAACGTCATGGACCACAGCCTCGACGACGGCTACGCCGAGGCCGCCGCGCGGAAGAAGGCCGACGGCAACGGCGGAATGCCCAGGACGCTGCGTGCCAAGCTGGGCCTGGCGGTCGGCCTGGTCCTCGCGGCCCTGGTCGTGACGGTCGGCGCGGCCCAGGCACGGGTCGCCGCTCCCGTCGTCGCCAAGGAGCGTGAAGAGCTGGTCGACCGCATAGAGGGCGAGACCTCGGCGGCCGACGAGCTGGAGAAGCGCGTCGACGAACTGCGCGACGACGTGAACACGCGTCGGCGCGAGGCGCTCGAGAAGAGCGGCGACAGCGACCGGTCGGACCTGGTGGGGATCCTGTCGGGCGCGGTGGAGGTACACGGCCCCGGCGTGAAGCTCGTGGTGAACGACGCCAAGGACGTCGGCACGGGCGCCGACGGGCAGCCGCGCGGCACCTCAGGGTTCTCCGACACGGGCCGGGTGCGGGACCGGGACATGCAGCGCGTGGTCAACGGGTTGTGGGAGTCCGGCGCCGAGGCGATCTCCATCAACGGTCAGCGTCTGACGGCACTGTCGGCGATCAGGGCCGCCGGTGACGCGATACTGGTCGACAACAGGCCGCTGGTGCCGCCGTACACGGTGCTCGCGGTGGGGGACGGCGAGCGGCTCAGCAGGGGGTTCCAGGACAGCGCCGACGGGCTGTACCTGCATGCCCTGCAGGAGAGCTACGGCATCCGGACCGCCATCTCCGTCGCGGACGGGCTCGAGCTGCCGGCCGCACCGAGTGTGATCGTACGAACAGCACAGCCGATAACCGAGAAGGGCACATCGTGATCGCCGTACTGGGCCTCGTCGTGGGAGTCGTGGCCGGATTGCTGGTCCGGCCCGAGGTGCCGGCGGCCGTGGAGCCGTATCTGCCGATCGCCGTGGTGGCGGCGCTGGACGCCGTCTTCGGCGGTCTGCGGGCCATGCTCGACGGCATCTTCGACGACAAGGTCTTCGTGGTCTCGTTCCTGTCGAACGTGGTGGTGGCCGCTCTGATCGTCTTCCTGGGCGACAAGTTGGGCGTCGGCGCCCAGCTGTCCACCGGTGTCGTGGTGGTCCTCGGCATTCGCATCTTCTCCAACGCCGCGGCGATCCGACGCCACGTCTTCCGGGCGTGAGGCCGATGAGCGATCACGAGGAACAGCCCGCGAACAGGCTGCGCAAGGAGCTGCCCGACGAAGTGCCGCCGTCGCCGTCCGCGGCCGGGGAGGGCCCGGACGGTGCGCGTCCGGAGCGGAATGGACTGACCGGCAGGCAGCGGCTCCTGAAGGGGCTGTGGCCGCCGCGCCTGACGCGGGCGCAACTCATCGTCGCCCTGCTCCTGTTCGGGCTCGGCTTCGGCCTCGCGGTCCAGGTGGCGTCCAACAGTGACAGCGACGGCGCGCTGCGTGGCGCCCGCCAGGAGGATCTGGTGCGCATCCTCGATGAACTGGACGACCGTACTCAGCGTCTTGAAGACGAGAAACAGGGTCTCGAGAAACAGCGCGACGAGCTGGAGAACAGCTCCGACCAGGCGGAGGAGGCCCGCAAGCAGACGCTCGAGAAGGAGCGGCAACTGGGCATCCTCGCGGGCACCGTGGCCGCGCAGGGGCCCGGCATCACGGTGACCATCGAGGACACGAAGGGAGCGGTCGAGGCGGACATGCTGCTCGACGCGATCCAGGAGCTGCGCGCGGCGGGCGCGGAGGCGATCGAGGTGAACGGCGTACGGGTCGTCGCCGGCACGTACCTCGTCGACGCCGACAAGTCCGTCAGCGTCGACGGGAACAAGATCAACACGCCCTATCGTTTCCAGGTCATCGGCAAGCCGCAGGACCTCGAACCGGCTCTCAACATTCCTGGAGGAGTGGTGCAGACTCTGGAGAAGGAACAGGCCACCGTTACTGTTGAGCGCTCGAGCAAGATCGTCGTGGACGCCTTGCGAGCGGCGGAGCGGCCTGACTACGCTCGGTCGTCCTCCCAGTGAACCGACGGTGCATGGGCGGCGTCCGGCGAGGGCATGAGGTTGCGGGGGGTCGGCGCACCGATTGGGTGGTGCGTGGTGGAAACTGTCTGACAGAGACGGACGTTGTGAAGGTGTCCGGGTCGGCCAGTGCGTTCAGTAAGGGTTCGTCCTGCCCCACGGGCGGGTCTGTTTCGGTCAAGGGGAATCGCCCGTGAAGTTGTTTGCGAAGTTGTTCGGCAAGAGCGCGCGAGAGGGCGGCGGCGACAACGCGACCGCCCGCCATCGCGCACAGCCCGACGCGGAGGGCCGACGCCCGATGTACCGGGACCAGGTGGGTGGTCCGGGCGCGCCGTCTGTTGACCCTGCTCAGTCCGGCGGCATAGGTTTCGGCCAGCCCTCGGCCCCGGGTACGGCTGGAGGGTTCAACCCCGACCCGTACGCGTCGAACGCCCCGGCGGGGCAGCCGCGGCAGGAGGATCCGTCCATGTCGGCCCTGGTGTGTACGAGGTGCGGCAACCGCAACGCGGAGAACAGCCGCTTCTGCTCCAACTGCGGCGCTCCGCTGCGGCCCGGCGCGGTCCCGGAGCGCGCGTCCGAGACGACCTCCACGATCTCCATCTCCGGTCTGGAGGCCTACGACGCCGAGGTCACCGGCCAGACGGCGATGCCGGCGCTCTCTCCCGAGGCGCAGGCGGCCGTGGACGCGCTGCCGCTGGGCTCCGCGCTCCTCGTCGTGCGCCGTGGTCCGAACTCGGGCAGCCGCTTCCTGCTGGACGGCGAGCTGACCACCGCCGGCCGTCACCCGCAGAGCGACATCTTCCTGGACGACGTGACGGTCTCGCGCCGGCACGTGGAGTTCCGCCGCAGCCCGGACGGTTCGTTCACGGTCGCCGACGTCGGCAGCCTGAACGGCACGTACGTCAACCGGGAGCGCATCGACCAGGTCGCCCTGTCGAACGGTGACGAGGTGCAGATCGGCAAGTACCGGCTGGTGTTCTACGCGAGCCAGCGGGGTTACTGACCCGCCCCCGGGCCGCCCGCCCGGGGAACCTCCAGGGAAGGTCCATGTTTCAAACACCGAGCGGCGGTGCCGGGCAAGGCGCCGCCGCCACGGACAGTGGGCTGATGAGCATCGGCGCAGTGCTGAGCGCGCTGCGTGACGAGTTCCCCGACATCACCATCTCCAAGATCCGTTTCCTGGAGTCGGAGGGCCTCGTCGAGCCACGGCGGACCCCGGCCGGGTACCGCAAGTTCAGCGCGCACGACGTCGAGCGCCTCGGCCGGGTGCTGCGCATGCAGCGGGACCACTACCTGCCGCTCAAGGTGATCCGCGAGCACCTGGACGCCGTGGAGCGCGGCGAGGCCGTGGCCCTGCCGAGGGTCGGCCGCCAGCGGGACGGGGACGCGGCCGTGGCGGAGCCTGCCGAGAGCCCGACGGTGGCCCGGATCGGGCGGGACGAGCTGCTCGCCGCGGCTGGGATCGGTGACCAGGAGCTGAAGGAGTGGGAGTCGTACGGACTCCTCGCCCCGCTGCCCGACGGGGCGTACGACGCCGAGGCGGTCACGGTGGCGTCCTTGGTGGTGCAGCTGGGGCGGTTCGGGATCGAGCCGCGGCACCTGCGGGTGATGAAGGCCGCAGCCGACCGGGAGGCCGGGCTGGTGGACCAGGTGGTGGCCCCGCTGAAGCGGCACCGCAACCCGCAGACCAGGGCACACGCGGAAGCCCGCACCAAGGAGCTGGCGGGGCTGGCGGTGAAGCTGCACGCCGCGTTGGTGCAGACCGCCCTGGGCGTGCGGCTGCCCTGAGGGTCACGGGCCGGATCCTCGCCCGGGCAGACCCGGATCGCCCACCCGATCCCGGCCCGACTACCCAAACGTCCCGGGCACGGCCTAGGGTTGCTGTGTGAACGAGCTCGATGTCGTAGGTGTCCGGGTCGAGATGCCCTCCAACCAGCCGATCGTGCTGCTGCGCGAGGTGGGCGGCGACCGTTACCTTCCCATCTGGATCGGGCCGGGGGAGGCGACGGCGATCGCCTTCGCCCAGCAGGGCATGGCTCCTGCGCGGCCGCTGACCCACGACCTGTTCAAGGACGTGCTGGAAGCCGTCGGCCAGGAGCTCACGGAAGTGCGCATCACCGACCTGCGGGACGGGGTCTTCTACGCCGAGCTGGTCTTCGCGAGCGGGGTCGAGGTCAGTGCCAGGCCGTCCGACGCCATAGCGCTGGCCCTGCGCACCGGTACGCCGATCTACGGCAGTGACACGGTCCTCGACGACGCCGGCATCGCCATTCCGGACGAGCAGGAGGACGAGGTGGAGAAGTTCCGCGAGTTCCTCGACCAGATCTCGCCCGAGGACTTCGGGTCCAGCAACCAGTGAGACGCGGCCCCGTCCGCGCACATCCGGCTAGCCTTTCCCGGGACAGGGCACGGGAAACCACTCGTAGGGTGATTATCACTCGGCGTGCCGAGTGTGGCGATCGTTGACGCACCCTTGGTGACTGCCTACCTTCGAGGAGGCAGGTCAAGGACGGAGGTCGGCGTGAGAATCAGCGGCGACGGTACGGTTGGGGGTGGCCCCGGGCACAGCCTCGGGGCAGGCGGTCCGTACCCGCCCCCGGGCTCCCGGCTGCGCGCGAGCGCGGGGCACGCCCAGCACGGTGGCGCGGCCGATCCCGGTCCGCAGCGACCGGCAGCGGTGCCGACCAGCGGAGGGGCGACGTCCATGGCGTCCGAGCAGATCGGCTATCGCGGCCCTACGGCCTGCGCGGCCGCCGGCATCACCTACCGGCAACTCGACTACTGGGCCCGTACGGGCCTCGTCGAGCCCAGCGTGCGGCCCGCGCACGGATCCGGAACGCAGCGCCTGTACAGCTTCCGCGACGTGGTCGTGCTGAAGATCGTCAAGCGCTTCCTGGACACCGGAGTGTCCCTGCAGAACATCCGCACCACCGTCCAGCACCTCAGGGAGCGCGGCTTCCGCGACCTCGAGCGGATGACGCTGATGAGCGACGGCGCCACCGTCTACGAGTGCACCTCGCCCGACGAGGTGCACGCCCTGCTCCAGGGCGGCCAGGGCGTCTTCGGGATCGCCGTCGGCGTGGTGTGGCGGGACGTGGAGAGCGCGCTGTCCCAGCTGCACGGGGAGCGGATCGACACGGGGGAGACCCTGGTCGGGCACAATCCGGCCGACGAGCTGGCCCGGCGGCGGAACAACCGGGCGGTCTGATCCCCGCCGCGCCGCGGGTTCCGTCCTGCCGGCGAGGGCGGGATTGTCAGTGGCGTAGGGCAGCATCGGAGATGTGAGAACCGCGCCCACGATCCTGCATCTCGACATGGATGCCTTCTTCGCCTCGGTGGAGCAGGCATCCAAGCCGAGCCTGCGCGGGAAGGCCGTGGTGGTGGGCGGCCTCGGACCGCGCGGCGTGGTCGCCACCTGCTCGTACGAGGCGCGGGTGTTCGGGGTGCACTCCGCGATGCCCATGGGCCAGGCCCGACGGCTCGCGCCGCATGCCGCCTACCTCGTTCCGCGCTTCGAGCTGTACCGGTCGATCAGCGAGCAGGTGATGCGGCTGCTGCGGGAGCTGTCGCCGCTGGTGGAGCCGCTGAGCCTGGACGAGGCATTCGTGGACCTGGAGGCCGGCGGGGCGGCCCGGGACGCGGAGTCGGCGCGACTGGCCGGGGTGAGGCTGCGCACGGCCATCCGCACCGTCACCGGCCTCACCGGGTCGGTGGGGCTCGCCGCCTCCAAGATGCTCGCCAAGATCGCCTCCGAGCAGGCCAAGCCCGACGGACTGGTGCTCATCCCGCCGGGGACGGAGCGGGCCATGCTGGGGCCGATGACGGTGCGCACGCTGCCCGGCGTGGGACCGGCCACGGGGGACCATCTGCGACGGGCCGGGATCACCACGGTCGGCGAGATCGCCGAGGCGGGCGAGGACGAGCTGGTGCGGTTGCTGGGCAAGGCGCACGGCCACGCCCTGTACGCCATGGCGCTGGCGCGGGACGAGCGGCCCGTGGTGGCCGAGCGGGAGACCAAGTCCGTGTCGGTCGAGGACACCTACGACGTGGACATCCACGACCGGGTGCGGGTCGGCGTCGAGGTGGGACGGCTCGCGGACCGCTGCGTGCGGCGACTGCGCGCCTCCGGCCTGTCCGGGCGGACCATCGTGCTCAAGGTGCGCAGATACGACTTCTCCACCCTGACCCGCTCCGAGACCCTGCGCGGGCCCACCGACGACCCCGCGGTGGTGCGCGAGGCGGCCGCCAGACTGCTGGACTCGGTGGACACCACGGGCGGCGTGCGTCTGCTCGGGGTGGGTGTCAGCGGGCTGGCCGACTACACCCAGGAGGACCTGTTCGCCCAGGCGGCGGGGGACCGGGCCGCGGAACTGGCCGAGGAGCCCGAGACCGAGCCCGCCGAGGAGCACAGCCCCCCGCCCGCCGAGCGCCGGTGGCCGGCGGGGCACGACGTGCGGCACACGGAGCTGGGGCACGGCTGGGTGCAGGGCAGCGGCCTCGGGCGGGTCACCGTGCGGTTCGAGACGCCGTACTCGGGGGTCGGGCGGGTGCGGACCTTTCCGGTGGACGACCCGGAGCTGACCCCCGCGGACCCGCTGCCGCTGGTCGCCGCGGCGGAGGGCGAGGCGGGTCAGCCCTCGTCGCCGCCCTTGCCCTTGCCGGCCAGCTTGCCGAAGTCGTGGTCGGGAGGCGGGGGAGCGGCCGCCACGTCCAAGCCGTAGTGGTGGTAGAGCTGCAGTTCCTGTTCCGGCGAGAGGTGGCGGCCGACGCCGAAGTCGGGTGCCTCCTTGATCAGCGCCCGGTCGAAGGGCACGCGCAGGGTGCCGTCGACCAGCTCGCTGGGCTCCAGGGGGACGAAGGCGTCCCTGCTGAAGAGACCGGTCCGTATCGCCGCCCACTCCGGGACGCCGGTGGCATCGTCGAGGTAGACCTCGTCCACGGTGCCGATCCTGGTGCCGTCGCGGTCGAACGCCTTGCGGCCGATCAGGTTCCGCGGATCGATGTCAGTACGCACGGGGCCCTCCACTTGATCGCACCACTGGGCCGCACTGGGGTCGCACACCAGCCGCCTAATCATCCGTAAGTACTACAAAAGAGCAGAAGTGGCCGGTCGGCCACTCGAACTCCGTGCGGCGGCCTCGCTGGTACGCTGGCAAACGGCTGCTGACCCCGCGCGGGAGAGTCCTCCGGACACCATCGGAGGCGCCGAAGGAGCAAATCCTCCCCGGAATCTCTCAGGCTCACGTACCGCACGGACGAGGTCACTCTGGAAAGCAGGGCGGGTGTCGACGGCGTCCGCTCTCACCGACGGTGAAAGCCGGGAGAGCCCCAGGGCTCGCCCGGTGAAGCTCTCAGGTTGAGATGACAGAGGGGGAGGCCGTCCGGGTACCCGCGCCGTGGTGCCCCTCGAAGGTCGTCAGACCAGGAGGCCTCCGCAATGACCGCCCACCGCACTCCGCTCTCCGAACTCGAACAGGCCATGCCGTTCGAGCAGCGCCACATCGGCCCCGACCACGAGGCCAGGGCCAAGATGCTCGCGCAGGTCGGTTACGGTTCGCTCGACGAACTGACGGCCGCCGCGGTGCCGGATGTGATCAAGAACGCCGACGCGCTCGACCTGCCGGGCGCGCGCTCCGAGGCCGAGGTGCTGGCCGAGCTGCGCTCCCTGGCCGACCGCAACCAGGTCCTCGACTCCATGATCGGCCTCGGCTACTACGGCACCTTCACCCCGCCGGTCATCCTGCGCAACGTCATGGAGAACCCGTCCTGGTACACGGCGTACACGCCGTACCAGCCGGAGATCTCCCAGGGCCGTCTCGAAGCCCTGCTGAACTTCCAGACCATGGTCGCCGAGCTGACCGGCCTGCCCACCTCCGGAGCTTCGCTGCTCGACGAGGGCACCGCCGCCGCCGAGGCGATGGCCCTGTCGCGGCGCATGGGCAAGAACAAGAAGGGTCTGTTCCTGGTCGACGCGGACGCGCTGCCGCAGACCGTCGCCGTGATACGGACCCGTGCCGAGCCGACCGGCGTCGAGGTCGTCGTCGCCGACCTGAGCGAGGGCATCCCGGCCGAGATCGCCGAGCGGGAGATCAACGGCGTCCTGATCCAGTACCCGGGCGCCTCCGGAGCCGTCCGCGACATCAAGCCGGTGATCGACCGGGCGCACGAGCTCGGCGCGCTCGTCACCGTCGCCGCCGACCTGCTCGCCCTCACGCTGCTCACCTCGCCCGGCGAGCTGGGCGCGGACATCGCCGTCGGCACCACCCAGCGCTTCGGCGTGCCGATGGGCTTCGGCGGGCCGCACGCCGGCTACATGGCCGTGCACGAGAAGTTCGCCCGCAGCCTCCCCGGCCGCCTGGTCGGCGTCTCCGTGGACGCCGACGGCAACAAGGCCTACCGCCTGGCCCTGCAGACCCGTGAGCAGCACATCCGCCGGGAGAAGGCCACCAGCAACATCTGCACCGCGCAGGTGCTGCTCGCCGTCATGGCCGGCATGTACGCCGTCTACCACGGCCCCGAGGGCCTGCGGGCCATCGCCCGGCGCACCCACCGGTACGCCACGGTCACCGCGGCCGGTCTCGCCGAGGGCGGCGTCGAGATCGTCCACGGCTCCTACTTCGACACCGTCACCGCGCGGGTGCCCGGCCGGGCCGACGCGATCGTCCACGCCGCCCGCGAGAACGGCATCAACCTCCGGCTCGTCGACGCCGACCACGTGTCGTTCGCCTGTGACGAGACCACCACGCGCGCCCAGGTCGGCGGGGTGTGGAACGCCTTCGGCGTCGAGGGCGACGTCGAGGCGCTGGACGCGGCGACCGGGGAGTCGCTGCCCGAGGCACTGCTGCGCACCGACGACTTCCTGACCCACCCCGTCTTCCACCAGCACCGCTCCGAGACCGCGATGCTGCGTTACCTGCGCCGCCTCGCCGACCGGGACTACGCGCTGGACCGCGGCATGATCCCGCTGGGCTCCTGCACCATGAAGCTCAACGCGACCACCGAGATGGAGCCGGTCACCTGGCCCGAGTTCGGCGCGCTGCACCCCTTCGCGCCCGCCGATCAGGCGCAGGGCTACCTGACCCTCATCCGCGAGTTGGAGGAGCGGCTCGCCGAGGTCACCGGGTACGACAAGGTCTCGCTCCAGCCGAACGCGGGGTCGCAGGGCGAGTTCGCCGGACTGCTCGCCGTGCGCGGCTACCACCGTGCCAACGGCGACGACCAGCGCACCGTCTGCCTCATCCCGTCCTCCGCGCACGGCACCAACGCCGCCAGCGCCGTGATGGCCGGCATGAAGGTCGTCGTCGTCAAGACGGCCGAGGACGGCGAGATCGACGTCGAGGACCTGCGCGCCAAGATCGAGAAGCACCGCGACGAGCTGGCCGTGCTGATGATCACCTACCCGTCCACGCACGGCGTGTTCGAGGAGCACGTGGCGGACATCTGCGCGCGGGTGCACGACGCGGGCGGCCAGGTCTACGTCGACGGCGCCAACCTGAACGCCCTGGTCGGCCTCGCCAAGCCCGGGCACTTCGGCGGCGACGTCTCCCACCTGAACCTGCACAAGACCTTCTGCATCCCGCACGGCGGCGGCGGTCCCGGCGTCGGCCCGGTGGCCGTACGGTCGCACCTGGCGCCGTACCTGCCCAACCACCCGCTGCAGCCGGCGGCCGGTCCGCAGACCGGCGTCGGCCCGATCTCGGCGGCCCCGTGGGGCTCGGCCGGGATCCTGCCGATCTCCTGGTCGTACGTCCGGCTGATGGGCGGCGAGGGCCTCAAGCGGGCCACGCAGGTGGCCGTGCTGTCCGCGAACTACATCGCCAAGCGCCTGGAGCCGCACTTCCCGGTGCTGTACACGGGTCCGGGCGGGCTGGTCGCGCACGAGTGCATCATCGACCTGCGCCCGCTGACCAAGGCGACCGGTGTGAGCGTCGACGACGTCGCCAAGCGGCTGATCGACTACGGCTTCCACGCGCCGACGATGTCCTTCCCGGTGGCCGGCACGCTGATGATCGAGCCGACCGAGTCCGAGGACCTGGCCGAGCTGGACCGGTTCTGCGAGGCGATGATCGCCATCCGTGCGGAGATCGAGAAGGTCGGCTCCGGCGCCTGGTCCGCCGACGACAACCCGCTGCGCGGCGCCCCGCACACCGCGGGCGCGCTGGGCGGCGAGTGGGACCACGCGTACACGCGTGAGGAGGCCGTCTTCCCTGCCGGGGTGTCCGCCGCCGACAAGTACTGGCCGCCGGTGCGCCGCATCGACCAGGCCTACGGCGACCGGAACCTGGTCTGCTCCTGCCCGCCGCTGGACGCCTACGAGGACTGAGTCCCGCCGCAGAGCTGAGAGAGGCCCCGCCCGGGCCACCTGGACCCGGGCGGGGCCTCTCGGCGTCTCATCCCGTGGCGAGCGACACCTCCGTCGACTTGACCAGCGCGACGACGGGAACGCCGACGGACAGCTCCAGGTCGTCGGCGGCCTGCCTGGTGATGGCGGCGGTCAGCTCGGCGCCCTCGACGGCGACCGAGACCGAGGCCATCGCGGCGCCGGTGGTGAGGGCGGTGACCGTGCCGGGCAGCCGGTTGCGGATGGACAGCCCCTCGACGCGCCCGGTGGCCAGTGCCACCTCGGTGGACTTCACCAGGGCCCGCACGGCGGTGCCGGGGGCGAGCGCGAGGTCCTCGGCGGACTCCCGGGTGATCGCCGCGGTGAGGTCCTGGCCGCCGGAGAGACGGACGCCGACCGTCGCCATGGCCTCGCCCGGGGTGACGGCGGTGACGGTGCCGGGGAGCTGGTTGCGGATGCTCAGGCTCATGGGGGCACCGTAGCCCGGCGCCGGCGCTATGCCGGGTATGCGTGGGTCTGCGTCGCCTTGACCGTCGCCCACACCGGTGCGCCCGGGTGGAGGCCCAGCTCGGCCGCGGCGACCGTGGTGAGGTCGGCGGCGAGTGCGAGTTCGCCCGTGAGGTCCACGCGGATCTGGTCGCCGTGACTCTCCAGGCCCGCGACCTCGCAGCGCCACAGGTTGCGGGCGCTGGAGCCGGTGGGAGGCGCGCCGTACAGGGTCACGGCGCTGGGCGGGAACGCGACGAAGACCGGGCCCGCGAGGTCCTCGGTGGTGGTGATGGCGGGGCCCGTGTCGTCGAGCCGTACGGTGTGGCCCTCGGCCCGCCCCCGGTAGAGATTCAGGCCGACCAGCTGCGCGATGTAGTCCGTGCGGGGCCGCCGGGCGATGTCGGCGGGCCCGCCCTCCTGGACGACCGCGCCGTCCTCGACCACGACCAGCCGGTCGGCCAGCACCATGGCGTCCAGCGGGTCGTGCGTGACCAGGACGGCGACGGCCTCGAACTCGGCGAGATGGCGGCGCAGCTGCGCCCGCACCTCCAGCCGGGTCCGGGCGTCCAGGGCCGCGAGCGGCTCGTCGAGGAGCAGCAGCCGCGGGTTGGTGGCCAGCGCGCGGGCCAGGGCGACTCGCTGGGCCTGGCCCCCGGAGAGACGGCGCGGCTTGGCACCCGCGTGGTCGGCCAGGCCCATGCGGTCCAGCCACGCCGCGGCCCGCGCCCGTGCCTCCGTCCTGCCTGCGCCCCGGCAGCGCGGACCGAAGGCCACGTTGTCGAGGGCGGTCAGGTGCGGGAAGAGCAGGTAGTCCTGGAAGACGACGCCGACCGGGCGGGACTCCGGCGGCGTACGGTCCAGCGCGGCGCCGTCCAGGCGCAGGTGACCGCCGGAGAGGGGCGCCAGGCCGGCGAGTGCGCGCAGGGCGGTGGTCTTGCCCGCGCCGTTGGGCCCGAGGAGGGCCACGACGTCCCCGGGCGCGGCGGTGAGCGCCACGTCCAGGCGGAAGGCGCCGCGGTCCACGACGAGCCGGGCGTCGAGGCCGTCCTCGGACCGGTGGACCCCGGGGGAGTCGATGGCGGTCTTCCGCTGGCCGGTGTCGGTCATGACGCACTCATCCAGCGGTCCCGCAGACCCGCCAGGACGGCGATGGACACGGCCAGCAGCACCAGGCTGAGGGCGATCGCGGCCGCCGGGTCGTTCTGCAGGGCGAGGTAGACGGCCAGCGGCATGGTCTGGGTCCGGCCGGGGAAGTTGCCCGCGAACGTGATCGTCGCCCCGAACTCGCCCAGTGCCCGCGCCCAGGCCAGCACGGCGCCCGCCGCGATGCCCGGGGCGATCAGCGGGAGCGTCACCCGGCGGAACGCGGTGAAGCGGGAGGCGCCCAGGGTGGTGGCGGCCTCCTCGTAGCGCGGGTCGGCGGCGCGCAGGGTGCCCTCCACGCTGATCACCAGGAACGGCATCGCCACGAACGTCTCCGCGAGGACGACGCCCGTCGTCGTGAACGGCAGGGTGATCCCGAACCAGGCGTCGAGCCACTGCCCGATGACGCCGTTGCGCCCGAACGCCAGCAGCAGCGCGACGCCACCCACCACCGGCGGCAGCACCAGCGGCAGCGTCACCAGCGCGCGGACGAACCCCCGGCCCGGGAAGTCGGTGCGGGCCAGCAGCCAGGCCAGGGGCACGCCCACGAGCAGGCTCAGCGCGGTCGCGGTCGTCGCGCACAGCAGCGACAGCCGCAGCGCCTGCCACACCTCGGGGCTGGACAACTGCTCCGGCAGGCCGCTCCACGGCGCGCGGATCACCAGGGCGAGCAGGGGCAGCAGCAGGAACGCCAGGCCGATCAGGGCGGGCACCAGCAGGGGGACCGGCACCATGCGCCCCCGGCGGCGGGCCCGGCGCGGCCCACCGGCCACGGGCGCGGCTCCGGTCGGCGCGGGCGTCGTTCCAGCGGACTCGGTCATGGGGTGCGGAACCCGGCCCCGGTGAGCACCCGCTGCCCCTCGGCGGACCTCACCAGCTCGATGAAGGCCCTGGCCGCGTCGGCGTTGGGGGCTTCCTTGAGGAGGGTGATCGGGTAGTCGTTGACCGCCTTGGCCGACTCCGGGAAGTCGACGCCCGTCACCTTGTCGCCCGCCGCCTTCACATCGGTCTTGTAGACGACCGCGGCGTCCGCCTCCTTCAGTTCGACCTTGGTGAGGGCCGCCTTGACGTCCTGCTCGTAGGAGACCGGGGTGAGTTCGAGACCGCCGGCGTCCAGGGCCTTCTGCGCCGCGGCGCCGCACGGCACGGTCTTGTCGCACAGCACGACCTTGAGGCCGGAGCCCGTGAGGTCCTTCAGGGAGGAGATGTGGTCGGGGTTGCCGGGCAGGGTGGCGATCTGCAGCTGGTTGCGCACGAAGGTGGCGGGGGTGCCGGCCGCGGCCCCGGCGTCGGTGACGGTGGTCATCGTCTTCGGGCTGGCGGAGGCGAACACGTCCGCCGGAGCGCCGCCGGTGATGCTGGCGGCGAGGGTGTCACTGCCGGCGAAGTTGAAGGTGACCCGGGTGCCCGGGTGCTGCTTCTCGAAGGTCTGGCCGAGGGTCGTGAAGCTCTCCTTGAGCGAGGCCGCGGCGAAGACGGTGACCTGGCCGGAGAGCTTCGTTGAGGACGACGCACCGCCGGCGGAGTCCGAGTCCGCGCCCGCGTCCGAGGACGACGAGCACGCGCCCAGGGCCAGCAGCGCGGCGGCCCCCACACCGGCCGCCCGCGCGGTACGTCGGATGCGGTGGGTCCTGCGCACGGAACGGGTCATCACGGGCCACTCCCTCGGCGTTCTGGCAGGGGCCGACGGCTCGGCGGCCGAGCGGACGGTGCCCCCCATTGCGCCGATCATACTTCCGCAACTGCGAGGGGTATGTCTCCTGTCGCATCGCATGAGCGAGCCATCCATGAGGAAAGGCTGGCATGTGCGTTCGCACGGTCGATGCGGTGCCGTCGCGCGTCTGCCGGCCGAGTGCTCAGCCCCTGTCGATATGGACATTCGTCGACTTCACCCGGGCGGTGGCCTCCACGCCGACCTCCAGGCCGAGTTCCTCCACCGCCTCCCTGGTCAGCAGGGAGACGAGCCGGTGCGGACCCGCCTGGATCTCGACCTGGGCCGCGACGTCCCCCAGCTTGATCGCGGTCACGATCCCGGGAAACGCGTTGCGGACCGAGGTGTGCGGGGTCTCCTCGTCGGCACCGACGGAACGGGCGAGTTCGACCGAGAACGCGGCCAGGTCGCGCCCGTCGACGACGCGCCGTCCGCCCTCGTCGCGGCGGGTGCTGATCCGGCCCGCGTCGGCCCAGCGGCGCGCGGTGTCCGGGCTGACGCCGAGCAGCCGCGCCGCCTGGCCGATCGTGTAGGACTGCATGCCGGTCACGATAGGCCGCGGAGGCGGGACGGCGGAGGCGGGGCCTGCCGGACACGGGGTGCCCGTGGTGCAGGGATGGGCTCGAGGGCGCGCTCAGCGGGCGGCAGCCGGGGAAGCGGGTGGGGGCGCCGTGCTGGAGCGCAGGACCAGGTCCGTGGGCAGTTCGACCCGTGGCGGGTCCGGCCGTTCGTCGTGGCACCGGCCGAGCACCGTGCGCGCGGCGGCCTTGCCCATGTCGGCGAGCGGCTGGCGCACGGTCGTCAGGGGCGGTGCCGACCAGCGGACCTCCGGAAGGTCGTCGAAGCCGACGACACTCATGTCCTGCGGCACCCTCAGTCCTCGCCGGCGCAGGGCCTCGATCGCGCCGAGCGCCATCTGGTCGCTGGCCGCGAAGACGGCCGTCGGCGGCTCGCGCAGGCCCAGCAGGGCCTCGCAGGCCGCGAAGCCGGACTCGTGGCGGAAGTCGCCGGGGACGATCAGGGACTCGTCCACGGCGACGCCGGCGCCCTCCAGGGCGGCACGGTAGCCGTCGTGGCGGGCCCGCGAGCACAGCAGCCGCTGCGGCCCGGCGATCAGACCGATCCTGCGGTGTCCCAGCGCCAGCAGGTGCTCGGTGGCCGCCAGGCCGCCCGACCGGTTGGCCGCGCCGACGGTGGGCACGTCCAGGGAGGGGGCGCCCGCCGGGTCGACGACGACCAGCGGTACGCCGAGGATCCGCAGCTCCTGGTGGAGCACGGGGTCCAGGGCCGAGGTGACGAGGACGACGCCGTCGCAGGCCCGGGCCCGCAGATTGCGCATCCACTGACGGGCGTCGCCCGAGCGTCCGTGGATCGCGGAGACCACGGTGCCGGCCCCGGCGGCGTGGGCCACCTCCTCGACCCCACGGATGATCTCCACGGCCCAGGGGCTGTCGAGGTCGTTGAAGACCAGGTCGATCAGGGCGGCCCGGCGGCCGGGTGCCGAGGCGCGCTTGCGGTACCCGTGCCGGCGCAGCAACTCCTCCACCCGCGCTCTGGTCCCGGGCGACACGTCCGAGCGGCCGTTCACGACCCGGGACACGGTCGGCACCGAGACGCCCGCGCTGCGGGCTATGTCCGTGATCGTGACCCTGCCCCGGCGGCCGGAAGCCGTACTGGCCCGGGCCTCGTCTGCTGCCACTTCCCCCACCTCCGCCGACACCGACCGCGAAACCTCCAGGAGTCTTCCGGAAGCCGGGCGCCCGGGGGAAGGCGTTCCGGACCAGGAAACCGGGCCGTCACCGTGTCGGACGGGGCACCTCACGCGCGGTGACCGGCCCCGGACGCGCGAGGGGGCCGGTGCGCAGCCGTGGCTGCGGGCCGGCCCCGTGATGCGCCGGGCGAGGTGACGCCGCCCGGCGGGTGGTCAGGCGGCGGGCGTCAGGCCCGCGCCGACGGGGCGGTGCGGGGCGATGACCTGGCCGTCCGGCAGGAGCTCACCGGTGTCCTCGAAGAGGACCACACCGTTGCACAGCAGGCTCCACCCCTGCTCCGGGTGGTGCGCCACGAGACGGGCGGACTCCCGGTCGGCGGAGACGGCTGAGGGGCACGGTGGCTGGTGCTGACACATGAGTGGGGTCTCTCGGTCTGTGGTGATGGGTGAGTTCGTTGACTGGTCTGTCCCGCGGCGTGAAGCCTCGTTCATGGCCGCCCCCCGTTGTTTGAGTCGTACCGGACCCAGTGTTGCCCCACGGGCGTCGATCCGCAGGTATTTCGCAGCACCGCTTCTCACAGGTTGATGACGCGTCACCCGCGCGGACGGTTCAGCTCAACTGCACTGTCACTTCGGATGGTTCGGCATGGCCGAAAGGGGCTAGTCCGCGCGGGTGGGCGGGGAGTGGTACTGCGGAGCAGGTCAGGCGGGAGAACCCAGCAACCGCGTCGGCGTCACCCGGTGCGTGAGGACCGGCAGCAGTTCGGCGACCCGGTGCGGCCGGTGGGCCGCGATGCCGGGCGGGGCCGGCGCCAGCGGCACCAGCAGGTCGGTGGCCGCGGGGTGCCCGGTGGCGGGGTCCGCGGTGCCGTCGCCGTGCAGCCACAGCGTGAGCATGTACAGCTCGGGAACCGACAGCAGGCGCGGCTGGTAGGACTGGGCCACCGACTCGGCCTGCCGCAGCGCACGCTCGGTCGAGGCGACGTAGGGGCCCTCGAAGAAGTGCGAGAACGCCCAGCCGTCGGGGGTCAGCATCGTCTCCGCCGCCGCCACCGCCCGGTCGCCGCACCGGATGTGGAACCGCCAGCCGGCCAGCCGCGTCGCCGCCACGCCGTCCGCCGTGACCCGGTCCAGCACATGCACGGGCAGCGGCAGTTCGGGTGTGGCGGGTCCCTGGGCGCCGAGCAGCGCGGGAGTCCGGGCCTCGCGGACCGCGGTGGGCGAGGAGAGGGCGGTGAGGACGGAGCGCAGTGCGGGCGCGGGGGCCTGGGGAACACGCAGGGGCATGATGGGTCGCCTCTCATTCGAAGGCACGGTGGCGCGAGGGCGGAGCTGGGCGGACGACGCTGTCGGCTCACAGGGCTGGGGAAGGCAGGGGCCGGGGCCGGGAACCGGGATGCGGGAGAGCCTGCCGCGCGTCAGCGCGACGGCGGGATCCTTCGACCGTGGGCGCCGATCCGCTGCCTTGTCCGCGGAGTTTATACGACATGTGTTCAGACTGTGTTTCGGCTAGCCGATTCCGGCAACCAGTACAAGGTTGAATTCGGCCGCCGATATGCGGGAAAACTCCGGATTTCCGGCCAGGTGTACCGCGGTGACCTCGGGGAATGTTCACCGAGCGGTCGGCCAATTGTCGTCGGCGTTTTTCACGAGTTGTCGGCCCGGGAAACTGCTCGACGTGCCATGCCCGGTGAATGTGCCACCGGTCACACCGGCACAGCGTAGCGGCTGCCGGGGCGGCACGGGGACGTTATCGATCGCTTCGGCTGGGCATCATCCCACCTGACCGGCCACCGGCCAGCGGCGGCCGGATCTTCCACTCATCGCTCCGAGAAGGGACTCTTCCATGGGGGAGAAGGTCGTGGCAGGTCAGTTCGACCTGTCCGATCGCCAGCGCTACCGCGAGAAGCTCCAGCGGTGCCTGACTGGCCTGGAGCGACTTCTGGCGGAGAAGCGGTTCGACCGCCCGAAGAACCTGATGGGGCTGGAGATCGAATTGAATCTCGTCGGTGCCGACGGGATGCCGAAAATGTTGAATGCGCAAGTCCTCGAGCGCATCGCGAGCCGTGACTTCCAGACCGAACTCGCCATGTTCAACCTGGAGGTCAACATCGCGCCCCACCGCCTGGGCGGCCGGGTATTCGACCGGCTCGCCGAGGAGATCCGTACGTCCTTGGCATATGCGGACCGCAAGGCGGGCGAGGTGGACGCGGGAATCGCGATGATCGGCATTCTGCCGACGCTGGACCGGGACGACCTGGTCTCGTCCAATCTCTCCGCCGTCGACCGCTACGCCCTGCTCAACGAACAGATCGTGGCCGCCCGCGGAGAGGACTTCACGCTCGACATCGAGGGCGTCGAGCGCCTGACCTGCACCTCGAAGTCGATCGCCCCCGAGGCCGCCTGCACCTCGGTGCAACTCCACCTCCAGGTCACCCCGGACCGCTTCGCCGACGTGTGGAACGCGGCCCAGGCCGTCACCGCCGCGCAGATCGCCCTGGGCGCCAACGCGCCCTTCCTCTTCGGCCGCGAACTGTGGCGCGAGTCCCGGCCCCCGCTGTTCCAGCAGTCCACCGACACCCGCCCGCCCGAGCTCCAGGCCCAGGGAGTCCGGCCGCGCACCTGGTTCGGGGAACGGTGGGTGACCTCGGCGTACGACCTGTTCGAGGAGAACCGGCGCTACTACCCGGCGCTGCTGCCCATCTGCGACGACGAGGACCCGCTGGAGGTCCTGGACGCGGGCGGTGTTCCCTCCCTGTCCGAACTCGTCCTGCACAACGGCACCGTCTACCGCTGGAACCGCCCCGTCTACGACATCGCCGACGGCGTCCCGCACCTGCGCGTCGAGAACCGCGTCCTGCCCGCGGGGCCCACCGTCACCGACGTCATCGCCAACGCGGCCTTCTACTACGGGGTCGTGCGCGCGCTCGCCGAGGAGCCCCGGCCGGTGTGGACCCGGCTGCCCTTCGAGGCCGCCGCCGCCAACTTCGAGGCCGCGTGCCGGCACGGCATCGACGCCCGCTTCGAATGGCCCCGGCGCGGCCGCCTCGGCGGCACCACCGAGGTCGACGCCGCCGTCCTCGTACGCGACGAACTGCTGCCGCTCGCCGCGGCCGGTCTCGACGCGTGGGGGGTGGAGCCCGCCGACCGGGACCTCTACCTCGGTGTGATCGAGGAGCGGTGCCGACGCCGGGTCAACGGCGCGTCCTGGCAGGCGGCCACGTTCCACCGGGCGCTGGAGGCGGGGCTGTCCCGGGAGGAAGCGCTGGCCGCCACGACCCGTCGCTACGTCGAGCTGATGCGCGAGGGCGACCCGGTGCACCTGTGGCCGGTGGGCCTGCCGGAACCGGTGGCGCTGAGCTGACCGCCGCCCGACCCGCCCCCGCCGCGCGCCGCCCCATACTGATCGGGCAAGCTGTGACGTCCCAGCTGGAGGCAGGTGTGCATGGCGGAGGCGGGCCCGGTGGACGATGCGTTCCCTCAGAAGCGACTCGGCGGACAGCCCTTGACCGACGAACGGCTCTCGCGGCGGATCCTGCGTGACGAGACGCTGCTCGTCCTGGCGCTGTCGCTCGGTGCGAGCGGCGTGTCCGCCCTCATCAGCTTCATCGGCTCGGTCACCCGGCCGGGCGGGCTCAAGGACCAGGCGGCCACCCTCAACGCCTCCGCCGCACCCGGCCGTCCCTGGCTCGACCTGGCCTGGCAGCTCTTCGGCATCACCACGGCACTCGTCCCGGTCGCCCTCGTCGCGCACTTCCTGCTGCGTGAGGGGCGCGGCCTGCGCACCCTCGGATTCGACCGCACCCGTCCGTGGCCGGACCTGGGTCGCGGGGCCGCCGTCGCCGCCGTCATCGGCAGCACCGGCATCGCCTTCTACCTCGCCGCCCGCGGCCTCGGCTTCAACCTCACCGTGGTGCCCGAGGCGCTGCCCGACGTGTGGTGGAAGTACCCCGTCCTCATCCTCTCGGCGGTGCAGAACTCCGTCCTGGAGGAGGTCATCGTCGTCGGCTACCTGCTGCGCCGGCTGGACCAGCTCGGCTGGAGCACGGGCGCGTCGCTGGCGGCCAGCTCGGTGCTGCGCGGCTCGTACCACCTCTACCAGGGCATCGGCGGGTTCGTCGGCAACATGGTGATGGGCGTCGTGTTCGTCTACCTCTACCGCCGCTGGGGGCGCGTGGGCCCGCTGGTGGTGGCGCACTCGCTGCTCGACATCGGCGCCTTCGTCGGCTACGGGCTGCTCGCCGGGAAGGTGGACTGGCTGCCGACGGCGTGAGTGCGCGGGCCCCGCGCCGCCACACGGTCAGGCCAGCAGCTCGCCGTCGACCACCGTCACCGCGTGCCCGGTCAGCAGCGTGCGCCCGCCGCGCAGCTGCGTGCGCACCCGGCCGGAGCGGGACGACGCCTGGAGGCCGGTGAGGTCGGGGCGGCCGAGGCGCTCGGACCAGAAGGGGGCGAGGGCCGTGTGGGCGCTGCCGGTGACCGGGTCCTCGTCGATGCCGACGTTCGGGAAGAAGCAGCGGGAGACGTAGTCGTAGCCGCGGGCCGGGTCCTCGGCGCGGGCGGTGGCGATGATGCCGCGCTCGGAGTGGGCGGCCAGTGCCTCGATGTCCGGCGCCAGGCCGCGCACGGTCCTCTCGTCGGCCACCTCGACCAGCAGGTCCCCGATGTTCGGCCCGGTGTCCAGGACGGTACGGGGCTCGGCGCCCAGGGCCGCGGCGACGCCCGCCGGGGCCTCGACCGGGGTGAGCGGCGCGGTCGGGAAGTCCAGGGTGATCGAGCCGTCCTCGCGGGGTGTCGCCACCAGGACGCCGCTGCGGGTGGCGAACCGCACCGGTCCCTCGTGGGAGCCGGTGGTGTGCAGGACGTGGGCCGTGGCGAGCGTGGCGTGGCCGCACATCGCGACCTCGGTGGCCGGTGTGAACCAGCGCAGCGCCCAGTCGGCCTCACCGCCCGCGGGCAGACGGTGGGCGAACGCCGTCTCGGAGTGGTTGACCTCCAGGGCGACCCGCTGGAGCCGGTCGTCGTCCGGGAAGGCGTCGAGGAGCAGGACCCCGGCGGGGTTGCCGGCGAAGGGCCGGTCGGTGAAGGCGTCGACGATTCGGATGCGCATGCCCCGACGCTAGGGCCTGCCAGCGGCCGCGGACCAAGGCCAATTCCGGAGTGCTGGACCGCTTTTCGCGGGCTCGCCGCCCTTCGGCCGGCCTGACGGACGTTCGTACCCGGCTGGACGCGCTCGGCGGCTCCCTGTCCGCCTCGCCCGGCGAAGGCTGCCTCCGGCCGGCGGCGGGTCTTGCGCAGCGATACGTTCCGATATATCGTTGAGGCATCGCGACAGATCAACGACTGAATGGAGTGATGGCGATGCGTAACCACGGATACGAGCGTGGACACGGTGGACACGGCCCCGGTCACGGAGAAGGGGGTCCCTTCGGATCCTTCGGCCGAGGCGGCTTCGAAGGCCGGCGCGCGGCGTTCGGCCCCTTCGGGCCCGGCGGTCCCGGCGGCGGCCCCGGCGGTCCCTTCGGGCCGGGCTTCGGTCACGGGGGCCCCTGGGGTGGCCGAGGACGCGGCGGGCCCAGGGGAAGGGCACGGCGGGGCGACGTGAGGGCGTCGATCCTGGCCCTTCTGAAGGACCGGCCGATGCACGGCTACGAGATGATCCAGGAGATCGCCGAGCGCAGCGGCGGGGCGTGGAAGCCCAGCCCCGGTTCGGTGTACCCCACCCTCCAACTGCTGGAGGACGAGGGGCTGATCGCCAGTGAGAGCGAGGGCGGGAAGAAGCTCTTCGCGCTCACCGAGGCGGGCCGCACCGCGGCCGAGGAAGGCCCGGAGGCGCCCTGGGAGGAGGCCTCGCGGGGCGTCGACTGGGAGGCTCTCAACGACATCCGGCAGGCCGGTTTCGGACTGATGGAGGCCTTCGGCCAGGTCTGGAAGACCGGTAGCAAGGAGCAGCGGGAGAAGGCGCTCGCCGTCATCGGCGACGCCCGCAAGAAGCTGTACCTGATCCTCGCCGACGAGGACTGACGCCGCTGAGGGTGCCCCGTGGAGTGGATCCGCGGGGCACCCTCCGCGTCCGGAGCGGCGTGCGGCGGGGTGGGGGACCGGGGCCCGGCGGCGTTCAGTCGACCCGCCGTATCACCGCCGCGTCGAAGACGTCCCACGCGCGCGGGAAGGCGCTCTCGTCGTGGCAGTGCCAGGCATCCCAGAACAGGTCGGCGAGCAACGCCTCCGCGGGGGCGTCGACCCGGTACACGTACTGCCTGCCGTCGACGGCAGGCAGGGCCACGAGCCAGCACCTGCTCCTCATGCCCCTGTTCGACCCGCGAGGAAGCCTTTCGGTTGCCCCGGGGGGCGCGTGGCGAGGCGGCGTGCGCCCGGCCGGCCGGAACGGCCTGATCTCATCCGCAAGGAGGAGATTCCGACCGGGCGGGTCCACTCTGCGTGGGACGGCGAAATGCTTCCCTTCGGGGATGACCGGGCCCCGCGGGACTGATGAGCTGGGAGATGTGCAACCCCGTATCCCCCGGCAGTCGGCCGGCGAGCAAGTCGGCCGGTGGCCGGACGGCACCGACCTCGAGGCCAGCTTCAGCGCGGAACTGGCTTCGGCGGTCTCCGGCGCCCGTCGCCGGGCGGTGCGGGACGGGGACCGGCAGATCGACACGGCCCATCTGCTGCACTCGCTGCTGGAGTGCGATCCCCAGGCCCGTGACCTGCTCGGTGACGGGCCACGGATCGCCCGCGTCCTCGGCTACCTCGTGCAGCGCAGCATCGGTTACGGCCTGCGCTGGCAGAGCTCCGTCGAGGACTCCGGCGCCGTACCCGTCGTGACCGGCGCCGCCGGGTTCTCCCCGCCGGCCGCGGCGTGCCTGGAGGACGCCTGCGCCCGCGCCGCCCGGCGCGGGGCCGCCCGGGCCGGTGGCGTGGACCTGCTCGCCGCCCTGGTCGCGGACCCGCGGACGCGGGCCGCCGAGGTGCTGGCCCGTGCCGCCGTCGAACCGCACACCGTGCTCGCCCGCGTGGAGAACCATGTCGAGCCGACGCCCTGAGCCCGCGCCCGTCGCTCCCGCCACGGGCGCCACCGGGCCGTCCAGCCGGTGAGACAGGTGTCATCGGGGGTGACGGTCATGTCGACCCCTGTCATCATGTGCCGGTGCATACGTCTGACAGCGCCCGCGGCAACCGCGGCAAGGGCACCGGGCTCGGCCTGGCACTGGCCTCCGCCGTCGCCTTCGGCGGCTCCGGAGTCGCGGCCAAACCGCTGATCGAGGCCGGACTCGATCCGCTCCACGTGGTCTGGCTGAGGGTGGCCGGCGCGGCCCTGGTGATGCTGCCGCTCGCCGTGCGCCACCGCGCCCTGCTGCGCCGCCGCCCCGCGCTCGTCGCCGGATACGGCCTGTTCGCCGTGGCCGGTGTGCAGGCCTGCTACTTCGCCGCCATCTCCCGCATCCCGGTGGGCGTCGCGCTGCTCGTCGAGTACCTGGCGCCCGCCCTGGTCCTCGGCTGGGTGCGGTTCGTGCAGCGGCGGCCGGTCACGCGGGCCGCCGCGCTCGGGGTGGTCCTGGCGGTGGGCGGCCTCGCCTGCGTGGTCGAGGTCTGGGCGGGGCTGGGCTTCGACGCCCTCGGACTGCTGCTCGCCCTCGGCGCCGCCTGCTGCCAGGTCGGCTACTTCGTCCTGTCCGACCAGGGCAGCGACGCCGGCGAGGAGGCGCCCGACCCGCTCGGTGTCATCGCCTACGGCCTGCTCGTCGGCGCCGCCGTGCTCACCCTCGTCGCCCGGCCCTGGTCGATGGAGTGGTCCGTCCTGGCCGGCACCGCCCCCATGGACGGCACACCCGTCGCCGCCGCCCTGCTGCTGGCCTGGATCGTGCTCATCGCCACGGTGCTCGCCTACGTCACCGGGATCGTGGCCGTGCGCCGGCTGTCGCCGCAGGTCGCCGGGGTCGTGGCCTGCCTCGAAGCGGTCATCGCGACCGTCCTGGCCTGGGTGCTGCTCGGCGAGCACCTCTCCGCCCCGCAGATCATCGGCGGCGTCGTGGTGCTGGCCGGCGCCTTCATCGCCCAGTCCTCGACCCCGGCGAAGGGCTCCGCGGACCCGGTGGCCAGTGGAGGGCCCGAAAGGGAGTTGTCGAGCCGTGGGACGGCGACCTAGGGTGCGGATCATGCATTCCGACGCACTCGTCCTCCCGCCTCCGGCCGCCTGAGGCGGGCCCCTGTGACGAGCCCGGCGCGCTGCCGCCGGGCCGGACGGTGCTGCCCGCAGACGAAGGTCCCCGCGCCCCGGTCGTCCCGGGCCGCCCCGAACTTCCGCGCCTCGTGCGCGTCTGCGGAGAGAACTCGTGTCGAATGCCGTCTCCGGCCTGCCCGTCGGGCGTGGCCTCCTCTATCTGATCGTCGCCGGTGTCGCCTGGGGCACCGCCGGTGCCGCCGCCTCACTGGTCTACCGAGCCAGCGACATGGGACCCGTCGCCCTGTCGTTCTGGCGGTGCGCGGTGGGACTCGTCCTGCTGCTCGCCGTACGTCCGCTGCGCCCGCGGGTGCGCCCGGCCGTCCGTGAACCGTTCGCCCGCAAGGCGCTGCGGGCCCTGGTAACCGGTATCGGGCTCGCGGTGTTCCAGACCGCCTACTTCGCCGCCGTGCAGTCCACAGGGCTCGCCGTGGCCACGGTCGTCACCCTCGGTGCCGGGCCCGTGCTGATCGCCCTCGGCGCGCGCCTCGCCCTCGGTGAACACCTGGGAGCGGGCGGCACCGCGGCGGTCGTCGGCGCGCTCGCCGGGCTCGTGGTCCTCGTCCTCGGCGGCGGGGGTACGACCGTCCGCCTGCCGGGTGTCCTCCTCGCGCTGCTGTCCGCCGCCGGGTACTCGGTGATGACGCTGCTCACCCGGTGGTGGGGCCGGGACGGCGGAGCGGACGCGGCCGGCAGGTCCGTGGGGGCGTTCGCCGTCACGAGCCTCTGCCTGCTCCCGCTCGCGCTCGTCGAGGGCCTGGTGCCGCACACCGCCGAACCGGTCCGGCTCCTGTGGCTCCTCGCGTACGTCGCCGCCGTCCCGACCGCCCTCGCCTACGGGCTCTACTTCGCGGGTGCGGCCGTCGTCCGGTCCGCGACCGTCTCCGTGATCATGCTCCTGGAGCCGGTCAGCGCCGCGGCGCTCGCCGTCCTGCTGCTCGGCGAGCACCTCACGGCGGCGACCCTGGCCGGCACGCTGCTGATGCTCGGCTCGGTCGCGGGGCTCGCGGTGGCGGAGACCCGGGCGGCGCGGGAGGCGCGGACCCGGCCCTCGCCGGCGTGACGCCGGGCCCTGCGGCGGGCCCCATGCCTCCTCGGCCGGCCGGTGTCACCCGGCCGGCAGGTAGTCGGGCAGCGCCGTGCCGGGTGCCAGGGCCGGATCGGCGACCGGAGCCTCGTACCCCTTGCGCAGCGGGACGAGACCGGCCCAGTGCGGGAGGGCGAGGTCCTCCGGTTCGTCGTTCACCCCGCCGGTGCGGAGCTTGGCGGAGACCTCGTCCAGGTCGAGGCGGATCACGGCGGTGGCGGCCAGCTCCTTCTTGTTGGCCGGCCGCGAGTCGTGGGAGCGGCCCGGGACGACGTGGTCGACCAGGGCGTCCAGGGCCGTGCGCCGCTCCTCGGGGTCCGTCACCTCGTACGCGGTGCCGTGCACCACCACCGACCGGTAGTTGATCGAGTGGTGGAACGCCGAGCGGGCCAGCACCAGCGCGTCGACGTGCGTCACCGTCAGGCAGACCGGCAGCCCCGGGTCGGCGGCGCCCGTCATCCGCAGCGGGCGCGAGCCCGTCGAGCCGTGCACGTACAGCCGCTCGCCCACCCGGCCGTACAGCGTCGGCAGGACCACCGGGGCGCCGTCGCGGACGAAGCCGAGGTGGCAGACGTACCCCTCGTCGAGTATCGAGTGCACCAGCTCCTTGTCGTACGCCGCCCGGCCGGGGGAGCGGGTGGGGACGGTGCGGTCGGTGGGCGGGTAGGTGTCGGTGGGCCGCGACGGCGTCCCCGTGGTCCCCTGCATGGCGCTCTCCATTGCACTAGTGCATAATAGTCTTTGTGCTAGGAGAGTATCGGATCACAGGGCGGGGCGCAGCGGAGATTTCCGCGAGCGTCGAGCGGGCGGTGGGCTCGGGAGAGCTGCAACCGGGGCAACCCCTGCCGCCGATGCGGGAGTTGGCGCAGCGGCTCGGGGTCAACCCGAACACCGTCGCCGCCGCCTACCGCACCCTGCGTGAACGCGGGGTCATCGAGACGGCCGGGCGGCGGGGCAGCCGGGTGCGCGCCAAGCCCGCCACCACCGGGCGGGAGTTCATCCGCGTCGACGTGCCCGAGGGCGTGCGCGACGTGTCCGACGGCAATCCGGACCCGGCGCTGCTGCCCGCGCTGGGCCCGGTCTTCGCCGCGGCGGCAGGACAGGGCGACCGCGAACCGGTGCTGTACGGGCACGCGCCCGTGGACCCGGAACTGGCCCGCGTCGCCCGCGCAGAACTGGACGCCGACGGTGTGCCGGACGGGCCGGTGGCGGTGACGTCCGGATCGCTGGACGCGATGGAGCGGGTCCTCGCGGCGCACCTCAAGCCCGGTGACGCCGTCGCCGTCGAGGACCCCGGCTGGGGCAGCCTCCTGGACCTGGTGCCCGCGCTCGGCCTGCGCACGGTCCCCGTAGGGGTCGACGACCAGGGACCACTGCCCGAGGACGTACGCCGGGTCCTCGCGGCCGGCGCCCGCGCCCTGGTCGTCACGGACCGCGCGCAGAACCCGACGGGCGCCGCGGTGGGCCCGGCGCGCGCGCGTGCCCTGCGGTCCGTCCTGCGCGACCACCCCGGCACGCTCCTCATCGAGGACGACCACGGCCACGGCATCGTCGACCTCCCGTTGCACCCGCTCGCCGGCACGACCCGGAGCTGGGCCTTCGTCCGCTCCGCCGCCAAGGCCTGCGGACCCGACCTGCGGCTCGCCGTGCTCACCGGAGATTCCGTCACCCTCGACCGGGTACGGGGGCGGCAGCGGCTCGGGCCCGGCTGGGTCAGCCGCATCACCCAGCGGGCCGTGGCCGGGCTGTGGGCCGACGGCGCGGTGGACACCCGCGCGGTGGCGGGGGTGTACGGGCGACGCAGGGACGCGCTCCTCGGCGCCCTGGCCGAGCACGGGGTCGCCGGGCACGGCCGCAGCGGCATGAACGTGTGGATCCCGGTGCCGGACGAGACCGGGGCCGTCGCCCGGCTCCTGCACGCCGGCTGGGCCGTGGCCCCTGGCGCCCGCTTCCGCCTGAGCGCGCCGCCCGGCATCCGGATCACCGTCTCGACGCTGGGCGAGGAGGACGCCGGGCCGCTGGCGGCCGCGGTCGCGTCGGCGGTCGGGCCGGGCGCGGGGCCGCCACGGAGCTACGTCTGAGCGGCCCCGGCCCTCAGGCCCCGGACCTCAGACCCGCGCCCCTTGGCGTACCCCCGGCGGCGACGCCTGGGGCGGCGGTGCGGGCGTGCTTCCGCCGCGGCCGGTCCTGGGGCGGGACTGGGTCAGTGCCGCCCCGGCGAGGACGACGGCCGCGCCGACCGGGGTCGACCAGGACAGCGACTCGCCGAGCAGCGCGACGCCCGCGGCCGTGGCGATGACCGGAGTGAAGTACGTGACCATCTGCGCCGTCGTCGGGCCGACCTCGGCGACCAGGTCGTACTGGATCAGGAAGGCGAGCCCGGTGCCGAGGATGCCCAGGGCCGCGACCGCCAGCACGGGGAGCACCGGGAAGCCGGTCGGCACCGAGGTGAACACCGGCGTCACGACGGCCAGTTGCAGTGTGGCCAGACCCAGCTGGGTGCCGGTCAGCGAGAGGTGGGAGTGGCTGGAGCCGGCCAGGGCGCGGCGGACGTAGATCCAGCCGACCGGGTAGCTGAGCGAGGCCAGCAGGGCCAGCGCCGTGCCCGTGAGGTCGAGGCCGTGGAAGCCCTGCCAGACGCCCAGCACCGTCAGGACGCCGAGGAAGCCGATGCCGAGACCGGCCACGCGGCGCCGTGTCGGGCGGTCCTCGGACAGGGCGACCAGCGACAGGGCCATGCCCCACAGCGGCGAGGTCGCGTTGCAGATGCCCGCGAGCGACGACGGGATCGTCAGCTCCGAGAAGGCGAACAGGGAGAACGGCAGCGCGTTGAGGAGGAAACCGGCGACCGCCAGATGCACCCACGTCCACGCCCCGCGCGGGAGTCGCTCCCGCTTCACCGCCATCGCCGCGGCGACCACCGCCGTGCCGAACGCCAGCCGTCCGAGAGTGACCTGGAACGGGGCGAAGCTCTCGGTGCCCACCTTCATGAAGAGGAAGCTGAAACCCCAGACGAGGGAGAGGAACCCGAAGCGCAGCCGCCAGTCGAGGACGCGGCGGGCCGGGGAGGAGACGGAGGGGGACGGGACGCTGCTGCTCATGCAGGCAACGATGAGGCAGTCCTTCTCGTAGCACAATCGAGATTTCGCACGGGGTACCTCGTAGTATTGCTTACATGTTGAACCTGGAGCGCCTGCGGACCCTCGACGCCCTCGCCCGGCACGGATCGGTCAGCGGCGCCGCCGCCGGCCTGCACATCACCACCTCGGCCGTCTCCCAGCAGATGGCCAAGCTGGAGCGCGAGGCCGGCCAGCGGCTCCTCGCCAAGAACGGGCGGGGCGTGCGCCTCACCGACGCCGGCCGGCTGCTCGCCGAGCACGCGGCCCGCATCCTCTCCCAGGTCGAGCTGGCCCAGGCCGACCTGGAGGCACAGCGCGGCCAGGTGGCGGGCGAACTGAGGCTCTCCGCGTTCCCGACGGCCGCCCGGGGGCTCTTCCCCGCCGCGCTGGCCGCCCTGCGCGCCGAGCACCCCGCGCTGCGCATCCGCTCCTCGGAGCTGGAGCCGGAGCGCGGCATCAACGGCGTGGTGCGCGGCGACCTGGACCTGGCCGTCGTGCTCGACTGGTACAACAAGCCGATGCCGCTGCCCGACGGCCTGGTCAAGGCGCCGCTCCTGGACGACCCCGCCGATGTCGCCATGCCCGTCGGCCACCGGCTCGCCGGGCGGGACGAGGTGGACCTCGCCGAGTTCGCCGAGGACGAGTGGATCACCTGGGGCGAGGGCGAGTTCTGCCACGAGTGGCTGATGTTCACGCTGCGTTCGAAGGGCATCGAGCCGATCGTCGGCCATCGCGCCGCCGAGACCCACACCCAGCTCGGGCTGGTCGCGGCGGGGCTCGGCGTGTGCATCGCACCCCTGCTCGGACGCCATCCGATGCCCGCCGCGGTGGTCACCGCGCCGCTGAAGCAGCGGGTGCGCCGGCACGTGTACGTGGTCTGGCGCGCGGACGCCGACCGCCGCCCGTCGATCCGCGCGGCGGTGGACGCGCTGCGGGCGACGGCGCGGGAGGTGGGCGAGGCGGGGTCGGCGACCGCGCGGGGGAGCGGCTGACGGAGTGAGCGGCCGGACGGGCGCCGCCGGGCCCGCCTCTCGGGGTGGGGCGCCGCCGGGCCCGCCTCTCGGGGTGGGGCGCCGCCGGGCCCGCCTCTCGGGGTGGGGCGCCGCCGGGCCCGCCCGGCTACCCGGACGCCAGTTTGCGGAAGTCCCAGGAGACGACCTTCTCCGGCGTCAGCCGCAGCCAGGCGTGCCGGCCGTCGTGCGGCATCTCCTGGAGGCCGAAGTTCTTGCGGGCGAACAGCGTCTCCGGGAAGTCGAGTTCGGCGCACAGCTCGCCGGTGCGCGGCGCCTCGCCCACGAACTCCATCCGGCCGGACAGCTCCACGCCCCGCAACTCGTCGTACTCCTCACCGGCGTCGACGACGATCGCCACCCGCGGATCGCGCCGCAGATCCGTCCAGCGCCGGCTGCGCACCACCGAGTACAGCCACATCGAGGCACCGTCCCAGGCGAACCAGAGCGTGCTCACGTGCGGGGCGCCATCGGCCGAGACCGTGGCGACCCGGCAGGTGCGCTGGGTGGTGAGGAACGCCTCCAGTTCGCCGGGGGTCATCATGATCCTGCGCCCCCGGCGCTGCGCCACGGTCATCCGGCCAGCCGGATCGAGTCCCCGCTGACCGTGATCTGCACGGCGGGCAGCGGCTTGGGTGCGGGACCGCCCTGCACACTGCCGTCGGTGATCGAGAAACTGCTGTTGTGGCAGGGGCAGTTGATGAGGCCGTCGGCCACGCTCTTCACGGCGCAGCCCTGATGGGGGCAGGTGGCGGAGAACGCCTTGAAGTCGCCCGCCGTGGGCTGGGTCACCACCACCTTCTGGTCGGGGAAGACCTTCCCACCGCCCTCGGGGATGTCCGCCGTCGCCGCGAGGGCGGCCCCGGCCCCCGCGTTCTCGCCGCCGCCCGAACCGCCGCCCGCCTCCTGGGAGGGGCTGCCGGAGGGAGCGGTGCCGGTGTCGCCGGACCCGTCGTCGTCCGAGCCCCCGCAGGCGGCCAGCACGGCGGTGAGCCCCGCCGCCCCGGCCGCCGCCACGACGGTGCGACGGGCCGGTCCCGCCGCGGGATGAAACGATGCGCTGGTCATGCTGGGGTCCCTTCCATGGTGGACGCGTGATGATCTGCCGAGAGGTACGGTCCCGCGGGACGTGGTGTTCAGAGCCGGCGGCCGTCCGATGCCGGCCGCCGCCGGGCGACTCCGTGCGGAACTCCGGGAGTCGTACCGGGCGCCGCGGTTATTTGCGTGTCCGTGCCGGTGGCACCCGGACAGGCGCGCGCCGGGCCGGTGCCTGGGTTCCCTTCCACGGGACACCGTCGCACCGATCCGCACCCCCGGGGGCGTGCACGGCGCGAAAGGTGACTCGAACCCTGGCTTGTCATGCGCACCACATCCTCACGGAGACGCCCGTGAAGCTCATGAAGTCCGACGCCCGTGCCGTACGGGGGGCTGCTCGCCGCCGGTGCCGCGTCCGCGCTGCTCGTGGGCGCCGCGGCCACCAGCGGAGCAGCGGCCCCCGTACCGCCCGGCGACGGTGCCCACGTCGTCGGTGCCGACCGCGCCGGAGCGGTCGAGGGCTCCTACATCGTCACCCTCGAGAACGACGTCGCCCGAGCCGGCATACCCGCCTCGGCCAAGGCGCTGGCCAAGCGCCACGGGGGCAGCCTGCGCCACACCTACCCGCTCCAGTTCTGAGCCGTCCGCCGTCACGGCGATGGCCGCCCGCGGGAACACGCGGGCGGCCATCGCCGGCCTGGGACGGGTTCACAGCCAGCCCGAGCGCTGGGCCTGCAGGGCCAGCTGGAAGCGGTTCGCGGCGCCGAGCCGGGCCATGAGGACCTGGAGACGGCGGAACAGCGTACGGCGGCTGATGCCCAGCTCGCGGGCGGCGACCTCGTCGGTCGCGCCGCCGGCCAGCAGCCGCAGCAGGCGCCGGTCGGCCGGCGGGAGCCCGGCGGGGCGGGACGCGAGACCGTGCAGCGGGACGGCGTCGCGCCAGGTCTGCTCGAACAGGGCCGTCAGCGCGGAGAGCAGTCCGCAGGGCTGCACCACCAGCATGGTGTTGTGCACGTCGGCGTCCTTGATCGACAACGACACCAGCGCGTACGCCTCGTCGATGATCAGCAGCTTGACCGGCACCGACGGCAGCACCCTGGCCTGCTCACCCGCCTCGATACAGGGCTCGATGACGTCCTCCAGCTGGCCGGGCCGCTCCAGTGCCTCGCGCGCGTAGACGACACGCTGCGTCACCCCGCGGGCCAGCGTCGCGAGCGCGTCGTCGGTCGCGCCCGCAAGGTGGACGTAGGGCGGGGACTCGAACTGCCGGATCTGCTCGCGGGCACTGGTCCACGCCTGACGCATCCGCGGGCCGACGTCCTCCCCGGTGACGACCTCGACGAGGCCGTCGTTGTAGGCGGCGAGCCGCCGGCGCCGGAACGACTCGAAGGCGCCCCCGACGGCGATGCGCGACTCCTCCAGCTCTGCCGCCCGGTGCCGGGCGAGCACCTCCAGACCCGCCGCGGGCGGCACCGGGGCCACCACGTCCCCGTCCCCGGCCGCGGCACTGGCCAGACCGGTGTCCGCCAGGGCGGCATACGCCGCGGTGAGCCGGTCCCCGCTCAGGCCGGTGGCCGCGCCGATCGCTTCCAGCGGCGCGGGCGAGAGCTCCAGCAGGGCCAGATACACCCGGCAGGCCGTGGGGTCGAGCCCCAGCACGCGGAGGGACTCGCCGAGCTTCTCGTTCGCCATGAGGCGATTATCGGCCAGGCCCCTCCCGCGGTGGCAGATCGGTGCCACTGGCACTCCTGGGCCCCGCGGCCCGTCCCGGGGCGGTACCGTCCGGGCCGCCGCGGGGCACGGACCCGCGGCGGAGGGGCCATGTATGGGCCCCTCCGCAGCCCAACGGAAGAAGGTGCACGACGTGGCGAACCGTCGGAAGAACAGCCTGTACCCGAAGCTCTCGGCGGAGCTGTCCGCCCTGATGCGCACGGGCTGGGCGGACACGGAGCGGCACGACCTCACGCCCGCCGAACAGGCCCCCTACGCGGCCCGGCGCCGTGCCGCGCTCTCCGCACGGTTCCCCGGCGAACGGCTGGTGGTCCCCTCGGGCAACCTCAAGGTCCGCTCCAACGACGACACCTACCCCTTCCGGCCATACTCCGGCTACGTGCACATGACCGGTCACCAGGCCCGGGACGGAGCCCTGGTGCTCGAACCCCGCGCGGACGGCGGACACGACGCCTACTGCTACCAACTGCCCCGGGACAGCCGGAACGACGACGAGTTCTGGACCGGCGCCCACGCCGAACTGTGGACCGGCCGGCGCCGCTCGCTGGCCGAGTCGGAGCGCGTGCTCGGCCTGCCGTGCCGGGACGTGCGCACCGCGGCCGCCGACCTGGCCGCCACTCCTGACGCGCGGACCCGGATCGTGCGCGGGGTCGACCCCGCCCTGGAGGCCGCCGTCACCACCGACGCCGGGCGCGACGCCGAACTGGAGGACGCGCTGAGCGACCTGCGCCTGGTCAAGGACGCCTGGGAAATCGGGGAGTTGCGCAAGGCGGTGGACTCCACGGTGCGCGGCTTCACCGACGTCGTGGGCGAGTTGTCCCGGGCCGTCGCCTCGTCGGAGCGCTGGCTGGAGGGCACCTTCTTCCGCCGGGCACGCCTGGAGGGCAACGCGGTGGGCTACGGCACGATCTGCGCCGCCGGAGAGCACGCCACGATCATGCACTGGACGGACAACGACGGCCCGGTCCGCCCGGGGGACCTGCTGCTCCTGGACGCCGGTGTCGAGACGCGCTCCCTCTACACCGCCGACGTCACCCGCACCCTGCCGATCAGCGGCACCTTCACACCCCTGCAGCGCCAGGTCTACGACGCGGTGTACGAGGCCCAGGAGGCGGGGATCGCGACCGTCAAGCCGGGTGCCGCCTACCGCGACTTCCACGAGGCGGCCCAACGCCACCTGACGGCGCGGCTGGTGGAGTGGGGCTTCATCGAGGGCCCCGTCGAGCGGGCCTACGAGCTGGGTCTGCAGCGCCGCTTCACCATGGCCGGCACCGGTCACATGCTGGGCCTGGACGTCCACGACTGCGCGCGGGCCCGCACGCAGGAGTACGTGGAGGGCCGGCTGGAGCCGGGCATGTGCCTGACCGTCGAACCGGGCCTGTACTTCCAGGCGGACGACCTGACCGTGCCCGAGGAGTGGCGCGGCATCGGCGTCCGGATCGAGGACGACCTGATCGTCACCGAGGACGGCCACGAGAACCTGTCGGCGGGCCTGCCCCGCACCGCGGACGAGGTCGAGGCCTGGATGGCCCGCTTCGCGGGCTGAGCCCGCGGACGAACTCCACACCTCGAGGAGGACCGCCGCTCCCCTCCCGCACCGTGACGGACGCGGAGGAGAACGAGGACGAGTCCGGGGCCGGGGTCTGGGACGTGGGCAGGAGGTCGCGGCGGGACAGGGCGTCCGTCTTCCGTAGGGCGCGGGCGACATGCTGTTCCACCGTCCGGGGCGACAGGTGCAGCACCACCGCGATCTCACGGTTCATCAGGCCGCGGGCGGCCGGCTCCGCCACCTCACGCTCCCTGGGGGAGAGCCGGTCGTCGAAGGCGGGGCGGCCCGGCCGGCGGACCTCCGGGGGCTGGTGCGCGAGGCGGCCCGGCGCACCCGGTCCACTCCCCAGGCGCGCAGCCGGTGCCGGAAGACCGCGAGACCGGGAGGACAGGAGACGGCCGGCGCGCCCAGCGGCAGACCGCCGGTGCCCCACTCCTCGGGGCGGTAGGCCACCACGGCCGCCAGCCCCTCGCCAGGCGTTCCACGTCCGGCGAGGGGCCCGGGAACGCCCCGCCGGGAAGTGTGACGACGGCCCAGTAACGGGACCCGGCGGGAGTGCGCTCGGTGCGTGCCGTGCAGTGGGCGTCGACCAGGGCGAGACCCCAGCCGTCCTCGTCGCGGGCTTCGGCAGGCGCGGGCGGACGGCGCGGCGCCGCCGAGCACTTCGCGTACGTCGACGATGAGCTGGTCGCCCTCCACGTCGACGCCGACCGCGAGCCGTCCGTCCGGTCCTCCGGCCGCGCGCCGCACGGCGCGGGCGAGCAACTCGCCGCAGACCACCGTGAGTGACCAGGAGGAGTCGTCGTCCAGGCAAAGGCCCCAGGAGAGCAGCGTCGCCCCGACACGGCGGCGGCCCTCGCGCACGGCCGAGGGCGCCGCGGGGAGCAGGAGGGACGCCGCTCGCGACGCCGCGGGACACGGATCGAAGACCGAGTTGGCCAAGGCAGGCTCCTGGTGCGGTGAACGGCGGGAAGGGGGCACGCGCGGGGGCGGCGTGGGCCGGTGTCGGCAACCCAGGGAGCGCGGCCACCACGCGTACATCCGGGCACGGGTGCTACGGATACGCGAGAAACAGGTTCCCGGAGGGCGTCGGTCCGGGCCCGTCTCGCCGACGGTCACCCCCGGTCACTATGCTCACTCCATGCCTGGGGGGAAGCCTCCCCGCGGGGACGGTCATGGCTGAAGAGACGGGTGGCCCGCACAAGTGTTGAGAGAGGTCCTCGCGACCCGCTACATCACGCCGCTGCGTGAGGGCGGCTCGCTGCCGGGACTCGTCGAGGCCGACGACCTCGGGACCTACGTCCTGAAGTTCACCGGCGCGGGCCAGGGCCGCAAGACGCTCGTCGCCGAGGTGGTCTGCGGCGAACTCGCCCGCCGGCTGGGCTTCCGGGTGCCGCGGCTGGTGACCGTCGACCTCGATCCGGTGCTCGGGCTCGGCGAACCCGACCAGCAGGTGCAGGAACTGCTCAAGTCCAGCGGCGGCACCAACCTCGGCATGGACTTCCTCTCCGGCGCGCTCGGCTTCGACCCGCTCGCCTTCGAGGTGAGCGCGCGGGAGGCCGGACGGATCGTCTGGTTCGACGCGCTGGTCAACAACGTCGACCGCTCCTGGCGCAACCCCAACCTGCTGCGCCTGCGCGGCGAGACGTGGCTCATCGACCACGGCGCCACCATGATCTGGCACCACAACTGGCCCGGCGCCGAGGCGTCCGCCGCCCGCCCCTACGACGCCTCCGACCACGCCCTGGCGCGCTTCGCCCCGGACGTCCGCTCGGCCGCCGCCGCGCTCGCGCCGCTGGTCACCGAGGAACTCCTCGCCGAGGTCACCGCCGAGATCCCGGACGTGTGGCTGCGAGACGAACCCGGCTTCGCCACCCCCGACGACCTCCGCCGTGCCTACGCCGGGCCCCTGCTCGCGCGGGCCGCCACGATCCACGAACGCGTCCAGGGGGTGCGGTGAGCGACCGCCACGTCTTCGAGTACGCGCTGCTGCGCGTCGTGCCGCGCGTGGAGCGCGGGGAGTGCGTCAACGCCGGCGTGCTCGTCTACTGCCGCGCCCGGTCCTACGTCGGCGCCCGCACCCACCTCGACGAGGGGCGGCTGCTGGCGCTGGACCCGCGGGTGGACCTGCCGGGGGTGCGCGCGGCGCTGCGCGCCGTGGAGGGGGTGTGCGCCGGAGGGGACGCGGCCGGCCAGGCGGCCGAGGACGATCCCGGCCGCCGGTTCCGCTGGCTGATCGCGCCCCGGTCGACCATCGTCCAGCCGGGCCCCGTCCACACCGGCCTCACGGCCGATCCGGCGGCCGAGGCGGAACGGCTCCTCGGCCTGCTGGTGCGGTAGGGGCGGGGCCCGCCCGGACGATCGGGCGCCTGCGGCCCGGGGCGTGCCTCAGGCGCGTCGGCGGCGCCTGATCACGCAGCCCGCCGCGAGCGCGGCGCCGGTGACGAAGCTCAGGCCGATGCCGATGTCCCAGTCGCTGGGCCCGGTGCCCGAGGCGCCGCCCAGGCCGCCCTGCGTACCGAGGGTCGGCGTCACGGCGGGGGAGGTGACGGGCGCCGGTGTGGTCACGACCGGGGCGGGCGCCGTGGTGGCCGGACGCGGCACGGAGGTGGCGGAGATCGTCGGGAGCTGGTCCCGGTCGGCGTGTGCCGCGCCGCCCGCGCCGTCGTCCTCCCGGACCTCACGGATTCCGCCCTGGTCGAAGGGGCCCTGGCCGCCGAAGTCCGACTGCCCTGGCCGGCTCTGGTCGGTCCGGCCCTCGCCGGGCCGGCCCTGGCCGAGTCCGCTCCCACCGAGTCCGCCCCCACCGAGTCCGCCCGCGCCGGAGCCGTTCTCGTCCGGCCGGCCCTGGCCCGCTCCGCTTCCGTCGGGCAGACCCCCGTCGAGTCGCCCGCCGCCGACTCCGCCCCCGTCGAGTCGGCCGTCATCGGGCCGGCCCTCCTCCAGTGGGGCCCCGTCGGACGGGCCTTCGGACACTTCGTCGGGGCACGACGGGTCCGGGGCGCCCGGGTCCTCGTCGAGCCCGATCGGTACCGCTTCCTGATAGGTGAAGCTCCGGCACTCCGGCTCCAGGTTCGATTCGAGGTCCTGGGCGGGTGCGGGGTGGGCCAGCGGCACGATCGCGGCGATCGCGACGGCTATGCCTGCTGCACCGGTACGACGGCGCATGGACGCCTCCTTTCCGGCCACGAGTGGCTCGCGGTTCGACGCTAGGGGTCCGGCGGCCGGGCGGCCCGCAGCGCTGGGCCGATCGGGCGACCGGGGCGGAGCGGCACACCGGGAGGGCCAGGTAATGGATCACACCGTGCCGGTGTCCCGTTGACACCGGGTGCCAGGGCTTCTAGCGTCACGTCTGCGGAAGGTACTAAGCGGTCGCTCACCCGAGGGCGCACGCTCCGCACGGGCCGCATCACCAGGACGAGGAGAAGCAGCGAATGTCCACCACTGAGCAGCGGGTCGCCGTAGTCACCGGAGCCGCGCGCGGCATCGGTGCCGCCACCGCCGTACGACTGGCCGCCGAGGGCCGCGCCGTCGCCGTCATCGACCTCGACGAGGCCGCCTGCAAGGACACCGTGGAGAAGATCACGGCGGCCGGCGGCAAGGCGATCGCGGTCGGCTGCGACGTCTCCGACGAGACGCAGGTCGAGGCGGCCGTAGCGCGGATCGCCGAGGAGCTGGGCGCGCCGACCATCCTCGTCAACAACGCGGGCGTGCTGCGCGACAACCTGCTGTTCAAGATGAGCGTCTCCGACTGGGACACCGTCATGAACGTGCACCTGCGCGGCGCCTTCCTGATGTCGAAGGCCTGCCAGAAGCACATGGTGGACGCCAAGTTCGGGCGGATCGTCAACCTCTCCTCCTCCTCCGCCCTCGGCAACCGCGGCCAGGTCAACTACTCCGCCGCCAAGGCCGGTCTCCAGGGCTTCACCAAGACCCTCGCCAAGGAACTGGGCAAGTTCGGCGTCACCGCCAACGCCGTCGCCCCCGGCTTCATCGCCACCGAGATGACCAAGGCGACCGCCGACCGCGTCGGCATGGGCTTCGACGACTTCAAGGCCGCCGCCGCCACCCAGATCCCGGTCGCGCGCGTCGGCGAGCCCGACGACATCGCCAACGCCATCGCCTTCTTCACCGGCGAGGCCGCCGGCTTCGTCTCCGGCCAGGTGCTGTACGTGGCCGGCGGGCCGCTCGACTAGGGCGCGCGGAGACCAGGGAACACCGGGATTAGGGACCACTGAACATGACTGAACTCCCCGCCCTCTCCGGCAAGGTCGCGCTCGTCACGGGCGCCAGCCGCGGCATCGGCTACGGCGTCGCCGAGGCGCTCGTCGCGCGCGGCGACCGGGTCTGCATCACCGGCCGCAACGAGGACGCGCTGAAGGAGGCCGTCGACCGGCTCGGCTCCGACCGGGTCATCGGCGTCGCCGGCAAGGCGCACGACGAGGCCCACCAGGCCGTCGCCGTCGAGCGCGTGATGGAGGCCTTCGGCCGCGTCGACTTCCTCGTCAACAACGCCGGAACCAACCCGGTGTTCGGCCCGATCGCCGATCTCGACCTGAACGTGGCGCGCAAGGTCTTCGAGACCAACGTGATCTCGGCGCTCGGGTTCGCCCAGCGCACCTGGCACGCCTGGCAGAAGGACAACGGCGGTGCGATCGTCAACATCGCCTCCGTCGCGGGCCTGTCGCCCTCGCCCTTCATCGCCGCGTACGGCGTCAGCAAGGCGGCGCTGATCAACCTCACCGCGCAGCTGGCGCACGAGTTCGCGCCGAAGGTGCGGGTCAACGCGATCGCCCCGGCGGTCGTGAAGACCAAGTTCGCCGCCGCCCTGTACGAGGGCCGCGAGGAGGAGGCCGCCTCGGGCTACCCGCTGGGCCGGCTCGGCGTGCCCTCCGACATCGGGGGCGCCGCCGAGTTCCTCACCTCGGAGCAGTCCGCGTGGGTCACCGGTCAGACGCTCGTCGTCGACGGCGGCATCTTCCTCAACGCCGGCGTGGCCTGATCTCGCCCACGAGGACCCCTCGAGATCGATCCCGGACACGGGCGCCGTCGACGAGAACGGCGCCCGTGTCCGCGTATCGGAACCCGGTGCACGATGACAACGTAGTCATCCTCAAATGATCAAAACCCCTGTTCAGAAGGGGGTTCAGGGCGCGGGGCGCTGCGGTATGGTCTGCCGACCCTTGGTACGGCGGATCGAGGAGCGTGCGCGTGTTCAACCGGAAGCGAGGCCTGCGGCGGGTCGCGGCCATCGTGTCCATATCGTCACTGGTCACCGGATGCGGCATCCTGTCGTCCGACGGTCCGCAGGACGAGGGGCCGATCGTGGTGGGGACGACCAGCGCCCCCAGCACGCTCGATCCGGCCGCGTCCTGGGACGGCTCCTGGGAGCTGTTCCGGAACATCTACCAGACGCTGCTCAGTTACCCCAGCGGAGCCACCGCACCCCAGCCCGACGCCGCCGAGCAGTGCTCGTTCACCGACAGCACCAACCAGGTGTACCGCTGCGCATTGCGCGAGGGCCTGACCTTCTCCAACGGCGACCGACTCGACGCCCGGGCCGTCAAGTACTCGATCGACCGGATCAAGGACATCAACGTCAACGGTGGTCCGGCCGGCCTGCTCGGCAGCCTCGAACGGGTCCAGGCGCCGAGCGAGCGCGAGGTGGTCTTCCACCTCAACAAGCCCGACGCCACCTTCCCGTTCGTGCTCGCCACGCCCGCCATGTCGATCGTCGACCCCGACGACTATCCCGCGGACGCCCTGCGCGAAGGCAACGGTGTGGTGGGCTCGGGACCGTACACCCTCCAGTCGTACGAGGACGGCGAACGGGCCGAACTGGTGCGCAACGACCGCTACGAGGGCTTCGCCGAGCGGCACAACGAGGCGGTGACCATCCGCTACTTCAAGGACTCCGCCGGCATGGTGAAGGCGCTGCGCGACGGAGACATCCAGGTGACCTACCGCGGCCTCGCCGCCGACGACGTCATCAGGCTCCAGGGCAAGGAGGGCAAGGAGGAGAACCTCCAGCTGGTCGAGGGCAGCGGTACGGAGATCAGCTACCTCGTCTTCAACCCCGAGGACCCGTGGGCGGGACGCAGGGAAGTGCGCCAGGCCGTCGCCCAGGTGATCGACCGGACGGTGATCGCCCACAAGATCTACCAGGACACCGTCGACCCGCTGTACTCGATGGTCCCCAAGGGCCTCACCGGCCACACCACGGGCTTCTTCGACGACTACGGCGACCCCAGCGTCCCCAAGGCCCGCGAGATACTCGAGGACGCCGGCATCACGGAGCCGGTCCCGCTCACCCTCTGGTACACCACCGACCGCTACGGCTCCGAGACGGCGCTGGAGTTCAAGGAGCTCAAGCGGCAGCTCGACGCCTCCGGCCTGTTCAAGGTCACCCTCAAGAGCCGGCCCTGGAAGACGTACGTCGCCGGATACCAGAAGGGCGAGTACCCGGCCTTCGGCCGGGGCTGGTCCCCGGACTTCCCGGACGCGGAGAACTTCATCGCCCCCTTCGTCGGCGAGCAGAACGCGCTCGGCACGCCCTACCACACGCCGAAGATCACCGGTGAGCTGCTGCCGCGCTCGCGCCGGGAGAGCGACCGGGCCAACGTGGAGCGGGAGTTCGAGCAGGCGCAGCAGATCATGGTGGACGACGCGCGGCTGCTGCCGCTGTGGCAGGGCAAGCAGTACCTGGCCGTCAGTACCGACATCTCGGGCGCGGAGCAGGCCCTGGACCCGTCGACGATCATGATGATGTGGCAGTTCCAACGGAAGACGAGCTGGTAGGCGCCGCCGTTGTCAGTGGTCGGCGGTAGGTTCGTGAGCACTGGAAGCCACCGCACAGCGTAAGGAAGTTGACGTGACCGACATCGCCATGCTGCCCGAGTCCTGGCGCGAGGTGCTGGGGGGCGAGCTGCAACAGTCCTACTTCAAGGAGCTGATGGAGTTCGTCGAGGAGGAGCGGGCGAACGGCCCCGTCTACCCGCCGCGCGAGGAGGTCTTCGCCGCGCTGGAGGCCACACCGTTCGACCGGGTGAAGGTGCTGGTCCTCGGCCAGGACCCGTATCACGGCGAGGGTCAGGGGCACGGGCTGTGCTTCTCGGTCCGGCCGGGAGTGAAGGTCCCGCCGTCGCTGCGCAACATCTACAAGGAGATGCACGCGGAGCTGGACACCCCGATCCCGGACAACGGCTATCTGATGCCGTGGGCGAAGCAGGGCGTCCTGCTGCTCAACGCGGTGCTCACGGTCCGGGCCGGTGAGGCGAACTCGCACAAGTCGCGCGGCTGGGAGCTGTTCACCGACGCGGTGATCCGCGCGGTGGCCGACCGGACCGACCCGGCGGTGTTCGTGCTGTGGGGCAACTACGCGCAGAAGAAGCTGCCGCTGATCGACGAGACGCGGCACGTCGTGGTCAAGGGGGCGCACCCCTCCCCGCTGTCCGCCAAGAAGTTCTTCGGCTCCCGCCCCTTCACGCAGATCAACGAGGCGGTCGCCGGGCAGGGCCACGAGCCGATCGACTGGACCATCCCGAACCTGGGCTGAGCCGGGCCCGGTGCCGCCTGTCGGGCAAAGCGGGCGCGTGCGGTTAGCGTCGTCGGGACAGCCGACGAGGGCACGGAGGACGCGGTGGCGAAGGGACAGGAGCAGGCGGCGCCGGACGCCGTGCTGACGCGGATCGGCCAGATCGCCATGCTGCATCACGCGGGGGACCGCGAGGAGGCCCGGCACCGCTTCCTCGGCCTGTGGGCGGAGATCGGCGATCGCGGCGACGCCCTGCACCGCTGCACGCTGGCCCACTACCTGGCCGACACCCAGGACGACCCCGAGGAAGAGCTGGCCTGGGACCTGCGGGCGCTGTCGGCCGCCGAGGAACTGACGGAGGACCTGCTCGCCGACCGGCACGAGGGCACCCCCGCCGCCCGGGCCCTCTACCCCTCGCTCCATCTGAACGTGGCCGCGGACTACGACCGGCTCGGACACCGCGAGGCCGCCCGGCTGCACCTGGGGCGCGCCCGCGCCGCGGCGGAGTCCCTCGCCCCAGGGCGCTACGGGGAGGGCGTACGCGCCTCGATCGACCGGCTGGAGCTGCGCCTGGACCGCGCCGCCCGGGGCACGGGCGGGCCCGACCTGCCCGAGGGGTGGGGCCGGCCACCGCGGCAGCGGCCCTGAGGCCCGCCCCCGTGCGGTGCGGTCCTGGCTCAGCGGCCGTACGCCTGCTCGCAGATGCGGGCCTCGGGGCTGCCCGGCCGCCAGCCGCCGTACTGCTTGCCGAGGGAGCACACGTCCGCCTTCCCGCCGGTGCCGCCGCCGGACCCGCCGGGCAGCTCCGGCGCCCGGGGCCGGGAGGTCGCGGGCGGCCGGGTGTGCTCCGGTGCCGCCGGGCGGGCGGGCCGCCGTTCGGGAGCGCGGGCGGCCGGGGGACGGTGCGGCGCGGACGGCGCGGCCGGGGGCTTCGTACGGCGCGGTTGTCCGCCGGCGCGCTCCGGGGCCGGGGAGGGACCGATCATCTCCAACGCCTCCCGGGCCGGGGCCTGTACCACCCGGGGCTCGGGCGGGCCGTCCGGGCGCGGCGCGGACGAGCGGGCCCCGGGCACCGACGGGTCGGCCGGGGCCGGACCCCGGACCGTCGTACAGCCGGTCAGGGCCGAGACAGCCACGGTCACCAGAAGCGTTGCGGTGGTCGTCGTTCGATGCACCCGCGCCACTCTGCTGGTTCGGGCCCGCCGACCGGCGCCGGACGAGCGGAGGTTGCCCCGCACGGGTGATCTCCGGCCCCGTACGGAGTCCCGTGGGCGAGCGGAGGTGACGTCAGTCGCCGGTGGCTCCGTCCAGGCGCTCGCGGATCAGGTCCGCGTGCCCGTTGTGACGCGCGTACTCCTCGATCATGTGGGTGTGGATCCAGCGCAGGGAGAAGCGCTCGCCGGTGCGCCGGTGCTTGCCCCGGCTCAACGCGTCCAGGGAGACGCCGGCCGCGTTGCGCCGGGCCGTCTCGATCTCGGCCTGCCAGGTGGCGTGGGCCTCAGCGAAGGTGTCCGACCCGGTGAGCCGGAACTCTCCGTCCGGGTCCTCGTCGGAGTAGTAGATCGGGCCCGCGTCCTCGGCCACCAGCACCCTGCGGTACCAGCTGCGCTCCACCTCCGCCATGTGCCGGACGAGTCCCATCAGGGACAGCGTCGACGGTGCCACGGCGGCCGTCCTCAACTGCTCGTCGGTCAGCCCCTCGCACTTCCAGGCGAGGGTCTGCCGGTGGTACTCGAGCCAGCCTTCCAGCATGGTGCGTTCGTCGGCGTCGGTGGCGGGTTCCTGGCGTTCGGTCGTCATCCCGGCATCGTCGCCCAGAACGGCCGGTCCCACCAGGAGTTTTCAGCTGTCCGGCCCGCCGCCCAGCATGCCGTCCAGGAGCTCCCGCAGCCCCGACCGCACGTCTTCGAGGCTCGGCACCTCGGCGTGGAAGGTCCCGGCCACACAGCTGAACATCAGGCCGTCCGCCCAGGCGACCAGCGAGAGTACGTGCCGGGCCGGGTCGGCCGAGCCCATCGCGGTGACGAGCGCGCCCAGTTGCTCCCGGAAGCGGGCGCCCGCCGCGTCGAAGTGCGCCCGCAGCTCGGGGCGGCGCGTGGCCTCCAGCGCCAGTTCGTACCGGGCCAGCGTCAGCGCGCGGTTGCGGGTCAGGGCGCGGTGCGTCGCCAGCGCCAGCGCGTCCACCAGGGTGTCGAGGCCGGCGCGCGGGTCCGGCATCTCGTGCAGCGCCAGCACCCGGGCCTCCCGGTCGGCCAGCCGCCGCACCGCCAGCTCCAGCAGCGCCTGCCGGGTCCGCGCGACGTTGGAGGTGGAGCCCTGGGGAAGCACGGCCGCCTCGTCGACCGCCCGGTGCGTCAGCCCGCGCATCCCGCGCTCGGCGAGCAGGGCCAGGGCGGCGTCGGCGACCAGGCCGGCGCGGGAGGCGCCCGACGAGGGGCCGGGGGACGCGGTGCGTGCGGACATGGAGGTCAACCTACCGGTTGCACTACGGCTGTAGTACGGTCGACGGCAGGCGATACTACAGCTGTAGTGCGCTACGTGCACAAGAGAGCGCCGGGGAGAGCCATGAATCGCACGAGGAGCGCCGTCGTGATCGGCGGCGGCATCGGCGGCCTGACCGCGGCGGCCGCCCTGCACCAGAGCGGCCTGCGGGTCACCGTCCTGGAGCGCGCCCCCTCCCTGCGGCCGATCGGCGCGGCCATCTCGCTGTCGCCCAACGCCCTGCGCGCCCTGGACGTGATCGGCCTCGGCGAGGAGATCCGCGACCTCGCCGCCTGGCAGGGCGACGGGGGACTGCGCACCCCCGGCGGGCGCTGGCTCTCCCGGTCCAGCGCCGAGGCCGCGGCGGCACGCTTCGGCGGTCCGCTGGTGCTGCTGCACCGGTCCACCCTCATCGAGCGCCTCGCCGCGCTGCTGCCGCCGGACGCCGTGCGCACGGCCGCCGACGCGATGGTCGCCGACCCCGGGGACCGCTACCGTCCGGCCACGGTCCGCGCCCCGGGAGGCGAGCTGGAGGCCGACCTGGTCGTCGCGGCCGACGGCATCCACTCCGTCGTGCGCCGCGCGCTCTTCCCGGACCACCCGGGCCCCGTCTACTCCGGCTTCACCACCTGGCGGATCGTGATCCCCGTCCCCGGCGCCGAGTTCGCCTCCCACGAGACCTGGGGCCGGGGCCGCATCTGGGGCACGCACCCGCTCAGGGACGGCCGGGTCTACGCCTACGCCGCCGCCGTCACCCCGGCCGGCGGACACGCGGCCGACGAGAGGGCCGAACTGCTGCACCGCTACGGCGACTGGCACGACCCGATCCCCGCCGTCCTCGCGGCCGCCCGCCCCGAGGACGTCCTGCGCCACGACGTGCACCACATCGCCGAACCGCTGCCGGCCCACCACCGCGGCCGGGTCGCCCTGCTCGGGGACGCCGCGCACGCCATGCCGCCCAACCTCGGCCAGGGCGGCAACCAGGCCATCGAGGACGCGGTCGTGCTCGCCCACCACAGCCAGGACCTCGCCGCCTACACGGCCGCCCGGCTGCCCCGCACCACCGCGATCGCCCGCCAGGCCGTCAAGGTGGCCCGCCTCAACCTGATGAGCAACCGTGCCGGGAGAGCGGTCCGCGACACCGCGATCCTCGCCCTGTCCAAGGCCGGACCCGCCCTGTTCCTGCGCGGCTTCGACGGCATCGCCGACTGGCGGCCCCCGCAGCCCCCGTATGCTTCCCGGCGGACCCAGGTCGGCGAGCGTGACGAGCGTTAGAGGAGCACATTCCGTGAAGGTCGGCTGCATCGGACTCGGCGACATCGCGCAGAAGGCCTACCTGCCGGTGCTCGCCGCCCTCCCCGGGATCGAACTGCACCTGCAGACCCGCACCCCGGCCACCCTCACCCGGGTCGCTGACCGGCTGCGCATCCCGTCGGCGCGGCGCCACGCCGACCTCGACGCGCTCCTCGCCGAGGGCCTGGAGGCCGCCTTCGTGCACGCGCCGACGGCGGCCCACCCCCAGATCGTGACCCGGCTCCTCGAAGCCGGCGTCGCCACCTACGTCGACAAGCCCCTCGCCTACGAACTCGCCGACTCCGAACGCCTGGTGACCCTCGCCGAGAAGCGCGGCACCAGCCTCGCCGTCGGCTTCAACCGGCGCCACGCCCCCGGGTACGCGCAGTGCGCCGAGCACCCGCGCGAGCTGATCCTCATGCAGAAGAACCGCACCGGACTGCCCGAGGATCCGCGCACGATGATCCTCGACGACTTCATCCACGTCGTCGACACGCTGAGGTTCCTGGTGCCGGGACCGGTCGACGACGTGACCGTGCGCGCCCGTGCCGAGGGCGGCCTGCTCCACCACGTCGTGCTCCAGCTCGCCGGGGACGGTTTCACCGCGCTGGGCGTGATGAACCGGCTCAGCGGCTCGGCGGAGGAGGTCCTGGAGGTCTCGGGCCAGGACACCAAGCGCCAGGTGGTCAACCTGGCCGAGGTGATCGACCACAAGGGCCAGCCGACCGTGCGACGGCGCGGCGACTGGGTTCCCGTGGCCCGCCAGCGCGGCATCGAGCAGGCGGTGCTCGCCTTCCTCGACGCGGTGCGCTCCGGTGAGGTGCTCAGCGCCCGGGACGCGCTGGAGACCCATGAGCTGTGCGAGCGCGTGGTGCGGGCCGTGCTGGACCGCTCCGCCTGAGCCGCACCGTCCGTACGCCCTCCGCGGCGCCCCAGGCCGCGAGGGTGAGCAGCGCCGCGTACACCGTCCAGTCGCCGTAGCGCACGTACGGCGTGGTGCCGTGGGTGAGGGGGATCTCGTACACCCGTGAGGCGCTCGCGTCGGTGCCGAGCCAGGAGCCGATCCGCGCGCCGTTCGCGTCGTAGACGGCGGAGACGCCGGTCAGCGTCGCGTGCACCATCGGCCGGCCGGTCTCGGCGGCGCGCAGCGCGGCGAGCGAGGCGTGCTGCTCGGGAGCCCAGGTGTGCTGGAAGGTCGAGGTCGAGGACTGGGCGACCAGCACCTCGGCGCCGTCGGCGGCGAGGCTGCGGCTCATGTCGGGGAACGCGCTCTCGAAGCAGACCATCGGCCCGATCCGCAGGCCGTCGCCGACGTCCATCACCACCTGCTCGGTGCCCCGCCTGCGGTCCTCACCCGCCGCCTTGCCCACGGAGGTGGCCCAGCCGAGCAGTGAGCGGAAGGGCACGTACTCCCCGAAGGGGACGAGTCGCATCTTGTCGTACCGGTCGCCGGTCGGGCCCTGGGGGCCGACGAGCACCGAACTCTTGTAGATGCCGGGTTTGTCGGAGCGCCGCGCGTCCACGTTGACCAGGATGTCCGCCCCGGTCTCCCGGGACAGCGCGGCGAGCCGCCGGGCGAGGTCCGGCCGTTCTTCCAGGTCGAAACCGACGCTGCTCTCGCCCCAGACGATCAGATCGAGGTCCCGGTCCGCGAGCCGCCGGGTCAGCCGCTCCTCGCGGTCGAAGCGCCGGTCGGCGCTGTCCGCCCCGGCGACGACGCCCGGCTGGACCACGGCGATCGCGGCCCGCTCGTCGGTGCCCGGGCGCGGTGACCAGACCCAGGCCGCCGAGGTCGCCGCGGCCGCGGCGAGGAGCCCGGCCAGGGCCGGCACCCTGGCGCGGCGCACGGCGACGAGGACGGCGAGCGCGACGTTGACGGCCACGACCAGGAAGCTGAGCAGCCACACGCCGCCCACCGAGGCGAGCCGCAGCGCCGGGGCGACCTGCCACTGGCTGGCGCCGAGCATCCCCCAGGGGCCGCCGAGCCCCTGCCAGGAGCGGACCAGCTCCGCCAGCAGCCAGCCCGACGGCAGCACCACCAGGGCCGCCGCGACCCGGCCGGCGGACGGAGCCCCGCCCAGCGTCCGGCGCACCAGCCAGCCCCAGGGGACCCACAGCGCGCCGAGCAGTGCGGCGATGACGAACGTGAACACGTGCAGGTTGGGCAGCAGCCAGTGGTGCATGGCCAGCACGAACCCGAACCCGCCGCACCACCCGTCGTACGCCGCGCGCCTGCCGCCCGGCGCGGTCCGGGCCAGCAGGATCCAGGGGACCAGCGCGAACCAGGCCCACCACCACAGGGCCGGGCCCGGGAAGGCGAGCACGGGCAGGGCCCCGACGAGCACGGCGAGGGCCGAGCGCCGCCACGGCGAGGCGAGCCATCGGTCGAGCGTCTTCACGGGCTCTCCTCCCTGGCCGGTGATCCCTACCCGGTGATCCCTGCAGTGTGCCCACGCGACGAGGGTGAATTCAGTTGATCACACCGAGCTCTGTCCGGCGCGTGAGGCCTGACCTAGGATGATCGATGATCGATCAAAACGGGGAGGTACTCATGGCACGGCCCATCACGGTGGTCACCGGCGGCAGCCGGGGGATCGGTGCGGCGACCTGCCTGCGTCTCGCGGCGGACGGGCACGACGTCGTCGTCGGCTACGCGCGGGATTCCACGGCCGCCGAGGCGGTCGTGGCAGGGGTGCGCGAGGCGGGCGGCCGCGGTGTCGCGGTGCGCGCGGACACGTCCGTCGAGGCCGACGTCGAGCGGCTCTTCGACGTGGCGGAGGAGCGGCTGGGCGCGGTGACGGGGCTGGTGAACAACGCGGCCGTGACCGGCCCGCTGGGGCGGCTCGCCGACAGCGACACCGCGGACCTGCGGCGGGTCCTCGATGTCAACCTGCTGGGCGTGCTGCTGTGCGCCCGGCGGGCGGCGCGGCTGATGACTCCGCGGGGCAGCGGTGCGATCGTGAACGTGTCGTCGGGTGCCGCGACCCTCGGCAGCCCGGGGGAGTACGTGCACTACGCGGCGAGCAAGGCGGGCGTCGACGCGCTGACGCTGGGGCTGGCCAAGGAACTCGGCCCGGACGGGATCCGGGTCAACGCCGTCGCGCCCGGGGTGATCGACACCGAGATGCACGCGGCGGCGGGCGACGCGGGCCGGGCGGCGCGGATGGGGGCGGCGGTGCCGATGGGGCGGGCGGGCCGGGCGGAGGAGATCGCCGCGGCGATCTGCTGGCTGCTGTCGCCCGAGGCGTCGTACACGACGGGGACGGTGCTCCGGGTGGCGGGCGGTCGCTGACCGGGGCCGGGGCGGGGGCGGACGGACCCGCCCCTCAGGCCGCCTCGATGACCTCGCCACGGATCGCGGTCGCCCACTCGACCACCAGCAGCTCGTACTCCACACGCTCCTGCGCGGACAGGGTCCCGCCCGCGCGCCGCCACAGGGCACGGATCTGATCGTTCAGCTCCGCGGCGGACCGCACGGAACCAGGCGTCACGTAATCGGGGGACATGCGGACAAGCCTAGGGGCAAGCACTGACACTGCGCTACCGCACGGCTACCCAAGCGGTTCGTCTCAGCCGGAGGACTCCGCGGCGTGCGGGCTGAGGGCACCCGTCGCGACCAGGGCGATGATGACGATGCCGAGCACGATGCGATACCAGACGAACGGCATGAAGCTCTTGGTGGAGATGAACTTCATGAACAACGTCACGACAACAAACCCACACCCGCACTGACCTGCACCTTCACCCACTCAGAGAAGCCAACTGGGAGAGGACTGGGAGATTCGGGCTCCCAACCCTCTGGCAGCCCCGCAGCAAACCGCAGCCACCGCTCCTGAAGAGAAGCCCCCACCGACACCTCCATCGCCGGCGTCACGTTCCCGTACAGCCCCTCAACGCCCGCCAGCTCATGACCCATCCGCGACTCGACCGCGATCCGCGAGTGCCCGTCCTCGTCGAGCCACTCCTTATGCCCGTGCCGCAGCAGGTACTGCCGCTTCCCCACCCAGCCCGGCACCGCCGGGATCTTCGGCAGGGGGCGCCACGTGCCACCCCGGCCGGCGCCCTTCTGCCGCGGCACGGACGCGTCGCGGCCGTCGGCGATGGGCCGCCAGTAGTGGTAGGTGAAATTCGCCTTGGCGAGTTCGCCGCCATTGATTGAAGGAAACACCCACTCTGACTCGTGCGAGGCGAGGAGCATCTCCAGCAGCTCCGCGAGGAACTGCGGCACGACCAGCGTCCGCCGGGACTCGTACTTCGGCGGGAACAGCTTCAGCTCGCCGTCCTCCCGCTGGTGCTGCCACTCTACGCGCAGCGCGGGCATCGGCTTCTCGCTGGCGTACCGCTCCAAGTCCTCGTCGTAGCGGACCTCTTCGGCGGGGTCGACGCGCGGGTCGGAGCCGGGCCAGTTGGGGTGGCAGTACTCGCGGCGCAGGGCGTATGCCTCGGCGGGGCGCATGCCGGTGCAGGCCATGGTGAGGACGTACACGTAGCCGGGGAATCCCCAGAACGTCGCGGCGTTGGTGGCGAGCTGGTGGACGTCGGCCATGAGCATGGGCCGCTTCCGCTCCCGCTTCGTCTTCACGTACCGGCCGCGCTTGCGCTGCTTGGGCACGGGGCTGAGCTGCCGCATGCCGTCGTTGACGGCGTCGTCCATCATCATGCTGAACACCAGGAGGATCTCGCGCCGGTAGCGGTCGCCGATGTTTGGCTGGTCCTTCAGCCACAGCTCCCACGCCCGGTAGGCGGAGGGCCGGATGTCGGCGACGGCCATGTCGCCCCACCGCGGCTCGATGTACAGGCGGATGTAGGACTCGATGTTCCGGCGCCTCAGGTGCCCGACGTCGAGAGTCTGTTGCCAGGTCCGGCAGTACTCGCTCATGAGCGTGTCGCCGTCGCGGCGGCTGATGTACCGGTCGTTGCGGATGTCGGACTCGCGGTCCAGGCCGTAGGCGATCGCGTCCTCGCGGGAGTTGAACCCGCCCTGCGAGTCGTACAGCCAGCGCCCCGACTCGGGGTGCTTCTTACCGGTGTTCCACCGAACGCGCCACTTGTTCCCGCGCTGCTCGGGATACGGCATGCGCCATCCCCCCAGATGGTTCGAGCGTGAAACGCGGATGTGCCGGCAGGCACCCCTACCGCCGGCTTCCGCGTGCTGACTGCCTCTACTCTGCCTGTTCCGCTTGCCCTACGGGGCATTCGGCGCAGCTTCGGCAGTCGATTCCCTGGCCTCGGAACGTTCGCCTCACGTTCGCCTGAATCGAACGGTCGGTGGCGGCTGCCGGGGCCAGGATGCAAACGATCTCACCTGCTACGTCGAGGACTCGGCCCATGAAGCCGGGCTCGTCGTACTGGATCACCGTTGCCATACCAGGTCCCCCTATTGCTGCCGTGCGGGAAACCCCCTGAGTGGAAGCCCAAGCGTCACACGCCGAACGTGTGCGCGGGTAGGGGTAATTGAGGATTCATCAGCCTCAAGAGGTAACGTTACGGTAACGGTGAAAAGGTTGTGCTGCGGAAGGCTGCAGTTCACAGCCCGGAGGGCAAAATTCCACGCCTTCGCAACTCCTCCATGATTCGCTCATTCATGGCCTCAACCTCACCCAGTGTGAGCCCGGGAGCTGTCACCGTGGCCCCCTTCCGCACGGCCTCCCGCAACCCCTCTTCCAGGGTGGCCGGATCCAGCGGCGTGATGGCCGCACCCTGGATCAGCTCGGTGCCGTCCTCCAGCGTGATCGAGTCGGCTGCGCCGTCGATCACCGCCTTGCAGGAGCCAGCGCGCATACCGAAGCCGATCTCGACCTTCGCGTAGGTGGAGGGCCGGACAGGCAGCCCCTCCTCCACTTTCCTGTACGTCATGTACGCGAGGCCGCCGCACACCTTCGCTGCCTTCTCCTGGCTGAGCCGGAGTTGGGCGCGCCGCTGTGTCACCAGAGCAGCAAGTTTCTGCAGGTGTCGGGCGGTCTGATCGCTGGGGGGCGCCATGCCGCCAATCATGACAGCTACCTCTAGCTACCGCTATACGCACCTGTGTGCATGGCTCGATACCCAGGGTGAGCGGCCAGAACTAAGCCCGCCCTCACTAGATCTATCTAGAGAAAACTAGAGCCATCTACAAGTTACCGATGCGTACATCTAGTTTCATATAGATCCGTGCGCTAGGTTCAGTGCATGGAGAAACCCCAACCCACCATCCCGGTGGACGGGGCGGAGATCCGCACCCGCCGCAAAGACCTCGGACTCAGCAGAGACGAGTGCGCCGAAGCCGCCGGCATCAGTGGCCCGTACCTCAGCCAGCTGGAGAACGGCGTGCGGCGGAATGTGCGGCCCCCCACGTACAAGCGCCTGCGCACCGTCCTGCAGATCCAGCAAGACGACCGCCGACTCCTCGCCCCCAACGAGGACGACCACAGGAAGGACTCCGATGGCCGCCACGAAGGCGCCGGACGCCCCCACCCCGACTGACGAGCCCGTGCTCGCCGAGTTCTACGACGTCGCCGAAGCCGCCGTGAAGCTTAAACTCCGCGACCCCGACGAGACCGGCAGGCGCGGCGAGAAGTGGCTCCGCGACGGATTTAACCGGCCCGCCGACGGCAGCAAGGGCCGCCAGTTCCCCGGCCGCTACATGGCGGGCCGGCTGAAGTTCACCGCCGCGGACCTCGCGGTGATTGCGGAGATCGCGCTCGAAGAGTCCGACGCGAAGCGCGAGGCCAGGGCGAACGCCAAGCCGAAGCCGTCGACCGGCCGCCCGCGCCGCCTCCGCAAGACCCCGGCACTCGCCGGCACCTGACCCCTGAACGCGCCGAAGGGCCGCCGGATGCGACCCGACGACCCAACGACTCGGCGCCCACATCAACCAGGAAGTGAGGCCACCGTGGCCACATCATTGCAGACCCCGGTCGTACAGCCGCTGTCGTTCCTCGACCGGCAGGCCGCCCGTGACCGGAACGAAGAGAGCTACCGCTCGACCTGCTCCTACCAGCAGCTTCCCGACTCCTCGCACATCGCGGTGCAGGCGACGACGGACGCGGTGCTGGTGACCGCGACGGACATCGACGTGCTGGCCGAGTGGCTGTTCGTGCAGGGCGGCACCGTGTCGAAGGTGGACCTGCCGTCCGGGCAGACGGTGTGGACGCTGCACACGAAGACGTGGACGGACTCCCCGGTGAGGTTCCCGGAGATCCCGGTGCACGTGACCGTGGTCCTGCCGTCGTCCGAGTCCGTCATCCACGAGGTTGCTGCGGCGGTGGCGGCATGAGTATCTCGCCTCTCGCCTTGGCGGCGAAGAAGGTCATTGACGCGGCGTTCGTGAACGGCCCGGCCTACGACCTGGCCAGCGTGGCGGCGTTCGCGCTGGAGTCGGCCTGCTTGCTGCAGGACCCGGAGGCTGCGGCCGAGCACGACCTGGCGGTGGAGACGGCGCGGCATGCGGTGGCAGTGGCGGAGTCGTCGGTCGCCATGATGCGGCGGGAGCACGCCGAGAACGCCCGGCTGCGGGAGCGGATCGCCGAGCTGGAGGCCGCGAAGGAGAGGGCCGCCCGGCACACCGAGCACCTGGCGAAGCTGCTGGTCGCTCGTACCGAGGATCTGATGACGGCCGAAGCCGACGGGCTCACCCGGCTGCTGGCGCCGACGCAGGCGCTCCGCGAGCCGGAGCAGGGCCCCGCTCTTCCGTGGGCGCACGGCATGTCGGACCACGACCTGCACGGCTTCCTCGACCAGCTTCTGTCGGCGGCCATGGGCCGTTGGCAGCACTCGCCGGAGGTGCCGGGCCGGGTGACGCTCGCGGAGATCGAGAAGGTGTGTGCCTTGTGGCGGACGCCGGGGGAGGGGAACCGCCTCGACGGCTCGGAGTTCGACGGCGCCGTAATCCGACTCGCCCCGCAGGCTGGGCCGGAGCAGGGTGCGTGCACGGAGTGCGGTGACGGCCCGAGTAGGTGGTGCGTCGGCTGCGCGAAGTGCTCCTGCGAGCCCGAGCACGACAAGGGCTGCGTGAAGGCGAGCGCCCCGCGGTGACCGGGCAGTCGGGCGCCGACGTGCTGGCCGCCGTGCTCCTCGCGGTCGCCCTGTTCTCCGGCTCCCTCGTCCCGTTCTTCCTGCTGGTGAACGCGGACCTGAACCCCCGCCGCGCCTACCGCGCCCTCGTCAAGGCCGTTCGCCGTCGGCCGGCCCCGCGGCTGCCGCATTGGGCCCGCACCGGCCACCTCCCCACCTCTCCTTCTTCTGCGGCCGTTGGCCGCCACCGCCGAGGAGGCGCTCGATGAACCAGCACTACACGATCACCGCTCCGATCCCGATCACGCTCCGGCCGACCGCGAACGGCGTCGACCTCGATGTCTCCCAGTGGCTGACCCGCGGGGTCCTGCTGGAGCTGTTCGCGGACGCGGCCGAGGACCCGATGGGGTTCGCGGAGGAGATGGCGGACCTGCACCAGCTGGCCGTCTCGGCGCAGCACCAGGGCCGGGACTCCCACGCCCGGCACGAGTTCGACGCGCGGGTGGAGAAGCTCCTGGACCGGGTCGCGGACGGGGGCCGGATCCCGGTGTACGGCACTGGGCTGGGGCAGTTGCGGGATGCGACGGCCGAGCTGGCCGCCCCGCGCCCCGTCCCCTCCCAGCAGCGGAGGGCGTCATGAGCGCCCGCGACGAACTCCGCAAGTACGTGCACCTGCTGGCCGACATGTGGACCCCGCGCGAGACCACTGACGCCCGCGTCGAGGAGCTGTACAACGCGGTCCGCACCGAGGTGCTGGCGGAGCGGGACACGCAGTTCGTGGCGTGGCTGCTGAAGAAGGCCCGCGACTACCCGACCGACCCGGCTCGCCAGGAGAACGCGGCGGACGCGATCGCCAGCCTCGCGTCGAAGGTCCAGCGGGGCGCGGTCCGCCCCAACAACCTCCGCACCGACTTCTTCCAGCCCGGCCACACCTACGCCCGCGAGCACCACGCGGCCACCATCCGGTTCCTCGTCAAGCTTGTCGACCAGTCCCCGGACGGCACCTACACGGTCGCGTTCGGCTGGCGCGTCGAGGACGGCGACGTCACCTGGTCCCCGTTCGACTCGGACGACTTCACCGGCTGGGTCGCCGTCACCGAGGGCGGTGAGACGTCGTGACCGCTCTGCAGCCCGAGGTCGCCGCCCTCGTCACCCGACAGCGCAACACGGCCATCGAGGCCCTCCGCCAGTCCCTCCCGTTGCTGGACCCGGACCGGCACGCCCTCGACCTCGACGCCGACCAGGCGTTCGCCCGCCTCGCCGCCGACCACCCCGAGCACTGCCAAGCCCAGGACGGAGCCCAGTGACCAACCCCAAGCACGCCCACGACACCGCGCGGGGACGCTACTACAGCGACCCCGCCGGGGGCCCCGACCTCGTCTCCGTCACCAACGTCATCGACACCGCCGTCAACAAGACGCAGGCCCTCGTCCCGTGGGGCGTCAAGGTCACCCTGGAGTACGCCCTCGACCGCTGGCCGCTCCTCACCGACCGTGTGGCCGACGACCGGACCGCGCTCACGAAGGAACTCAAGGCCGTCCACCGCGACGTCCGCGAGCAGGCCGCCGACCTCGGCGACCGCGTCCACACCGCCGCCGAAGCCCGCGTCCTCGGCGCCCCCGTCGCCGACGACCCGATCGTCAACCCCTACGTCGCCCAACTCGACACCTGGCTCGCCTCGTGGGGCGTCGACCTCGCCGAGCACATCGAGGCCACCGAGATCACGTGCCTGCACCGCCGACTCGGCTACGCCGGCACCGCCGACCTCATGGTGTGGCTGCCGACCGGGCCCGACGGCCGGCTGGAGCTGTGGCTGATCGACTACAAGTCCTCCGCCACCCGCTCCGCCCGGTCGGTGTACCCGGAGAACACCCTCCAGTTGGCCGCGCTCCGCTACTGCGAGTCGGTCCTCCTTCCCGACGACACCGAGCAGCCGATGCCCCGCATCGAACGCACCGGCGTCCTCAACCTCCGCGCCGCCAGCCACGCCTTGGTCCCGATGCCCGCCGACCGGACCGCGCACCGCGCGTTCCGCGGCGCCCTGGAGACCACCCGCTGGCTGCACGCCGCCCCGTCCACCTACCCCGCGCTGTTCGCCCCGGGCCACGAGCCCGCTCCGCGACGCCGCGCCGCACGAAAGGCCGCCTGAACCATGGGGTCCCGACTCCGGAACATCCAAGCCCGCGCCGCCGAGCACGGCCGGCTCCGTACCGGCTACACGCAGGGCAACCGTCCGATGCGCTCGTCAACGTGGGTGATCACCTCCCACAGCGAGGAGCACGTCGCCACCGCCGCGAAGCTGTGGGGCGGCGAGCCCGAGCAGTGGAACCCGCTCAACTCGACGATCTCCCAGTGGCGGGTCATCACGAAGGCGTCGTCGATCGAGGCACTGATCACCCCCGGCGACCCGCTGAACCAGTACAACGAGATGTGGTCCAAGGGCGGATGCCAGCGCCGATGCGACGGCGAGACCGAACTGCTCTCCCGCCAGTCCTGCCTGTGCGCCCGGCAGTTCGGTGACGACTGGCACCTCCAGCCGAAGGGCCGCGTCTGCTCCACCACTTCCCGCCTGAACGTAATGCTGCCGGACCTGTCCGGGATGGGCATGTGGCGGGCCGAGACCCACTCCTTCTACGCCGCGCAGGAGTGGGGCGGCATGGTCGACATGGTCCTCGCCGGGACCGACGGCCGTGGCTTCGTCCCGGTGAACCTGCGGATCGAACCCCGCCAGCGGGTTGCGGACGGGCAGACGAAGAAGTTCCCCGTCGTCGTAGTCGAGCTGCGCGGGGTGACGCCGCGGCAGGCCCTCGCCGGACCAATGAACGCGGCGACCGCCCTTGACTCGGGCGCCACGGGGCAGGCGCGCGCGGCGATCGAGGCGCCCCGTCCGGACTACCTCGCTGACGCGGAGGCTGCGCTCACGGTCGACGACGTGCAGGACGTGTACCGCGCCGCGCACGCCGCCGGCCACCTCACTGACGACCTGGTTGCCGCGCTGAAGAAGCGCGCGGACGAGGTGAAGGCGGACGCCGGGCGCGACCCGGAGCCCGACGAGGACGGCGTGTACCCGGCCGAGGTCGTCGAGGAGACGGCCCCGGCCTGGCCCGCGGTCGCTCAGCCGCCCGCGTGACACATCCACGACTGACCGGGGAGCGACTGCCCAAATCAGCCGCTCCCCGGGTCCGCGAAGAATCTCACAGGAAGCAAGCCCGATGACAGCAACCCGCGAGGACAGGAACCGAGAGCGGTTCTGGTCAAAGGTCACCAAGACCGAGACGTGTTGGATCTGGACTGCCGGAGTCCATAGGAGTGGGTACGGCGTGTTCAGCGCCAACCTCAAGCAGGTCTACGCCCACCGGTACTCCTACGAACTCCACAAGGGCCCTATTCCGGAGGGACTGGTCCTCGACCACCTGTGCCACGGGTGGGACGACGCGTGTGTGTCTGTGGAGAACTGCCGTCACCGTCGATGCGTTCGGCCCGACCACCTCGAAGCAGTCGCCCAAGGCGAGAACACCCGCCGGGGCAACACGCTCGCCGCGGCGAACATCGCGAAGACGCACTGCCCGGCCGGCCATCGCTATGACCAGCCGAACACCTACGTGACGCCTGAGGGATGGCGGGTATGCCGCGCATGCAGTCGCGCCAAGGGACGGAAGAGGTCCGCGACCAAGGTGGGCGCCCGATGAGCGCCGGGCAGACCAGCCAGCAGGCGCCGCCCTGGTACTTGGGCCGCCTCGCCGGGTTCGACATCGAGAGCACGGGCGTCAGCCCGGAGCGGGACCGGATCGTCACCGCCTGCGTCGTCCAGTGCGGCGCCGGGCAGCCCGTCGCCTCGGCCACGTGGATGGCCGACCCCGGCGTGGAGATCCCGGAGGGCGCCGCCGCGGTCCACGGCATCACCACCGAGCGGGCTCGGAAGGAAGGTCGTCCGGCCGCCGACGTGATCGAGGAGATCGTCACCGCGCTGACCGCGGTGGTCCTGTCCGGAATCCCGGTTGTTGCGATGAACGCGAGCTACGACCTCACGATGCTCGACCGGGAGGCCCGCCGCCACGGCGTGCAGCCCCTCGCCGAGACCGTCGGCCCGGATCTGCGGGTCGTGGACCCGTTCGTCCTGGACAAGCACGTCGACCAGTACCGGCGCGGGAAGCGGACGCTGACCGACCTGTGCCGCCACTACCAGGTCCCGCTCGACGGCGCGCACGACGCCGCCGCGGACGCCCTTGCGGCGTGCCGGGTGGCGTGGCGGATCGCCTCCACCCACGGCGAGGTCGGTACCGCGTCGATCGACGAGCTGCACGCCCTCCAGATCGGGTGGGCGCGCGAGCAGGCGGAGTCCCTCGCGGACTACTTCCGCAACACCCCCGGCAAGGAGCAGTACGCGGACGGCGTCCGCGGCGACTGGCCACTCATCCCGCACCCCCGATCGGAGTCCCGCTGATGTTCGTCCGCCGCTCGAAGCACGACGCTCTGCGCTCCCTCTACCAGCACGAGGCCAAGAAGCGCGCCGAGGCCGAGCAGCTCGCCGCCCAGCGCGAGACCGCCATCCACCGCATGCAGTCCCTCGTCCAGCACCACCGCGACGAGCACCCCGACACCCCGATCCAGTACCAGCCCGCCGCGGGTGACGCCCGACTGCGGCAGCAACTGGCCCTGTCGGAGCGGGCCCGCCGCGCCCTCGACACGGACCGCTCCGAGCTGATCGCCGCCAACGTCCAGCTCACCCGCGAAGCGCAGCAACTCCGCGACCAACTGGCCGCCGCCCGGGCGGTCGAGGGGAGTGCGGCGTGAAGCTCACCTACCGCGCCGTCGTCTCCCACTTCGGCCGCCACCGCGCCCACCGCGCGACCGCCCGCACCAGCTTCCCGCACCCCGAGTTCGGAGCGGTCGTCACCCAAGCCTTCCGACCGTGCCGGCCCTGCGGCGACGACGTCCCCGTCGTCCTCCACGCCGGCGCCCACACCTGCTCGAACGGACACATCACCATCTGGGGGGACCAGTGACCAGCAAGAACAAGGCGAAGGGCTCCGCCTGGGAGCGGGCCATCGTCGAACACCTCCGCGTCGCGGGCTGGCCGTTCGCCGAACGCCGCCTTGCCGGATCCCGGAAGGACCGCGGGGACATCGCCGGTGTCGTCGGCGTCGTCATCGAGGCGAAGAACACCGCGACGCGGCGGCTGCCCGAGTGGATCGCGGAGGCCGAGGTCGAGCGGCAGAACGACGGCGCCTGGCTCGGCGTGGTCTGGCACAAGCGGACCGGGAAGGGCTCGGCCGCCGACGGCTACGTCACCATGACCGGCGCCCAGTTCACCGAGCTGCTGGCCCGGGCCCTCGACATCCAGACCGTCATCCCCGTCGACGACAAGGCGGTGACCCGGTGATCACCATGACCGATCTGTTCTGCGGAGCCGGCGGCTCCTCCACTGGTGCCATCCAGATCCCCGGCGTCGAGGTTCTGATGGCGGCCAATCACTCCCGGCACGCCATCGACACCCACCAGGCCAACCACCCGGACACCCGCCACGACTGCGCCGACATCTCCCAGGTCGTCCCGACCCGCTACCCGAAGACGGACATCCTGTGGGCGTCGCCGGAGTGCACGAATCACTCCAACGCGAAGGGAGTGAAGCGGGACCACGGCGAGTGGAACGACGGCCTGTTCGCCCCGGACGGTACCGACGAGACCGCCATCCGTTCCCGGGCCACCATGTGGGACGTCCCTCGGTTCGCCGAGGCCCACCAGTACCCGATCATCATCGTCGAGAACGTCGTCGAATCCCGCTGGTGGGGCCCCCAGAGCAACCGCGGCGCCGTCTACGACGCCTGGCTGTTCACCATGAAGGCGTGGGGCTACGAGCACCGCGCCGTCTACCTGAACTCCATGCACGCGCAGGCCCTCGGCCGCGGCGCGGCGCAAAACCGGGACCGTAAGTACGACGTGTTCTGGCTCAAGGGCACCCGTGCCCCGGACTTCGACAAGTGGCTCCGCCCCGCCGCGCTCTGCCCAGACCACGGCCTGGTCCGCGCCATCCAGGGCTGGAAGACGACGAAGCTGTGCAACCCGCTGAAGCCGTGGGGGAAGTACGGCGCCCGCAACCAGTACGTGTGGCGCTGCCCGCGCGTCGAATGCCGCAACGCCGTCGTCGAACCGACGGTTCGAGCCGCACACGAGATCGTCGACTGGACGCTGCCCGCGGTCGCCATCCGGGACCGCAAGGAGGCGGGCCTGGACCCGCTGGCCCCAGCGACCATGCGCCGGATCCGTGCCGGGTTCGAGCAGTTCGCCCGCCCCTACCTGGTGCCGGTCGAGGGCCGGGAGGGCAAGAGCCCGCTGTCCATCGACGGACCAATGCGGACGTGCTCGACACGGAACGAGACCGGGCTGGCCGTGCCGCCGTACATGGTGGAACTGCGCGGGGGCTCGTCGTCACACCGCGCGATCACGGAGCCGACGGCGACGGTGTGCGCGGGCGGCAACCACCTGTACCTCGCGGCACCAGACATGGTGCTGCCGTACTACAGCACCTCGATCGCACGGCCGGCGAGTGAGCCGCTGCCGACGGTGACCACAGTCGAAGGCGCTGCGGCGCTGCACGGGGGCCGCGCGGAGTCCGCGGAGGACATGCGGTTCCGGATGCTGGAGCCGCACGAGTACCAGGCCGCCATGGAGTTCCCGCCGGAGTACATCCTGACCCCGCGCGACAAGCGGACCAAGGTCAAGATGCTTGGCAACGCCGTCACGCCGAACGCAGCACGGGACCTGGTCGCGATGGCCGTAGAGGCCCTCACCGGCGAGGACATCGCCCTGCACCCCGGGGCGCCCGCGGTGGAGGTGGCGGCATGACCGGCTACCGGCCCGTCCCGCGTGAGGAGATCGCCGCGCTGCTTCGCTCCGGCGAGCTCACGGAGACGGCCATCGCCGAGCAGACCGGCGTGAGCCGCCCCACCGTCGCCAACATCCGCAAGACGTTGGGGCTGCCCGCGCCGCGGCTCGGCCACGAACCGCGGTACGCCACGGTCGAGGACGCCTTCCGCGACCACGCCGTCCCCGCTGCTGGCGGGCACGTCGAGTGGACCGGGGTCCGTACCGGCTCCGACGCGCCGATGGTCCGCTACCGCCGCGACAGCGTCTCCGCCTACCGCGTGGCCTTCCGGCTGCACCACGGCCGCGACCCGCAGGGCGTCGTCTACCCGACGTGCGGCCAGCCCACCTGTGTCGCCGGAGAACACCTCGCCGACACCCCCATGCGGCAGGCCACCGCGCGTGCCGCCCGGCCGCCGCGGAAGTCGGGCCCGCCGGGAGTACCCCGCTCGGAGATCATCGCCCTACTCCGGGAGGGCCACTCCAACCGATACATCGGCCGCACCCTGCGCACCAACCCGCTGCGCGTCGCCCGCATCCGGGCCGAGTTGGGGCTCCCCGCGATCGTGCAGACCGCCCTCCCGCTGGAAGAAGCCTGGCGGGCCCGCACCCGCCCCGCGGACGGCGGCCACCTGGAGTGGACCGGCACCCGCCGGGAGGGCCTGCCCGTCCTCACGCACGCCGGCGAGGCGTACACCGCCTACCGCGTTGCGTTCGGCCTGGTCCACGACCGGGAGCCCGAAGGCCGGATCCGGCCCGGCTGCGGCTTCCCCCGATGCGTCGCCCCCGCCCACCTGGAAGACCGGGTCATCCGGCAAACCCTCACCACCCAGCTCGAAGCGATCTTCTCAGGAGCAGCAGCATGAACACGTACACCGGCGGGACCGCGCGCGCCGAGGACTGGCGCGACAACTCGGCGTGCCTCACCGAGGACCCCGAGCTGTTCTTCCCGAACGGCAGCGAGGGCGGCGCGAAGCACGTCATCTTCGAGGCGAAGGCCGTCTGCGCCCGCTGCCCCGTCGCCTCCGACTGCCTCACCTTCGCCCTCAACGAGGGCATCAACTACGGCATCTACGGCGGCCTCGACGACCACGAACGCCGCAGGCTCCGCCGCCGCGCCGCCCGCCAGATCACCGCGGCGGACATCGACGAAGTCCGCAAGCCCGCCACCCTGGAAGAGGCCGTCGAACGGCACACGATCATCCACGACGGGCACCTCGAATGGACCGGCCCGAAACAGCTGTACTTCGCGGACGTCTACTACACGCCACGCCGGGCGGCGTTCCTCGTCGGCCACGGCCGGCCCGCGTCGGGGCACATCCACCCGACGTGCGCGGTGGCGGCGTGCGTGGACCCGGCGCACCTGGAGGACGGCCGGATCCGGGACGCCCGGAAGCGCGCGGAACAACGGGCCGTCGAGCAGCGGGAAGCGGCGGCGCGGGCGGCCGGACGCCAGCAGCAGGCCGCGGCATGACCGGCGGCGGGCTCGTCTGCGACATCCCCGCCGAGCATGACGGGCCCGTCCGCCCCTACCCCTGCGGACCCCGCTGCACCACCCACTCGCCGTGGCGGGAGAAGGGCCTCCCCGAACCCGCACCCGGACTCACGCCCGCACCGCGGGCCACACCGAAGGACACCACCTCGTGAAGACCACCAGCACCAAACCCGGCGCCCGGATCGCCGGCCGCGTCATCGCCCTCGGACTCGAACTCCCACCCATCGCCTACGTCGTCGCCTCCGGCACCGTCCCCACCTGGGCCCGGATCTGGATCGGCGGATGGCTGGCCCTCTGGCTGCTGTCCACCGTCGTCTCCGCCGCCAAGCAGCAGACCACCGAGACGCCACGGTGACCGCCCGCTCCTGGCGGCCCGACGGGCCCGGCAGCTTCCAGGCCCCGGCCGGCGTCCGCGCGGTGACCGACCGCACTGGCCGGCGCTGGACGAAGCGCGGCGCCCGCTGGACCGCAACCGGTTCGCACTTCATCCGCTGGCGGGAGCTGATCGCCGACCACGGGCCCGTCACGGAAGCCGACTGACCGCACGACGAAGCCCCGCACCACACGGTGCGGGGCCCGGAGAAGAGAGGAGGAGGGTATGCGATCAGAAGATGTCGCCGTCAGCGGGTTCGTCGCTGAGGTGCTTGAGCCGGCGCTCGATGGCCTGCTTCTTCCGCCACGCGGCGACGCGGGCGTGTGCATGCCGGCGCAGGTCGTCGGCCCGCGACGTGCCCTCCGCCTCGCACAGCTCCCCGTATGCAGCCCAGGTCGCGTCGTCGATACGGACCATGCGGCCGGGGGTTCCCTTCGTCGTCATGTCGACAGGGTAGCTGACCTCTCACCCGCAACACACCCCCACCGGCGATCCTGTATGCCGAATGTATTGCGGGTGACTATACACCCTGGGGTAGAATCGCAGTCAGGTAAGGCGCTCGAACAACCGCCCTGATCAGGGGCGTTACTCGGCATGCCCTGACCAGCACGAACACGAAATGAGATCCCGTGAGCTTCAAGGTCACCAACTGGGTGTGGGCCCGGTCTGAGTCCCGCAACGGGGCACGGCTCGTCATGCTCGCGCTGGCTGACCGCGCCGACGACAACGGCTACTGCTGGCCGTCCATCGATGACCTCTCCGAGCGCACGAAGCTCAGCCCCCGCGCCGTACAGAAGGCCATCGCCGTACTCGCCGAACTCGGGGAGTTGGACGTCGAAAACGGCGGCGGCCGACACCGCTCGAACCGCTACCGCATCGTCCCGAAACCCCGCACATCTGACGGGGTTACTGACCAGGAACCCCGTCAGAACGACGGGGTATCGGCTGAAGAAACCCCGCACTTTGCGCCCGAAACCCCGAACTTTGAAGCAGAAACCCCGAACTTTGAGACCGGAAACCCCGTCCAAAGTTCACCCGAACCTGTCATAGAACCAACAGAGAACCGTCAGGAGAACCTCCCCGCACGCCGCACCAACCGCGGCCCCGCCGACGAACTCCTCGACGAGTGGTGGGAGCAGTACGGCCGACGCACCGCCCAGGCGAAGCGCACCATCCGCCAGGCCATCACCGACGCCCTCACCAACGGCATCGACCCCACCGAGCTGCGCGCCGCCCTAGCCCGCCTCGGTGAAAACAGCAAGCCCGTCACCGGCGGCACCCTCCAGTTCGCCTTCGCCGAACTCCGCAAGCCCCAGCCGACCAACGTCATCGCCCTCCCCGGCCAGCCCGGCGTCCCCCTCACCGGAACCGACGCCAAGGTCGCCGGATGGATGGCCATCTCCCAACAGCTCCGCCAGAAAGGAGACTCCGCGTGAACGCCGAAGAGGCCGCCGAACTCCTCGCGCACTGCTCCGGCTTCGACAACCGGCAGCCCTCCGTCGCAGCCGCCCAATCCTGGGCAGCCGCCCTCAACGACATGCCGTTCGACCAGGACGCCCGCGACGCCGTCGCCGCCTTCTACACAACCCCGCCGCAGAACCCCAACGAGCGGCTGTGGATCCTCCCGCACCACGTCCGCACGCTCCGCACCAAGCTCCGTAACGCCCGCCTGCAGAACTTCCAGTACGAGCCGATGCCCAACGAGACGACCGCTGAGTACCTCGCCCGCTACCGCAGCCAGGTCCGCGCCATCGCCTCCGGCCGCGTCGCCGCCCCGACTGGCCGGCCCGCTCTCGAAGGCGGCCCCAGCAAGCAGTTCATGCGCGAGCTGGAGGCCCGCGGCTGGCAGGGCAACCGCGAGGTGCCCGACGACGAGCCGGTCGCCGAGCTGATCGACACCGTCCGCCGAACCGGACCCCTCGGCATCGCCTGCCCCATGTGCACCGCCGAGATCGGCTTCCCCTGCAAGTCCAGCTACGCCACGAAGAAGCACCCCCTCGGCAAGCCCCTCGCGAAACCCCACACCGCCCGCCTCCGGGCCGCGGCCGGCGAGCCGCAGCAGACCCCCGAACAGCGCGCCGCCGAGGAAGAGCGCGTCCGCGCCGCCTCAGCCCGGTTCCTCGCCCGCCAGGACGAGGACATCCCCGACGCCGACATCATCGAGGAGACCGCGTCGTGAAGAGCCCCGTCCCCTACTTCGGGTCGAAGCAGACCATCGCCCCCTGGATCGCCTCCCTGCTGCCCGACTGCGGCCACTACGTCGAGCCCTACTGCGGCAGCCTCTCCGTCCTCCTCGCCAAGCGGCCTTCCCCGATGGAGACCGTCAACGACCTCGACGGTGAACTGATGCTGTTCTGGCGGATCCTCCGCGACCGCCCCGACGACCTGATCCGCGCCTGTGCCCTCACCCCACACGGCCGCGCCGAGATGCTCGCCGCCCACGAGCCCGCCACTGATGAACTGGAGCAGGCCCGCCGGGTCTGGGTCCGCCTCTCCCAGTCCCTCGGCGGGCAGCTCCGCAAGAACGGCTGGCGGCACTACGTCAACCCCGGCGCCAAGGGCAACTTCGGGATGCCGTCCTACCTGGACGGCTACGTCGACCGCATGGCCGCGGTCGCCGAGCGGCTGCACGCGGTGTCGCTGGAGTCGATGCCCGCGCTGGACCTGATCGCCAAGTACGGGCGGCACACCGAGGTGCTGCTGTACGTCGATCCGCCGTACCTCGGCACGACCCGCGAGGCAACGACCCGGTACCGGCACGAGATGAAGACCGAGGAGCAGCACCGCGAACTAGCGGCCGCGCTCACCGGCTGCCGGGCGACGGTCGTTCTGTCCGGTTACGACAGCCCGCTGTACGCCGAGCTGTTCGAGGGCTGGGACCGGTACGAGCAGGCGTCGATGACGGGCAACGCCAAGGCCGACAAGGCCCGCACCGAAGTCCTCTGGGCCAACCGCCCGATCGGCGACCAACTCGACCTCTTCGCCCTGCCCGCCGGCGCGCCCGCCCGCCACACCCAGGAGACCGCGTCATGACCGTGTCGCTCTGCAAGCACAGCTTCCCCGTCCAGCCCCCACACGGCAGCCTCGCCAACCCCGGCGACTGCGCCCGCTGCGGTACGACGTGGGCCGACGTCCAGCGCGAGCTGGACCGGCAGGAGATCCTCCTCCGCCTCGGCACCGCCCACACCGGCCCCTGCACCTGGTGCCACCAGACCCGCGTCGTCTTCCGCTACGTCCGCGAGGAACAGCCCTGGGAACAGGAGACCCCGCCCGTCCTCTGGCTCTGCGTCCGCGACTGGAGCTACGCCCGCGAACGCGAAGAGACCACCGGCTTCATCGACTTCAACGACCTCTTCGACCGCGGCACCGACGAGCAACTGGAAGCCGGACTGCGGGGTGCCCTGTGACCACCGTCAGCCTCCCGACGCCCATCGTCGTCACCCGCCACCAGTGCCCCTACTGCCGCCGCACATGGTCCAAGAAGACCGCCGCCACAGCCCACATCGGCCGCTGCTGGAAGAACCCCGACACCCGCGCCTGCAAAACCTGCTGGCACCTCGAACCCGCCGAGGACGGTCCCTACCCCGAACACCCCGGCTGGCCACAGGAATGCCTCGCCCGCCACGACATCAGCAACGGGCTCCGCTCCAACTGCCCCAGCTGGCAGAAGCCCACCCCCTTGGAGGCCGGCCAATGACCGTGCAGCCCGCCCTCGACGGCACCGCGTGGGACGACGAGCAGTACCGCGCAGACGTTCGGAAGCGCATCAAGGACAACAGCACCACCGACCCGAACACCGGCTGCTGGCTCTGGGACAGGGCCCTCGATCGCGACGGATACGGCGTCATGCAGGCCACCCGCCGAGACAGCGCCCACCGCGTCGCCTACCTCGCCTACGTCGGCCCCATACCCGACGGACGAGTTCTCGACCACACCTGCCACTCGACCGACCGCACCTGCCCCGGCGGCAACGACTGCCTCCACCGGCGGTGCGTGAACCCCGCCCACCTGGAGCCAGTCACGCCCGGGGAGAACACCCAGCGCGGCACCAGCCCCAGCGCCCTGAACGCCCGCAAGACCCACTGCCACCGCGGCCACGAGTTCACCCCCGAGAACACCTACGTCTGGTCGGGCGGCCGGTCCTGCCGCGCGTGCCAGCGCCTCGCCGTCGCTGCGTACAAGATCCGGAAGAGGAGCCAGGGATGAGCACCACCAACTGGGAAGCCCCCGCCCTCGACGGAATGCCAGCGCCGGAACCGTGTGACGACTTCGAGACGTGGGTCGACCGCGTCCGCCCCGCCTTCGCCGCCGCAGCAGCCTCCGGCCGCGAGTTCGCCTCCTGGCACATCAAGGTCGCCAAGAAACTCCCCGAGCCCCCGAACCCGAAGGCGATGTGGGGCCAGCTGTTGCACCGCCTCCACGACGAGGGCCTGATCGAGCCCGCCTCCTGGACCACCACCCGCGACGGATCCGGAGTCCGAACCTGGCGCGGCACCCGCGCCGCACGACGAGGGAGGGCCGCATGAACACCCCCACCAACAGCAGCCGACCCACCGCCCGCCCGCTGGGTGCCCCGCGCCCCGCCAGCCTCCGCACCACAGCAGCGCACCCCGCCCGGACGGCCCGCTGCCCTCACTGCCACGCACACCCCGGCCAGCCCTGCACCACCCGCACCGGACACCGACTCCCGCAGCCGCACCCCGCCCGACTCAGTGCCCACGCCCAAGCCACGGCCTGCTGCCCCGCCTGCCAAGTCGAACCCGGCACCCCCTGCCACGACCACGGCCGGGCCCGCCCCACCGTCCACGCCCGCCGCTACCAAGAAGCCGAGGACGCGGCCCGACTCAAAGCCCAGGAGGACGTCCGATGAGCACGCCCGTCCGCATCCAGCGCCGCCGAACGGAGGGCTGGACCCTCGCCGGAGCAGCCCACCCACTCCGCGGCGGCATGATCGTCGACCGCAGCAGCCGCTACGGCAACCCCTGCAAAGTCAGCCTCATGCAGGAGATGGGCTACGACGACCCCCACGCCGCCGCAGCCGCCAACTACCGCACCTGGCTCGCCGGGAACCGCTCCGACGCCCCCACCAACGAAGGCGACCAGCAGCGCGAACGCATCCTCGCCGGACTCGAACGGCTCCGCGGCAAAGACCTCGCCTGCCCCTGCCCCCTCGACCGGGCATGCCACGCCGACTACCTGCTGCGCCTCGCCAACATGCCCGCCCCCGACCTCGCCGCCTGGGTCAGCCAGGTCCGCGCCCGTGTCGATCGGCAGCGCGTCCGCGACGGCGAACCGCCCATGTACGCCACCCAGGAGGCCCCGCGGTGACGCCCTACGAGAAGTTGCTCGCCGAGGCCCTGCCGACCGGCACCTTCGGCCACGCCCAACCCACCAGCACGGCGCAGCAGCGCGCACCCCGACCGTGGACCGCCGAGGAGCAGGCGCAGCACCGCGCCGAGCTCGAAGCCGCCCTCACCACCAGCAAGTCGCGCGGGCCCCGCCGGCACCTCACCGCCGTACCCGACCAGACCGCCGCATGAACGCCGCAGCCCGGCGTGCTGCTGACACGCCGGGCCTGGCCCTGATCATCCCACCCCGACCCTTGGAGACCCGATGACCGACCAGACCACCGCTCCGACCGTCACGCCGGACCCTGACCGGGACGGCGTCATCCTGCACTTGCCGGAGATCACCTACCTGGACACGCAGGCGTGGGCCGTCGACGTCGGCCTGACGGCGGAAGGTCTCGCCGCGCTGCGGACGCTGCTGGGTGCCGCCCCGCCTGTGCCGCTGCCGCCCGTCGTTCAGTCTCCGATCCGTGAGCAGCTCCTGAACGCGATCGACTTCTCGTTCTGCCAGTCCCTGGGCTACGGCACGCCGGAGGGGCTGCTGGCCGCCTACGAGGCCAGCCGGACACAGACCGTGGACCAGACCGCGCTCCGCGAGACGCTGCGCCGTGTACTCGCCGAGGCCGACGGCTTCAGCTACGACAGCCTGGAGCCGCACGACTACCAGAGGCACGTGGACGACGTCCTCGCCGCCGTGCTGCCCGCGACCACCAACCACGACACCGACACGAGCGCCGATCGGCTTGAGCGCGTCCGCGAGTGGGTGACGAGCGACGTGGTCACCGCGCGCAACGAGTTCGGCAACGGCTACCGGGAGGCGCAGCGCGACATCCGCGACCTGCTCAACGGAAGTCGTATGGCCGACGAGACGGCAGCCACCGAGGCACAGGCCGCCGCGTGGGGCGTCTGCCAGGACTGTGGCGCTGCTGCCGGACCGGACTGCGACTGTCCGCCGTTCGCCGAACAGCAGGCCGAGCCCGCCGCCGGGGCGCGGCAGGACGGGGCCGACCGTGGCTGACTACACCAGCGAGACCGTCACCCGCACCATCCGCCGCTGGATCGTCCCGGCCGCCGAACCTTGGGGCGCAGCCTCGGACGAGATCGGGAAGGCGTGGACAGCCGCACAGGTCGCCTACCGGGAGGCGCACCAGGTCCCGGTAGGGACCGCACTCCCTGCCGACGTCCTGCGCTTCCACGTCCGCGACGAGGAGATCGTCATCGAGTTCACCACCGAGCGGCAGGACGGGGCGCGACCGTGACCGCCTACGTGATCGGCTACGAGGTCTACTGCGACGGCCCCGACGAGCACACCGACTGCCCCGAGTCCGCCGCCGTCGCCAACAGCTTCGCGTCGCGGACGGCGCGCGCGGTGCGCGCCGATGGGCGGGAGCAGGGCTGGACGGCCCGGCATGGTGGCGGCCGGCTCATCGACCTGTGCCCGAGCTGCACCGCCAAGCGGCAGGGCGGGGCGCAGTGACCGACCTTGCCGCACTCGTGCTCCTGGTGGCCGCGCTGACCGCGTGGATGTGCGGCCACCAGGGCGCCGCCTCCTGGCCCCACCGCAGGGTGCAGGCGCCCGTCTCCCGGCCTCAACCCCCGCCCCGCGACTCTCGCGACGCCACACCCCGAACTCGGCCCGCACGCGCCCGCACAGCCGTTTGGGCCTACACCCAGCCGATCACCTACGAGGAGCAGACGTGAAAGCCACCATCATCCTGCTGATGGGGTCCCGCGCCCTCACTGAGCCCGGCGTCGTCGCCGGAACCCTCGCGGACATCGCGTTCAACATCGCCGACGGCCCCGTCATCGTCCGACATGGCGCCTGCCCCGGCGCCAACTCCGCCGACCAGAACGCCTCCGACTGGATCAACAGCATTGGCAACCGGCACGGCATCCTCGAAGACCCCATGCCCGCCGACTGGGACAACTGCGCACCCAACTGCCCGACCACTCCCGGGCACCGGCGGATCAAACGGCCAGGCGACACAGCCCACCCCGGCCTACTGCCCGACTACTGCCCGGGAGCCGGACCCCGCCGTAACGTCGCCATGGTCGCCAAGCAGCCCCGCCCCGACTACGCGCTCGCCTTCCCTGAGCCCGGCCAGCCCAACTACGGCACCCGCAACTGCATCAGGCTTGCGCGCGCCGCAGGGATCAACATCCGCGAGGTGACCCCGTGATCCCCTGGCTGATCCTCACCGCGATCCTTGCCGCACCCGCCGGCTGGATCGTCGGGCATCGCACCGCCCGCATCCGCATCATCCCCATCGGCGCGATCCTCGCCCAAGACCAGACCGCGCTCGCCGCCGAGGAGGTCGACCGGTTCTGGCAGATCGTCAACCACCTCGACCTCGACCTCGACCAGCCCGACGACCCCAGGAGCAGCACGTGACCGACCCGTCGTCGAGCCCCCGGCCGGAGCGCGCGCCCCGGCCGGGCGTCACCTGGCAGACCGAGCTGGTGCGCGTCGAGCAGCTGGTCGACGACGAGACGCCCGACCCCCGACCGAACCGAGCCACGCGCCGCGCCCTCAAGCGCGCAGCACGGAGGAACCGATGACCGACCTGCCCGCCTCCACCGCCCCGGCCGCCGCCGCTCACCCGCTCGTCAAGGGCCGCTGCCCCGCCTGTCGAGGCGCCAGCCTCTTCCTCGGCTCTGGTGGCTACGTCACCTGCTCCCGCCTCGACTGCCCCAACCCGACGGCCGCCGACGACCTCCTGCACGGGGAGCAGCCCTCGCCCGCCCCGGCAGCGACCCAAGCGACCGGGCCCGGCGAGCACTGCGGCCACCTCATGCCCGCCTGGGTCGCTGGCCCCCGCAGCGAGTGCACCCTCCGCCCCGGCCACCAGGGCAGCCACGCCGACGACCGCGGCGCCCGCTGGTGGTACGACCCCACCGGCGACAGCAGCGGCCCGTGCACCTGCGGTGGCCGGTTCCCCCTCCAGCACCTCCACGCCGACCAGCACCAGCAGACCGGGAACCACACCGGTCCTTCACGCGTCGTTCACACCGCAAGCACCACGCCACCCACGGAGAACCCATGACCAACCTCGCCGAACGCAGCACCAGCAAGTACGACACGCAGAAGGCCGCCGCCAAGGCGCTCCTCGAATCGATTGCCAAGGCCGTTAACGACGTCGAGGCCGCCAACCTCGACTACGACTCGCGGATCTCACGCCTCGCCGAACTGGCCCGCGCCTACGCCCTCGTTGTCCACGGCAAGGAGTAGCTCCGGCTTGACGGCCGTGGCATCCTGAACCCCAGCCCGCTCGTCTGCCCGCGGGAAACCCGGGCACCCGAGAACAGTCGGATCGCACAGCCGAGCGGGCACCGTCTGCCGGGAACAGGTCGGGTCCGGGCAACCGCATCCCTCCCGCACCACGCCGCGCCCCACCGGGGACCAACGCCGCAGCGGGGCAGAGACCCCCGGAGACACGCGCCCCGCCTGCCCCCAGCAGGTGGGGCGCACCTCTGCTCAGTGCGTCCACACGTCCGGCCCGCCACCGCGCCACTCGATCAACGCGCTGCGCACCACATCCATCTCGTCGAACTCCTGAAGGCCAGCCTCCTGCAAGAACGCCGCCACATCCCGGACGCTGTACGCCAGGCCGAGAATCTGTCCGTCGACCCGCACGCGCCGGCCACCCTGTTCGTCGGGCGGGTACACGATCACGGGGCGGTCGGTGGCCATACCCCCACCCTCCGACCCAGCCGGGCGGCGCGCACCACGGGGTACGCCGACCGGCTTGACACCCTCCGCATGATGGGATCACCGGACGGTCGCACTGCTCTGCCGACGCGTCCGGGTTGCTGCACACGAGAGCCCCCGTCGTCCAGGTCGACGGGGGCTCCCAGCGTTGTGGGGGTTACGGCGCCTCAGGCTGCCAGCGGGCTACCCAATCAGGGAACAGGCCGCTGGCTGCGATCACCGAGCGGCGCGCCTCATGCGCCACCTCGGCCGCCTCTACGGCAGGGAGGCCGTCGGTGAGTGCGTCGTCCCGGACCTGCCGCCACACCTTCCACGAAGCTGACTGCACCCTCCCCCGCAGTCGCTGCGCCTCGGCCCGCCTGATCACTGCATCCGTCTGCGGGGTCCGGTACCCAGGTGTACCGAAGTCGTTGTGCTTCGGTCCCTCGGTCGCCAGCGCGCGCATCTCGGCGAGGTACGCGGCACGCCGACCGGAGTGCCAATCGTCCTCACGGCGCGTGACGAACGGCCACCACGGCTTGCCAAGGTGTGCGCGACAGCGGTGCTCGGGGTCGTAGGACGATCCGACGTAGAGCAGCGCCCCCTCCGCGTCGTACAGGCGGTACACAGCAGCGCGCCTACCGGTCGCTGCGGCGGTCGGGCTGGGTGTGTGCGTCATCGGGAGCCGCCTTCTTCTTGTCGAGGTCGGTGCGCTCCCCTTGGCGAAGGGTCCGGCTGCGGAAGTACCGCTCCACGGCCGCCCACTCGAAGATCCGCGTGCGGCCCCGTTCGAAGACCGGCGCAGGCCAGTCCTCGTCGTCGGTAGCCAACTGACGGATGCGCGCAGGGCCGACCTTCTTCAGGCCTGCCGCTTCCAGGAGAGCTGGCATCTCAGGGATCGTCACCAACTTCGGCACCTCCGGCGCGCGCTCGCCCTCGTTCGGGGAGCTGGGCATGGCCCCATCCTCTCAACTTATTTGCGTTGACGCAAATAAGTGCTACGGTCGTTCCTGCACCAACAGAAGCGCCCCGGCCAGAGTTCGCACCTCCGGTCGGGGCCAGTCCACCCCTGACATCACCAGGAGAGACCGTGACCGATCGTAACGGCCAGCCGCAACAACAGCCCAGCCCCTTCACCCTGCCCCGCCCGGCGGCCGCCCAATGAGCGCCGAGCACGAGCGGACGAAGCCACCCCTCCCCGTGCGCCCACCCCGCCCCCACCCCCAACACTGACCGCCCCACCCCCGCAGACCGCTGCCGCGCGGTACGACCATCCCCCCGTCCCGCGCGGCAGCACCCCGAGAGGAGCCCGACATGGGCCGCACCCCCGCACGGCGCGCCCGGGGCTACTCGCCCCTCACCGCCACCCTCCGCACCCCACTCGCCCGCTACGGATTCACCGCCCTCGCCCTCCTCGCCCTCGCCACCGCACAGACCGGCCCGTTCCTCATCACCACCGCCCTCGCCGCATACGCCTGGCGCAACCACACACCCCGCCGCCCGCGTCGCCGACGCTGACCCCGCACGGAGACGACACCGTGAAGACACTGACCCGAGGCCAGAAGATCGTCCTCGCCGCCGCCGCCCTGCCGATGATCGCCGTCGGTATCGGAGGCGGCATCGGCACCTACGTCAACATCGTCTCCGTCTTCCACCGCAGAGGAACCGCAGCCGGAGTCGTCGCCGCCGGCGAAGGCGCCGTGTTCGTCCTCGCCCTCGTCTTCGTCGGCCTCACCATGCTCGGCCAGGCCGCGCCCCTCGCAGTCCGCGCCGGCCTGTGGCTGCTCCCCGCCACCACCTCCGCCGTCGGTGTCGTCGTCGCGCCGACCGGCCGCGAGGCCGTCGTCTTCGCGATCACCCCGATGGCGATGACCGTAGCGGCGGAAGGACTCGGCCTCCTCGCCCGGCGGATCGTCGTGCACCGCACCGGCGTCGACGTCGAGGCGCAGCGTCGCAACGCCGCGATCCTCACCCGGATCGCCTACCACCGGGCGCGCGCCGAGCACCACCCCTGGAAGCTGGTCCGCCGCTACTCCGAGCTTGCGGCGTGGCGGCTCATGGCCCGCCTCGGCCACCACGACGCCAACCTCGGTAGCGCCCTCACCGACGTTCAGAACACCCGCATCATCGACGGCGCCAACACGGCGCTCGCCACCATGTTCCGTAGCGGCCCCGAACTCCCGGCCGCCACACCCCGCCCCGCCGTAGCGTCTCCGGCCGCCACGGCGAAACCGGTCCGCCACACCGTCACGGCGAAGGCCGCCACGCCACCCCCGGCTGACGACACGACCACACCGGCCGACGCTCCCGAGCAGTCGGTGCCCTGCTACGAGCCCGGCACCCCGCACTACGTCGTCCGGTCCCTGTGGCTGCGCCTCGGCCACCGGCCCACCGAGAGCGCCGTCGTCGAAGCCCTCGGCGACGCCAGCCTCCCGAACTCCCGCGCCCAGGCCGGGAAGATCCGCCGCCAGGTCGAAGCCGAGAACCCCGCCCTGCCCGGCCCCCGCGCCGCCTGACCTGACTGCGATTGCAGTCCGACTGCGGTCGCACCCGATCCGCCCCCTGACCAGCAGCAACCCCCCGCCCTGCACGACTCGGACTGCAGTCAGAGTCACAGTCACAGTGAGGAGCCCCGCCCGTGGCCCGCACCAAGACCCCACCCGCCGCCGACACCACCACGACCCCCGAGTCCCCGCCCGACCAGCCCCAAGCCCAGGCCCGGCCCTCGCCGGTCCTCGCCTGGCCGTCCGAGTGGCCCGTCCCCGAACTCCCTGCCGAGCCCCGCCGCCGCACCCGCGGCCTCCCCATGGGCCCGGTCCTCGCCGGCGCGGGCAACGGCACGACGCTCGTCACGACCGCCGCGTACTCCGCGGGCGGTCCCGCGGCCGCCACGGTGGCCGGGGTGGTCGTGGCAGCGGGCGTCACCGCGGCGGTGCTGCGTCGTCGTGCGGCGGTCCGTCGTGGCGTGGCGGCCCGAGCGGGTGGCGCCACCACGGGCGGGCGGTCGCGTAGCGGTAGCGGCCTGCGTAGCGGCTCTGGCGGAGGCGGGTCCCGTGCCGGTAGCGGGGGTGGGCGTAGCGCCGCGGGTGGCCGTAGCGGTGCAGGTAGCGCCCTGCGTAGCGGTGCCGGGCGTAGCGGCACCCGTCTGTCGTCCGGCGGCGGCCGTAGCGGTGGCGGGGGCCGGGGGCGTAGCGGGAAGCAGAGCGGCGGCAGCCGACTGCTCCGCAACCTGGCAGCCCGCCACACCCCGCACCACAGCCCCGGTAGCGGCAGCCGACAGGAGCAGCGCGCCACCGACAAGACCGCGAAGCACCGCAAGCACGCCACCCCCAGCACGGGCAAGAGCCACGCGCTCCGTGCCGCCGCCGCCCGCGCGACCCGCGCCGCGTGGAACACGACCCGGCCGCACGCCGCCCGCGCCGCGAAGGCCATCGGCCGCGCCGCCAAGAAGACCGGTACGACCCTCCTCGACGGCGCCCGCGCCGGACTCGTCGGGATCGCCGCCGCTCTGTGGCAGCGGAAACTGCGCGTCTTCCGCCCGGCCGTCCGCGCCATGTGGCGGCGCATCAAGAGCAAGCGCGCCGCAGCACGAGCAGCAGAAGACCCCAACACGAACACCACGCCCGTCGCCGACACCGTGCGACGCCCCACCCACCCCAACCCGACCAACCCTGGAGGACCCATGTCCGGTGGAGGACACCACTTCGTCGCCCCCGCGATGGAGGCCGCCCGAGCCGCATCCCACTACCAGCCGACCGGCATGCTCCAAGTTGGCGCCGACTTCGCCGGACTGGAAGAGGCGCTGCGTCTGTACGCCGAGGCTATGAAGATCACCGTCGAGAACGCCGACGCCACCCAGCCCCTCCACCCCAACATCGTCGAGCTGATGCGGCAGATCCACGGCCTCCAGCTCAAGGCCGCCGAACTCGCCGCCGAACTCCAGCCCGCCTTCCGACAGCTGCACGACGTCGACATTGCCCGCCTGGAGAACCCCCGCAAGGGCGCCGCAGGCGAGCGCATGTGGGACGTCTCCGCCAACCTCTGACCCCGATCAGGAGCACCGTCGTGAAACTCGACTGGGACGCCAAGCACGGCCCCGTCACCGGCCCCATCAACACGGGCCTCGCCACCCTCGCCGTCGGCTACGGCGGCCACACCGCAGGCATGCCCTGGGAGTGGGCCGCCCTCACCGCCGGAGCCGGGCTCATCGGCACGCACATCGCGGGCCGCCGCCACAAGGTCACTACGGCGACGCTCGCGCTGCGCGCGGCCGGGTGGCTGGCGGCGGGCGGCTGGTGCTCGTGGGCGATCGCCGAGGGCCCGTGGTCGCAGACCGCGCTCGGCGCGCTCCTCGCCGGCGTGCTCGGTCTGGGGGCGGCGATGGCGGGGGCGCACCACGTCGAGGAGAAGGCGGAAGCCGAGCGGGTCGAGCAGGAGGCTGCCGCGCGCCGCGCGACGCTGGACGGGAAGCGGCAGAAGATCGCGGACGAGTGGGAGGACCGCATTGTCCGCGTCTGCCACGGCACCGTCGTCACGATCGTCGGCGTCGAGGTGTGGGAGTCCGGCGGCGGGTTCAGCCTCGACGGCGAGTGCGGCGCGGGCGGCACCCGCTGGAAGGACATCGCCGTCTGCAAGGAGCAGCTCGCCGCAGACGCCCGCCTTCCCGAAGGCTGCGGCGTCGAAGTAGAGGCCGGTGCGCACCGCGGCGCCGTCCTCATCCACGTGTCCACCGTCAACCACCTCGTCGACGACGTGCCCTACCCGACCGACTACTCCCCGCTCACCGTGAACCAGCCCGCGCCGATCGGCGTCCGCCGGGACGGGCAGCCGGAAGGGCCGGTGAACCGGCAGGCGTCGATGCTCCTCGTCGGGCAGCGCGAGTCCGGTAAGACGAACCTGATGAACGTCATGATCGCCAACCAGTGCCGGATGGTCGACTCCCTCACCTTCGTGATCGACCTCAACGGCGGTGGTCTCGCCTTGAAGTGGCTGCGTGCCTGGCACGCAGCGGGCAGGACCGGTCGGCCGCCGATTGACTGGGTGGCCGACACCCCGGAGAAGGCGCGCGCCATGGCGGCGGCGCTGGTGCGGATTGCGAAGGCGCGGAAGGTTGGCTATCAGGACCGGGAGATCGCCGCGAACGACGACAAGCTGCCCGTCGATGCGGAGGTGCCGGAGATCAGGGTGTTCAACGACGAGGGCGCCGAGATCTTCTCCACCCGCTCCCGACGTGACGAAGTCCTTCGTGGTATCGCCGACGACCTGATCCAGACGCTGGAGATTGCCCGCGCCGCCGCGGTCAACGAGACCACGTCCGGGCTCCGCGCCACCCAGGACGTACTGTCCGACCCGCAGATCCTGAAGCAGTCCACCTTTAAGGCCGGGCTGCGCGTGTCGGACGACGCGGAGCTGAACTACTTCTTCGGCTACAACCACAACGCCAGCGCCGAGGACGCCCCCTACCCCGGGTGCGCGCTCGTCAAGAATGGTACGGGCCAGGTCCACCCGCTGAAGATCTTCCGGCTGCAGCCCGCGCAGATCCTCGACATCGTCAAGGCCACCGCCGACCGGCACCCGGAACTCGACGAACTGTCCCGACGCGCGGCGGGGGAGGCATACGAGCAGCGGTGGATGAACACCGACCACCTGTTCGGAGGCCCCATGCCCGCACCGGCGGCCGTCGAACCCGAGCCCGTGGCCCCGCCCAAGGGCCGCGGAGTGACCGCGGACTGGGGGAAGACCCCGGCCGGCGGCGAGGCGCAGACCGCGATCGACCAGGCGGACGAGGCGCGGCGGAAGCTGCACGAGGCGATGAACGAGTCCGGCACCCGCGACGGGGACCTCGACACGCAGTTCATGGACATCCTCGCCGGCGGCGGCGTCACCTGGCAGCCACCCACCCCGGGCCAGCCCGCGGTCGAGGACGGCGACAAGGACCCGCGGCAGGAGCTGGTGTTCGAGATCGTCGCGAAGGCGGGCCCGAACGGGATCGGGCCGGAGGCGATCCGGGACGCGATCCGACGCCTGCACCCCACCGTCGACGTGCCTCACGCGGCGACGATCGGCCGCTGGCTGACCGCTGACCCGCGCGTGCACCGGCCCCGCTTTGGCCGGTACGCCGTCCGTCCCACCGACACCCGAGGAGAGTGATCATGTCCGCGCTGCCCGAGCGGTACCAGCGCTACGCCGAGCCCGGGCCGCGCCCCGTCCACGGCGAGGTCCAACTGCGCGAGGAGCGGGACCCGATCGTGTGGGTGCCGAACGCCTATGGGGAGATGGTGCCGATGCGCCGCTCCCAGGCGCCCGTCCTGCCGACCGCGACCCCGCCACGGGACCTGACCCCGCAACCTGTCCTCGACCCGCTCGCGCAGCGCATGGCCGCCGCCGGAGTCGGTGCGGGCGCCGCGGGCGCCGGGGTCGGCTGGGGGATCGGGCAGGCCGCAGCCGGCGTCGCGTCGATCGGCGGGAGCACGGCGGTGGTGGCGATGCTGGTGCTGTGGCTGCTGGCGCGGGCGTCGCGGCCGTCGGTGCACGTCCGGCAGACCGTCCACAACCACGCGAAGTGGTGGGGGAAGAACACGACGAACGTCGGTTGACAGCCCTGCGATAGTGAGAGAGCACCTGGGTTTCGAGCGCCGAGTTGCACCCCCAGAAGCCCCCGCCACCCCCCCCGGCGGGGGCTTCGCCTATCCCTCGACCGGCTCCCGCAACGGTGCTGGGGTGGGTGCGGCGCGGGCCATCCATCGGCCGTCGGACAGCAGGGTCGGCATCATGATCGGCATCATGCCCACGTTGACGAGCTTCGCCAGGCCCTCCACGCACTCGTCCCGCGTGTCGGCCTGCACTCCGTACCTGATCGGCATGAGCCCCAGTGTGCCGCCCGCCACGGACAGCCGGTACCCGATCGCCCGGATCAGCATCACGGATCGGTGACAGCGCCTTCACGTCGCCTCCACAACAGCGCATCATGCACCCCAACAGGCCAGACCCTTGGGGGACCCGTGAACCAGCCGCCGAACTACCCGCCGCCACCGCCCGGGTGGGCACCCCCACCTCCTCCGAGGAAGAGGCGGACCGGACTCATCTGGCTCGCCGTCGCCGCAGTCGCAGCCTTCGCCGTCGGTGGCGGCGCCGCAGTGCTCACCAAGGACGACGGCCCGGACCGCACGGAGAGCGCTTCGACCGCCGAGCCGACCACCAGCAGCCCGTCTGCCACAGAAGCTGAAGTGTCCGACGAGTGCCGCGCCTGGGTGAAGGCCGAACTGATGGACGGTCGGGAAGCCATCGACGCAGCGACCGGCTACGGGGCGTGCGGTGACCTGACGAGCGAGCAGTGGGACGCGGTGACCGAGGACGTCACGAAGGAGATCACCGACGACCCCAGTGCCCTGCACCAGGCGACGTCGACGGAGGCGGAGCGCTTCCAGGAATGCGTGGGGCGCACCGGCACGGCCAGCGAGAAGAAGGCCGTCAAGCACGTCACCAAGGTCACCGGAGCCGACGAGCACAACAGGATCGCCGATCTCGCCGACGTGTACACCGACTACAGCGGCGGCCTGATGGGTGGCCATGCGGGCGATGGCCGGCTCATCGCGTCGGCGTTCACGTCCTGCTACAAGTCGTCGAACGGGTTGGTGACGGTGTACGACAAGGACGGCGAGTTGCTGGCCACCGAGCGGTACTGATGTTCCCCCGTTCGGGGGTATTGGCAGGCGTCCGGGCGCGGGCGTAGCGTCGCGTGGAGCGGCGGTCGTGTGGGAAGTGAGCTGCGAGCTTCGACCGGCACGACCGCCGCGCCCGCACTGGCAGGCCCCGCACCGGACTCCGGGCGGGGCCATCGTCATGCCGTGGGCGTGTCGTCGATCGATGGTGGCTGGTCAGCGAGCGGGCATCCGTCCTTGTGCCACGTCTGTAGGGTGCTCCCGTCCGGTCGGCCGATGATGACGCGCTGGTCGTGCTCGCCGGGGAACGCGAGGCAGGCCGGGCACAGCTCCTCCCAGTGCCGGCCATCGGTCATGTCGTGGGCTCCTCGTCCGGGCGCGGCGGGGTCGCGTCCACCGGCAGCCCCGGGAAGGGAAGGCCGACAGGCAGGACGCGCTCCCTTGGTTCCAACGGCTGTTGCTCGGTCATGAGGGCGAAGTGCTCGGCGTCCAGGTACAGCGTGTCGACAGTGGTCGGCTGCTCGCTCATGCGGTCGTCTCCTCGCTGCTCACCGGACGCTCCGGCAGCTCGGCGCCGGGGCGTTGGACGTACCACTCCCACAACTCCCGGGTCACTGCGGAGCGGTCGGCGCCGACCCTCTTGGCGGCGGTGTCGAGGTCGTTCCAGAGCTGGTCGTCGACGCCTCTGATCCCTCGGAGCTTCTCCTTGTGCTGGTTGGCCATGAGGAGAGTCTGACAGGTGGTTGACCACCCGTCCAGCCTGTGTCATATTGGAGGTGGTTAACCACCCGTGAACAGGGCGGGAGGTAGCCCGAACCGAGGGGGACCCGATGATCGCCACCAACCGCACCCGCCGCCAGACCCTCCAGGCCCGCGCCCGCACCACCCGCGCCGCCGCCAAGATCCGCCGTCAGGGCGCCGCCACCCTCGCCACCCACTGCATCGCCGCCGGCCTCGCCCCCACCGAAGCCCGCGCCGTCGCCGGGTCCCTCCGCAAGAACGCCGCCAAGGCCGGCGTCGCCGGCCAGACCGGCACCAGCTACCGCAAGGGCCGCGCCCGCGCCTGCACCCGCTACACCCCCGCCGAGGTCGCCGCGATCGCCGTCATCTACCGCCCCCGCAAGCTCGCCTACAAGGCCTGCGCCGCCAAGCTCGCGCTCGCCGCCTGAGAGGTCACGTTGCTCACTCCACTCAGCGTCCTGGACCGCCTCGCGGCTCGCTCCGTTGAGACGCCATGCCCGGTGCCAGACCTCGCGCTCCCGTGCTGGGTATGGGAGGGTCGGCCCAACCGAGGCGGCTACGGGGTTCTCAACGTCAAGCACAGCGACGGCCGATGGAAGCCCGTTCTCAACCACCGTGCCGCCTACTTGATCCTGGTCGGTCCGATCCCGGACGGTCTCGAACCGGACCATCTTTGCCGCGTCCGCCTCTGCTGGAACCCGTGGCACCTCGACCCCGTGACCCGCCTCGTCAACGTTCGGCGGGGAATCGCTCCGAGCATCTCGGGAACCTGGTTGCGCGCCAAGACACACTGCCCGCAGGGACACCCCTACGACGAGGCCAACACCAGCCGCAGGAACGGCCGCAGGCACTGCCGCAAGTGCAACCGCGACCGTGCTCGCCGCAACCGCCAGCGCCACGAGAGGCCGTAGCCCAGGCCACCGTCACCGTCCTCTACCCCGTCGACTGCCCCGCCGTCGCCCGCGTCCAGCTCCTCGCCGACGCCCTCGCCGCCTGACCCGATCGGAGAACCCTCATGGCCCACACCGTGCGCTGCGCCCACGACGACTGCGACGAGTACTCCTGCCGCGCCCCCTTCCGCCCCGAGCCGCCCGATCTGCAAGCCATCGCTCATCGAGCGGCCCTCGCCGCCGAAGGGTGGGGTGATGTCGAGGGCCGGGACTACTGTCCCGAACACAACCCCGCTGCTTGACCTCCGTCCTACGCTCAACCCACCGCCACCGAAAGGAACCCGCCGTGCTCGCTACGCCTGAGCGTCTCCGAGGGGACGGGGGCCGGACCGAGATACTGGTCTGGCACAAGCCGGTCGGCCGCGTCGTCGAAGAGTTCCAGCCGATCGCCTGCTCGGACGCGGAGGGCATCGTGATGCCGTGGCCGAAGCAGGACGTGCCACTGGACCTCAACAAGGCGGGCGAACGCTGGTGTCCCGACTGCCTCACTGCCGTCCGCCGCCCCTGACCCCCACGCGCGTCGAAGGCCCGGCTCTGGCTGTACTGCGGAGCCGGGCCTCAACTGCGGTGTGACGTGGGATAATTGAGACTACAGACCCCGGCGACGGCGGTAACCGTCCCGGGGCATGGCCAACCTGATGAGAGCAGGCTGACTTGAGCGAGACTATCGCGCTGCCCGACATGGCGGAACCAGACCGCGAGTGCACCCGGTGCAAGGTCGTGAAGCCAGCGACCGCATTCCATCGTGTGGGGAAACGGGGCGGGCCCGTGAAGCGCAGAGGGCAGTGCAACGAATGCAGGGCTGTTACGCGCGGCAGCCGTCAGGGGGAGCAGAAGACTCCGAGGGAGAACCGGCGCAGGTACCCCCAGCGCCCCAGCACGCCGGAGGAGAAGCGGCGCTACAAGCTACGACAGTACGGCCTCACGGAGGAGCTGTATGAAGCAATGTCGGAGGCGCAGCAGAACGTCTGCGCCATCTGCGGTGCTCCCCCGAAGAGGCGGCGGCTCGTGGTTGACCACTGCCACAAGTCCGGGCGCGTGCGTGCGCTCCTCTGTGATCCCTGCAACCTGAAGCTGGGAGGTTACGAGGCCATGCGCGACGGAGGCGCCGAGATGTACCTGGCGAGGTACGGCGAGGGCAACCCCATCCTGGAGTACGACACCACGCTCGACGCCTGACCTCTTCACTCAACTGAAGGCCCGTCCCACGCCCTGGGACGGGCCTTCGTCCTGCGCGCCACCCGCAAGGGCCGCCACCCCGGTTGCACGCATCGTTACCATCAAAGCACGCCAACCAGTAACACGACCACCAGCGAGAGGGGGCGACGGTGGCCAACGACGAGCAGCCCGAGCCCGACACCTATGAACACCTCGACCGCCCCCGCAACGGCAACGGCAAGTACGTCCGCAGCATGGACAACGTCCGCCGTGACGCCGAAGCCGCCGCCTACTGGGCCGAACACCGCTGCACCTACCAGGAGATCGCCGACCGCTTCGGCTACTACGACCGCGGCCAGGCATGGCGCGGCATCCAATCCGCCAAGCGCGACGTGGCGTTGCCCGCGGTCACGAAGCTCCGGCAGGTCGAGTCCGAGGAACTGGACGCCCTGTACCTGATGGCCATGGAGATCATCGAACGGAACCACGTCATGGTCTCCCACGGCCGCGTCGTCTGCGGCGACGACGGCACACCCCTCCTCGACGACGGCCCCCGCCTCCAGGCCATCCAGACCGCGCTCCGCATCCGCGACCAGTACCAGAACTTGCACGGACTCAAGCAGCCCGCGAAGGTCGAGCACTCCGGCGGCGTGAAGTTCGAGATCGTGGGCGTCGACCCGACGGACCTGGTGTGACCACGGTCGTCCGGTACGAGCCCCGCGGCGGCGCCAAGACCCTGCTCTCCGCCCGTGACCAGGAGATCACCATCGCCGGACCCGCGGGCACCGGCAAGAGCCTGGCCATGCTGCAGAAAGCCTTCTACACCTCGCTGATGGTTCCGAACTGCCGCTCCCTGATCGTCCGCCAGACCCACGCCTCGCTGACCGGGTCGACGTTGGTGACGTTCGAGCAGCAGGTCGCGCCCGCCGCGCTCGCCGAGGGCGTCGTGAAGTGGTTCGGCGGCAGCCCGCGGAAGCCAGCCGCCTACCAGTTCGCGAACGGGTCCGAGATCCTGGTGGGTGGCCTGGACCGGCCGGAGAAGTTCCTCAGCACGGAGTTCTCCCGGATCTACGTGGACGAGGCCACGCAGATCAGCCTCAAGGCCCTGGAGACGCTGATCACCCGGCTACGGGGGAACGCGGCCACGTACCGGCAGATCATCCTCGCGTGCAACCCGGACCACCCGAAGCACTGGATCAAGCAGCGCTGCGACGACGGCACCATGCGGATGATCCTCTCCCTGCACCGCGACAACCCCCTCTACGTCAGCCTCGACGGCACGCTCACCGAGCGCGGCGTGGACTACATGGCCAAGCTCGACGCGCTCACCGGCGTCCGCCGGCTCCGCTACCGCGACGGGATCTGGGCCGCCGCCGAGGGCCTCGTCTACGAGGGCTGGCAGGACGCCGCCCACGTCACCGACCCGTTCGACATCCCCGCCGAGTGGACCCGGTGGGTCACCGTCGACTTCGGGTTCACCAACCCCTTCGTCGCGCAGCTGTGGTGCGAGGACCCCGACGGGCGCCTGTACCTGGTCCGCGAGTGGGTGCGCACCCGGATGCTCGTCGAGGACCACGCCACCGTCATCCGGGACCGGCTCCTCGCCGGGCACCCTCGGCCGCGCGCCATCATCACCGACCACGACGCCGAGGACCGGGCCACGCTGGAGCGGAAGCTGGGCATGGGCACGCAGGCCGCGCACAAGACCGTGTCCGACGGCATTCAGGCGTTCGGCGCCCGGCTGAAGGAGCAGGGCGACGGCCGGCCCCGTCTGTTCGTCTTCCGTGATGCGCTACTGGAGCGGGATCCGGAGATGGACGCGGCCGCGGCGCCGATCGGGTTGGCCGAGGAGGTGCTCGGTTACGTGTGGGCGGTGAAGCCGGGCAACGCGGGCGGGTTGAAGGAGGAGCCGGTGAAGCTCAACGACCACTCGATGGACGCGGCCCGGTACATGGTCGCGGCCCGGGATCTGGGTGGGCGTCCTCGGGTGCGGTGGCTGTGAGATTGTCGTGAACCTACAGGCCGCCACCGAGGGAGCGAGGACGTCATGGGGAAGCTGAAGGCTCAGATCAGGGCGCATGTGCGCAGGTGGGCGCAGTCTGTGAATAGAAGTATGCCCGTGCTGCTTGACATGACTGGGATCATTCTGTTGTCGGGTGCCGCCATGGTGTGGCACTTGATCGCTGGTCTCGTCGCAGCAGGCATCGGCTGCTTCGTCCTCAACTGGCGGATCTACGGCAGCGGGTGACGCAAGGGAGGGGTAGGTGGCCAGAACCCTCCTCGGCGCGCTCTCCAACGCAGCGCGCACGGCCACCGCCAACACCCCCGTCCCCTTCGCCTCCCGCGCACAGACCAGCCGCGTCTGGGGGCAACGCCGGGACGCCGAAGCCCAGATGCGCGCGATGTCCGCGGTGGGCACGCTGTTCGCGATCGTCGACCGCACGTCGAACGCGACCGCCCTCGTCGACTGGAAGCTGTGGCGCAAGGCCAAGTCCGGCCGGGACGAAGACCGCGTCGAGGTCACCTCCCACGCCGCCCTCGACCTGTGGAACAAGCCCAACCCGTTCATGCCCAGGCAGGAGTTCGTCGAGGCGCAGCAGCAGCACTTCGACCTCACCGGCGAAGCCTGGTGGGTCATCGCCCGCCGACCAGGCCTGAGCCTCCCGCTGGAGATGTGGCCCGTCCGTCCCGACCGCATCAGCCCCGTTCCCAACCAGGAACGATTCCTCAAGGGCTACGTCTACACCAGCCCAGACGGGGAGCAGATCCCCCTCGAACTCGACGAGGTCATCCAACTCCGCCGGCCCTGCCCGTGGGACCCGTACCGCGGTCTCAGCCCGGTGCTGTCGATCCTGCCGGACCTGGACACCAGCCGGTACGCCGCCGAGTGGAGTCGGGCGTTCTTCATCAACAGCGCGCAGCCCGGCGGGATCATCGAGGTTCCCAACAGCCTTGGCGACGCTGAGTTCGACGAGCTGCGGGAACGGTGGAACGAGCAGCACCGCGGCGTCGGCAACGCGCACCGGGTGGCGATCCTGGAGCACGGCAAGTGGGTCGACCGCACCATCAGCCAGCGGGACATGCAGTTCGTTGAGCTGCGCGGTGCGACTGCAGACCGCGTGCGTGAGGCCTACGGCATCAGCAAGTCCGCGATCGGCGACTTCGAGGACATCAACCGGGCGAGCGCGCTCGCCGCGAAGGCGTGGTTCGCGGAGCAGCAAACCATTCCGCGCCTGGAGCGCATCAAGGCTGCTCTGAACCACGAACTCCTCCCCATGTTCGGCGCGACCGCGCAGGGCCTGGAGTTCGACTACTGCGACCCCGTACCCCCCGACCCGGAGACCGAAGCGACGACGCTGACCGCCCGCGCGGAGGCGGCGGCGGCGCTGCGCACGGCGGGCTGGGAGCCGGCCGGGATCCTCTCGGCGGTGGGCCTGCCGGACATTCCGTACTCGGGCGCCCCGGCGGCGGCCCCGTCGGGCTGGGCGGAGGCCACGGCCGCGCTCACCGGCGGCGAGTTCGAGAACGCGCAGCGATGGCAGGCCGTCGCGGTCATCGACGACAACACGTGCGAGCCGTGCCGGGACAACGACGGCCAGCTCTACCGGAACCGGGCCGCCGCCTACCGGGACTACCCAGGCGGCTCTGGCTACGTGCACTGCACGGGCGCGGAGTTCGGCAACGAGTGCAGGTGCAGGGTCGTCAAGCGCGGCCGGAAGGGAGAAGGGTCCTGATGACGTTCATCGACCTGCCGGACCGGATCCCCGGTTTCCGCGCGCAGGCCCGACAGCCGCAGTCCTGGTATCGCATCACGAACCAGACCGCCGACGAGGCGGAGGTGATGCTGTACGACGAGGTCGGCGGGTGGCTCGGCGCGACCGCCGACGAGTTCATCAACGACCTGCGCGGCATCACCGCCTCGAACATCCTCCTCCGGGTCAACAGTCCTGGTGGGCAGGTCTACGAGGGGATCGCGATCGCCAACGCGCTGCGCTCCCACCCGGCCAGCGTCACCGTCCAGGTGGACGGCATCGCCGCGTCGATCGCATCCGTGATCGCCATGGCGGGTGATCGGGTTCGGATGATGCCGAACGCGATGATCATGGTTCACGATGCGAGCGGCCTCACGGTCGGGAACGCGGCCGATCACCGGGACACGGCCGATCTCCTCGACAAGATCAGCGGGAACATTGCGGACGCCTACGCAGCGCGCGCAGGCGGCACGCGAGACGAGTGGCGGCAGGTCATGGTCGCGGAGACCTGGTACACCGCCGAAGAGGCTGTGGCCGCTGGGCTGGCCGACGAGGTCGTGCCCACGCCGAAGCGCGACGGCGAGCCGGAGATGCGGCAGCAGTTCGACCTCGCCGCCTACGGCTACCACGGCCCCCGCGCCGAGCAGCCCGAGGGCGTCGAGCTGGAGCGGGAGTCGCACACGCTGCACGAGGACATCCGCTCGCTGATCGGCGAGGAGATCGCCGCACAGCTCGCGGCCGCGGTGGCCCCGGCCGAGCCGGTCGCGGAGACCACGCCCGTCGAACCCGCGCCCGCCCCGGCCGAGCCGGAGCCCGAGGCGCCCGCCGCCGAAGACCCGTGGGCGGCGATGACCTCCCACCTCACCCAGGACGAGCCCGACGCGTGGTCGGTGCTGGTCTCCACCCTCACCACCACGGCGTCGTCCAGCGCGGCGACGGAAGCCTGAAGGAGGCACCAGTGGCAACACCCACCATCCCGCGCAACGCCGACGAACTGGCGGAGATGCTCGCGGACCCGGCCAAGGCCAAGGACGTCGTCGCGTCGCCCGAGGACCTGAAGAACTTCATCACCGCCTACGCCGAGAAGCAGCAGGGCGACGGCACCGACGTGCAGCGGCAGGTCGACGAGGCCGTGCAGGCCGGGTTCGCGAACTTCCTCCGCGAGAACGGCGAGGAGATCAAGCGGCCCGACCTCCGCGCCAAGACCCCCGACCCGTACTCCAACGTCGACGCCACCGTGCAGGGCCGCGGCCTGTACAACCGGAACGCCGAGGGAGCCAAGTACGACGGCCAGTACAACTCGGCCGGCGAGCTGTTCCGCAGCATCGCCCGCCGCAACGAGCTGTCCGCGGAGGACTCCACGAAGCTGGCGTCGCTGAAGAACTACAGCAGCGACATCCCGTCCGACGGCGGCTACCTCATCCCCGAGACGCTGCGCTCCGAACTGCTGCGCGTCTCCCTGGAGACCTCCGTCGTGCGGCCCCGCGCCCGCGTCATCCCGATGGAGACGCTCCGCGTCCCCTTCCCGGCGATCGACTCCACCAGCAACGTCAACAGCGTGTACGGCGGCATCGTCGGCTACTGGACCGAGGAGGGCGGCCAGCTCACCGAGTCGTCCGCGAAGTTCTCCCGGATCGTCCTGGAGGCCCGCAAGCTCACCGGCTTCGCGAAGGTCCCCTCCGAACTGATGCAGGACAGCCTCGTCAGCTTCGACGCGTTCATCGGCCAGATGTTCCCCGAGGCCCTGAGCTTCTTCGAGGACACCGCTTTCCTCACCGGGGACGGCGTCGGCAAGCCCCTCGGCGTCCTCAACGGCAACGCCGCGATCAGCGTGCCGCGCACCACGTCGTCGCAGATCCAGTTCGCCGACGTCGTCAACATGTACGCGCGGATGCTCCCCCAGTCCCTCTCCCGCGCCGTGTGGCTGGCCTCCCCGTCCGCGATCCCGCAGCTCGCACAGCTCGCCATGACCCGCGGCACCGACGGCATCGCCTCCCCGCCGATGTGGCTGTCCGGCGGCCAGGCCATCGACAACCTGCCGATGAGCATCCTCGGCCGACCCGTCGTCATCACCGAGAAGGTCCCCGCGCTCGGCGCAGCCGGCGACCTGGCGCTGGTCGACTTCGGGTTCTACCTGATCGGTGACCGGCAGGCGATGCAGGCCCGTCAGTCCGAGGAGCGGTACTTCGAGACCGACGAGGTCGCGTTCCGGATTATCGAGCGGATCGACGGCCGCCCGTGGCTGCAGTCCGCGATCACCCCCGCCAACGGCGGTTCCACCCTCTCCCCGATCGTCAAGCTCAAGGCCGAGACGTCCTGACCCTGGCCAGGAACTCTCCATCCCCTCCAGAAAGGACAACAGCTCATGGCCATGGAAGCACTCGGGCGCCTCGTCGACGTCTGCGTCGGCGCAGCCCCGGTCGACCTCTCCACCGCGGCCGTTACCGGCAAGCGCGTCTCCCTGAAGGGGGCGGCCGGTCTGACGATCGTCGTCTTCAAGGGCGCGGGCACCGCCGGTGACGACCCGACGCTGACGCTGAAGCAGCACACCGCGAACACGGGCGGTACCACCAGCAACCTGGCGGTGATCGACCACTACTACCTGAAGGACGCCACCGCGCTGGCGGGCACCGAGGCGTGGACCCGCGTCTCGCAGGCGGCGGCGGCCACGATCACCGACCCGGGTGGCGCCGGAACCAGCGCGGAGCACCAGCAGATCATCGTGATCGAGGTCGACGCCGCGCAGCTGTCCGACGGCTACACCCACGTCTCCCTGGACGTGGCCGACGTCGGCACCAACGCGCAGCTCGGCGCCGTCCTGTACCTGCGCCGCGACCTCCTGGTCGAGCGCGCGCCGTCCGCGCTGGCGGCGTCGCTGTGACGTGGGTCTGCCTGGACTGCACGGCCGCATACGCGGTGGGGGTGCCTCGGTGCCCCCACTGCGGGTCGGAGCGGCACGCCGATCAGGGGTCGGCGGCGGCGCTCGGCATCCACGCTGGCAGGCCCGTCGAGGAGGAGTACATGCCGAAGATCACCCGCCTTGGCGGGCCGAGCGTCGCGGGCGAGGAGCCCGCACCGGTGGAGGGCGGTGAGCAGCCATCAGCTGGGAGCAGTGGCGAGACATTGTCCGAGAAGCCGTCGACCTCGCCCGTGACGAGCGAGACCGGCCCCCGGAAGCGTGTCCGGAAGACGGGGAGCCGCTCCGGACAGGACCGGACGGCGGGCTCTTCTGCCCGTTCGACGGGTGGCGGCCAGGCGGACGACGAGTCGGAGACCGGCTCCGCTGACGCCTGACCTGACCCGACCAGCACACGAGAGGAGGTGAGAGAGATGGAACCCGTCTACGCGACCCGCGAGGACGTGCAGCGCGCCCTCGACGTACAGCCGTCCGCAGCCAGCGCATGGCAGATCGACCGCGCCCTACAGTCCGCAAGCCGCGACGTCGACAGCCTGTGCCACCGCCGCTTCTACCCGTGGCAGGGCGAGCGCCGGTTCGACTGGCCCGGGTCGCAGTACCGGCCGTCGTGGCGGATCTGGCTCGATGACCACGGCCTGATCTCTCTCACCTCCATCACCTCCGGAGGCACCGCGATCGACCCGGCGGACGTGGTCCTGTACCCGCAGGCCGGGCCGCCATACACCCGGATCGAGACCAGCCTCGGTAGCAACGCGACGTGGGGCGGCGGGGACACCCACCAGCAGGACGTCACCATCACCGGCCTGTGGGGCTACACCCTCGACGAGCGCACCGACGGCGCCCTGGCTGGCGCGGTCGCCACGACGACGGCCACCACGCTTACCGTGGACGGCCCGACGGCGGCCACCGTGGGCGTCGGCAGCGTCCTCCGCATCGACGAGGAGCGGCTCCTCGTCACCGGCCGCACTATGGCCGACACCGGGCAGACCCTCGCCGCCGACATCGCCGTGCAGAAGAACGCCACCACGATCACCGTCGCCGACGCGTCCGGGTTCGCGGTCGACGAGACGATCCTCATCGACGGCGAACGCGCGCGGATCATCGACATCGCGGGCAGCACGCTGGTCGTTGAGCGGGCCGTGGACGGCAGTACCCTCGCCGCGCACACCGCGGGCGCCGCCCTGTACGCGCCGCGGACCCTCTCGGTCGCGCGCGGCGCGCTTGGCACCACCGCCGGCACGCACACCGACGGCGCGCCGGTCTACCGGTGGGAGCCGCCCGGCCTCGTCAAGGACTTGACCATCGCCAACGCCATCAACCGGCCGCTGCAGGAGCAGGCCGGCTACGCCCGCACCAGCAAGACCAGCTCCGGCGCCAAGTCGGTGTCGGTGGAGACGCTGTCGCTGGAGTCGCTGCGGACGCAGACCTACGACGCGCACGGGCGTAAAGCCCGACACAGGGGGGTCTGATGCCCGGCTTCCAGGTACGCGTCAACTCCCACGCCTCCGGCCCGTGGGCGTCCGGCCGAGCCGGGCGTGCCCTGCACGACTACTCGGACGACGTCGAGTACCAGGTCGCGATCGAGGGCGAGCGGATGGTGCATGCCCGGCTGCGGCAGGTGCTGCGGCATCCGACTGGCTACTACCAGTCGAAGATCTCCGTGGACCGGACCAGCGGCGGCCGGTACCAGGTCCACGACCAGCGGATGATCTACGGGCCGTGGCTCGAAGGCACCGGCAGCAGGAACTCGCCGGTGACCCGCTTCCCGGGCTACGCCACGTTCCGCCGTACCAAGCCGATGTTGGACCGCAAGGCCCCGCAGATCGCCCGCGAACTCCTCGCCCGCTACCGGTCGAGGGGGCTGATCTGACATGGCCCTCAACGCCGCTACGGTCCTCGACGCAGCTCAGAGCCACGCCCTGGCGTCCGGCTACTTCGCCGCGGTCAACGGTCACGAGCCCAAGAGCCCGCCCCCCAGTGGCCTCACGTGCGCCGTGTGGGTCGAGCAGATCGGCCCTGCACGCGGCGGCTCCGGCCTCGGCAAGACGTCGGCGCGCCTCGGCCTGTTCGTCCGCCTGTACGCGCCGATCAACGGCGACGTGCCCGACAGCATCGACCCCAACCTGATGGACGCCCTCGACTGGCTGATGGCCGCCTACAGCGGTGACTTCACCCTCGACGGCCTCGTCCGCCACGTCGACCTCCTCGGCGCCTACGGCGACCCCCTGTCCGCCCGCGCCGGCTACCTCCAGGAGTCCGGCGCGGAGTACCGCTGCATGACGATCACTCTCCCGCTCATCGTTGACGATCTCTGGAACCAGGAGGCGTAGCCGTGAAACAAGCTGGTCTCGGGGATGCGTTGTTCATCTCCGGCTACGACCTCTCCGGCGACATTCAGGCCGTCGGCAACGTGGGCGGCGGGCCGTCCCCGTTGGACTTCACGTCGATCACGAAGTCCGCCTACGAACGCAAGGGTGGTCGCCTCGACGGACGCCTCCAGGTCACGAGCTTCTTCAACCCGGGCCCGGCGGCCGACGCGGCGCACAAGGTGCTGTCTGCGCTGCCCCGCACGGACGTGACCGCCACCTACTGCCGCGGCACTGTCCTCGGCGCCCCGTCGGCGAACCTCGTCGCGAAGCAGATCGGCTACGACGGCACCCGCGGCGACGACGGCAGCCTCACCTTCGCGGTCGAAGCCCAGTCCAACACGTACACGCTGGAGTGGGGCCGGCTGTTGACCGCGGGGAAGCGGACGGACACCACGGCCACGAGCGGTGCGAGCGTCGACTTCGGTACCGGGTCCACGTCCTTCGGTCTCCAGGCGTACCTGCACCTGGTCGCGTTCACCGGCACGTCCGTGACGGTGAAGGTCCAGTCGTCGTCGGACAACGGGGTCGGCGACACGTGGGCAGACGTCGCCGGCGGGAGCTTCGCGGCGGCCACGGCGGTGGGCGCGCAGCGGATCCAGACGGCGCGGAACGCGACGATCGAGCGCTACCTGCGGGTCGTCACGACCGGCACCTTCACCAGCGCGGTGTTCGCCGTGTCGGTGATCCGAAACGATGTGGCGGTGACCTACTGATGCGGCCCGTGAACCGGATCGCCCCGGCCATGCCGGTGCAGGCGTACCAGACGTACCAGATCAGCAGCCCCCGCGACACGAGCATCGCCGCCGCGTGCGAGCAGGTCGGGTGCCCGCAGTGGCGGCAGGGCTGGGACTCCGTCATCGACGAGCGGACCGAACTCGGCACCGCGCAGGCCGCCTACATCCGGACGCAGTCGCGGCGGACCTTCCGCGAGATGAAGACCGAGGCCGGGCTGACGGTGTTCCGTTTCGAGTCCGGCCAGAGGTGCTTCGCGAACCACAAGACCCGGCCGGAGATCTACCTCGTCCGCGACGGGGACTGGCGCGGCAACCCCACCGGCCGACGGCGTGAGCACTCGCGCGCGGCCGACTGGGTTGAGGACTTCGGCGAGAACCAGATCAGGCTCGTCGACCAGCAGCAGAAGGGATAACGCGGGAAGCGCTGCACGTCACACGGTAATTAAGGCAGGAGGTGAGAGAAGTGGCTAAGGAAAGCAATAGAATTGGAGCATGGCGACCAATTCGAGACGGTGCACAAAGTGCGCCGTCGACAAGCCCTTGTCTGCATTCTCCAAGGCACCTCGCGGCAAGTACGGCCGCAAGGCTTCCTGTAAAGCATGTGACGCCGCTCGTCACGCAGCAGCGCACCCGCCCCGCCCTAGAAGGCGTCCAGACGAGGAAGCCGAGCGAGCGCGGTACGAAGCTCGTTGGGCCCAGCCCAAGAAGTGCAACGGGTGCGGTGAAATCAAGGCTCGCTCCGAGTTCTACAAGGCTCGCGACGGCAAGTACGGACCGCTGGTCAAGTCCACCTGTAAAGCCTGCGATTCCGAACGGGCGCGGCAGTGGTTCGCCGACAACTCAGAGCGGTCGAATGAGAACCGTCGGCGATGGAGCCTCCAGAACACCTACGGCATTTCCGTCACCGAATACAATGCCCTTCTGCGAAAGCAGGGAGGCGTGTGTGCGGTATGCGGAAGGGGTGAACCGAACGCGCACGGACGTACTGGTAAGCAGTTCCGTCTCGCTGTCGACCACTGCCACGATTCAGGGGCCGTTCGCGGACTCCTCTGCCAGAAATGCAACCGGGCGATCGGCCTTCTCGGCGACGATCCGGTACTCATGCGCAAGGCCATCAGCTACCTGCTCCGGCATCGCGCACAACCAGTCGAGTAACGGAGGGCAGGCGCTGCCCTCCTCATACACAGGAGGGTAGTTGCTATGGCCAAAGAGTCCGGATTGGGATGGTCTGTCTGCTCGGTCGACGACGCGAGCGGCACCCCCCGAGACATCAAGAACGACATCACCAACGTCCAGTTCGCCACCCCGCGCGGCGTGCAGGACGTCACCGGCCTCGACAAGAGTGCCTACGAGCGGATCCTGCTCCTCGCGGACTTCTCGGTGACCCTGAACGGCGTCTTCAACGACGCCTCCAACATGGGCCACGACGTGTTCAAGACCGTGCCCTCCACCAGCGTGGCGCGGACCACGACGCTCACCGTGTCCGGGCAGTCCCTCGTCAACGAGTGCCTCTACACCGACTACCCCCTCACCCGCGCCGACTCCGGTGAGCTCACGTACTCGGTGCCCGGCGTCCTCTGCGACGGCAACGTCCCGACCTGGACCACGGCGTAAGGGGGCGGCATGGGATACCGACCGAAGCGGAAGATCTTCGCACTGAACTTCGCGGGCACGGAGTGGGACGGCCTGGAGGCCAGCGTCCGGGGCCTGACCGTCGGCGAGGAACTCGAACTCAACGACACCGAGTTCACCCCCGACACCGTCGTCCGAGCCCTCGTCCAGCGTCTCGTCTCCTGGAATGTCGAGGACGACCAGGGCCAGCCGGTCCCGACCACGTTCGAAGGCGTGTGCACGCAGGACGGCGGCATGGTCCTCGCCATCCTCAACGCCCTCCGACAGGCGAACAGCGGGGTCTCCGACCCTTTGCCGAGCGGCTCGCCCTCTGGCGGGCCGTCCCCGGAGGCGTCCATCCCGATGGCACCCCTGTCACCGAGCCCGGAGAGCTCCGCCGTGCCCGCTTGATCCTGCGGCTCTGCCGCGAATTCCACTGCCTGCCGTCCGCCCTCATGGACGAGCCGGCCGACCTGCTGCGCCTGCTCATGATCGAGCAGCTTGGTACTCCGGAGGGAGGGGAGCCTGATGGCTGACGACGTAACGATCACCGTGCACGTTCGGGACCTGTCGGGCCCCGGCTTCCAGTCCGTGTCTCGGAACATCAACCAGCTGCAGCGGCAGGCGAACGCTGTCGGCGGGTCGCTGCGGATTGTCGGCGGCACCCTCGACGACGTTGCCGGGTCAGCGACCAACGCGGGCAGCGCACTCGGTGGCAGCGGTGGCCTGCGGGCGCAGCTGATCGGCGTGGGCGTGGCCGCCGGCGCAACCCTGCTGCCGACGCTGGGGGCGCTGGCGCCGATGCTGTCCGGCCTGGCGGTCGTCGGCGGTGGCGCGGCGCTGGCGATGGACGACCTGAAGAAGAAGGCGAAGGAGCTGAAGCCCGCCTTCGAGGACTGGAAGAAGGCGGCGGAGCGGGCGGTCGCCCCGCACACCGAGCGCGCGGTGAAGTCCCTGAAGTCCGCGATGAAGGACTTGCAGCCGTCGCTGGTGTTGGGTGCGGAGACGTTCGGGACGATCGCGGAGCGGGCGTCGAAGTTCGCGGCGTCGGACGCGTTCCAGTCGGCGTTCCAGCGGAACGCGCAGATGGGTGTCGTCTTCGTCGAGCAGCTCGCCGAGTCGGTGGGCACGTTCACGCAGGCGTTTCTGGAGTTCGGCACCAAGTCGAAGCCCGCGCTGGACGCCTGGCAGGAGCTGCTCGGCGGCCTGCTCGACACGGGCTTGCCGGGCATGTTCGACGGGCTGGAGCAGGGCATCGGCGGCGCCTCCGACATGCTCTCCGGGTTCGCGGACTTCCTGAACAACGGGCTACTCCCGGCCCTCGGCAAGATCTCCGGGAGCTTTGCTGAAGCGTTCGGGCCGCTGATCGGCGCGCTCTTCTCCGCGACAGGCGACGCCCTCCTCGGCTTCGCGGAACTGTTCGAGGGCGCCATGACCGGGCTGGAGCCTTTCGCCCGGATCGCCGCCGATGCGTTGACCGCCGTGAACGACGTGATGATGATCGGCGCGCAGGTTGCCGGCACCCTCGCGGAGTCCCTCGGCGGCGCCCTCTTCGGGGCGCTGATGTCCGTGATGGGCATCGACACCAGCAGCCTGTCCGACATGACCGGGGGTTTCACCAAGCTGTCCGACTGGGTGAGCGAGAACGAAGGCCGAATCCGCGGCGCGTTCTACGACGTCGCCGACGGCATCACCGCCATGGTCACTGTCGGCGTCAGCATGCTCCCCGAACTCTATGCGGCTTTCCGGCTGGTCACGGAGGGGATCCTCACCGGGATCGACACCATCGTCTCCGGGCTGGCGACCGCGTTCGGCGACCTGCCGATCATCGGCGACCAGTTCAAGGGCATGAACACCAAGTTCGACGAGTTCGCCGAAGGCGTCCGCACCGGCATGGACAAGGCCGGCGGCGGCATCAACGCGTTCGTCGACGAGGCGATCCCGCGCCTGAACCGCAGCAGGCTCACGATGAACATGTCCGAGGCGGAGCAGAACCTCGCCTCGATCAAGGAGAAGCTGGAAGACCCGGCGCTGACGAAGGAGCGGCGCGCGGAGCTGAAGGCGGAGAAGAAGCAGGCCGAGCAGGCAGTCCGCGACGCAAAGGCCGCCCTCAAGTCGTTCGATGGACAGTCGGCGACGGGCATCTTCAAGGGCAACGGCGCACCGTTCTTCGGCGTGCTGGGCGGCATCCGCGCGGCGAGGATCCCGACGAAGACCGGGGCCATCAAGGCCAACCGCAGCCCGTTCGACGCCGTGATCGGCGGGATCGCCGGGTCGGTCGTCGGCAGCGCCTACATCAACGTCTACTCCCGGCAGGTCGACAGTGGGGCGGCGAAGCCCTTCCGGTCGGCCGGCGGCCCGGTGCAGCGCCGCGCGGACGGCGGCGCGCTGCAGCACTTCCCCAGCGGCGGCCTGGTCGAGGGCCCCGGCGGGCCGCGTAGCGATTCGATCCTCGCCACGTTCGGGTCCGGGGCCACGGCGATGGTGTCGGACACCGAGTACGTCGTGCAGTCGTCCGCGGTGAAGAAGTACGGCCTGCCCGTCCTGGAAGCGCTGAACCGGGGCACGTTGAAGCTGGCCAAGGGCGGTCAGACGAAGGCTCAGAAGCAGGCGAAGGCGCAGGCCGAGGCCCGTGGCGGGGCGCGCGACGACTTGACGGTGTCCCACTTCGGGTGGATGGCGGGCTGGCGGACCAGCAAGTTCGGGAACGCGCTCGGCAACCCCGACTCGATCTCGTCGCTGGTGTCGGCGCTGAGCCAGTGGCGGTCGATCATCCAGAAGGCCACCAGCGGGAAGACCGAGTCCAAGCTGCTGAAGCAGCTGGACTCCACCGGCAAGAAGCTCATGACCTACGAGCGGCAGCTGACCAAGGCGTCGACGTCGCTGCAGAAGTCGAAGGAGCGGCTGGACGAGCTGCGACAGGCTGCGTCGCAGCTGAGGGACTCCATCAAGAACGGTGTCCTGTCCGCGTCGTCCATCACCCGGAACCGGCAGGACGGGCCCGTCACCCTCCAGTCGATCATGTCGGGGCTGATCGGGAGCCGAGACAAGAGCACCGCGTTCGCGTCCGCACTGAAGCAGTTGAAGGACAAGAACGTCAGCTCCGACCTGATCCAGCAGATCGCCGAGGCCGGGATCGAGGGCGGCGGCCTGGAGACCGCGTCCGCGCTGCTGAAGGCGGGACCCAAGGACATCGCGATGATGAACCTGATGCAGCGGCAGATCCTGCAGCAGGCGGGTCTCGCCGGGAGCATCACGTCGGACGCCGTGTACGGCTCCCAGATCAAGGGCCAGGAGGCCCTGGTCAAGGCGTGGGAGAACACCGTCAACATCCTCGGCGACCGGATGAAGGACCTCACGAAGGCCATGGAGAAGGCCATCGAGAAGGGTTTCGGGATGAAGGCCAGCGGCGGCATCGTCGGCGGCTCGGCCGCGACCGGGGGCGCGCGGGGGTCATGGACGATGGTCGGCGAACACGAGCCGGAGCTGGTGCGGCTCCCCTTCGGGTCGCGCGTGTACTCCGGGCCGGACACCCGCCGCATGCAGCAGCAGGCATGGGCGTCGATGCTCAACACCCCCCAGCGTGGCGGCACGCAACAGGCGGCGGCGCCGGCCTCTGTCGCGGATGGCCGACCGCTGGTGCTGAAGGTCGCCATCGCGGAGCGGGAGTTCGGGGAGATCTGGGTGGACGTGGGCCGCAAGCAGGTGCAGACGCGGGGCGGGCTGCGCGCGACGCTGGGAGGGCTCGACTGATGGCGTACCCCGATGACCTCCTGCCGCTGCGCGTGGACCTGTCGCTGGACGGCAGCACGTGGACGGACGTCTCCTCGGACGTCCGCTACGAGGACAAGATCCGTATCACGCGGGGCCGGTCGGACTGGGGACGGCAGACGGACCCGGGCCGCTGCTCGTTCTCGCTGTCGAACACGGACGGCAAGTACTCGCCGCAGAACCCACGGTCGCCGTACTTCGGGCAGATCGGCCGCAACACCCCGGTCCGCGTCAGCGTGAACATGGGCAGCGTGGCGCTGGCGCTCCCGGGCGGCGCAGGCGACGCCGCATCCACCCCGGACGTGGCAGCCCTGGACATCACCGGCGACATCGACATCCGCGTCGACGCCACCCTCGCGAACTGGTGCCTCCCCGACTACCCGTCCACCGGGGAGACGACCTACCCGCAGACCAACCTCATCGGCAAAGACGACTCCGGCCAGCGGTCGTGGGTCCTCTCGACGCGCCGCAGCCGCCCCTACCTGGAGTGGTCCAACAACGGGTCGTTCATCACCAACGGCGCCTTGGCCACCGCAGACCTGCCGCTGACCACGTCCGGCCGGATCGCGGTCCGTGTCACGGTCGACGTCAACAACGGGGCGGGCGGCCACACCGTCGCGTTCTACACGGCACCGACGATGGCCGGGCCGTGGACACAGCTCGGCGACACGATCACGGGCAGCGGCACCACCAGCATCTTCGCGGGCACCGCGCCGCTGCGGATCGGCGACGCGAAGTGGCTCGACAACAACTGGCCCATCGGCCGCATCCACGCGGCGGAAGTCCGCTCCGGGATCGGCGGCACACTCGTCGCCAGCCCGGACTTCACCGCGCAGCCCGTGGGCACCAGCAGCTTCGCCGACAGCGCGGGCCGCACCTGGACCATCACCGGCAACGCGGAGATCACCAACCGCAAGACGAGGTTCGTCGGCGAGGTCGCCTCGTGGACGCCCCGATGGGACACCGGCGGCAAGGACGTCACCACCCAGGTCGAGGCGGCCGGCGTCCTGCGCAGACTCGGCGTCGGCAGCATCCCCACGAAGAGTCCCATGTTCAGGGAGTTCACCAGCCCGGGCCGGGTGGAGACAGGGATCCACGCGTACTGGCCGATGGAGGACGGCGCCGACGCGACGAAGCTGGGGTCCGCGGTGTCCGGGCATCCGCCGATGACGTACACGGACGGGGTGACTCTCGCCGCGTATGACGGCTGGGTGGCTTCGGGGCCGGTGCCGACGCTGACGAGTGGCCGGATGCGGGTGATGGTGCCCTCCTATCTGCGGTCCGGGAACGCCAGCCAGCTCGGGCTGTTCTGCCGTATTCCGGAGGCGGGCACGATCTCTGAGCAGCGGATCGTGTCCTGGTCGACGACCGCGACGGCGGAGATCTGGTCGATCGTCGTCAACACCTCCGGCGCCGTGGCGGTCCGCGTGTGGGACGAGGACGGCACCAAGGTCCACGACAGCGGATTCGGGTCGCAGGACATCCGGGGCCGCGAGGTGTACCTCGTCATGGAGGTCATCCAGGACCTCGGCAACTCCTTCTACGACCTGCTGATCGTCGACATCGCCCGGTCCCTGCCGACCTCCGTGGCCGCCAACACCTCGTCCGTCTCCGAGATCACGGCCACGGTCGTCGGCTACCAGCCCGGCATCATCACCCAGGTCCGCATGGGCGAGGACGCGGGCATGAACGGGAGCGCGCTCGGCCACCTCGTCATCGGCCGGTCGACGACCGCCTTCAACGCGAGCGCGGGCACGCTGGTCGGCTGGAACGCCGAGGAAGCCCCCAGCCGCGTGTCGCGGATCGGGATCGAGGAATCCGTCCACGCCTACGCGACCGGCCCGGGTGACGAGCAGTGCGGCCCCCAGCCGTCCGGCACCGCCCTCGACGTGATGCGCGCGGCCGGAGACGTCGACGAGGGCATCCTCGCCGAGCAGCGCGACATCCTCGGCATCCGGTACGTGACCCGGGCCAGCATGTACAACCAGCCCCCCACGTTGGTGCTCGACTACACCGGGGACGACGGATTGGTCACCCCGCTGCAGCCGGTCGACGACGACCAGGCCGTCACCAACGACGTCACCGTCAGCCGCACGTCAGGCTCGTCGGCCCGGCTGACGCAGGACACCGGCCCGCTGTCCACGCAGCCACCCCCGGCCGGGGTCGGCCTGTACGACACCTCGGCCACCCTGAACCTCCTGGACGACGACCAGCCAGTGGAGCACGCCGGGTGGCGCCTCCACCTCGGCACGTGGGATGAGACCAGGTTTCCGCAGGTCACCGTGAACTTGGCGGCGGCCCCGCACATGATCGAGGACGCGGCGGCGGTCGACACTGGCTCCCGTCTCCAGGTGACGAACCCGCCGGTGTGGCTGCCGCCGGACGTGATCGACCTGCTCGTGCAGGGCTACTCGGAGCAGCTCGACCAGTTCGAGTGGACGATCACCTACAACTGCACGCCCGCGAGACCGTTCAACGTCGCCTGGACCGGCAGCGCCACCACCGCATTCAGCCCGGTCGAGTTCGCGTGGCTGGACACCGACGGCTCTCAGCTCGCCGAAGCCCTCGACACCACCGAGACCAGCGTGGACGTCTTCACGACGGCCGGGTACCGGTGGACGCCGGACGTCGCCGACATGCCTTTCGACTGGCGGGTGGGCGGCGAGGTCATGACCGTCACCGCGCCCGGCGACCTCGTCACCGCCAACCCGTTCTTCACCAGCGACCTGGCAGGCTGGACCGGGACGGGCGCCACCATCACCCGCGTCACCGACACCGTCCACCCCCACCCGCGCGCGGTCGCCTCGATGCGCGTCACACCCGCAGGCGGAGTCGGCGCGGTCGACGCCCGGTCGGCGGTGTCCGCGGTGGGCACCATCAACCCCGGCGCCAGCTACACCTCGTCGGCGTGGGTGTATGCGCCGGGCGGCTGGTCCGACCTGCGGGCCATCACCGACTACCACGACGCTGCCGGCACGTACCTGTCCAGCGGATCCAGTACCGCGGTGGTCGTTGCGGCGGGCCCGTGGGCGTACCTGTCGACGACGAGCGTCGCCCCGGCGGGCGCGTCGCGGTTCGTCACCCGTGTCCGCTCCGGCAACACCCCGACCTCGGGGGACGTCTACTACGTGTGGGCGGCACGCACGACGCGCACGACGTCCTCGTGGCTGGCCGACGCGTTCGCGCGGACGGCGGCCTCGTCGTGGGGAACGGCGTACACGGGGCAGGCGTGGACGACCAGCGGCGGCACCGCAGCCGACTACAACGTCACCGCCGGGTACGGCGCGCACCGGCTGGCCACGGCCAACAGCGCGCGGCGGACGCTGGTGGACTGCCCGTACCCGGACTTCGACGTCTACGTATCGCTGACCACCAGCGCGACCGCGACAGGAGGTTCACTCTTCGGCGGCCCGGTCGGCCGGTACCTCAACACGGCGAACCACTACCAGGCCCGGATCACGTTCTCGACGGGCAACGCCCTCACGCTGGCCATCCTGAAGATGGTGGCCGGAGTGGAGACGAGCCTCGGCACCGCAACGATCGAACGCACCTACACGCCCGGCACCTACGTCCGGGTCCGATTCCAGGCGACCGGGAGCACGCTCCGCGCTAAGGCGTGGCTGGCGTCCGGCTTCGAACCCGCCGGATGGAACGTCACCGCCACCGACTCGGCGATCACCACGTCCACGTCCCTCGGCCTCCGGTCGATCTCCGCCTCCACGAACACCAACGTCAACCCCGAGGTGCGCTACGACGACCTCGACGTGATCGGCCCCCAGGCGTACACCGTCACCCGCTCCGTCAACGGCGTCACCAAGACCCACGCGGCGGGCACCAGCGTCGCCCTCGCCTACCCCGCCGTCATCCCACTCTAGGAGGCCGTCTTGTCCCAGTACCCCGTCCTGTACGCCGGGCGCCGGCTGACCTCCGGACTGCTGTCGTCGATGCTGCCCATCGAGGCGTACAAACGGTCCACGTTGACGCGGACGGCGACGACCGTGACGGCCGACGACCCGGACCTGCAACTCTCCCTGGAGGGCGGGGCGATCTACTTCGTCGAGTTCTTCGTCCACTACCAGGCCCCGGCCGCCGAGCTGATCAAGACCACGTGGAACGCCCCGGCGGACGCGATCGGCTTGCGCTCCGCGTGGGGTGTCGCCTCCGGTGTTGCAACCAGCGACCCGTCCGGTGACGGCCGCTGGGGGATCCATGCGTTCACGACCACCTGCACCTACGGCACCCGGAACAGCGCGTCCCAGACGATGCTCGTCGAGACCGGCCAGGTCGAGACCACGAGCGCGGGCACGGTCGCCTTCCAGTGGGCGCAAAACACGTCCGGCCTCGTCGGAGTGCAGGTCTGCTCCGGCTCATACGGCCGCGCCAAACGAATCGCCTAAGGAGACACCCGTGCAGGACTTTCCGAGATACCTGGTCCACTCCGAAGCCCCCGGTGAGCTGGGCTGGGACATCGAGTTGCGCCTGGAGCGCGGCTCGGCCGGTGGCCTGCCCGGCCTGCCGGAAGCGGACGACGTGGCCCGTGCCGTGGCCGCCGTCCTGGAATCGTCGGGCGCCCGGCTGGTCACCGCCTCCCTGGTCCGCGTCGACTCCACCCCCGTACCGGAACCGACCCCGGCACCTGAGCAGGAGGCATAGACCATGGCCACACCCATGACGCCCGCCACGTTCCTCAAGGCGCTGCGCGACGAGGGCCTGAAGGTCGTCGAGGTCGGCGACTGGCGCAACCACAACCGCAACCACAAGGGCGCCTGGGGCCCCGTCAACGGCGTGATGATCCACCACACCGTCACCAAGGGCACCGCCCGCACGGTCGAGATCTGCCGCGCCGGGCACAGCACGCTGCCCGGCCCGCTGTGCCACGGCGTCATCGCCAAGGACGGCACGATCTACCTCGTCGGGTACGGCCGCGCCAACCATGCCGGAAAGGGCGACGACGACGTACTTCGCGCGGTCATCGACGAGAAGCCGCTGCCGCCGGACAACGAGGCCAACACCGACGGCAACCCGCACTTCTACGGCTTCGAGTGCGAGAACCTCGGCGACGGCAAAGACCCCTGGCCGGCCGCGCAGCTGCTCGCGATCGAACGCGCGGCCGCCGCGATCTGCCGCCACCACGGCTGGTCCGAGCGCAGCGTGATCGGCCACCTGGAGTGGCAGCCCGGCAAGGTCGACCCGCGCGGCTTCACCATGGCGTCGATACGCGCCCGGATCAGCGACCGCCTCGACAACAAGACCCCCAGCAGCACCCCTGAGAAGGAGGCCCCCGTGGCTGATCTGACGAAGAACGACGTCCACAACGCCGTGTGGTTCACCGACGAGATCACGGCCCCGCCGTCCGCGCCGGACATCGAAGACAACCCCAACTGGCAGGCGCAGATGTACCTGCGGTCGACGTACAACGCAGTCGTCCGCACGGAACGGAAGGTCGACGCGCTGCTCGCAGCGGTTGCCGAGCTGAAGAAGGAGAGCTGACCCATGGCTGAGATCAACCTGCCCGCGGCTGACACGGTGGTGAAGACCGCCCGCACCTACGTCCTGGACCTTGTCGAGCGGGTCATCTGGACGTTCCTCGGCGCGGCCGGCGCCGTCGCTCTCGCCGCAGGCCCCGCCGACATGCTGTCCGTGTCGTTCTGGGAGGGCGTGGGCACCGCTGGGATGGCGGCCGTCGTGACCCTGGTCAAGGGCATAGCGGCCCGCCTCATCGGGCCGAAGAACAGCGCCAGCACGGCGTCGACCGTCTGATCGGAGCACAACATGGCGGATGAACCGACCCTCGGCGAGGTCGTGCGCAGGTTCGAGGATCGGTTCACCGACATCCGCGACGACATACAGCAACTGGGCCGCCGCATGGACGAGAAGGTCGACCAGCGGATCTACGACCTGCGACACGAGGCCCTTGCCGCGCGGGTCTCCACGCTGGAGACCTTGCGCGAGAAGGAGAGCGAGAAGCTGGTGGCCACCAGGAGATGGCTCATCGGAGCGGTGATCGTGCCGCTGGTCGGCATCCTGCTCCCCGTGGTCCTGCTGCTGACGCGGGGAGGCGGGTCGTGACGCGCGCACAGATCAGAGCCGAGGAACGGCGGTGGCGGCGCGGCGACTTCATGACGGTGGCCGCGGCCATCTTCGTCGGCGTCGTCTTCGCGTGGATCGTCATCGCAGTGCAGGACATGCGGGACGAGCTGCACGTGGCGAACAACGCCCGGGACGCACTCGCCCAGCAGGTGGAGCAGCTCGGCGGCGACCCGGTAGCGGGACCTCCGGGAAGCCGCGGGGAGCCGGGCGAGTCCGTTACCGGCCCGCCCGGCCCACCGGGACCGCAGGGTGACCCTGGCCCGCAGGGCCCGTCAGGTACGCCGGGGCAGCCGGGCGCAGCCGGTGACGACGGGACGGACGGCGCGGCTGGCCCCGAAGGGGAAGACGGCGCGGGCGGCGAGGCTGGAGCCTCGGGAGCGGACGGCACGGACGGCGTGCAGGGGCCCCAGGGTGAGCCCGGACCGGCTGGACCAGCAGGCCCCGCGGGCCCGGCCGGACCGCAGGGGGAGCAGGGACCACGCGGCGAGCAGGGCCCGGCCGGCCCGACCTGCCCGGCGGGTTACAGTCTCCAGCCGCCGTTCGGCGACCCGGACGCGCTCGTGTGCCGCCGAGACAGTGCACCTGGCGGAGGCGACTCACAGGAGCCGACAACCCCCCTCGCCCTCGCGCTGGATCCGACCCGCCGGCAATACCCGTAGCGACGGTCAGTCGTCCAACTCGATACGGAAGTCAACGATTGTGGTGTCACCGCGGCGCACGATCGGGTGCGCAACCTCGACGATCCGCCCGGTGTCGGAGATGTGCCGGCGCGTGTACCGCAGCACGGGCACGCCGCCGCCGATGCGAAGGGTGGCCGCCTCCAGCTCGGTCGGCATGCCCACCGTGAACGACTCCGTGATCGCTGTGACGCGGATGCCGAGGCTGCCGAGCTGAGCGCGAGTGCCGCCCGGCCAGGGCTCGTTGATCGGGTCGGCGACCGGGGTACCGGCGACGTCGGACCAGCGCACGTATGAGGTGCTCATCTGGGTGGCCTGGTCGTTGTCGTAGAAGATGAAGTGCCGGGCGAGGAGCCGCTCGCCCACTTCGCACTCGAAGAGGCTGGCCAGTTCGGTGTCGGCCTTCACCTTCTCGAACCGCTTATCGAGCCGGTACTCGGACCAGCCGATGCCCTGGTCTCGGGTGTACGGCGTGGACTTGGCGCCGGGCGTGGTCCGGTACCGGTCGGCGGCCATGCGGTGGATCGGCGGCCGAGGCCGAACGCGGGTGCCGGCGCGGGCTCGGGTCTCGATCAGCCCCTCTGTGGCCAGGAGCCGAAGCGCGTTCCGGATGGTGGTCTCGGATACGCCATATGACGCACACAAGGCGGGCAAGGTGGGGAGCTGGTCACCGGGGGCGAGCTGGCCGGAGGCGATGCGCTGCCGCAGCTCAGCGGCGATGCGCAGGTACTCGGGCTGTGCCACGGTGCTGCTCCCACGGTAGGTGATCGCGTCAATCTGAGTACACATACTCTCCCCTTCCCCTTGACCAGTGCCAACTTCGGCGACAATCTGAGTACAGATAAGCACTATCCGTACTCAGATAGCCACCGTCTGCGGGGTACAGTCATGCCCGAATCGGGCCACACGTGGCAGAAGGCATTCAAGGGCGAGCCCGTCGAGGCAGCGCACGTCCGCCTCTGGACCTGCGGTCGCGTGACACACCCCGACGCCCCGCTCATTGCTGACGAGCTGTTCGTGGCCGTCCTCGGCTCCGGCGCCCCCGTTGTCGAGATGACGCTGTCCACCGCGGGCACCCGCATCCGCATCACCGCGGAAGGGCCCGACCCGCTGCCCCTCGTCCACAGTCACGGTCCGGGCTGGTCGGTCCTCACCGGCTTGTGCCGTCGGGCCGGACTCACCGCCGACGAACGGGGCCTGTGGGGGCAACTGGAGGACCAGTCGAGATGACCGGCCTGCCCGCCGCCACCGCCTTGTCGTGGGCGCAGTACGCCGGTTGGGCCTGCGTCCTGTGTGGCGCTTCCCTTGCGACGACGGGCGGGGTGTCCGTCGGTCGCGCCGAGGGCCGCTCCGGCGTCCACGACCTCAGCGCCGAGGTGTTTGCCTGCCCGCCCCTGTCGGGTTGCGGGCCGTCGCGCCTCACTCAGACTCCCGCCCAGACCGGGTTGACCGGGCAAGGTGCTCCGGTCTGGGCGGGCCATCCCCATCCGGAACGACCGAAGGAGACATGACCGTGACCATACCTCCGGGCCCCACACCGCCGCCCGCCCTGGAGCTGCCCGCCCTGGTGCGGATGCTCATCACCGACCAGCAGTTCGCCAGCGTCCGCGGCACCGTCATGGACGCCAACCCGGACATGGACGAGACGATGGCCGGCCGGATCGTCGACGAGGGCCTGAAGTTCGTCGCGGCCTGCGCGACCCACCCGGGTCTCGGCCTGGCGCCGTCGCGGATCGTCGACGAGGGCTGGCACGCCCTGATCCTGCACACCCAGATGTACGCCAGCCTGTGCGAGCGGCTCGGCGGCGAGGGCACGTTCGTGCACCACTCCCCGGGCTACGACCCCACCAGCTACGACCCGCCGATCCTGGACCGGACCCGCGAGACGATTGCGACGCTCGGCTGGGAGGCGGACCCGGAGCTGTGGGGGCCGCCGTCCGACGAGACCCTCGTTTCCGTGGCGGCGAAGTGCCAGCACGCCCCGGAGTGCACCATCGTCGTCACGCCCAAGCCGAAGCCGAAGCCCGGGGCGGCGTAGCCTGCCCTCGAAGGGAGGCACCGTGTCCGAATGGATCGACCCGCGGTACGCGGAGCTGGTGGCGGCGTGGAAGCGCTCGCAGCAGCCCGCCTCGCGTGACCCGAAGGAGCAGCGGCCTGTCCGGGGATTCGTGATCCCGCCCAAGCCGTGACCGCCTAGTACCGCGGCCCGCCTCTGCCACCCCGTCGGAGGCGGGCCGCTCAGCGAACGAGGTCCGCCAGGGGCACGCCGAGGGCGTCAGCGATCCGGAACAGGTTGTCGAGGAGCGGACTGGCGTGGGCCTGCTCGATCCGGTTGATGGATTGCCGGTCGAGGCCGGCTAACTCGGCGAGCATCTCCTGGGTGAGTTTCTGGTCGCGCCGGGCGTTGCGGATGCGGTCTCCGACGAGGCGGCGCCGGGCGAGGACCCAGTCGGGCGGCGGAGCAGATGGCACCCGTGCAACGCTTCCGCCGAATCGATCTTGAGTCTGTATAGCCGACCGTACATTTTCTGATCTACGGTGGGCACACGAACAGCAGGTCAGGCGGGGAATCTCTCGCCACAGCTGAACAGAGCGTGAGCATCCCGCGCCCCGTGTGAAGCGTCAGCAGGCGCATGCCTACTGCACGCGGTTGCCTCGGGATCCGATCGTCGCGAGGGTGGGAGACCGCCCTCGCGCGCTCGACGCGGACCCGCTGAGATGGCCCGTGTCGACATGGCCGCCCACCCGCCTCGCACCCCCTTGGGGCGGGTGGGTGGTCCCCAGGTAAAGGGAAAGCAATCTCACTCGAACGAGTGAACGATTATGGCGTGACTATTGCATGATGCACGCGTTATACAGAGTGGCCAGGGCGGGGGATCAGGGACCCCCTGAGTGGACCCCCGTCCTGGTCTCGCAGCGAAGGCCCCCACGGACACCGTGGGGGCCTTCGTCTGTCCCGGCGGGAGAGTGGGAGACGACTGGGAGACGATCATGGCCGAACATCTCGAACCATCTACAACCACGCCTCAGATCCTCTAGAAAACTCTAGGGGAAACCAGCGGCAAATAGAGGCCAGACCGGCGCCTCAGTGCGCCGACTCAGCCGCATGAGGACTCAGCACACCCACGCTGACCAGCACAATAATCACGATGCCGAGCACGATGCGATACCAGACGAACGGCATGAAGCTCTTGGTGGAGATGAACTTCATGAACCACGCGATGACCGCGTAGCCGGTGCCGAAGGCGATGACCGTGGCGAAGAGCGTCGGTCCCCAGGAGACGTGGTCGCTCTCCATCGCGTCCTTCAGCTCGAACACGCCGGACGCCAGCACCGCCGGGATCGCGAGCAGGAACGAGTACCGCGCGGCGGCCTCGCGCCGGTAGCCCATGAAGAGTCCGCCGCTGATGGTGGCGCCGGAGCGGGAGACGCCGGGGATGAGGGCCGCCGCCTGGCACAGGCCGTAGATCAGGCCGTCCCGCACGCCCAGGTTCTCCAGCTCCTTGCGCTGCTGCGGCGCGCGGTGCCGGCCGCCCTTCTCGTCCCGGGCGGCCATCCGGTCGGCGACGCCGATGACGACGCCGACGACGATCAGCATCGTCGCGGTGATCCGCAGATCGCGGAACGGGCCCTCGATCTGGTCCTTCAGCGTCAGGCCGAGCACACCGATCGGGATCGAGCCCACGATGACCAGCCAGCCCATGCGCGCGTCGGGGTCGTGGCGCATCGACTTGTCGGTGAGCGAGCGCGTCCACGCCGCGATGATCCGCCCGATGTCCTTGCGGAAGTAGATGAGCACCGCGGCCTCGGTGCCGATCTGCGTGATCGCCGTGAAGGCCGCGCCCGGGTCGTGCCAGCCGGAGAACGCGGCGGTCAGCCGCAGGTGGGCGCTGGAGGACACGGGAAGGAACTCGGTCAGCCCCTGGACGAGTCCGAGGACAAGGGATTCAAACCAAGACATGGAGTTACGTCAGTCCAAGCGGCGATCGAGGAACGGCGAGAAACGGTCGGCGGACACGCCCAACCGTCGCGTGCGCTGATCGGGGCCTGGCGTGCCGAGGGGCAGCGTAGCGCCCCGAAATGAACCCCGGACGACGGGGGTGAGCAGGCCTGCGCGCCACCTCGGGTCCGCCACCGTCCAGCCGGGGACCCGCGGATGGGCGGCCCGGTCCCCGAGACGGGGACGCGCCGTCAGTGCCCGCGCAGCCGGTGCCGCTTGCGCCAGGCCACCACCGCACCCGCGAGTCCCGGCAGGGCGATGCAGGCCAGCGCGATCAGGAAGGCGGGAGAGGTCGGGGTCGAGGCGCGGGCGCCCGCGACGACGTACGCGGCGGTGTTGGGGATCGAACCGAGCGCCGTCGCCAGCAGGAAGGGCAGCAGGCGCATCCGGGACACGGCCGCGCAGTAGTTGGCGGCGGCGAACGGCACCCCGGGGAACAGCCGCGCCGCCAGCATCGAGCGGAAGCCGTGCCGGCTGAGCTGCCCGTCCGCGGCCTTGAGCCACTTGCCCCGCAGCAGCGGGCGCAGCGCCTCCTGGCCGAGGACCCGGCCGAGACAGAAGGCGATCCCGGCGCCGAGCACCGTCCCCGCCAGCGCGGAGGCCAGCCCCAGCTGCGAGCCGAACAGGGCGCCGGCCGCCAGGTTGAGCAGCGGGCGCGGTACGAAGGCGACCGTGCACAGCCCGTACGCCACCGCGTACGCCAGGGCCGCCGCCGCGCCCCCGAGCTGCGGCGGCCAGCCGTTCGTCAGCAACCGCTGCGGCTGGAACAGCACCACCGCCGTCGCGGCCGAGGCCAGCAGGGCGACGAGCAGGGAGAGCCGCGACCACGGTGACAGCAGCACTCTCGTCACACGCGCGGCGAGGCCGGTCGGCGCGGCCGGTCCGGTGGCGGTGACGACGGCGAGTTCGGCGGCGGTCCGGGGAGAGACCGTGGCGGTGCCCCCAGAGCGGGTGGTGGCATCGAGCATCCGGTGACACTAACCGACAAATGTGTGTGATCGCCGTATGGTGCGTCTCATGAGCGTCACAGCCCGGCCGGTTCCGGTCGCGCCGCGCAGCGCCCTCGCCGACACGGTACTGGAGCGGCTCACCGTCGAGTACCCCGCCGCGGCCGACCCCGAACGGGCCGCCGGGCAGCGGGCGTACATGAGGGACGTGGCCCCGTTCCTGGGCCTGACCTCGCCCGTTCGCCGCTCCCTGTCCCGCACGGTGCTGGCCGGCGTGCCCCGCCCGGACGAGGCGGACTGCACCGCGGTCGCGCTGCGCTGCTGGCGGCTGCCCGAGCGGGAGTACCACTACTTCGCCGTCGACTACCTGCGCCGGTATGTGACGCACTGCTCGTCGGATTTCCTGGCCGTGGCCCGGTATCTGCTCACCACGGCACCCTGGTGGGACACCGTCGACCTGCTCGCCGCGCACGTCGTCGGGGGCCTGGTCGCCGCCGACCGCGGCCTCATCGCCGACATGGACGCCTGGATCGAGGACGAGGACCTCTGGCTGGTCCGCGCGGCGCTCCTGCACCAGCTGCGCCACAAGGAACGCACCGACACCGACCGGCTCTTCGGCTACTGCCTGCGCCGGTCCGGCCACGGCGACTTCTTCGTCCGCAAGGCCGTCGGCTGGTGCCTGCGCGAGTACGCCAAGACCGATGCGGACGCCGTGCGCGCCTTCGTGGCCGAGCACCGGACCCGCCTCGCACCACTGTCCGCCCGGGAGGCGCTGCGGACCGTCGGGCCCTAGCGGGAGGCAGCACGCCACTCGAACTTCCGTTCCCTCAAAAACCATTCGACGTGGGACGAAGCGTCGGCAATGATCGGGGTCATGTTCCGGTACGCCTTCCACCTCGCAGCATCCGCGGTCGCGGATGCCCCGAAGGCTGCCGTCGCCCACCTCACCGCCGCAGTCGACGGCGCCCGAAGCTGACCCTCCCCGGATCGTCCGGCGGACCCCGCAGGGGGAGGGTCGGCCGGCCCCAGGGGTCCCCACCACCGCCACGAGGCTTCGAGGTAGCGCCATGTCCAAGACGGCGTACATCCGCACCAAACCGCATCTGAACATCGGCACGATGGGCCATGTCGACCACGGCAAGACCACCCTGACCGCCGCCATCACCAAGGTCCTCGCCGAGCGCGGGGCCGACGGCACCACCCGGTACGTCTCCTTCGACCGCATCGACCGCGCCCCGGAGGAGGCGGCGCGCGGCATCACCATCAACATCGCGCACGTCGAGTACGAGACCGACACCCGGCACTACGCGCACGTCGACATGCCCGGCCACGCCGACTACGTCAAGAACATGGTCACCGGCGCCGCGCAGCTCGACGGGGCGATCCTCGTCGTCTCCGCGCTGGACGGGATCATGCCGCAGACCGCCGAACACGTGCTGCTCGCCCGGCAGGTGGGCGTCGACCACATCGTGGTCGCGCTCAACAAGGCCGACGCCGTCGACGACGGCGAGGACGCGGTGCTCACCGACCTCGTCGAGCTGGAGGTCCGCGAACTGCTCAGCGCGCACGGCTACGGCGGCGACGCGGTGCCCGTCGTACGGGTCTCGGGGCTGAAGGCCCTGGAGGGCGACCCGAGGTGGACGGCGTCCGTCGAGGCGCTGCTCGACGCCGTGGACACCTATGTGCCCATGCCCGAGCGGTACCTGGACGCGCCCTTCCTGCTGCCGGTGGAGAACGTGCTCACCATCACCGGCCGCGGCACCGTCGTGACAGGCGCCGTGGAGCGCGGCACCGTGCGCGTCGGCGACCGGGTCGAAGTGCTCGGGGCGTCCGTCGAGACGGTCGTCACCGGCCTGGAGACCTTCGGCAGGCCGATGGAGGAGGCGCAGGCCGGGGACAACGTGGCGCTCCTGCTGCGCGGGGTCGCCCGGGACGCAGTGCGCCGCGGTCACGTGGTCGCCGCGACCGGCAGCGTCGTGCCCGCGCGGCGCTTCACGGCACGGGTGTACGTGCTGTCGACGCGCGAGGGCGGGCGCTCGACGCCGCTGACCACCGGCTACCGGCCGCAGTTCTACATCCGGACCGCCGACGTGGTCGGCGACGTGGACCTCGGCGAAGCCGCCGTCGCCCGGCCCGGGGACACCGTCACCATGACGGTCGAACTGGGGCGGGAGGTGCCGCTGGAGACGGGGCTCGGCTTCGCGATCCGCGAAGGGGGCCGCACCGTGGGGGCGGGGACCGTGACCGCCGTCGAGTGAGGCCGGTGCCCGGCGGGGTGCGGCCGGTGCCGGGCACAATGGGCAGGTGAACGAAGCCATACCCGTCAGCCGCGTCACCGACCACGGCACCGCCAAGCTCATGCCCGACGTCGACCGGGAACGGGCCTGGCTGCTCACCGTCGACGGGGCGCCGCAGTCGTACGTCGACCTGGACGAGCCGGCGCACCTGGAGTTCGAGTACACGCGCCGGCTCGGCCACGTCCTGGACACGGTCGCCGAGCCGGGGCGCGCGCTGGACGTCCTGCACCTGGGCGGCGGCGCGTTCACCCTGCCCCGGTACGTGGCCGCGACCCGGCCCGGCTCGCGGCAGGACGTGGTCGAGGCCGACCGGGGACTGCTCGACCTGGTCGCCGAGCACCTGCCGCTGCCACCGGGCGCGGGCGTCACCGCCCACGGCGCCGATGCCCGCGCCTGGCTCGCGGCCGCCCCCGCCCACTCGGCCGACGTGCTCGTCGCCGACGTCTTCGGCGGCTCACGGGTGCCCGCGCACCTGTCGTCCGTCGGCTACGTGCGCGAGACGGCCCGGGTCCTGCGCGCCGACGGCGTGTACGTGGCCAACCTGGCCGACGCGGCGCCGTTCGGCTTCCTGCGCGGCCAACTCGCCGGATTCGCCGCGTTCTTCACGGAGCTGGCGCTGATCGCCGAACCGGGCGTGCTGCGCGGGCGCCGCTTCGGCAACGCGGTGCTCGTCGCCGCGCACCGGCCGCTGGACACCGCGGCGCTGGCCCGGCGCACCGCCGCCGACGCCTTCCCGGCCAGGGTCGAGCACGGGCCCGCCCTGCGGGACTTCGTGGGCGACGCCCGTCCGGTGCGGGACGAGGACGCCGTACCGTCGCCCGAGCCGCCGGCCGGCGCGTTCGGCATCGGCTGAGCGGCGTACGGGCCCCGCGCCGCGGGCGCGCTACGACTCGGTCGGCGGTTCCTCGGTGAGGCGCACGGTGCTGAGGATCTTCTGGATCGTCGCCTCCGGCACCTCCTCCTTGACGCCCTTGGCGCCGTAGAGGTTCCAGGTGACGAAGTCGCCCGCGCTGTTCTTGAACGCGAAGGTGATCGCCTTGCCCTCGGTGTCGCACTTGCCCTTCTTGGGAGCGCCCTCCGAGTGCGCCGTGATGACACTCCCCTTGATGCCCGACGCGGTGGTGTACGCCTTCGGCTTGCCGTACTTCACGCTCTTCTTGTCCGGCTCGGTGAAACCGCCGTAGATCCACCACGGCACCCGCGTCTCGGCCGCCTGGTCGGTGGTCTTGGCGCCGCTCTCACCGCGGGTGCCCGTGGTGGCGAGGGCGGTGGTCTCCTTGCGGCCGTCCTTGTTCTCGTCGGTCGTGCACCACTCGGACTTCAGGTAGGCCGGAGCGGTGACCGTGGTGCGGTCGGTCTTCCCGTCCTCCTCCCACTCGAAGCCGACGCTGGTGTCGGTGCTGTCGATCTCCCAGTCCGCGGGCACGTCGAACATGGTGCCGAAGCGCGGGTTGGCGACGACCTTCCAGCCGTCGACGGTGGCCTTCGCGCCCTCGCCCCCGCGCGGGTTCTCGTCGGAGCCCGACGCGCTCGGGTCGGCGGTGGGGGACTCGGACTTCTCCACGGTCGGGCTCGCGGACGTCTTCTTGTCCTTGCCGTCGTCCGCCTGGTCGTCCTTGTCACCACCGAGCACCAGGAACCCGGTGACACCCGCGGCCACCACCACGGCGAGGGCCGCGACGACGGCGACCAGCTTCGTCCGGTTGCCGCCACCGCCGCCACCTCCGCCCGCCGCCGGCTGCGGAACGGTGGCCGGCTGCGGCGTGCTCCACTGCTGCTGCCCGTACGTGCCGGGCTGCTGCTGGTAGCCGGGCTGCTGATACGGATTCGGCTGCTGGTACCCCGGCTGCTGGTACGGATTGTTCTGCGGGTTCTGCTCGCCCCCGGGCGGCTGCTGTCCTGGCCACATGAGCAGTCACCCTAATGCCGCCCAGGACACGATTCGGTCACCGGGCCTTGTCAGGGACGTACCGAAACGGCGGAGTTCAGGACTCCGACGGGGTGTACTCCCTGACGGTGGCGAGGATTTCGCGGACGGTGGCGTCGGGCACCTCGTCGGCGACGTCCGCCGCGCCGAAGAACGACCACGAGACGAAGTCGCCGTCGGCGGACTCGAAGGCGAAGGTGGTCGCCTTGCCGTTCACGTCGCACTTGTCCTTCTTCGTCACCCCGGACGACCGGGAGGTGGCCACGCTGCCCTCGATGCCGGAGGCGGTGGTGAACGACGTCACCGGTTGGGTGGCGACCTTGTCCCGGTCCGGCTGGGTGAACGCCCCGTAGACCCAGGCCGCCGAGTCGGTCCGGGCGATCTCCTCGGTGCTCCGGGCGCCGTTGTTGCCGCGGGTACCCGCACTGGCCAGGGGCGTGTGGTCGACCGAGCCGTCCCGGTCGGCGTCCGACCCGCACCACTTCTCCTTCAGCACGGCGGGGGCCTTCATGGCGACCAGGGGCTTGTCTTCGGGGTCGTCGTCCTCGGCGACGTAGGTGACCCAGTCGCGCGACTGCGGCACCCAGGACGCCGGTACGTCGAAGGCGATGCCGTGGTCGGGGTCGGCCACCACGGTCCAGCCCTCGACGGTGGGCTTCGGGGAGCCGGCACCGCCGCGCGGGTCGTCGGCCGGGGAGGAGGCGGCAGAGGAGGAGGCGGGGCCGGGCCCGGCCTCGTCGTCCTCGCCGCCGCCCAGGAGGACGGCCCCGGTCACGGCGGCGGCGACCACCACGACCGCGGCGGCGACGACCGCCACCACCTTCGTACGGCCGCTGGCGGGCCCCCGGCCCGACGGGCCGCCGGACGTGACCGTGGGCGCGTTCCAGGGGGCGGGCTGCTGCTGTCCCGCGTACGGCGGCTGCTGCCGGTAGCCGGGCTGCCGGTACGGGTTGGGCTGCCGCGGATCCGGTCCGCCGCTGGACGACTGCTCTCCTGGCCACATGGGCGCCCAGCATACGGCGGTCTTACCGGGTGCCTGGCCCCGGTTACTACTCACGGGTAACCTGCCGCCATGAGCGCAGACCAGATGTCGATCGGCGAGTTGCTCGCCGCCACGGTGCCGATGGTCCGGACCCTGAACCTCGAGTACCTGGAGACCACCCCGGAGAAGGCCGTGCTGGCCCTCCCGGACCAGAGCGAGTACCGCAACCACGTCGGCGGACCGCACGCCGGAGCCATGTTCACGCTGGGCGAGTCGGCCAGCGGCGCGATCGTGCTGGCCGCCTTCGGGGACCAGCTCTCCCGGGCGGTGCCGCTGCCGGTCACCGCGGAGATCGCCTTCAAGAAGATCGCCCTCGGCCCGGTCACCGCCACCGCGACACTCGGCCGCCCCGCCGCGGAGGTCGTCGCCGAACTGGACGCCGGCAGCCGCCCCGAGTTCCCCGTGAGCGTCGCCATCCAGCGCGAGGACGGAGCCGTCACCGGTGAGATGACCGTCATATGGACCCTGCGGCCCAACGGCTGAGCCCCGCCGACCCGGTACGCTTCCCGGTGCGCCTCGACCGAGGCGCACCGGGAACAGGTATCCGAAGCGGAGGGTGGGGCGTTGCACGTCCAGGAATGGCTCGACACGGTGCCCGCGGCGGCCGTCTACGCCGTCGTCGCGCTGGTCATCGGTCTGGAGAGCCTGGGCATCCCGTTGCCCGGCGAGATCATCCTGGTGTCGGCGGCCCTGCTGTCGTCGCAGCACGGCGGGATCGACCCACTGGTCCTCGGCGCCTGCGCCAGCGCCGGCGCGGTGATCGGCGACTCCATCGGCTACGCCATCGGCCGCAAGGGCGGCCGGCCCCTGCTGGCCTGGCTGGGCGGGAAGTTCCCCAAGCACTTCAGCGAGGGGCACGTCGCCACCGCCGAGCGGTCCTTCCAGAAGTGGGGCATGTGGGCCGTGTTCTTCGGCCGCTTCGTCGCCCTGCTGCGGATCTTCGCGGGCCCGCTGGCCGGTGTGCTGCGGATGCCGTACTGGAAGTTCCTGATCGCCAACGTCCTCGGCGGCATCGTCTGGGCGGGCGGCACCACCGCCGTCATCTACTACGTCGGCGTCGTCGCGGAGGACTGGCTCAAGCGCTTCTCGTGGCTCGGCCTGGTGGTGGCGGTCCTGATCGGCGTCGCCTCGATGCTGATCGTCAAGCGCAGGGCGGGCAAGGCCCAGCCGGAGCCCGCGCCTGCCACCGCTGGTGAGTGAAGGCGCCCCGACGGGGGGGCGGGGCCGTGCCGATGTGCGGCTCCGCCGCGTGGGCGCGAGCAACCACGAACAACCCGCGGCCGGCCTCCCGCAGGAGCTAACCCACCGCTTCCCCATGCTGCCGGGCCAGCGCCGCGTACATCGTGCCGTTCAACGTGATCCCCTGACGCTCCTCCTCCGTCAGCTCCCGCTTCACCTTCGCCGGTACCCCCGCGACCAGCGACCCCGGCGGCACCCGCATCCCCTGCGGGACCAGCGCCTGCGCCGCGACCAGTGAACCGGCGCCGATCACCGCGCCGTTGAGGACCGTGGCACCCATGCCGACCAGGCAGTCGTCCTCGACGGTGGCGCCGTGCACCACGGCGTTGTGCCCGATGGAGACACGCTCGCCGACGGTGACCGGGAAACCGGGGTCGGCGTGGAGCGTGCAGTTGTCCTGGACGTTGCTGCTCGCGCCGACGGAGATCCGCTCGACGTCGCCGCGCAGCACCGCGCCGTACCAGACGCTCGCCCCGGCGTGCAGCGTCACGTCCCCGACGACCGAGGCCGTCGGCGCCACGAAGGCCTCCGCGTCCACCTTCGGGTCCTTGCCGCCGATGCCCGTGATCAGCGCCTTCTGCGTCATCTTCGCCTCCTGCTCCGGTGTTGTACGGCACCGTACGCCACCCGGTGGGGTGAAGATCACAGCACGGTGCGGACCTGTGCACGGCGCGCGCGGACTACCTTGAGCGGGTGCCCCACCGCAAGAACACGTTCTCGTCCTGGCGGAGCCGCCTCGCGCAGCGGGCCGTCCACGCGGGCTGGGCCTGGGTGCAGCGCACCGGTTCCGTCACCGCCGCTCACCCCGGGCGGTTCCGCTTCGGCGCGCTGGGCACGGGCACCCGGCTCGCCTTCCCGCTCGGCACGGTCTTCGGCGAGCCCTGGATCCACGTCGGCGCCCACTGCATCATCGGCGAGCAGGTCACGCTGACCGCCGGGCTCATGCCCGACCTCGACCTCGGGCCCGAGCCGATCCTGCGCATCGGCGACGGGGTCGTCATCGGCCGCGGCAGCCACGTCATCGCGGACACCGCCGTCACCATCGGCAGCGACTGCTACTTCGGCCCGTACGTCTACGTCACCTCCACCAACCACTCCTACGACGACCCGCACCAGCCCATCGGCAAGCAGTGGCCGCGGATGGACCCGGTGGAGATCGGCCCCGGCTGCTGGATCGGCACCGGCGCGGTGATCCTGCCCGGCGCGCGGATCGGGCGGAACGTGGTCGTGGCCGCCGGCGCGGTGGTCCGGGGCACGGTCCCCGACCACGCCGTGGTGGCGGGCGCCCCCGCCCGGGTCGTACGGCGCTGGACGCCCGCCGAGGGCTGGCAGCCGCCGCTGCGTACCCCGGCCCCGGTGCCGATTCCCGACGGGATCACGCCGGGGCAGCTGCGGGAGCTGTCGAAGCTGGACGACGAGGCGGTGGCCCGTCTCGCCGCGTTGGACGAGGACCCGCAGCGAGCGCCGGGCAGGCTCGCGGAACCGGCCGCGGAGGGCTGACCGGCCAGGGTCGGCGGGCGGATACGGCCTCAGCCCGTCGCCAGCAGCAGTGTGCCCACCAGCGCCAGGCCCGCGCCCGCCGCCTGCACGGCACGCAGCCGTTCGCTCAGGAACCCCCGCGCGGCCAGCGCGGTCACCACCGGGTACAGGGAGGCCAGCACGGCGGCGACCGTGACCGGTCCGTGCTGGGCGGCGATCGAGTACGTGCCGTTGGCCGCGACGTCGGCGAGGCCGACGAAGGCCAGCGCGGGCAGCGCGCCCAGGGGCAGGCCCGGCTCGGCCAGCGCGGGGGCGCCGCGCCGCACGGACACCCACAGCGCCAGCCCGCCCGCGGCCACGTTGGTGACACGCTGCACGAACAGGGCGAGGAAGAGACCGGTGAGCGTGGTCGACGCCTCGGCGATGAGGGCCATCACCGCGCCGAAGCCGAACGCGGCGACGAGCGTGAGGGCGACGGCCCGCCGCTGCACGGGCGCACCCCGCAACTGGGGACCCCCGGCGAGCACGACCCCGGCGACGGCGACCAGGATGCCCGCGAACTGGGGCACTCCGGGCCGCTCGCCCAGGACGAGGCCCACGGTCACCGGGACGGCCACGCCGAGCGAGCCCAGCGGTGAGACGACGCCCATCGGGCCCAGGGCCAGGGCCTGGTAGAAGGCGAGCATGGCCACCGGGCCCAACAGGCCCGCCGCGACCGCGAACCACAGGTGCGGCGAGGCCTCGCTCCAGGCGCCGGTCGCCGCCACGATCGTGCCGAGGACGACGACCGCGATCGACTGGGAGACGACGACCACCGTGAGCGCGGGGGTGCGCCGGGTCAACACCCCGCCGCCGAAGTCGGCCATACCCCACAGGAGGCTGGTGGCCAGGGCGAACAGCGCTGTCATGATCCGGTCGCCTCGCAGTACAGTTCGGTGGACCTTCGGGTGCAGCAGACCATAGTTCAGTCTGCTGCACCGTGTCATCTAAAATAATGTACGAACCTGTACGAGTCCCTGGACGGAACGTGGCGGACCTCGACCTGCTGACCCAGTCCCTGGCGCGCAACGTCAAGCGCTGGCGCACCGAGCGCGGCTTCACCCTGGAGGCGCTCGCGGCGCGCGCCGGGGTCAGCCGCGGCATGCTCATCCAGATCGAGCAGGCGCGCACCAACCCCAGCCTCGGCACCGTCGTGAAGATCGGCGACGCCCTCGGTGTCAGCATCACCACCCTGCTCGACTGGGAGCAGGGCCCCACGGTCCGCGTCGTCCCCGCCGAACAGGCCGTACGCCTCTGGCACACCGACGCCGGCAGCTTCAGCCGGCTCCTCGCCGGAGTGGAGGCGCCCGGCCCGCTGGAGATGTGGGAGTGGCGGCTGATGCCGGGCGAGCACAGCCTCTCCGACCCGCACCCCACCGGCACGGTCGAGCTGGTGCATGTCACGTCCGGGGAACTCGCCCTCACCGTCGACGGGGTGACCCACCGTGTGCCGACGGGCGCGAGCGCCTCCTTCGAGTCCGACACCCCGCACACCTACGGCAACGAGGGCGACGCGCCGATGGAGATGATCATGGCGGTCTCGGTGCCGCCCGTTCGCTGAGACGGACGCCCTCCCGGGGCCCGGCAGTTGTTAGCGTGCCGCCATGCACGCACCCATCGGGAACTTCGACAGCGCCACGCCCGCCCCGGACCTCCTCGACGAACTGACCCGCCCGGTCGCCGACGCCGTACGCCACTGGAGCGGCACCGTGCCCGCCGACCAGATCCTCTACGTCGACACCGAGCCGGAGTGGGCCGACACCGCCACCTTCGTCGAGCACTACGGCCGTGAGCTGCTCGAACAGTCCGCCAACTGCGTGGTGGTCACCGGCAAGCGGGGCGGTGGCACGACACTGGCCGCCTGTGTGGTGCTCTCCACCACCCGGGTCGACGTCAACGGCGTCGTGCGCCGTCACCTCGGGGCGCGCAAGGCGTCCTTCGCGCCCATGGACACGGCCACCGGGGAGACCGGCATGGAGTACGGCGGCATCACCCCGGTCGGCCTGCCCGGTGACTGGCCGGTGCTGGTGGACTCGGCCGTCGTCGACCTGCCCTACGTCCTCGTCGGCAGCGGACGCCGGCGCGGCAAACTGCTCGTGCCGGGCAAGGCCTTCACGGAGCTGCCCGGCGCCGAGGTCCTGGAAGGGCTGGGCGTCGCCTGACCCGTCACGCGGGGGCGTGGTGGGCGAGCGTCAGATGCGGGTCCGCCTCGCCCGGGGACGCGGGGTCCGCGTGGACCAGGGCGGCGGTGAGCCGCGGCACCGCGTGCAGCAGGGCGTGCTCGGCCGCCACGGCGATGCGGTGGGCCTCGCGGACCGTCGCCTCGCCGTCCACCACCAGGGCGACCTCGGCGCGCAGCCGGTGCCCGATCCAGCGCAGCCGCAGCTCGCCCACCCCGCGCACCCCGGGGACCCCGTCCAGCACCCGCTCCGCCCGGTCCACCAGCGCCGGGTCGACCGCGTCCATCAGCCGCCGGAACACCTCGCGCGCCGCGTCCCGCAGGACCAGGACGATCGCCGCCGTGATCGCCAACCCCACGACCGGGTCCGCGAGCCGCCAGCCCAGCGCCGCACCCCGGCGCCCAGCAGCAGTCCCGGCCTGGAACTGATGGCGAGTCTGGACCGGATGGACATCCCGGACCCCGAGACACTGCTCGCCGACCCGGAGGTCGCCGTGCTGCCCGAACGGGGAGACCTCCGCCAGGCGGTGCTGGACGGGGTGGTGGCCGCGGTACGCAAGCGGCCGGAGAAGTCCCGGTGGGACGCGGCGTGGACGCTGCTGGCCCGGGCGATGGAGACCGGCGCGCCGGACGTCGTGGTCGTCCCGGCGACGACGCTCGCCGCGCTGCGGCAGCAGGACTGGGACGTCCCGGCCTCGATCGACCGGCTGGCCGGGGTCGTGTCCCTCTCCCGGCGCGCGGACCGCGCCGGCGACCGAGCGGCCGCCCGGAGGGCGGGCACCGCGAAGGCGGGCCGATGACCTCAGCGAAGTCGACGACCCCCATGCCGCCCACGAAGCGGATGAAGCCGACGATCCCGGGGCGGCCGCCCGGAGCGGCGTCGCGTACGCCGAGGCCGAGCACGCTGCCGGTGACGGCCGAGCCGGAACCGGTGCGGATCGATCTCGACAAGCTCTACGCCGCCCGGCTGCACGCCGCCCGGGCCCGGCCCTACCTGGCCACGGCGCTGTTCGCCCTGCACGTCGTCCCGTCGCGCGGGGTGCCGACGATGGCCGTCGACCGGTACTGGCGGTGCTACGCCTCACCGGTCTTCGTGGACCGCACGCCCGTGGAGGAACTGGCCGGGGTATGGGTGCACGAGGTCTCGCACCTGCTCCGCGACCACCACGGGCGCAGCGACCGGGTGGCACGCGAGCACGGGCTGACCGGACCGGCGGAACGGCTGCGGATGAACATCGCCGCCGACTGCGAGATCAACGACGACGTGTTCGGCGACGGACTGGTCCGCCCCGAGGGCGCGGTCGACCCGGGATTACTGCGACTGCCCGAGGGGCAGCTCATGGAGGACTACCTGCGCCGGTTCCGGCTCGGGCGGCTCACCGAGAGTCTGGCCTGGCTGGACTGCGGCAGCGGCGCCGACGGCCTCGACCGGGACTGGGACCTCGGCCCGGACGGCGCGGACGGACTCAGCGAGCAGGAACGGGACGCGGTGCGCTTCCGGGTGGCCCGGGGCATCAGGGCCGCCCCGGGAAGCGCGCCGAAGGGCTGGCGGCGATGGACGGAGAAGGCGTTCCATCCGCCACAGCCCTGGCGCGAGTTGCTGGGGGCGGCGGTCCGCTCGGCGACCTCCTCGGGCGGCGCGGGAGAGGACTACATGTACGGCCGGCCGTCGCGCCGCTCGGCCGGGACACCCGGTGTGGTGCTGCCCAGCCTGCGGCGCAGACCGCCACGGGTCGCCGTGGTCATCGACACCTCGGGATCGGTCAGCGACGCCGAACTGGGCAGCGCGCTCCTGGAGGTCGCCGCGATCGCCCGCGCCGTCGGTGGCCGGCGCGACCTGGTCAGCGTGGTGCCGTGCGACGCGGCGGCCCGGCTCGCGCACTCGCTGTGCCGGACCGAGGGGATCGAGCTGGTGGGCGGCGGCGGCACCGACCTGCGCGCCGGCTTCGCGAAGGCGCTCGCGGCGCGGCCGGCGCCGGACGTCGTCGTGGTGCTGACCGACGGGCAGACGCCCTGGCCGGACCGGCGGCCGGCCTGACGCACGGTGGTGGGGCTCTTTCCCCGGGGCGGCGGGTGGGACGAGGACGACCCGGAGTACGTCCCCCGCACACCGCCCGACTGGGCCCGCGTGGTGGTCATCGAGTCCGGTCCGGGCGGGACGGGTGAGCCCCGGCGCGATCAGCCCAGCCGCGGGATCTCGATGGCCGGGCAGCGGTCCATCACCATCTCCAGGCCCGCGTCCCGGGTCCGCCCGTACGCCGCCTCGTCGACCACCCCGAGCTGGAACCAGACCGCCCGGGCGCCCTTGGCGACGGCCTCGTCGGCGACCGGTCCGGCCAGGTCGCTGTTGACGAAGACGTCGACCACGTCCACGTCGAAGGGGACGTCCGCGAGCGAGGCGTACCCCTGCTCTCCGTGCACCGTCTCCGCCTTGGGGTGCACGGGCACGACACGCTTGCCGAAGCGCTGCAGCACCTCGGCGACGCCGTACGCCGCGCGCTGCCGGTTGTTCGACAGGCCCACCACGGCCCAGGTGTCGCCCAGCTCGGTGAGGATCTTGCGGACGGTTGCCTCGTCGCCGTACACCGGCGGCCTCCTCGTACTCGTACTCCCGGGCGGCCCGCGGATCGGGCCACCCGGTCGGGACAACGGGCGGCGGCGTGCCGGGATTCCCCGTGCACCCACCGGGGCGCGGCGAGCGCGCCCCGGTGCGCCGCCGCGCCGCCGGGCCTACGCTCGCCTCGTGCTGCGCATCATGGACGCCCGTACCGGAGAACCCGCCCCCGCTGCCCCCGCCCGCCGGGCCCCGACCCGTGTCGAGGCGCACGTGCCGGAGCGCGACGCCACCGCCCTGCGCGTGCTGCTGGTCGCGGACCTCCTGGCGCGGGCCCTCGAACTCGACGGCACACCCGTGTGGGCGGTGCTGACCGGCGCGGCGGAGCGGGACCGGCTGCGCGAGGACGCCGCCGCCCTCGGTGTCCGGCCCTTCGAGGACGGCGCCGCCGCGGGACACGGACCGGGCACGGGGCAGAGTCTGCGCGTCGTGGCTGAGGGGGCGGGCGAGAGCGGGGCCCGGGGCGCCCCCGACGTGACGACGGTCGCCGTGGCCCCCGTGCACCCGGCCGAACCCGACCTCGCCGACCCCGACGCCGTACGCCTCGCCCTGCTGGAGCGGCCCCACCACGCGCGCGTGGAGCTCGACGCGGCCGCGCTGGACGAGTCCCGGGACAGCCTCGCCCGCCTGCGCCGCGCGGTCGCCGACTGGGCCCGGCACCCCTCGCGCCCCGTCCCGGGCGAGGTGCGCGACCGGCTGCGGGCCGCCTGGGAGGACGACCTGGACGCCCCCCGAGTACTGCGGGTCCTGCGCCAGGTGGAGACCGACCAGACCCTGCCGGACGGGGCCCGGTTCGAGATCTGCGCGTACGCCGACCGGTTCCTGGGCCTCCACCTCACCCGGGACGTCGGCACCTCGTACTGACCGCGGCCCCGGCCGCGAGGACCGGCCCGCAGGGCGCCGCGCGGCGAGCGCATAGGCTGGCCGGATGCAGGACGAGTACCGCACGGTCGCCCGCGCCGGTGTGCACGAAACCGAGATCAACCGCTCGCGCTTCCTGTGCGCCCTCGCCCCGGCCGCCACCGAACAGGACGCCCAGGCGTTCATCGCGGGCGTGCGCAAGGAGCACGCGGACGCCACCCACAACTGCTGGGCGTACGTCATCGGCGCCGACGCCGCCGTGCAGAAGGCGAGCGACGACGGCGAGCCGGGCGGCACCGCGGGCGTCCCGATGCTCCAGATGCTGCTGCGCCGCGACATGCGGTACGTCGTCGCCGTCGTCACCCGCTACTACGGCGGCGTCAAGCTCGGCGCGGGCGGTCTCATCCGCGCCTACGGCGGTGCCGTCGGCGAAGCGCTGGACGACCTCGGCACCCTCACCCGGCGCCGGTTCCGCATGGCCACGGTGACCGTCGACCACCAGCGGGCCGGCAAGCTCCAGAACGACCTGCGCACCGCCGGCCGCGCGGTGCGCGACGTGCGCTACGGCGAGGCCGTCACCATCGAGGTCGGTCTGCCGGAGGCCGACGTGGACACCTTCCGCTCCTGGCTCGCCGACGCCACCGCGGGCTCGGCCGGGTTCGAACTGGGCGGAGAGGCCTACGGTGACGCATGACAAGACGGACAACCGGGGCGTAACGGGCCTCGGTGGAGCGCGGACGCGGGGCGAAACGGGAGTTACCACCCGGGCTGTCGGACCCTCCCGTTAGTCTCGGGGATCATGCGACTGCTGCACACTTCCGACTGGCATCTCGGCCGGGCGTTCCACCGGGTGAACATGCTCGGCGCCCAGGCGGGGTTCATCGGCCACCTCGTCGACACCGTGCGCGAGCACGCCGTCGACGCCGTGGTCGTGTCGGGGGACGTGTACGACCGCGCGGTGCCGCCGCTCGCCGCCGTCGAGCTGTTCGACGAGGCACTGCACCGCCTCGCCGGCCTCGGCGTGCCCACGGTGATGATCTCCGGCAACCACGACTCCGCCCGCCGGCTCGGGGTCGGCGCCGGGCTCATCGACCGGGCCGGCATCCACCTGCGCACCGATCCGGCGGGCTGCGGCACCCCCGTGGTGCTGACCGACGCCCACGGCGACGTCGCCTTCTACGGGCTGCCGTATCTCGAACCGGCGCTGGTCAAGAGCGAGTTCGGTGTCGAGAAGGCGGGTCACGAGGCCGTGCTCGCCGCCGCCATGGACCGGGTGCGCGCCGACCTCGCCACGCGCGGGCCGGGCACCCGTTCCGTCGTCCTCGCGCACGCCTTCGTCACCGGCGGAGAGCAGAGCGACAGCGAGCGGGACATCACCGTCGGCGGGGTCGCCGCCGTGCCCTGCGGCGTCTTCGACGGCGTGGACTACGTGGCGCTGGGGCACCTGCACGGCTGCCAGACCCTCACCGAGCGCGTCCGCTACTCCGGCTCCCCGCTGCCGTACTCCTTCTCCGAGTACCGGCACCGCAAGAGCATGTGGCTCGTCGACCTGGACGCGGCGGGTGCGGTCACCGCGGAGCGCGTCGACTGCCCGGTGCCGCGCGCGCTGGCCCGGCTGCGCGGCACGCTGGCGGACCTGCTCGCCGACCCGGAGCTGACCGGGCACGAGGAGGCGTGGGTCGAGGCGACCCTCACCGACCCGGTCCGGCCGGACGAGCCCATGGCCCGGCTCACGGAGCGGTTCCCGCACACGCTCAGCCTCGTCTTCGACCCCGAGCGGGCCCCCGACGAGCCCGGTGTGTCCTACGCCCGGCGCCTCGCCGACCGCAGTGACCAGCAGATCGCGGAGGACTTCGTGACCCACGTGCGCGGCGCCGGGCCCGACGACCACGAACAGGGCGTGCTGCGGGACGCCTTCGACGCCGTGCGCGCCGACGAGAGCGTGCGGGAGGTGGCCCGGTGAGGCTGCACCGGCTGGACATCACCGCCTTCGGGCCCTTCGGCGCCTCGCAGAGCGTCGACTTCGACGAGCTGTCGGCCGCCGGGCTGTTCCTGCTGCACGGCCCCACCGGCGCCGGCAAGACCTCCGTCCTGGACGCCGTCTGCTACGCCCTGTACGGCTCGGTGCCGGGCGCCCGGCAGGGCGGCGGCCAGGGCATGACGCTGCGCAGCGACCACGCGGCCGTCGGCACCCGCACCGAGGTGCGGCTGGAGCTGACCGTCGCGGGGCGCCGGCTGGAGATCACCCGGCAGCCGCCCTGGGAGCGCCCGAAGCTCCGCGGCAAGGGCACGACCGTCGACAAGGCGCAGACCTGGCTGCGCGAGTACGACGCGACGACCCGCGCCTGGAAGGACCTCAGCCGCTCCCACCAGGAGATCGGCGAGGAGATCACGCAGCTGCTCGGCATGAGCCGGGAGCAGTTCTGCCAGGTCGTGCTGCTGCCCCAGGGCGACTTCGCCCGCTTCCTGCGAGCCGACGCGGAGGCGCGCGGCAAGCTCCTGGGACGGCTCTTCGACACCCGCAGGTTCGCCGAGGTGGAGAAGCGCCTCGCCGAACGGCGCCGCACCACCGAGGCCCGGGTCCGCGAGGGCGACGCCACCCTGCTGGCCGACGCGCACCGGATGCAGCAGGCCGCCGGTGACGCCATGGAGCTGCCGGAACTGGCGCCGGGCGAGCCGGGACTGGCCGAGGCGGTCCTCGGCGCCGCCGCCGTCGCCCGCTGCACCGCCCGCGAGCTGCTCACGATCGCCGACGGCCGGCTCGACGCCGCCGAGTCCGCCCAGGCCGCCGCCGGACGCCACCTGACCGAGGCCCGCGAACTCGACCGGCTGCAACGCCGGTTCGCCGAGGCACGGGAGCGGGCCGCACGGCTGGCGGAGCGGGCCGACGGCCACCGTGCCGCGCAGGAGCGCATGGAACGGGCCCGCAAGGCCGAGGCGGTGGCCCCCGCCCTGGAGCTGCGGGAGGCCGCCGACGGCGAGCACCGCAGGGCCGCGGACGCGGAGGCACGCGCGCGTGCCCTGCTGCCGCAGGCCCTCGCCGAAGCGGGTGCGGCCGGGCTCGCGGCCGCCGCCCGCCGGGCCGCCGAGGAACTGGGCGGCCTCGAGTCGGCCAGGCGCGCCGAACGACGCCTCACCGAACTGGTCGAGGAGCGGGCCGGCCTCGACCGCCAGGAACGCGCCGACGAGGAGGTCCGGCAGGAGGCGGAGACCTGGCTCGCCGACTGGGAGACCACCCGCCCCGGACTCCTGAGCCGCGTCGACTCCGCGCAGGAGGCCACCACCCGCGCCGAACAGCTCGCCGTGCAGCGCGATCCGGCGCGGCGCAGGCTGGCGGCCGCCCGGCAGCGGGACCGGCTCACCGACGACACCGAAGAGGCGCGGCGGCGGGCGCTCGCCTCGGCGGAAGACGCCGTCGCGGCCCGCGCCCACTGGCTCGACCTCAAGGAACAGCGGCTGCACGGCATCGCCGCCGAGCTCGCCGCGAACCTCACCGAAGGCACACCGTGCGCGGTGTGCGGCGCCACCGAACACCCCGCCCCCGCCCGCAAGGCCGCCGGACACGTCGACCGTGCCGCGGAGGAGCGCGCCCTCGCCGACTACCAGGCCGCCGACGAACGGCGCGCGCAGGCCGAACGGCACCTGGGCACCGTACGGGAGGCGCTGGCCGCCGCCACGGCGGAGGCCGGGGACGCGCCCACCGCCCACCTGGCCGAGGAGGCCGAGGAACTGGAGGGGGCGTACGCGCGGGCGCGGGCGGCCGCCTCCGGCCTGCACGCCGCGCAGGAGGAGCTGCGGCGGGCGGAGGGCGAACGCGAACAGCGCGTCGCCGCCCAGCAGCAGGCCGCCGTCCGGTCCGCCTCCCGGGTCGCGGGCCGGGAGCGGCTGGAGCGCGAACAGGCCACACTGGAAGAGGAGTTGGCGCGGGCCCGGGGTGCCGCCGAGAGCGTGGCCGCGCGGGCGGCACAGCTGGAACGCCGGGCCGCGCTGCTCACGGAGGCGGCCGACACCGCCCGCGTCGCCGAGGACACCGCCCAGCGGCTCAAGGACGCCGACGCCCGGCTCGCCGACGCCGCCTTCCGGGCCGGTTTCGACACCCCCGCGGACGCGGCCGCCGCCCTGCTCGACGACACCGCCCACCGCGAGCTGCAACGAAGGCTCGACGCCTGGCAGTCGGAGGAGGCCGCCGTCCGCGCGGTCCTCGCCGAGGCCGACACCGCCGACGCCGCCCGGCGACCGCCCGCCGACCTCGCCGCGGCGGAGCGTGCCGCCGCCGACGCGGGCCGGCGCCTGCGCGAGGCGTCCTCGGCCCGCGACGCCGCCGCCCGGTGCTGCGCCGAGCTGGACCGGCTGTCCGCGCACGCCACCACCTCCGTGCGCCGGCTCGCCCCGCTGCGCGAGGAGCACACCCGGGTCGCCCGCCTCGCCTCCCTCACCGCGGGCACCTCGGCGGACAACGAACGCCGGATGCGCCTGGAGTCGTACGTACTGGCCGCCCGCCTCGAACAGGTCGCCGCCGCGGCCACTGCCCGCCTGCTGCGCATGTCCTCCGGCCGCTACACGCTCGTCCACTCCGACGACCGCACCGGCCGCGGCCGCAGCGGGCTCGGACTGCACGTCGTCGACGCGTGGACCGGCCGCGAGCGCGACACGGCCACGCTGTCCGGCGGCGAGACGTTCTTCGCGTCGCTCGCCCTCGCGCTCGGCCTCGCCGACGTCGTCACCGACGAGGCGGGCGGCGTCCGCCTGGACACCCTCTTCATCGACGAGGGCTTCGGCAGCCTCGACGACCAGACCCTCGACGAGGTCCTCGACGTCCTGGACGCCCTGCGCGAGCGGGACCGCAGCGTCGGCATCGTCAGCCACGTCGCCGACCTGCGCCGCCGTATCCACGCCCAACTGGAGGTAGTGAAGGGCCGGTCGGGATCGGTGCTGCGGCAGCGGGGTGCCGGCTGAGCGTCGTCCCGGCGCCTCCCGGTGCCGACCTCAGCGGCCCAGCGGGCGGCGGGGGAGCGGTGAGGAGTAGACGACGCTCGTGGTGACCGAGCCCAGGGCGCTGATCCGGCCGGACACCTCCTCAAGGTGCCGCATCGAACGAGCCGCGACCTTGATGACGAAGCAGTCGTCGCCCGTGACGTGGTGCGCCTCCAGGATCTCCGGCGTGACCGCGACCAGGTCGTGGAACGGCTTGTAGTTGGCGACCGGGTAGCGCAGCCGCACGAACGCCAGGATCGGCAGGCCCAGCCGTTCGGGGTCCACCACCGCCGCGTACCCCTGGATGATCCCGGCCTCCTCCAGGCGCCGCACGCGCTCCGTCACCGCGCTCGCGGACATCGAGACGGCACGCGCCAGTTCGGCGAAGCTGGCCCGCCCGTCCCGCTGGAGGACGTCGAGAATCCGCCAGTCCGTGGCGTCCGGGGAATACTCGGTCATCCATGATGGATAGCAGGGATCCCCCGGCGGAACAAGGTGCAGACCGGGAAATCGCCCTTCAGGCAGGGCGGTGTGGGCCATAGATTTCCGGCTGGAAGATCCTTCGAGGAGAGGCCGGACCATTGACCGTCACCACCACCCCCGTCGGGCACGTCAACGCCGTCCTGCGGGTAGCCCCCGCACCGCCCGCCGAAGCCGCCGCCCACTTCCGGGCGAGCCTCGCCTTCCACACCGACGTCTCCGACGTCGCCGACGCGCTCGCGGCCGGCGGCGACCCGGGATTCGTGCTGGTCGACTGCCGGTCGACCGAGTCCTGGGACCAGGGCCACGTCCCCGGCGCCGTCCACCTCCCCACCGCGCGGGTCCGCGAGCAGGCCGGGCAACTCCTCGACCCCGCCGTGCCCGTGGTGACGTACTGCTGGGGACCCGGCTGCAACGGGGCGACGCGCGCGGCCCTCGCCCTCGCCGAACTCGGCTACCGGGTCAAGGAGATGCTCGGCGGCTTCGAGTACTGGGTGCGCGAGGGCTTCGCGTTCGAGACCTGGCAGGGCACCGAGCGCCCCGCCGCCGACCCCCTGACCGTTCCGGTCGACGCGGCCGACTGCGGCTGCTGAGCGGCGTGTAGGTTCTGCCGCATGGTGCGATACGCGGAGCCGGGCGGGGTGGAATGGGTCGAGTCGGGCGGAGGGCCGCTGATCGCGGTACCGGAGACGGTCCTGCCGTTCTGGACCGGAGCCGACGGCGAGGAGACGGACTCCGACTACGACCGGGCCTGCGAGGTCGACGGCCACGTCGGTCTGCTCCCGGTCGGCGACGCCACCGCCCTCGTGCTCGGCGACGAGCCCGCCTCCACCGCCTACCTCCCCGACCACGGCGCCTTCGTCCGCTGGTGCGCCGCGGACTCCGAGGACGAGGTGCTGGCCGGGGTCACCGCCGCCCTCGACGCCGCCGAATGGCAGCCCGAGGTGTCCTGGCACGTGCCGGGACCGGTGCTCCTCTTCGACGCCGCCTGGCCCGGCGCCGCGTCGGACCGCGCCGACCGGGTGCGGGTCGCGCTGGACCCCGGCCGGTACGCGGTGCGCGCGGCCGAGGTGCGCCCCGGGCCGGAGACCTGGCTGAGCCTCGTACACCTGCGGCGGCTCGCCGACCGGTAGCCGCGGCGATATCCACGTGCGGGACCGCCGCGGTCGGCCCATCATGGGTGCCCATGCCACGACTTGCGCACCCCGCCCCCGAAGACCTGCGCCGCGACCCGCTGCCCCTGCGCGGCCGCACCGCCCTCGTCACCGGAGCCAGCCGGCGCGGCGGCATCGGCCACGCCGTGGCCCGGCGCCTCGCCGCGTACGGAGCGAGCGTCTACCTGCACCACCACGTCCCGCACGACGCCGCCATGCCCTGGGGCGCCGACCGCGTGGACGACGTGGTCGACTCGGTACGCGCGGCGCTCGGCGACCCGGACGCCGCCGTGCTCGCGGGCCCCGGCGACCTCACCCGCCCCGACGCCCCCGGCGAACTCGTCGCCACCGCCGCCGAAGCGCTCGGCGGACGGCTGGACATCCTCGTCGCCAACCACGCGCTCAGCGGGTCCGACGGCACCCTCGACACCGTCGACGCCGCCATGCTCGACGCCCACTGGCAGGCCGACACCCGTTCGGTGCTGCTGCTGATCCAGGCCCACGCCCGCCGCCGCGCCGCACTGCCGCCGCGCACGCCCGGCGGACGGGTCGTGATGATGACCTCCGGCCAGGACATCGCGGGCGGCATGCCCGGCGAGATCGCCTACGCGCTCCAGAAGGGCGCGCTCGCCTCCGTCACGCGCTCCCTGGCGACGACCCTCGCCGAGCACGCCGTCACCGTCAACGCGGTCAACCCCGGCCCGGTGGACACCGGTTACCTGACCGGCGACGCCTACGAGGCCGTCGCCGCGTGCTTCCCCGGCGGGCGGTGGGGCATGCCCGACGACTCCGCCCGCCTCATCGCGTGGCTTGCCACGGACGAGGCGGAGTGGATCACCGGTCAGGTGATCGACTCGGAGGGCGGCTTCCGGCGGTGAGGTGAACGGCCCGGCGAGGGCGTCACAGCCGGGACAGCTCGTCCACCAGGTCGTCCAGACCGAGCGAGCCCTGGGAGAGGGCCGCCATGTGCCACGCCTTGAGGTCGAAGGAGTCGCCGTGCCGCTCGCGGGCCTTCTCCCGGCCCAGCAGCCACGCCCGCTCGCCGAGCTTGTAGCCGATCGCCTGGCCCGGGATCGTCAGGTAACGGGTCAGCTCGCTCTCCACGAAGTCCGCCGGGCGGCTGCTGTGCGCGCCGAAGAACTCCTGCGCCAGCTTCGGCGTCCAGCGCTCGCCCGGGTGGAAGGGGGAGTCCGCCGGGATCTCCAGCTCCAGGTGCATGCCGATGTCCACGATGACCCGGGCGGCCCGCATCATCTGCGCGTCCAGGTAGCCCAGGCGCTGCTCGGCGTCCGTGAGGAAGCCCAGCTCGTCCATCAGCCGCTCCGCGTACAGCGCCCAGCCCTCGGCGTTGGCACTGACCATGCCCACCGAAGCCTGGTAGCGGGAGAGGTCCTCGGCCACGTGCGTCCACTGGGCGAGCTGGAGGTGGTGGCCCGGGACGCCCTCGTGGTACCAGGTCGAGACCAGGTCGTACACCGGGAACCTGGTCTGCCCCATCGTCGGCAGCCAGGTGCGGCCGGGACGCGAGAAGTCCTCCGACGGCGAGGTGTAGTAGGGCGCCGCCGCGCTGCCCGGCGGGGCGATGCGCGACTCCACCCTGCGCACCCGCTCGGCCAGTTCGAAGTGCGTGCCGTCCAGCTGCTCGATCGCCTGGTCCATCAGGCCCTGCAGCCAGTCGCGGACCTCGTCGACGCCCTCGATGTGCCTGCCGTGCTCGTCCAGGTGCGCCAGCGCCACCCACGGCGTCCCCGCGCCCGGCAGGATCTTCTCCGCCTCCGCCTTCATCTCGGCCAGCAGGCGGTGGTACTCGGACCAGCCGTAGGCGTACGCCTCGTCCAGGTCCAGGTCGGTGCCGTTGTAGTAGCGCGACCAGCGGGCGTAGCGCTCCCGGCCCACCGTGTTCGGGGCGCCCTCGATGGCCGGGGCGTACACGTCGCGCATCCAGTCCCGCAGTTGCGCCACGGCGGCGGTCGCACGCCGGGCGGCCTCGTCCAGCTCCGCGCGCAGCGTCTCGGGGCCGTCGGCGGCGAAGTCCTCGAACCAGCCCCGCCCCTCGCCGGTGTCCGCCCACTCGCCGAGCTGCTCGACGAACGTCGCGGTCGGCCGCGGCGCCGCGTACAGCTCGCGCTCCAGGCCCAGCGACAGGGACTCGCGGTAGCCCGCGAACGCCGCCGGCACCGCCCGCAGCCGCTCGGCGATCCGGGCCCAGTCCTCGTCGGTCCCGGTCGGGGTGAGGGTGAAGACCTCGCGCACCGAATGCGCGGCGGTACCCATGTTGCCGACCGAACGCAGGCCCTCGTCGGCCTCGTGCACCGCGAGTTCCGCGGTGAGGCGCTCACGCAGCAGCCGCGCGCAGCGCCGCTCCACGTCGCTGTCCCCGCCCGGCCGGCGCTCCGCCTCGTCCAGCCGGGCCAGGGTGGTGCGGGCCAGCTCCGCCAGGGCCTCCTGCCCGGCGGGTGAGAAGTCGGGCAGACGGCTGGAACTCTCCGCGACACCGAGGTAGGTACCGGTGACGGGGTCGAGGGCGATGAGCTCGTCGACGTAGGCGTCGGCGACCTCGCGGGGCAGCGGGCTCTTGGTCTCTGACATGCGGACATCCTCATACGGATACCGGTGTCGCGTCAGCCCGGTGGACCGGGCCCGACGGCGCGGGCGGCCGGATTTCGCTCAGGGCGTGGCCGGGGGAGGAGCGGTCGCCGGCGCGGGTGCGGAGGGAGCAGAGGGCCGCACTCCCACTGCTGGAAGATCAGCCGGGTCTCGACGCGGGCCACCTCCCGCCGGGACGTGAACTCGTCCAGGACCAGCCGCTGCAGATCCGTCATGTCCGCGACCGCGACATGCACGAGGTAGTCGTCCGGGCCGGTGAGGTGGAAGACGGTGCGCGACTCCGGCAGCGCCCGGATCCGCTCCACGAACGGTCCGACCAGCTCGCGCCGGTGCGGACGCACCTGCACCGACAGCAGTGCCTGGAGACCGCGCCCCAGCTTCGCCGGGTCCAGCTCCAGCCGGTGGCCGAGGATCACCCCGGCCCGCCGCAGCCGCGCCACCCGGTCCAGACAGGTCGACGGCGCGACGCCGACCTGGGCGGCGAGATCACGGTAGGTGGTCCGGGCGTCGTTCTGCAGCAGCCGCAGCAGATGGAGATCCACCGGATCCAGTACGACGGAATCGGCCATGGCCCGAACGTAACACGGAGGACGAGCCCGTCGGCCCGGCCGGTGTTCACCCTTCGGCCATGGACTCAGCGCGCACGCACACGTCACCACCCGACGACGTACGCTCCACCGCACCCACGGGCAGGGCACTGGCCACCGAAGCCGTGCACGCCGGCCGCGACGACCTCGCCGCCCGGGGACTGCACGCCCCGCCCATCGACCTGTCCACGACCTACCCGTCGTACGACAGCCGTGGCGAGGCCGCCCGCATCGACGCGTTCGCCGCCACCGGCGCCGAGCCGGACGGCCCGCCGGTCTACGGCCGCCTGGGCAACCCCACCGTCGCCCGCTTCGAGACGGCGCTGGCCCGGCTGGAGGGGACCGAGACCGCCGTCGCCTTCGCCAGCGGCATGGCCGCGCTGAGCGCGGTCCTGCTGGTCCGCGGCTCGATGGGGCTGCGGCACGTCGTCGCCGTACGGCCCCTGTACGGCTGCAGCGACCACCTGCTGACCGCCGGGCTGCTCGGGTCCGAGGTCACCTGGACCGACCCGGCGGGCGTCGCGGACGCGCTGCGCCCGGACACCGGCCTGGTGCTGGTGGAGTCGCCGGCCAACCCGACGCTGGCCGAGGTCGACCTGCGGGCCGTCGCGCACGCCTGCGGATCGGTGCCGCTGCTCGTGGACAACACCTTCGCCACACCCGTGCTCCAGCGCCCCGCCGAGCACGGCGCCCGGCTGGTGCTGCACAGCGCCACCAAGTACCTCGGCGGACACGGGGACGTGCTGGCCGGCGTGGTCGCCTGCGACGAGGAGTTCGCCGGGCGGCTGCGGCAGGTCCGCTTCGCCACGGGCGGAGTGCTGCACCCGCTGGCCGGCTACCTCCTGCTGCGGGGACTGTCCACCCTGCCCGTCCGGGTACGGGCCGCCTCCGCGGGCGCCGCCGAGCTGGCCGGACGGCTGGCCGCCGACCCGCGGGTGGCCCGGGTCCACTATCCGCGCATCGGCGGCGCGATGGTCTCCTTCGAGGTCCACGGCGACCCGCACGAGGTCATCGGCCGCGTCCGGCTGATCACCCCGGCCGTGAGCCTCGGCAGCGTCGACACGCTCATCCAGCACCCGGCGTCCATCAGTCACCGCATCGTGGACCCGGACGACAGGCGGGGGGCCGGGGTCGGCGACCGGCTGCTGCGGCTGTCGGTCGGCCTGGAGGACGTCGACGACCTGTGGGCCGATCTGGACCGGGCCCTGGGGGAGCGGGCGGCCGAGGCCGTCCCGCCGCGTCAGGCGCTGTCGCGGACCGAGTGACCCGCCACCGCGCCTGCCGCTGTCTCACTCCCGGCCGATCCGCTCCCCGTGCGGCAGCGGCGCCGCGGAGCGGGCCGACGGGTCCAGGCGGGCCGTGACGACCAGGGTCCCCTCCTCGATCTGGTAGTCGAGGGGGAGGCCCAGGCCGCGCATCGCGGCGACCATGCCGGTGTTGGACGCCTGCGTGACCGCGTACACGCTCCCGCACCCCGCCTCCGCCGCCATCGCCACGAGCCGGGCGAGGAGTTCACCGCCGATGCCCCGGCGCTGCCACCCGTCCTCGACGAGCAGGGCGACCTCCGTCTCGTCCCCGTCCCACAGCAGATGACCGAGCCCGACGATCCGCCCCGAGGCGGTCTGTACGGCCAGGGTGCGGCCGAAGCGGGGACTGAGCAGGTGGTTGAGGTACCGGTCGGCGTCCCCGACCGGACCGTGGTACCGCATCCCGAGCGTCCGCGCCGAGCAGCGTTCGTGCATCGCCTTGGCGGCCGGAACGTCACGCGTGTCGACCCGGCGGACCGTGATGTCGCTCCCCTCGGGCAGCGTCAGCACGTCCCGGCCGCGCGGGACCCGCGGGCCGAGCCGGGCGTCCAGCTCGACCAGGGCCCGCGCCCGGGCGAACTCGGCCGGGGTGAACGGCAGATGGGGGCGCTCCACGCTGATCACGCCGCCCTCCGGGGTGCGCAGCCGCAGCACCGTGTCCTCGAACGTGCCCTCCGGCGGTACCGCCTGCTCCGCTCGCTCCGCCGACCGGGCGCCGGCGGCCGCGGGCAGCGACCTGATGGTGCACCTGCCCAGCAACTGCCGTAGCGCCAGCGGCAGTTCCGCCGCGTCCAGGGCCGTACGGGCGGCCAGGCCCAGCACCCGGGTCGGCGCGTCCACCAGGTCGTGGGCGTCCGCCCGCTCGGTCCAGGTCCGGGCACCGCCCGCGGCCGTCACCACCTCGGCCAGCTCCGTCCCGCTCAGCTCGCCCGGGGCGCGGAGCAGGAACTCGTCCACCGTGCCCTCGGTCAGCGGGTGCGTCTGCAGGCTCAGGATGTCGATCCTCCGTTCGGCGAGGGCCGTGCAGAGCACCGCCAGCGATCCCGGCGCGTCCCGCACCGTCGTCCGCATCCGCCACAGCGCGCTCTCACCGCCCGGCTGAGAACCGCCCGGTCCGGCCCCGGGCCGCTCGGTCCCGGCCGACCCGACCCCGGCCGGACGGTCTGCGGTCGGTGGCCGGGCGCCGGTATCGTCCGCCGGCGGCGCCTGCCCGTGGCGTCGTGACCACCGGGTGCGGAAACCCGCCGTGGCGATCAGCGCCGCCAGCGAGGCCAGGACCAGGGCGGGCACCGAGGTGCCGTGCTCGACGAGGCGCGCCACGGCATCCGTCACATCAGACATGTCTCGACTCATGCACTCACTGTGAAGGAACGGTGTTGCGTGATCACGAACGCTCTGTGACCGATGGGTAAAGAAGGCTTCTGGGGCGTTCTTCCCCTTCGCGGCGGTCTGAGATCACAGGGCCGAGGGGGTCCTCACCAGCGCCTCGCGCAGCCGTGGTGCCGCCTCACCAGCGGTGACGTGCCGTGCCGGTCCGCCGCCGCCGACAGGGGCGCAAACGGTCGCGGCAAGCGGGCAGTTGGAGCGCGTGGCGCACGGGGACGCGGGGCCGCGCACCGGGGGATGACGCCGGCGCGCGGCACTCCCGACAGGCTACGGGACCGGCTGTGGGACTACTGGCCCACCCGGCCCGGCCGCAGCACCTTCGTGAACAGCACCGTGCCGTCCTGCTCGCGCAGCCGCACCGTCATCTCGGCGCTGTCACCGTCGATGTCGACCTCGCCGAAGAACTGGTAGCCGTCCGCGGGCGAGACGTTGGAGGCGGTCGGCGCCTTCACGAACACCCGTTCGGGACCGAAGGTGCCGTCCAGCTCGCTGGCCGGGAACGCACCCGCGTTGAGCGGCCCGGACACGAACTCCCAGAACGGCTCGAAGTCGCTGAACGCGGCGCGTGAGGGCTGGTAGTGCTGGGCCGAGGTGTGGTGCACGTCGGCCGTCAGCCACACCGTGCCGGTGATCCTGCGGTGCTTGACGAAGCGCAGCAGCTCGGCGATCTGCAGCTCGCGCCCCAGGGGTGCGCCGGGGTCGCCCTGCGCGACCGCCTCGATGTTGGGTGCGCCCTCGGTGGCGTCCGGCACGACAAGGCCGATCGGCATGTCCGCCGCGATGACCTTCCACACCGCACGCGACCGTGCCAGCTCCCGCTTGAGCCACTCGAGCTGCTCGCGGCCCAGGATGCCTTGGGGGTCCACGGTCTGTTCGCCGGGGGAGTTGGCGTTGCGGTACGTCCGCATGTCCAGCACGAACACGTCGAGCAACGGGCCCTGCCGCAGCACCCGGTGCACCCGCCCCTCGCGCGCGCCGGGGCGCAGGGTGGAGACCGGGAAGTACTCGCTGAACGCGCGCCGGGCGCGGGCGGCGAGTACGTCGACGCTCTTCTCCGTGTACCGGTCGTCCGTGTCCGCGATCACCTGGCCCGGGTACCAGTTGTTGCGCACCTCGTGGTCGTCCCACTGGATGACCGACGGAACCCGGGCGTTGAAGCGCCGCAGGTTCTCGTCGAGCAGGTTGTAGCGGAAGTTGCCGCGGAACTCGGCGAGGGTCTCGGCGACCTTGGACTTCTCCTCGGTCGTGATGTTCCGCCAGGTGCCGCCGTCGGGCAGGGCGGCCGTCTGCGCGATGGGGCCGTCGGCGTAGATGTTGTCGCCGCTGCACAGGAAGAAGTCCGGGTCCAGGGCGCCCATGGCGTCGTAGATGCGGTAGCCGCCGAGGTCCGGGTTGATGCCCCAGCCCTGGCCCGCGAGGTCGCCGGACCACACGAAACGCACGCCCTGGCGACGGCGGACCGGCACGGTGCGGAAGGTGCCGGTGACCGGCTCGCCGGTGCGGCGCGGGTCGTCCGGGTCGGCGAGGAGCACGCGGTAGTGGATCTGCTCGCCCGGCGGCAGACCGCGCAGCCGGGTGGTGCCGGTGAAGTCCGTGTCGCGTCCGAGCAGCGGACCGTGCCACCGGTGCGGGTGGCGGAACGACTCGGTCGCCGACGTCTCGACGATCATCCGGGCCGGCCGGTCGGACCGCACCCACACCAGGCCGGAGTGGGAGGTCACGTCTCCCGTCTGCACGCCCCAGCCCGCCCCCGGGCGCCCGGAGCGGGCGAACGCCGGGGCCGCCCCGAGGGCGGTGGGCAGGGTCAGGGCAGCCGACGCGGCGAGCGAGCCGCGCAGCACGCTGCGGCGGCCGGGCAACGGACGATGGGACATGGATGCGCCTCCAGGGACGGGATCCGGCCGGTGTCCGGGACGGTTTCGGGCCGGTGTGCAGAGCCAGACCTACTGGCACGGCGCGGCGCCCACGGAAATTGCGGGTGAACAACCCGGACCACCCTGAGCGATCCGCCGCTCGCGCGCGGGTGCCGCCGGGTCACACGGCCCGTGCCATCCTCTCCACCCCCGCCCGGATCCGTCCCGGCGTCAGGTGCGCGTACCCCAGCACCAGCCGCACCCCCTTCGCCGCCGCCGGAGCCTCGCCCGCCGGGCCCCCGTCCCCCGCGCCGTCCCCCGCACCGCCGTGCCCGTACGCCGCCAGCGAGCGCACAGCGACGCCCGCCCCCGTCACGCGCGCGAGGAAGCCCTCCTCGGGTCCGTACCGCTCGGGAAGCGTGGCGATGGCGTGCAGGCCGGCGGCGATGCCGGTGACCCGTGAGCCGGGGAAGTGCTCGGCCAGCGCGGCCACCAGGGCGTCCCGGCGCTCCCGGTAGGCGCGCTGGCACACGCGGAGCCGGCGGTCGTAGTCGCCGCGCTCGACGAAGCGGGCGAAGACCGCCTGGTCGAGGGTCGGGTGGCCGAGGTCGGTGGTGCGCTTGCGCTCGACGACTTCGTCCGCCAGCCAGTCCGGCACCAGCAGCCAGCCCAGCCGCAGCCCCGGGGCGAGGGACTTGCTGACCGAGCCCGTGTAGGCGACCCGTTCCGGATCGAGTCCCTGGAGCGCGCCCACGGGGGCACGGTCGTAGCGGAAGTCGCCGTCGTAGTCGTCCTCCAGGACGAGGCCGTCCACGGACCGGGCCCAGTCGAGCAGTTCGGCGCGGCGCCGCGCCGAGTAGGCGATCCCGGTGGGGAACTGGTGGGCCGGCGTCGTCACCACGACCCGCACGCCCGACGCGTACAGCGCCCCCGGGGCGAGCCCCTCGTCGTCCAGGGGGAGGGGCACGGTGCCCAGGCCCGCCGAGGCGTACAGGGCGTGGTGCTGAGGGCTGCCGGGGTCCTCGACACCGGCGGTGCGCATCCCGCGCGCGTGGAGCACGCTCGCCAGCAGCGCGGTCGCCTGCGCCACCCCGGAGACCACCAGGATCCGCTCCGGGTCCGCCACCACACCCCGGCGGCGGCCGAGCAGCTCGGCCAGTGCGGCCCGCAGCCCGGGCAGCCCCCGCGGGTCGGGATAGCCGAGGCTCTCGTGCGGCAGCTCCGCCAGCACGCCCCGCTGGGCCGCGGCCCACGCCGAACGGGGGAAGAGCGACAGGTCGGGCGTCCCCGGTACGAAGTCCACCAGGTCACCGGAGGAGCGTGGGGAGAGATCACGCGCGCGTGGCCGGGCGGCCCGCGTGGCATCGCCCACCCAGGTGCCCGCTCCCCGTCCACTGCGCAGGTACCCCTCGGCCGTCAACTGCTCGTAGGCCTCGGTGACCAGCCCCCGCGACACGCCGAGATCGGCCGCGAGGTCCCGGCTCGACGGCAGCCGGGTGCCCGCGGCGAGCCGGCCCGAGCGGACCGCGTCCCGCAGCGCCTCCCGCAGCGCCCGGCCGCGCGCGCGTGCCGGTGCCGAGGCGGCGGGCAGCAGCAACTCCCACGCTGATGTCATGAAAACAGTCCCCCGAGGATCACGTCGTCCCAATCGCCCCCACTTTACGAGGGGTTGGACCCGTTGGCGCGTAAACAGGAGTGACAGACCACAGCGAGGGGGCAGGCTGATGTCGGGCCCCGGAATCGTACGCGCAATTCAGGAGCGCCCGTGGACGCCAAGAACCGTTTCGAGACGAAGGTCACCTTCGCTCTCTCCCGACTCGAATGGCTGGGCTTTCTCGCCGTATCGCTCGTGCTCGCGGTCCAGCATCGTACGGAAATCCGCTGGGGCGTTTTCGTGCTGCTGTTCACCGTGATCGACCTCATCGGATACATCCCCGGTGCGATCGCCTTCCGGCGCCGTCCGGACCGACGGGTCCCGCGCGGCTACTACGTGGCCTACAACACGATGCACAGCCTGGTCACCGCCGGTCTCCTGGCCGGGGCGTGGGCGCTGTTCGTCCGGCCGGAATGGGCACTGCTGGCCCTTCCGATCCATCTCATGGGCGATCGGGCGCTGTTCGGGAACTCCCTCAAACCCTTCGGTGTCGCGTTCGAACCGGAAACCTGTCCGGCTTTTCGGGCGTTCGAGCAGGAGTACCGTCCGGCGGGGGATTCCCGCGAACCCGGCGTGCGCGCTGCGGCGCGGAATTCCGTGGAGGGCACCGATGCCGTCCGTACTTGACACGCTGGCCGCGCACAGCGACAACCCCAGTTCCTTTCTCGCCCTCAACAGCGGGAACTCCTACTTCCACGACGACCGGTTCGACGGCGCCTGCGCGTACCGCACCTCCGGCCGCTACGTCCTGCAATTCGGCGGCCCCTTCACGGCACCCGAGCACCGCGCGCGACTGCTGGAGGCCTTCGCCGCCCACACCGGACGCCGCCTGGTCGCCGTACAGCTGCAAAGGGCCGACGCCGAGCTGTACGCGGAGCACGGGTTCACCGTCAACCAGATCGGGGCCTCGTACGCCGTCGACCTCAGCCGCTTCACCCTGCGCGGCTCACGGTTCGTGCGCCTGCGGAACAAGATCTCGCGCGCCCGGCGGGCCGGACTCGAGGTCACCGAGGTCCAGGACGGCGACGACTGCGCCGAGCTGGACCGCATCGACCAGCGCTGGCTGCGGGAGAAGGGGCGGCACGTCAAGGAACTGCGGTTCCTGGTCGGCCAGCGGACCGGCAGCCTCCAGCGGCACCGGCGCCTGTTCGTCGGCCGCATCGACGGCGAGGTGGTCGGCTACGTCAACTACTCGCCGGTCTACGGCAGCCGCCCCGGCATGCTGCACGACCTCAGCCGGCGCCGGCCCGACGCCCCGCCCGGCGTGATGGAGGCGCTCAACGCCACCGTCATGGAACGGCTGACCGCCGACGGAGCCGGCTGGCTGCACTTCGGGTTCACCCCCTTCACCGGGCTCGACCCGAGCCATGAACTGCCGGGCGCCAGCAAGCTGTTCAGTCGTTTCGCCCGTCTGCTGGCCGAGCACGGCGACGCGGTCTACCCGGCGGCCTCCCAGCTCGAGTACAAGCAGAAGTGGGCCCCGCACGCCGTGCTCCCGGAGTACATCGCCTTCCGCGGCAGGCCCCGCCCCGGCGCCGTCTGGCAGCTGCTGCGCGCCACCAACGCCGTGTGAGGACAGCGGCCCCGACCGGCGCCCCGCGCACCGCTCACGTCCGCACCGCAGCCCCGCCCCATCCACCCAGGAGGACCGCACGCCCATGAGATTCCTCGAGCGTGAACGCACCACCCTCACCAAGCTGCTGCCCGACCTGGACCCCGCCCTGCGCGAGATCCCCCTGATGGAGCTGGAGCGGCCGGGCAGTCCGGGCATCCGGCACTTCCGGGACAGCGGCGGCCCCGGACTCCTCGTCCCCGAGTCCCACCAGGGACGCGGAGCCACCGCGCTGGACGCGCTACGGGTGCAGCGGGCCATCGGCAGCCGCTCACCTTCGCTGGCCGTCGCCACCACCATGCACCATTTCTCGATGGCCACCCTGGTCGGTCTCGGCGGCCTCGGCGACGGCCTGGAGTGGATGCTGATCGAGGGCGTGGCGTCGAGCAACCGCGTCATCGCCTCCGGCTTCGCGGAGGGCCGCAGCGGCGCCGGCATCCTGGACCCGTCGATGACCGCCACCGTGACCCCCGACGGCATCCGGATCAACGGCGTCAAACGGCCGTGCAGCCTGGCGCACTCGATGGACGTGCTCACCGCGGGCGTGGTGATCCCGCGCGAGGACGGGCAGGGCGACGAACTCGCCGTCGCCCTCGTCCCCGCCGACAGCGAGGGCCTGAGCGTCAGCGGATTCTGGTCCAGCACCTTCCTGGCCGGGGCCGAGAGCGAACAGGTCACGCTCACCGACGTCCTCGTCCCGCCGGAACTGGTCCTGCGTACCGCGACCACGTCCGGTGACCGCCTCGACGAGCTCCAGACCGCCGGACTGGTCTGGTTCCAGGTGCTGATGACGGGCAGCTACCTCGGTGCCGCGTCCGCCCTGGTGGAGCGGGTCCTGTTGAACGAGCGGATCCCCGAGCACGAACGCGTGCGCCTCTTCGTCGAGACCGAGGCCGCGATGGCCACCGCCGAGAGCGTCGCCCGCCGCGTCGACGCCGGGGAACTGGACGAGTCGGCCCTCGCCCAGTCGCTGTGCGTGCGCTACGGCGTCCAGGACGCCCTCGCCCGTATCGTCCCGCGCGCGGTCGAACTGCTCGGCGGGCTGAACTTCATGACCTCCGACGAGGTGGGCCACCTGGCCGCCTGCGCCAACGGGCTGTCCCTGCACCCGCCGTCGCGCTCCCGCATGACGAGCCCGCTCTCGGCGTACCTGGCCGACGGCCCCCTCGCCATCGCCTGACCGCACCGGAGCCGCGGCCATGTCCGCCCGTCCGGCTCCGGCCCGTCCGGTTGCGACCCGTCCGGGCCCGCCGAGCCGGACGCGAGCCGCCGTGGTCAGGGCGACCGTGGCCCGACCCCGCCGGATGTCCGGCCGGTGCCCGGTCCGGCGCTGCCCCGGCCGCCTCCGGCCCGCCCGACCGTTGTCGGCCCTGCCCCCACACCTCCTGCCGTCCCGCCCGGTCCGCGTCGGCCGTTGTCCGGCCCGCCCGGCCCGCTCTCGCCGTTGTCCCCGATCCGCCGCCGATCCGTCAGGCCCCGAGCCGGCTGTCCTTCCGTCCACCTCCACCCCGCCGCCGTCCCGACCAGCCCGATACCGGCCGCCGTCCCGCCGTCCCCACGTCCCACGGCAGCCGAAACCCGTCGAGGGGAGCCCACCATGCCGCGCAACGCCTCACGTCCCACCGTCCTGTCCGCACCACCCCGCGCCACCGTGCGCGAACGTCCCACCCTGCTGCTGACCGGCGGCTCGGGAGTGCTCGGACGAGCGCTGATCGACGAACTGGCGCCCGACTACGACCTGCTCTGCCTACGCCGCAACACACCCCTGCACGATCCGCGGGTGCGGGAGGTCGAGGGCGACCTCCTCGCCCCGCGGCTCGGCCTCGGCGCCGGTGCCTGGTACGAACTGGCCCTGCGCGTCGACGTGGTCCTGCACTCCGCCGCCCAGACCAACTGGCGCACCCCGCCCGAGGAGATCGTGCGGACCAACACGCTCGGCGCGGAGACGATGCTCGACCTCGCCGCCCGTGCGGACGCCCCCTTCTACCTGGTCAGCACCGCCTTCGTGGCCAACACACCCAGTGAGGAGGACCGGGAGCGCTTCCCGGGCGCCGCCGCCTACCTCGACTCCAAGAGCCGGGCCGAACAGCTGACGCGCGAGGCCGGCCTGCCCGGTGCCATCGTGCGCCCCTCCGTCGTCATGGGCCACTCCGCCACCGGGCACATCGCCGGACAGCAGGGCCTCACCAAGACGATCGGCGCCATGGTCCTCGGCCAGGTGCCGGTGCTGCCGGGCGCTCCCGAGGCGCGGGTCGACATGATCCCGCAGGACTACGTCACCCGGGCCATCGGCGCCCTGATCCGCGGCGGCGTCGGCAGCGGCGAGTACTGGCTCACCGCGGGCAGTCAGGCCCCGGCCCTGAGCGAGATCGCCGACACCTGCGCGGAGTTCGCCGTCCGCCACGGCCTGCCCCGTCCGCTGCGGCCGCGGCTCATCCCCGTCGAGGCGGTCCACCGGCTGCTGCTGCCCATGCTGGAGGGCACCTCGCTGCCCGCCTCGGTGCGGCAGCGGTTCCGGCACTACGCCGAACTGCTCCTGGTCTTCCAGCGCGAGCTGCCGTTCGACACCTCCCTAGGCACGCCCCACTGCGGCACCCGCGTCACCCACGCGGACATCCGCGCGGCGCTCGTACGCAACCTGGAGAGCTGGGCGGCGGACCGGTCCGACCTGCGCGGCCGGCACCGCGAGCCCGCTGCCGCCGCGGCCCGTACGGAGGTGGCGTGATGACCATGTCACCCCCCTCGACCGAAGCCGCCGAGCGCACCGGACCCACCGAGGCCGCCGCGCCCGCCGCCTCCGCCGAGGCCGCCGCGCCCGCCGACCGGACCGACGTGGTCGACCTGTACCTCAAGCACATCGGCTCCGGCCGCGCCGTCATGGGCCGGGTCATGGGCGGCATGGCCGAGGTCCGCTCCGAGGGCGTCTGGATCGACGCCGACGACGGCCGCCGCTTCCTGGACTTCGGCGGCTACGGCGTCTTCATCCTCGGCCACCGCCACCCGGCCGTCGTCGAGGCGGTGCACCGCCAGATCGACACCCACCCGCTGGCCAGCCGGGTCTTCCTGGAACCCGTCGCGGCCCGCGCCGCCCAGGCCCTCGCCGCCCACACCCCGCCCGGCCTGGACTACGTCCACTTCGTCAACTCCGGCGCCGAGGCCACCGAAGCCGCCCTGAAGCTCGCTCGCGCCCACGGCCGCACCTCGGTGATCACCACCCGACGCGGCTTCCACGGCAAGACGCTCGGCGCCCTCAGCGTCACCGTCAACGCCACCTACCAGACACCCTTCCAGCCCCTGCTCCCCGACGTCACCCAGGTCGCCTACGACGACCCGGCCGACCTCGAACAGGCGCTGGCCGCCCGGCGCGACCGTGCCTGCGTCATCGTCGAACCCGTCCAGGGCGAAGGCGGCGTCCGCATCCCCCGCCCCGGCTACCTGAGCCAGGTGCGCGCGCTGTGCAGTGCCTACGGCGCCCTGCTGGTCGTCGACGAGATCCAGACCGGCATGGGACGCCTCGGCACCTGGTGGGGCGTCGACGCCGAGGACGTGCGCCCGGACGTGCTGCTGGCCGGCAAGGGACTGAGCGGCGGCGTCGTACCGATCGCCGCCATGGCCGCCACCGCGGAGGCCTACGGGCCCTTCAGCCGCGACCCCTACCTGCACACCTCCACCTTCGGCGCCTCCCCGATCGCCTGCGCCGCCGCGCTCGCCACCGTACGGGCGATGGAGGAGGAGAACACCGTGGCCCGGGCGGCGGCGCTCGGCCTGCGCGTCCTGGCCGCCGTACGGGAGGTGTGCGCCCCGTACGAGGGCGGCCTGGTCCGCGAGGTGCGCGGGCGGGGCCTGCTGATCGGCATCGAGTTCGCCGAGGAACAGGCGGTCGGCGAACTGCTGCTGGAGCTGATCGCCCGCGGCGTCCTCGTCAACCACTCCCTCAACTCCACCCGGGTGCTGCGGCTCACCCCGCCGGCCGTGGTCGAGGACGCCGAGCTGGACCTGTTCCTCACCACCCTCACCGAAGCCCTGCACAGCACGGCCGGCCGCATGTCCGGACGGCCGTCGCGCTGACCGTCCGGCCGACACCCGCGTCCGCGAACCACCCGGAAGGAACGAACGCCCCATGCGCCACGTGGTCCTGCACGCCCTCGCCGAGGGTCTGACACCCGCCGAGGTCTACCTCCGCATCAGCGACTTCGGCCGCTATCCCGAGTACAGCGACGTCTTCCGCGAGGTGCGCGTCGAACCGCCGCTGCCCGACGGCTCCACCGTCTCGGACTGGACCGTCGAGTTCCGGGGCGGCCTGATGCGCTGGCGGGAGCGCGACACCTACTCGCCCGAGACGTACTCCCTCGCCTTCGAGCAGCTCAGCGGCGACTTTCAGACCTTCGAGGGCAGCTGGCGGTGCGAGCCGCGGGGCGGCGGCACCCTCGTCGTCTTCACCGCCGCCTTCGACCTCGGCATCCCCTCGCTGGCCGAGATCCTCGACCCGGTGGCCGAGTCGACGGTGCGCACCAACATCGCCCGGGTGCTGCGGGGCCTGGCGGACGCGGAGGTGATCGATGAACGCGCGGCTGCGGCTCGTGGCTGACCGGGCGGCGGCGACCGCCGGGCACCCGCCCGCGGCCGCCGAGCCCCTGTACGAGGAACCCGGGCCGGGCGCCGCCCGCTGCCTCGGCCTGTACGCCAAGCTGGCCGCCGGGGTGACCGTCGTGACGGCCCGCGGCGAGGACGGTCCGCTCGGCATGACCGTCTCCGCCGTCACCTCCCTCTCCGCCCGCCCGCCGATGCTCCTGGCCTGCCTGCGGGACGGCTCCCGCACCCTCGCCGCCGTCCGTCACCGCCGGACCTTCGCCGTGCACCTGCTGCGCGAGGAACAGCAGGAGCTGGCCGGCCGGTTCGCGTCCCCCACGACGAGTGCCGCCGAGCGGTTCGCCGGGACGGACACCCGGCAGGTGCTGGGCGTGCCCGTGCTGGCCGGGGCGCTCGCCTGGTCGGTCTGCCTCACCGAGGACGTACGCCGCTACGGTGACCACCACCTCGTCGTCGGCCGGGTCGCCGCCGTGCACGTGGGCCCCGGCCGCCCGCTGCTGTGGCACGACCGCAGGTTCGGCGCGCTGACCGAACCGGTGCCGGACGCCGCCGGATGAGTGGGCAGCCGGCCGGAACGCCGTACTGGGACCCGGCGGAACTCCCGTCCCAGCCCCAGCTGCACGGCGTGGTCACCGCGGACGTGGCCGTTGTCGGGGCCGGTCTGGCCGGGCTGTCCTGCGCCTACCACCTCGCCGAACGCGCCCCCGGGCTCGACATCGCCGTGGTGGACGCGCAGCACCCGGCCGCCGGGGCCAGCGGCCGGGGCACCGGCCTGCTGGGCCCCCGGGCCGGCCCCGCCCTCGACCGCGCGGTGCGCCGCTTCGGCGCCCGGACGGCGCACCGGATGCACCGGGCCAGTCAGCAGGCGGTGCGAGACGTGCTCGACCTGTGCACCCGGCTCGACGTGCCCTGCGGGCTGCGGCCCGGCGAGCAGCTCATGGCCACCCGCTCGCCCGCGGGCCTGGTGGCGCTCGCCCGCCAGGCCCGCGCCTGCCGCGAACTGGGCCTGGACGTCCCCGTCCTCTCCCCGGCCGGCATCCGCGAGCGCGTCGCGCTGCCCTACCGCGCGGCCCTCCTGCACCGCCCGGCCGCCACCCTCGACCCGGCCGCCCTGACCTGCGCCCTCGCCCGCGCCTGTGCCGACAAGGGGGTGCGGTTCTACGGCCGCAGCCCGCTGCTGGGCCTGCGCCCCGGCGACCTGGTGGGCCCCGAACTGGTCCTCCCGCACGGCCGCCTGTACGCCGGGCAGGCGGTGCTGGCCGTCAACTCCGCCGCCGAGGCGCTGGACCTGCCGGTCGGCACGGTCCTGCCGCTGGAGGTGTACGCCGTCGCCACCGAGCCGCTGAGCACCGCCGCCTACGAGGCGCTGGGCGGGCGTGCCGGACACGCCGTCGTCGACGCGGTGCCGCTGGCACCGTACTTCCGGCTGCTCCCGGACCGGGGCCTGGTCGCGGGCGGCGGCACCGCCTCGGTCCCGGCCGGGCTCGCCGCGCCCCGCCTCCAGGCCCTGCGTGAGCACGCCTGGACCCGGCTGGAGCGCTGGCTGCGGGCCCTGCACCCCGACCTCGCCCGGGTGCGGGTCACCCACCGCTGGTCCGGCCGGATCGGCATGACCGCCGACGACCTGCCGGTGGTCGGGCCGGTGCCGGGGCACTCCGACGTCTGGTACATCGGCGGCTGCGGCGGCCACGGCCTCGCGCTGTCCGTGGCGCACGGCGCATACGTGGCGGGCGCCCTGCTCGGTGAGCCGGACCCCGGCGACCCGCTGCCCTGGCACCGCTCGCGCGCCCCCCGTCTGCCCCTCGGTGGCCCCGTGCGCCCCCTGCTGCGCGCCTGTGTGGACGCACACGGGTGGGCCGTGCGGCGTGTCTGCTGACGGCCGGCGCGCGGTGGTGTCCCATTCCAGTTCCTGAGATCGACCGGGAGGTTCTCATGATGCGACTCAGCCTCGGCAGGGACGGCCGCCTGCCGCCGTCCGTGACCATGGGTACCGTCGACGTCGCCTTTCACCTGGCAGCGCGGGGGCGACCGCTCCCCGTCGTGTTCGCCTTCGCGTTCGACGGCGGGGCCCCGACCCTGGACTCCGTACGGGCGCGGGTCGCCGAACGCGCCCACCGCATCCCGGCGTTGCGCTACCGCATCGCGCGCGAGGCCCGGAGGTTCCGGCGGGTGGACCGGATCGCGGCGGACCGGCACGTGCACGAGGCGTGGCTGCCCGAGGACACCGACGGCTCGGCGACCGGCCGGCTGATGCTCTCCCGTCCCATGAACGCCGACGACCGGCCGCCCTGGGACGTGTGGCTGGTGCACGGTCCGCAGGGCCGCCACACACTCTGCTACCGCACCGACCACGCTTTCCAGGACGGGGTGGGCGCCGCCTACACCGCCCGCGCCCTGCTGGGCGACGACCCCGAGGGCGGACCGGCCCCGCAGCCCCGCCGTCTGCCCACCGCCGCGGGTCTCGCGGGCACCCTCGGGGACCTGGCGGGCGCCTTCGGGGCGGCGACGGTGAAACCGGCCTTCGACGGCGTGTGCACCGGGCGGGTCGACGTGTGCCATGCCGATACCTCGCTCGCCCGGCTCCGCGCCGTCGGCCGCGCGTACGGGGCCACGGTGACGGACGTCTACCTCGCCGCCCTGTCCCACGCCGTGCGCACCTGGCACCTGAAGGAGACCGGCACGGTCCACCCGCCGTTGCCCGTGGCCATCCCGATGTCGGTGCGCGCCCCGGGCGAGGAACGGGCCCCGGGCAACCGCATGATCACCGCCCGGGTACTCCTGCCGTGCGACGAGGAGTCGCCGCGGCGGGCGCTGGCCCGGGTGGTGGCCGCGATGAACGTGCTGCGGGCCGGGCGGCGGCGCGACTCCATGCGGGTGCTGCTGGCGGCCACCCCGCGGTCGGTCGGCGCCCGGGTCGGCGTCCGCCTGGTGCACGGCCGGCTGGTCGCGGGGCCGGTGAGCAGCGTGAACTTCGGGACGGCGCTGGTCCACCAGGGACTCGCGGCCAGGCGCGCGGCCGTCTTCACGAGCGTCGCATCCGGGATCCGCAGCGTGATCACGCTGACCAGCCAGCATGACACCGCGTGCCTGACCGTGGTGCACGACGAGGCGCTCCGCACCGCCGACGAACTCCCCGACCTGTGGCTCGCGGCGCTGCTGGAGCTGGAACGAGGCTGACCCGGGCCCGGTTTCCGCGCGGTCCGCGACGAGGCCCCGGGCAGCCGCCCGGAGCCTCGTCGTACCGGAGGTTCAGCGCGGGCCGCGCAGCGTTCCCGTCGTGAGGAAGGCGCACTTGGCGGCGGCCTCACCGACCAGCGGCAGGTACAGGGACAGCCGTTCCATCGCGTACGGCAGGGTGAACAGATCGGCGACCCGCGCGTCCCAGCCGTGCTCCGCCCACCACTCCTCCGGGTCGGCCAGCTGCCAGTTCCAGGCCGCGCCGATCGTGGCGAGGGCATCGAGGAACGGGGCCACCAGCGGGGAGTCGACCGCCCGGGAGTTCACGCACTCGGCGCCGAAGGTGCTGCCCTCGGCGGACAGTTCGGTCATCGTGGTGACGACGGCGGCCACCTGGTCGGGGCCGAGGAAGTACAGCGGGGCCTCGCAGAGCCAGGCGGTGGGCCTGGAGGGATCGAAACCCGCCTCGACGAGCCGCGCGCCCCACGACCCGGTGACGTCGGCTCCGGCGGTGCTGCGGCGTCCGCAGGTGAGCGGGCTGCAGTCCAGCACGCGGTCCTTGAAGGCGAGGACGGAGGGGGCCTCGACCTCGAAGACGTGCACACCGGTCGGCCAGTCCAGCCGGAAGGCGCGGGTGTCCAGGCCGGCCCCGAGGACGACCACCTGACGGCAGCCCGAACGGGCCGCGGTGAGCAGGTAGTCGTCGAAGAAGCGGGAGCGCACCACCTGCCAGTCGGGCAGCAGGCGCTGCATCGCTCCGTCTCCCGGCGGACCGCCCTGGAAGCGGGCCGCGTGCAGGAAGTCGGCGGCCCACGGGTCGAGGACGTACGGCGCGGGCCGCAGGGCCTCCGCCGCGTGCGCGGCACTCGTCCAGAGCGCCGCGTGCGAGAGGCCCTCCGGGGCTCGGGCGGCGGGCACGGACGGTGACCGCGGTGCGGTGACCGTCTGCGGTCGGGTGGATTCCGGCATGGGACCTCCTGGAAAGGGGCGGAGTGTGCGGGAGCGGGGCAGCCGTGCGCGGGCCGGAGTCAGCCCGCGCGGCGGCGGCCGAGAAGGAAGGCCGCGGCACCCAGCGCGATCATGCCCTTGGAGGGGCGGGTGGGCCGCTGGCCGCCCCTGGCGGCGGGGGTGCGCGGCTCGTGGATGTTCAGCGCGAACTGGCGGTTGGCCACGTCGGACAGGACACCGCGGACCTGGTCGGGGCTGGTGACGGCGGCCAGGAGCAGTTCCATCGAATTCCGGGCGAACTGGTTGCGGCCCAGGAACTCGCGGCCCAGGGCGAACAGGATCTTCGGCACCTCCCCCTGGAACACCTCCGGCAGGGTGATCTCGGGAGCCAGACAGCGCACCGAGCCGTCCAGGTTCGCGAACGACTTGCCGAGCAGCGAGACCGCCGGAGGCGAACCGATGCCCCGCTTGGTCGCCTTGGCCAGCACCGTGGTGAGCGAGACGCCGAAGTTCATGTCCTCCAGGGCCAGATGGGAGACCTTGGGCACGAAGGCCGCCATGTCCGCGGCGAAGGCGGGCATGTTGGCCCACGGCGTCAGCCGGCCCATCTCGGCCCAGTGCTGCGCCAGTCCGGCCCCGTCGTTCTGTGCCAGCGTCATGAACAGCGGCAGCAGTTGCAGGCTGGTCCGGCGGTCCAGCCGGCCGACCATGCCCCAGTCGATGAGGGTCGCCGGTCCGCCCGGGGCGGCGAAGACGTTGCCGGCGTGCGGGTCGGCGTGGAAGAAGCGGTGGACGAAGTACCCGTGATACATGAAGCGCAGCAGGTCCTTGCCGATCTCCACCCGTTCGCTGTCCGAGAAGTGGGCGCGGTCGACGTGCCGCACCGACTGCCCGTCCGCCAGCGACTGCACGAGAACCCGGGGGCTGGCGTGCAGGACCCGGGGCACCTCCAGCGAGCGGAACGACCGGACGTGCTCGCGGGCCTCGTCCATGTTGCGGGCCTCGCCGGTGAAGTCCAGCTCGGGTTCCATGGCGTCGAAGACCGAGCCGAGCATCGCCTCGATGTCGATCACCTCGTTGAACCGGGGAGCGACCCGGGCCACGATCCGCGACGCCCGGCGCATCAGGGCCATGTCCGCGAGCACACCCTCGCGGATGCCGGGCCGTTGGATCTTCACCACGGCGGCCCGACCGCCCGGCAGTGTCACGCGGTAGACCTGGGCGAGGGACGCCGCCCCGAGCGGGGCGGCGGTCTCGACGTCGTCGAAGCGCAGTTTCCAGTCCGGCCCCAGGTCCCGGGCCAGCACCGGTTCGAACTCCGAGAACGGCTGGACGTCGACCTCGTCGTGCAGGTTCTGGAGTTCGTCCCGGATGGACTCGGGGACCATGTCGGGTCTGGTGGACAGGATCTGTCCGAGCTTCACGTAGAAGGGACCGAGGCTCTCCAGGGCCTGCCGCACCGCCTTGGCGCGGCGCTGCTCGGACCCGGCGGAGGATTCGGTGTCCTCCGCCGGGGACCGCGCGTCCCGCTTGGAACGCCCACGCAGCCGGGCCGTCAGACCCACCTCGTCGACCACGAGGCTGCCAAGGACCTTGACCACGAGACGCAGCCGGTCGCCGACTACAGACGCCATCGTGTGTGCTCCTCAGGTGGATTGCGCGGGGGGAACGTCGGCCGGCGTACCGCGTGGCGCCGGCCGGCGGGACGGTGGCGGGACCGGTCAGCCGGAGGTCGAGGACGGACCGCCCTTGGGCCTGTCGCCCCCGTGCTGCCCGGTCAGACCCTGCAGCGCGGCCAGGCCCTGCTGTCCGGCCTGGGCAGGCAGGTTGGTCAGGTTCTGCAGGCCCTGGACCGCCTCCAGGAGCCTGGGGAGCACCTGGGTGAGCTGGGCGAGCTGGGTCGGCAGCGCCATCAGGTCGCCCGCCCCGCTCGCCGCGTGCCCGAGGCCGCCGGCCAGCTGACCGAGCCCGCCGAGCGCACCGGCCGCGCCGCCGACCGCGGCCAGCGGATTGGCCGCCCCGCCGAGCGCGGCCAGGGGGTTGCCCGCCCCGCCGAGCGCGGCCGCGAGCGGGTTGCCGCCGCCGACGGCACCGGTGAGCGCTGCCAGGGGGTTCGCCGCGCCCGCCATGTTGCCGGCCGCGCCGAGAGCGGCCATCGGGTTGGCGACACCCGCGAGCGCGGTCGCCGGGTTGACGGCGCCGGCCAGCGCGGCGAGGGCGTTCGGGGGCAGCCCGGCCAGGGCGTTGACGGCGTTGCCGGAGCGGCTCGACGAGTCCGAGTCGTCGCGGTTCAGGAGGTCGTCGAAGGCTTCCTTCCAGCTGTCGGTCATATCGCCGATCAAATCTTTGATGATGTCCTGGATGTTCTTGCTGTTGCCCATGAGTGTGGTCCCTTTCCGTTTCTCTGTGATGGGAGAGAAGTGGCTGCCGGCTGTTATCCGGAGCAGCCTTCCAAGGATCTCGCGCACGCATTCTTCAAGCGGGCGCGGCCCCTGGTGAAAGCGGCCTCGGCCGCCTTGACGGAAATGTTGTGCATGCGGGCGAATTCCGCAGTGGAAATCCCCTTTGCGCGGGCGAGTATGACCTCCTGTTCCCGTCCCCGCAGGTGTTGCACCTGGCTCAGCAGCCATCGGCCGAAGTCCTGGTCGCAGACATCGTCCTCGGTGGTGCCGAAAGTGTCCACGAGCGCTGCACGCTGCAGAAGTCTGCTTCGGCGCTCCATGTCGCGGTAGAAGTCGATGCAGAGGCGAAGCGCCACGGACGTCAGAAAGGAACCGAGCCGATTCCTGTCCAACGCGGCGTGAGCGGCTGCGCGCGCCATGGTTTCCTGGACGCAGTCCTCGGCGTCCTGAAAACTCGGCAGTCTTCGTCGAACCAATCGCATGAGGCGGTCCTGATGCTGGAAGATGTCTTCCCAGGAGCATTCAGCGGGCGATTGGCAGGTGGAATGTCGCACCATGGTGGATTGCAGCCCGTTGTCTCTCGGATTGGGCAGGGAGAACCGCGGCCGACTTTCTATTTGTCGGCCATGTGGTTTTCCTACCCGAGGCCCTGGAGCGGCAAACCGGAATGTGCGCCTCCGCGGATCGGCGGAAATGTTTTTTCGCGCTCATTTCCGAGGAGCGGGCCGACGTGCCCAGTCGCGGTTCCAGTTGAGCCACATGTCCCGCACGGTCTGGTGCACCAGGGAGCTGCCGGCCCGCAGCTCGCTGGTGTACGCCTGGACCGCCTCCTTGCCGACCAGGCGGGCGCCGCCGGTGAAGTAGGAGCCCCTCACGTGCCGGGGCGAGCGGTACTTGCCCCACAGCAGGATCTTCATCAGCGGCCAGAGCGTGAACACTCCGGAGGGGCAGCGGTTGTCGGGGTCCAGGGTCCCCCAGACCGACGGGACCAGCCCGCTCTCGCCCAGCACCTCGTAGATGCGGGCGATGGTCTGCTCCTTCGTCAACTCGCCTTCCCGGTAGGCGAGTACGGCATCCCGCGACTGGTCGAACATCCGCTCCACCCAGGGGTTGTCCATTCCCTGAAGTCCTCGGTACGGCGGCATCTCCAGGACGTCGAAGCAGGCCGGATCGTGCGTCTTCTCGTACGTCACGGCCACCTGGTTCTGTGCGTTCGTGCCGTAGAGCGTGGTGAGGGTCCACACCCGGTTCCACGCGTTCCACAGGTCGAAGTCGTCGAACGCGATGTAGCTGCAGGACACCAGGTCGTCGTAGAACCGGAACATGCGCTTGGTCCAGTGGTCCAGGTACGCGAACCGGGCGGTGTCGAAATCGTTCTGGCGCACGGCGTCGATGAGCCGGTGGCTCAGCGCGTTGAGCGCCATCACGGTGACGGCGAGTCCGCTGGAGAAGAGCGGGTCGATGAAGTCGCTGGCGTGCGGCAGCAGGCACCAGCGGTCACCGACCACCTTCTGCGAGGCGAACTGGGTGCGGTCGGTGGACACGTACGGCCGCACCGCCCGCGCCCGCTCGAACTGCCGGGCCACGCTGGGGAACCGGCGCACATGGTGCCAGAACTCGTCCTCCGCGGAGATGTCGTCCGGGCGCGGGTACTGGTCGAGGTCGAGGTTGATGCCGACGCTGCACAACTCGCTCGTGCTGGTCGACTGGTTGTCGAACGGGATCACCCAGAGCCAGCCGCCCTGGAACATGTGGTGGAGCGTGCCCTGGCTGAACGGGCTGGGCATGCCGTGCTGTTCGCGCGGCGGTGACACGGCGTCGAAGGGGCGCACGTCCACCATGTGCGTGAAGATCGTGCGCGAGCGGGTGCGGTACGGCGGCTCCTGCCGCAGCCCGAGCCGCTCGGGCAGCATCGCCCGCATCCCGCCGGCGTCGACCACGTACGAGGCCCGGAAGCTGCCGCGGTTGCGGGTGACGAGCGTGGCGCCGTCCTCCTCGAACTTCACGTCGTCGACCATGGTGTGGGTGTACGCGGTGACGCCGTAGGACACGGCGACGTGGAACATGTACGCGTCCACGTCCTGCCGGAAGTAGTGCGAGTCGGGGCCGAGCGGCGGTCCCCAGGTGGGGTACTGCGTGCACTCCTCGGGCCGGGTCGGCTCGTCCTCCCGGTGGTAGACGAAACTGAAGTTCCGCTTCACCCCGCAGTTCGACGACACATGGCGGCGCAGTGCCGCGTTGGTCGCCAGGTGCTCGAGTTCCGGGACGTCGTAGCGGCGGGCCAGGACCCGCAGACCGAAGGTGGTCTCGGGAACGGTGGACTCTCCGATGGCGAACCGGGGGTGACCGCTGCCCTCCAGCAGCAGCACCCGCACGCCGTGGCGGGCGAGGACGGTCCCCAGCATCGTCCCGCCGATGCCGCCTCCGACGATGGCGACATCGAAAACACGCTCTTCTTCTTGCATGTCTGCGGTTCCTTTCGCGAAGGGAAGGGCGAGTTGCCGGTCCACCCGGTCACCGGGAGGCGACGGGGGAACCCGGCAGCACCCGGCGCAGCCCGCAGGCCGCCACCCGGGCGGAGAAGGACACGGCGAACCAGGGAGTGGGCGCCAGGGCGGCCAACCGCCCGCGGTCACCGGGAATTCGGCGTTCACCGCGCCCGGTGACGTCCAGCCACGCACCGAAGTGCAGCAGCCGGGCCTCGGGCCCGGCGTCCCGCGCGGGGAACGGCCGCATGTGTTCGCGCACCGCGCGCATGAGGGCCGTGCGCCGTCCCGTTCCCACTTCGTGCCCGGCCAGGAAGGCGTCGAGCAACTGGGCCGAACGGCCCGGGAATCCACCCCGGCCGAGCGGTGAGCGCCCCACGAGCCCGGCGTCGTGGAACGCCGCGGCGGCCAGCAGCCCCACCCGGTCGTAGGCCGTGCCGTGACTGCGCGCGCAGGCGTCGGCCAGCAGGAACGTCCGCAGGGAGTGCACGGCGACGTGCGGCGGCAGCAGCCGGCGCATCTCCGTCAGCGCGGCGCTCGCGAGGGGATGGCCGAGCAGCTCCGCCAGGGCCGGCCGGCCGAGGAGGGGCTGCCATGTCTCGGGCAACGCCTCCGGCGGAACGGGCGAACCCGCCCCGCCCGCACCGGAATCCGGTACCTCCGGAATATCGGGCCCTGTGGCCATGACCCAACCCCCTTGCCCCGCTGCCCCATTGGCAGTGTCCGTCTCATCTGTCTTTACGCTCGGGCAGTGCCTCGACCCCCGGTTCACAACGCGGTCCGAACCCTCTTTTCGAGTGATTCGAAAAAATGAGCCCTATTTACCCCATGGAGTGAATTCTTTCCCCCGGACGAGGGATCGTTGCGGAAATTGATGGACGCAAGACTGAGAAGTCCGATCCGCCACGGCTCCATTCCCGACGAAAGGGAGAACACCATGAGCTTCCTCAACCCCCGCCTCCCCGGCGTCAATTCGGACGACGTCGTCACGGACATCACCGAGTCGCCGCACCGCGTGGGCGCGGTCGCCCAGGCCGGCGGTGCGCAGGTCATCGCCACCGTCGACATCCAGGCGGGGGAGGACGACTGGAACACGCCGCCGAGCGAGGAACATCCGCGGCCGGTGGTGCTCGTGCACGGCACCTTCGGCAACCGCGGCTACACGTGGAACACGGCGACGCCCCTGCTGCGACAGCACGGCCACCGGGTCTTCCGGCTCGACTACGGCCAGCACGGCAACCCCGTGATCTTCGGCCTCGGCGACATCAAGCACTCGGCCCGGCAGCTCGCCGACTTCGTCGACGAGGTGCTGCGCCGCACCGGCGCCCAGCAGGTCGACCTCGTCGGCTTCTCGCAGGGCGGCATGATGCCGCGCTACTACCTCAACGCGCTGGGCGGCGGGCCCAAGGTGCACAACTTCGTCGGCATCTCACCGAGCAACCACGGGGTCACGGCGCAGGGGCTGATGAACCTCGCCCGGCAGATTCCCGGCGCGGTGGAAGTACTCGAACAGGGCGCGGTCGGGGAGGTCGTGCCGGCCTGGCCGCAACTGCAGCACGACCACCCCTTCCAGCGTGAGCTGGCCGAACTCGGCGAGACGACGGAGGGCGTCCGCCACACGGTCATCGCCACCCGGTACGACGACGTGGTCACCCCGTACACCTCGTGCGCCCTGGAGCCCACGGAGGGGCGCTACGTCAACAACATCGTCCTTCAGGACATCGACCCGGACGACCACACCCCGCATGTGAGCATGCCCTACAACGCGACCGTGCTGAAGGAGGTCCTCGCGGCGCTCGCCTCCTGAGCGCGGCTGCCGTCCAGGACGACCCGGGCCACCAGCGCCGGGTCGTCGTTCATGGGGACGTGGCCGCAGCCGGGCAGCCGTACCAGCCGGGCGCGCGGGATGGCGCGCTTGGCGCGTATCCCCTGCCGGGGCAGGAGCAGCCGGTCCCGGCTGCCCCACGCCACGGTGACGGGGATGCCGGGCACGTCGTCGGTGAACAGCACGCTCCGGCCGGCCCGCAGCGTCTCGGCGAACCCCTCGGCGCGCGCGAGCGCCAGCGTCTCGGCGACCACGGCCTCGGGGGAGCGCCGGCCGGGACGGGCGTAGATCGTGCTGGTCAGCGCGGTGCGTCCGACGGCCGTGCGGGACAGCCGCTCGACGAGCGGGAGCGGCAGGCTCCGCGCCGTACGGCGCATGCCCGTCAGTAGGCCGAAGGCGTAGCGCCGTTCGGCCTGCGTCCAGAAACCGGCCGGTGACAGGGCCGTCACCGACCGCACCAGGTTCTCGCGGCCGAGCTCCAGGGCCAGCAGGCCGCCCAGCGAGTTGCCCGCCACGTGGGGGCGGTCCAGGCCCAGTGCCACGCAGAAGGCGCCGAGTACCGCGCTCGTGGTCGGCAGGTCGTGCGGCAGTCCGGACGGCAGCGCGGACGACTCCCCGAAGCCCGGCAGGTCCACGGCTATCACGTCGCGTTCGGTGGCGAGGATGTCGACCACCGGGTCCCAGGCCTGCCGGTGGTGACCGATGCCGTGCAGCAGGACCAGCGGCTCGCCGGTGCCCACGCGCGCGTAGGCGAGGGTGACGTCCCGCGGGCCGTGGGCGGTGGGGGCCGTGAAGGAGAGCGTTGCGGACATGGGGCTCCTTGTCGGGAACAGGTGTTCCGGGAACGGGTGCACGATGGCGTCGCGTAGACAGCTTGTCAGCAATAGCTACCGGCGGGTAGCCCCGATACCGGGTACGGGCGATTCCGTCTGGACACCACCGGACGCGTCCGCTGGGATGAAGGGGTGACCACCGACACCGCGACCGACGTCTTCGAAGAGCACCGGCCCGTCCTCCTGGGCGTCGCCTACCGCATGCTGGGCCGCCTGGCGGACGCGGAGGACGTGGTCCAGGAGGCGTGGCTGCGCTGGTCCGGCGCCGACCGCTCCGCCGTGCGCGAGCCGAGGGGCTACCTGGTGCGCGTCACCACCCGCCTCGCCATCGACCGGCTGCGCCAGGTCAAGTCGCGCGGCGAGACGTACGTCGGCCCGTGGCTGCCCGAGCCCTACGTCACCGACTTCGGGGACGCCGTGCCGGACACCGCGGAGCGGGCCGTCCTCGCCGACTCCGTGTCCCTCGCGGTCCTCGTCGTCCTGGAGTCGCTGTCCCCGCTGGAGCGGGCGGTGTTCGTCCTGAGGGAGGCGTTCGGCTACCCGTACGCGGAGATCGCCGCCATGCTGGAGCGCGGCGAGGCCGCGGTGCGCCAGCTCGCCGGCCGTGCCCGCAAGCACGTCGACGAGCGGCGGCCCCGTTACGACGTCGACCCGGCGCAGCGCCGCGACCTCACCGAGCGCTTCCTCGCCGCCGCGGCCGACGGCGACCTGGCCGGCCTGCTGGCCACGCTCGCGCCGGACGTCCGGCTGGTGGGCGACAGCGGCGGCAGGTCCAAGGCGCCGCTGCGCGTGCTGGAGAGCTCGGACAAGGTGGGCCGCTTCCTGCTCGCCGTCGCCCAGCAGGGCATTCCCGACGCCGGCTTCCACTTCCTGGAGCTCAACGGCGGCCCCGCCCTGCTGGTCAGCTCCAGCGGGAAGCCCGACTCCGTCATCCAGGTGGACGTCGCCGACGGCCGCATCCAGGCCGTGTACATCATCCGCAATCCGGACAAACTGGTCTCCCTGGCCGGCCATTCCTGACCCGCCCCGCCCCTTCCCGTCCGCGGGATTGGTCTTGACCAAGGGGGTGGGGCGTTTTATGGTCGCAGAGAACTGCAACAACCTTTAATAAACAAGGGCGTCAAAACGCCGCCGGATCACGGCGATTGCGGAGGACAGGGTGGGGACCACGCAGTTGGAACCGGTGTCGGAGCCGAAGTACTGGCACCTCAGGACCGTACTCAGCGAGGCCCTGGACTCGGAGTTCGAGGTGGGTGAGATCCTGCCCAACGAACGGGACCTCGCCGCCCGCTTCGGCGTCGCCCGCGCGACGCTCCGCCAGGCCCTGGAGCAGCTCGAACTGGAGGGCAGGCTCCAGCGCCGCCGCGGCGTCGGGACGACCGTGGCCCCGCCGCGCGTCGGCGTGGCCGTCGGCACCGGGCAGCACGCCTGGCCGGGCACGGACGACGACGCCTGGCAGCCGGCCGACTGCCACCTCGCGGCACCTCCCGCGGCCGTGGCCGACGCGCTGGGGACGGACCGCGACGAACCCGTCCACACCGTCCGCCGGTCCCGCGTGAGCCACGGACAGCCCGTCGCCGCGGAACTGCTGTACATCCCGCCGTCCTCGGTCCCGGACCTCACCGCCATCGACGCGCCCTCCGGCCCCGCACGCGCGCGTGCCGTGCTGCGCGAGCTGCAGCGCGGGGACCTGGAGCGGCAGGAGCGCGCCGTGGAGCTGGGCTCGGCCGGCACGGACGACGCGAAGGAACTGGACCGCCTCCCGGGCGCGCCCGTCCTCGTGGTCACCACCCGCTACCTCGCCGCGGGCCGCACAGCCGCCCTCTCCGTCGCCACCTACCGCGCGGACACCTGCCGGCTGACGTTCGGAGACTCGGGGGACGTGGAGATCCACCACGGCCCCCAGACCCAGGCCTCCTGACCGACCCGCCGTACGCCACCGGCGGCCCGCCGGGCCCCGGCATCCCGCCGGTGGCGGGGCATCGACCCGGTCAGCGGCGTGCCGTCGCGCCCTCGACCGCGAACAGCTGCTCCTCCACATGGTCGAGGGCGAGCCGCAGCGCGCCCGTCGCCACGGCCGCCTCGCCGAGCAGCGACAGGGCCACGCGCGGCGGGCGCAGGCAGTAGCGGGCCAGCTCCCGGCGCAACGGCTCCAGCACACCGTCGAGCCCGGCCGCCCAGCCGCCGATGACGACCATCTCGGGATCGAGCGCCAGCGCCAGCGCCGCCACGTCGTGCACCAGCCGCTGGATGAAGCGCTCGACGGCCGCGCGGGCCCGCTCGTCGCCCTCACGGGCCTCGGCGAAGACCTTGGCGACCGCCTGCTCGTCCAGCGGGTGCAGCGGCTCGTCCGTGGTGGACAGCAGCGTCTCCGGCGTCACCTCCCGGCCCAGCAGATGCAGCGCGCCGATCTCCCCGGCCGCCCCGCCGTACCCCCGGTGCAGCCGACCGCCGATCAGCGCACCCGCCCCGGGGCTGAGACCGGCCAGCACGAACACGATGTCGTCGCACTCGGTGGCGGTCCCCTTCCAGTGCTCGGCCACCGCCGCCGCGTTCGCGTCGTTCTCCACCAGCACCGGGCACTTGAAGGACCGGCTCAGCCGCTCACCCAGGCCGAGCCCCGTCCACCCGGGCAGCGCCGTGCCCAGGCGGACCGTGCCGTCCGCCTCCACGATGCCGGGCGTGGCCGCGCCGACCGCCCGCAGCGAGCCGCGCGCCACACCGGCCCGGCGCAGCAGCTCGGCGACGGCCGTGCGCAGCCGCTCCAGCCGCTCGTCGGCCGGCGCGTTCTCGTCCACGTCCTTGGCCTGGGCGCCGATCACCCGGCCGTCCAGGTCGGACAGGAGCGCGGCGACGCGGTGCGGACCGATCTCCAGGCCCAGCAGATGGCCCGCCTCCGCCCGGAACCGGAACCGCCGCGCGGGCCGGCCCTGCCGCCGGGCCGTACCCTCGTCGGCGGCCGCCTCGACGACCAGACCGGCCTCGATCAGCCCCTCGACGACGCCCTCGACGGTCGGCCGGGACAGCCCCGTCACCCGGGTGATCTCGGTCAGCGTCGCGGAGTCCGTCGCCCGCAAGGCGTGCAGCACCACGGCGGAGTTGATCCTCCGCAACAGCGACGGGTCCCCGCCGGTCAGGCCTGTCAAGGTCCGTCCTCCCAGCTCGTGCGCGTGTTGTGGCCGGATGGTACTCGGCCTGCCGGACCCCGGCGAGTTCCGGTCTCCGTTCCCGGCCCGTGCGGCCCTCCTCACCCGGGCGCCACGAACCCCGACTCGTACGCCGTGATCACCGCCTGGGTGCGGTCCCGCGCCCCCAGCTTCGCCAGTACGGCGCTCACATGCGACTTCACCGTCTCGGTGCCGACCACCAGCCGGGCGGCGATCTCCGCGTTCGACAGCCCGCGCGCCATCAGCCGCAGCACCTCGCCCTCCCGCTCGGTCAGCCGGGCGCGTTCCAACTCGGCGCGGGCCGCGCGGTTGTGGGCGCCGTCGCCGTACTCGGCGGCCAGTCGCCGCACCGAGGCGGGGAACAGCAGGGACTCGCCCTCGGCGATCAGCCGTACCGCGTGCACGATCTCGGCCGGGCGGGCGCGCTTGAGCAGGAACCCGTCGGCGCCCGCGCGCAACGCCTCGTACACGTACTCGTCGTTCTCGAAGGTCGTCACCACGAGGATCCTGGGCGGGTCGGCCACCGTCCGCAGCAACGCGCGGGTGGCCTCGATGCCGTCCAGCAACGGCATACGGACGTCCATGGCGACCACGTCCGGCCGCGTCTGCCGCACCAGCGGAATGACCGCCGCCCCGTCGGCCGCCTCGCCGACCACCTCGATGTCCGGCTGCGCTTCCAGCACCGCCCGCAGCCCGGCGCGCACCAGCGGTTCGTCGTCGACGAGGAGCACTCTGACCGGCATCCGGCCAGCCTAGATCAGCCCGGCGGCAGCTCGACGCGCACCTTCCACTCACCGGCGCCGTCCGGCCCCGCGTGCGCCCGGCCGCCCAGCAGCGCGGCCCGCTCGCGTATGCCGCGCAGCCCCGCGCCGCGCCCCGGCGCGGCTCTCGCGTCCCGCAGCGGATTGCGCACGTCCAGGGTGAGCACCCCGTCCGCCACCTCGACGCGGACCCGCGTCGGCACGGCACCCGCGTGCCGCAGCACGTTGGTCAGCGACTCCTGCAGGATGCGGTAGCCCTCGCGGGAGACGTGGCCCGGCAGCGTCTCCAGCGGGCCCGCGACCTCGGCGTCGACCTTCGCCCCCGAGGCCCGGGCGGACTCCAGGAGGCGGTCGGCGTCCGCGAGCGTCGGTCTGCCGCTCGCCGGCCGCTCCGACTCCCGCAGCACACCGAGCACTCGCTCCAGATCCTCCAGGGCCGCCCTGCCGGTCTCCTCGATGGCGGTCAGGGCCCGGTCGGTGAACTCCGCGCTGTTCGCCGCCCGAGCGGCCCCCGCCTGGACGACGGCGACGGTCAGCGCGTGGCCGATGGAGTCGTGCAATTCGCGCGCGATGCGGTTGCGTTCCAGGAGTTGCTCGGTGCGTTCCTCCAGGGCGGAGAGCCGTTCGGCGGCGGACGGTCCCAGCAGGCGGCGGGCGAGCCGGGTGATCAGCTCCCCGGAGCCGACGACGACCGCGGCGAGCAGCAGGACCGGCAGCGGCGCGAGCGGGCCGTACCACCAGTGGTCGCCCGCGAGGCGGACGTACGAACCGTCCCCCTGCCGCCCGCCCCGTGCCACGTGCACCAGGTCGACGGCCAGGACGGGCAGCTGCACCGTGAGCATCGCGACGCAGGAGCCGATGAGCAGGCGGGCCTCCAGCCACAGGACCGTTCGTCCGCGGTCGGCCCAGGTCGCGGACGGCGCGACGACGATGTCCGTGCTCGCGTCGTCCGGGCGGTGGCCGGTCAGCAGCAGTCTGGCCTGCACACCCTCGACCACCCGCATCCCGGGCACCAGCCCGGCGGCCGCCAGCGGCACCACCGACACGAACGCCCACGCCTCGTCGACGAAGATCCACATGGCCGGCCACACCACGGCCATGAACAGGTGCAGCCATCGTGTGTACGTCACCGCCCGGCCGAACGGACGCAGCATGCGGAGCATCCGCTCATCCTCCCAGCCGCCACCGGCACCGGACCTCCCCCGCACGGGGGAGCCGGTCTCCACCGGCGGGGGAGGCCCCGCCCCGTCCCGACCGGCAGGCTGCTGCCATGACCAGCATCGACGTCCAGAACCTCACCAAGGAGTACGGCACCCGACGAGCCGTCGACGACCTCACCTTCACCGTGCGCCCCGGCCGCGTCACCGGCTTCCTCGGCCCCAACGGCGCCGGCAAGTCCACCACCATGCGGCTCGTCCTCGGCCTGGACCGGCCCACCTCCGGTACCGCGACCGTCGGCGGACGCGCCTACCCCACCCTGCACGAGCCGCTGCGCCACGTCGGTGCCCTGCTCGACGCGGACGCCGCCCACGGTTCGCGCACCGCCAGGAACCACCTGCGAGTCCTGGCGGCGAGCAACCGCGTCCCCGCGCGGCGGGTCGACGAGGTGCTGGAGGAGACCGGCATCGCGGCCGTGGCCCGCCGCCGGGTGAGGACGTACTCCCTGGGCATGCGCCAGCGGCTGGGCATCGCCGCCGCGCTGCTGGGCGATCCCGAAGTGGTGATGCTGGACGAGCCGTCCAACGGGCTGGATCCCGAGGGCATCATCTGGATCCGCGAACTGCTGCGCGGGCTCGCGGCCGAGGGACGCACGGTCCTGGTCTCCAGCCACCTGATGAACGAGACCGCGTCCTTCGCCGACCACCTCGTCGTCCTCGGCCGGGGCCGTCTGCTCGCCGACACGCCGATGCGGGAGTTCATCGACGCGCGCGTGCGGCCACGGGTCCGCGTGCGGACGTCGGACGCGACCGCTCTGCAAGCCGCGCTCGCCCGGCACGGGCACGACGCCGAGGAACACGACGACGGCCACTGGACCGTGCACCACGCGCGTGTGGACGACATCGGCCGGATCGTGTCCGGCGCGGGCGTGCCCGTCCTCGAACTGGCCGCGGACGAGGGCACGCTGGAGCAGGCCTACCTCGATCTGACCGCCGTCGAGACCGAGTTCACCGCACGGCCCCAGGAGGCCTGACCATGAACCTCACGCCCGTCCTCCGCGCGGAGGCGCTCAAGGTGCTCACCCTGCGTTCGCTGTGCGGCACGCTGCTGGGCCTGTTCGCCGCCACCACGGCGTTCTCCGCGCTGGCCGGGGTGTCCGACACCTCCGACCCGGACTTCGACCCGCTGTTCATGGCCCTGTCCGGGGTCATGCCGGGCCAGATCGCGGCCGTCGCCTTCGGCGCCGTCGTCGTCTCCAGCGAGTACCAGGGCAACGGGATCCGGCTCACCCTGACCGCCGTGCCGCGGCGCGGGCGGTGGTTCGCGGCGAAGCTGGCGGTCGTCGCCGTACCGGTCCTCGCGGTGGGTCTGGTCACGGCACTCGCCGCCCTGCTCGCCGCACGTGCGGGCCTTGGCGCGGCGGCGGACGGGCTCACCCTCGGCCAGCAGGTCCGCGGCGTCGTGGGCTGCGGTGTCTACCTCATGCTCATGGCCCTGTTCGCGGCCGGGCTCACCACCCTGTTCCGCAGCGGCGTGGCCACCCTGTCCACCCTGGTCCCGCTCATCCTCGTCGTCTCCTTCGTGATCGGTGACGCGGCGGGCACCGCCGCCGACTTCCTGCCGGACAGGGCAGGGCAGATCGCTCTCTACCGGACGTACGACGGGACCCTGGGGCCCTGGACGGGGCTCGAGGTGACCGCGCTGTGGGCGGCGGTCGCGCTCCTCGCCGGGTTCTGGCGGCTGCGCCGCCGTGACGCCTGACCCCGGACGGGCGCGGGGCTCGCTGACGCCCCGCCAATTGTCAGTGGCGGCGGGTTTACTGGACACATGAACATCGCGCGGCACCTCGCCCTCTTCGACGAGCTGTGCTTCCGGCCCTTCCCGGCGGAGCACGGCCCGTCGGACGAGGGCACCGCGGCTCCCGGGTACTTCACGGTGGTGCTGGAGGGCAGCCACGGCCTGGGCGGCCGGGACCCGGGGGAGCGGGCGGCGACGGTCGAGCAGTACGAGAAGGACAGGGACGCTCTCTACGAGCGACTGGCCCGGCGCTGGGGCGAGACGGACCCGTACAACCTGCAGACGGTCCTGCTGCGGACCGAGCGGGAGGAGATACCCGAGCCGTGGGCCGCCCTGAGCGCCCGTGCACGGGTGGCACATCTCTGGGAGGCCGAGGGCACCGGCCGCTGGGTCGCGGTGGCCGTCGCCGACCGCGACGAGACGGACGAGGTGCGGCTGCTGGCGGTGGTCACGCAGGAGGCACCACCATGACCGTCCCGCCTACGCCTGCGAGGGTGCCTCCGCCGCGACCCGCAGCCGGGCGAACTCCTCCGCCATCGTCTGCGCCGTCCAGTGCGCGTTGAGCCCGCTCGGGTTGGGCAGCACCCACACCCGGGTACTGCCGAACATCCGCTCCTGCGGCCCCACTCGTGCCTTCCGCTCGTCGAACGCGGTCCGGTACGCGGTGACACCGACCACGGCCAGCCAGCGGGGACGCAGCCGCGCCACCTTCGCGACCAGCAGCCGACCGCCCTCCCGGTACTCCTCGGCGGTCAACTCGTCCGCCCGCGCGCTGGCCCGCGCCACGACGTTCGTGATGCCGAGCCCGTACGAGGGCAACTCATCCTGCTCCGACGGCTTCAGCAGCCGCGGTGTGAACCCGGACAAGTGCAGGACGGGCCAGAAGCGGTTGCCGGGACGGGCGAAGTGGTGGCCCGTCGCCGCCGACAGCAGGCCCGGGTTGATGCCGCAGAACAGCACGCGGAGGCCGTCCCCGACGACGTCCGGCAGCAGACGGTCGCGGGCGGCCTCCAGCTCGGCCCGGGTGAAGCGGCTCAGAGGATGGCTCCGGGGGTGTAGCCCGCGGCCCCCGGGTACCGCTTGACGATCTCCTCGATCCGGCCGACGACGACACCGACCTGGTCGGCCGCGGCGCCGGTGAAGGAGAGCTTGTCGGCCATCAGGGCGTCCAGGGCGGCACGGTCCAGCGGAATGCGGTCGTCGGCGGCCAGCTTGTCCAGCAGCTCGTTGCGCTCGGCACCCTGCTCGCGCATGGCCAGCGCGGAGGCGACCGCGTTCTCCTTGATGGCCTCGTGCGCGACCTCGCGGCCGACACCGGCGCGCACCGCGCCCATCAGCACCTTGGTGGTGGCCAGGAAGGGGAGGTAGCGGTCCAGCTCCCGGGCCACGACGGCCGGGAAGGCACCGAACTCGTCGAGCACGGTCAGGAAGGTCTCCAGCAGCCCGTCGAGGGCGAAGAACGCGTCCGGCAGCGCGACCCGGCGCACCACCGAGCAGGACACGTCGCCCTCGTTCCACTGGTCTCCCGCCAGCTCGCCGGTCATCGAGGCGTAGCCGCGCAGGATCACCATCAGGCCGTTGACGCGCTCGCAGGAGCGGGTGTTCATCTTGTGCGGCATCGCGGACGAGCCGACCTGGCCCGGCTTGAAGCCCTCGGTGACCAGCTCGTGCCCGGCCATCAGCCGGATCGTCTTGGCCAGCGAGGACGGCGCCGCCGCCAGCTGCACCAGCGCGGTGACGACCTCGTAGTCCAGGGAGCGCGGGTAGACCTGGCCGACCGAGGTGAAGGCCTGCGAGAAGCCGAGGTGCCCGGCGATCCGCTGCTCCAGCTCCGCGAGCTTGCCGGCGTCGCCGCCGAGCAGGTCCAGCATGTCCTGGGCGGTGCCGACCGGGCCCTTGATGCCGCGCAGCGGATAGCGGCCGAGCAGCTCCTCCACCCGGCCGTGGGCGACCAGCAGCTCGTCGGCGGCGGTGGCGAACCGCTTGCCCAGCGTCGTGGCCTGCGCGGCCACGTTGTGCGAGCGGCCGGCCATCACCAGCTCGGCGTACTCGCCCGCCAACTTGCCCAGGCGGGCGAGGACGGCCACCGAACGGTCGCGGATCAGCTCCAGCGACAGCCGGATCTGCAGCTGCTCGACGTTCTCCGTGAGGTCACGGGAGGTCATGCCCTTGTGCACGTGCTCGTGCCCGGCGAGATCGTTGAACTCCTCGATCCTCGCCTTCACGTCGTGCCGCGTGACCTTCTCGCGCTCGGCGACGGAGGCCAGGTCGACCTGGTCGAGGACGCGCTCGTAGTCGGCGATAGCGGCGTCGGGCACCTCGATGCCCAGGTCCTTCTGGGCCCGCAGCACGGCGAGCCAGAGCTGCCGCTCCAGCTTCACCTTCTGCTCGGGCGACCAGAGCGTGGCGAGCTCGGCGGAGGCGTAGCGTCCGGCGAGGACGTTCGGGATGCGGGGCTTGGCGGGAGCGGAAGTCACGTGGACGGATTCTACTGGCGATTCGTGCAGGTCGGCGCCGCGGGGCGGTTCGTCGGAACCTACGAAGGGCGCCAGGGGCCGGGGATCAACGCGCCGGGTCCTCGTAGGGGAGCAGGTCCGGGCGCTTGGGCGGCAGGCCGTCCCCGGACGAGCGGCCGGTCAGCCGGCGGCCTATCCAGGGCAGCAGGTGCTGCCGGGCGAACCGGACGTCCGCGGTCCTGCGCGCCGTCCAGCCCGGCGGCGGTGTCGCCGGGACCGGCGCGTGCCACTCGGGATCCTCGGGTTCGTGACCCAGCGACTGCCACACCGCCTCCGCGACCCGGCGGTGGCCCTCGGCGGTCAGGTGCAGCCGGTCCACGTCCCACATCCGGGGATCGGCCAGCGACCGGGCGGAGTACAGGTCGACGACCACGGCGCCGTGCAGCTTCGCGAGGTCGTCGATGACGGCGAACAGCGCCTCCATGCGCGGCCGGAACCGTTCGAGCACCGGGCCCTGGCGGCCCGGACTGCGCATCAGTACCAGCTGCTCGCAGTGCGGGGCCAGCCGTTCCACCGCCTGCGTGAGCAGGTCCCGCACCCGTGCCATGTCGCACTTGGGCCGCAGCGTGTCGTTGAGCCCCCCGACCAGCGTGATCACGTCGGCGCCCATGGCCGCGGCCACGTCCACCTGCTCGTCGACAATCTGTCCGATCAGCTTTCCGCGCACCGCCAGGTTGGCGTAGCGGAAGCCGGGGGAGCGGGCCGCCATCCGGGCGGCGAGGAGGTCGGCCCAGCCCCGGTAGGAGCCGTCGGGCAGCCGGTCCGACATGCCTTCGGTGAAGGAGTCGCCGACGGCGACCAGGCTGGTGTACGTGGGGTTCGTCTGCATGGCGACGGAAATGATATCGCCCGCACATACCCGCCGGTCGGTCGCCCTTCTCGGCTCCGGCCCCCTCGGCTCCGCTCCCACGACTTGGGCACGTCGGCTCGGGGCGCGGCGGGCTCACGCCCGCTGCCCGAACAGCTCCCGCAGCACGTCCTCCATGGTCACCAGACCCGCCAGCCGTCCGTCGGAGCCGAGTACCGCCGCCAGGTGCGTACGGCTGCGCCGCATGGCGGTGAGTACGTCGTCCAGCGGGGTGCGCTCGCGCACGCGGGCGATGGGGCGCATGTCCCGCAGGCGGAACGGCAGGTCCCGCGGCGAGGCGTCCAGGGCGTCCTTCACGTGCAGGTAGCCGACGATCCGCCGCCCGTCGTCCACCACGGGGAACCGGGAGAACCCCGACCGCGCCGACAGCCGCTCCAGCTGCTCCGGGGTGATGCCCACGCGCGCGTGGACGACCCGTTCCAGCGGCAGCACCACGTCCCGCACCGGGCGGCGGCCCAGCTCCAGGGCGTCGTACAGCCGCTCCCTGGCCCGGTCGTCGATCAGCCCCGCCTCACCGGCGTCCTTGACGATCTCCGCCAGCTCCGCGTCCGTGAACGTCGCCGCCACCTCGTCCTTGGCCTCGACCCTGAGCAGCTTGAGCAGCCCGTTGGCGAAGGCGTTGACCGTGAAGATCACCGGACGCAGGGCCCGGGACAGCGCCACCAGCGGCGGCCCGAGGACCAGCGCGCTGCGCACCGGCTCGGCCAGGGCGATGTTCTTCGGCACCATCTCGCCGAGCAGCATGTGCAGATACGTCGCCAGCGCGAGGGCGATCACGAAGGACACCGCGTGCCCGGCGCCCGACGGCACGCCCACCGCGTGGAACACCGGCTCCAGCAGATGCGCGATGGCCGGTTCCGCGACCACGCCGAGGACCAGCGTGCACAGCGTGATGCCCAGCTGCGCCGCCGCCATCAGCGCCGACACGTGCTCCAGTCCCCACAGCACGCGCGCGGCCCGGGCGTCGCCCTCCTCGGCGTACGGTTCCACCTGGCTGCGGCGCACGGAGATCAGCGCGAACTCGGCGGCCACGAAGAACGCGTTGACGACCAGGGTCGCCAGACCGATCAGCAGCTGTACGGCGGTCACCGGCCGGCCTCCCCTTCGTCCTTGTCTGCTTCGAAACCGGCCGCGTCGCCCGTGTCGTCGTCCAGAGGGGCGTGCATCAGCACCCGGGCCGCCCTGCGCCCCGTGGCGTCCACGACGTCCAGCCGCCAGCCGGCGACATCGAGGCTGTCGCCGACGGCGGGGATGTGCCCGAGACCGGCCGCGACCAGCCCCGCGACCGTCTCGTAGGGGCCCTCGGGCACCCGCAGCCCCAGCCGCTCCAGCCGGTCCACGCGCGCCGAGCCGTCGGCCCAGTACAGCGCGTGCCCCTCCTCGTCCGTGCCGGCCGGGTCGAGATCGGGGGTCTCGTGCGGGTCGTGCTCGTCCCGCACCTGGCCGACCACCTCCTCGACGATGTCCTCCAGCGTGGCCACGCCCGCCGTCCCCCCGTACTCGTCGATCACCACGGCCATCGTGCGCCGCCCGGAGAGCCGGTCCAGGAGCCGGTCCACGGTCAGTGACTCGGGGACGAGCAGCGGCTCGCGCATCAGGTCGGCCACCGGCATCCCGGGCCGCCGCTCGGCGGGCACCGCCAGGACGTCCTTGACGTGCGCCGTCCCGACCACGGCGTCGAGGCTGTCCTGGTAGACCGGGAACCGGGACAGTCCTGTCGCCCGCGTCGCGTTCGCCACGTCCTCGCACGTCGCCCGGGCGTCGAGGGCCACGACCTGGACGCGCGGGGTCATCACCTGCTGCGCCGTCAGGTCGGCCAGGTTCAGGGTGCGCACGAACAGCTCGGCGGTGTCGGCCTCCAGCGCGCCCTCCTTGGCGGAGTGCCGGGCGAGCGCCGCGAGCTCCTGCGGCCCGCGTGCGGACGCCAGCTCCTCGGCGGGCTCCACACCGAAGCGGCGCACGACGCGGTTGGCGGTGTTGTTCAGATGGGTGATGAAGGGCCGGAAGGCGGAGCTGAACCAGCGCTGCGGGCCGCCCACCCGCTTGGCCACGGCCAGCGGCGAGGAGATCGCCCAGTTCTTCGGCACCAGCTCACCGACGATCATGAGGAACACCGTCGACAGGGCCGTGCCCAGCACCAGCGCCAGTGAGGAAGCCGTCGAACGCGACACCCCCAGGCCCTCCAGCGGCCCCGCGATCAGCGCCGCGACCGACGGCTCGGCGAGCATGCCGACCACCAGGTTGGTGACCGTGATGCCGAGCTGCGCGCCGGAGAGCTGGAAGGTCAGGTTCCGGACGCCCTTGAGGGCGCTCGCCGCACCCCGCTCACCCCGCGCCGCGGCCCGCTCCAGTTCACCCCGTTCGACGGTGGTCAGCGAGAACTCGGCCGCGACGAAGGCGCCGCACGCGAGCGAGAGCAGGATCGCCACCAGCAGCAGGAGCACTTCGGTCATCGGGTCACCTCGGATCCATGATCGGCCAGGACCCGGAGGTTCGCCCGATGTTCAAGCCTTCAACCTTTCGTCCCGCGGTCGCTCAGCCGGTGAGGTGCTTCACCCAGCGCCGCCACTGCTCCTGCGGCTCGTACCCGGCGGCCCGCCAGGCATGCTGGGCCCGCTCGTTGCGCACCAGCACCATCGCGTCCCCGCGGCGCCCGCCGAGCCGGACGAACCGCTCGTCGGCGGCGGTGAGCAGGGCCGTCCCGATGCCCCGGCGCCGGTGGTCCGGGTGCACCGCCAGCCGGTAGAGATGGCAGCGCCAGCCGTCGAAGCCCGCGATCACCGTGCCCACCAGCTCCCCGTCGCGCTCGGCCAGCAGCAGTGCCTCCGGATCGCACGCCACCAGCCGCTCCACGCCCTCCCGGTCGTCGCTGATGCTCGTCCCCTCGGCGGCCGTCTTCCAGAAGGCCAGCACGGCGTCCAGGTCCTCGGGCCCGGCGGGCCGTATGCGCAGATCAGTCATGCCGCGATCCCACCACGCGCGCCGGGCCCCCGTGCGGTGATTCCGGCATGCGGACCGGCAGGGCGCGCGCGGGGCTCACTCCTCGCGCAGGACCCGCATCACCGGCGCGAAGGCCTCCATGAACGGCTCCAGCACCGTCAGGTAGGTGAAGCCGTACCGCTCGCGCTGCGCCCGCACCTGCGCGGTGATCTGCTCCAGGGTCCCGGCCAGGAGGATGGGCAGTTCCAGCACCTGCTCCGCGGTGAGGTGGGGGATGCGCTCCAGGTAGGGGCGGACGGCGGACTCACGGTCCTGCGTGACGGCGACCATCTGGACGAGCAGGTTCAGCTCCGCGGGTTCCTCGCGGCCGGCGGCAAGCTCCCGGTACCGGGCGACGCGCTCGTCGAGCTCCTCGGCGGTGATCGGCGCGAGCCGTCCCGTCGTGCTTCCCGGCACGGTGCGTCCGCCGGTGAACGCGGCGATGTCGGCGTGCCCGGCGGTCAGCTCCAGCATCCGGTCGCCGTTCGCGCCGATCAGCAGCGGAACCCCGGGCCGCTGCACGGGCCGGGGCAGGTACTCCTCGTCGCCCAGCAGCCGCTCCAGCTCCTCGACGGTGCGCCGCAGGTGGTCCACCCGCTCGCCCGGTGAGCCGAAGGCCAGTCCGGCGGTGTCGTGCTCCGCGCGTACGTAGCCGGTGCCGAGCCCGAGTTCCAGACGTCCGCCGGTCAGGGCGTCGGTGGTCGCCACCTCCCGGGCCAGCAGCGCGGGGTTCCAGAAGCCCGCGTTGAGCACGAAGGTGCCCAGCCGGGGCCGTTCGGTGGCCCGGGCCGCGGCGACCAGGGCCGGGAACGGCGCCGGCATGCCGAGGTGGTCCGGCACCAGGATCACGTCGTACCCGAGCTCCTCGGCCCGCCGGCACTTGGCGTCCCACCCGTCGGCGGGAGCGGCGCTCATCAGGTTGACGCCGAAGCGGAAGGGGCGCGGCATGAACTCTCCTCACACACAAGGGGCTTCCCGTCGCGGTGAGTCAACCACTCCCGGACTCGGGGCCGGAAGACGACGGCCGGCCTTGCCGCCGCTAGCGTCCCGGCGCTAGCTTCAAGGTATGGCGAAGACCCGGAAGGCCCAGCTGAACGTGCGGGTGGACGAGGGCACCGCCCGGGCTGCCCGGGAGAAGGCCCTGGCCCGGGGGCTGAGCGTGAACCGCTACATCGAGGAGCTGGTCCGGCAGGACACCGGCGAGGCCGGCCACACCTTCGTGGAGGCCGCCGCCGACTTCATGCGGCAGTACGAGAAGGTGTTCGCCGAGGAGATCGGCGAGGGCCGTCGCTGAGCCGTCGCGCACCTAGCGGATGAACGACCTCACCATCGATCTCGCCTGGCTCCTGATGCTCGCCGAGCAGCGCACTCCCGGTGATCCGCAGGTCACCGACTGGGGCGCGCTCGTCGCCGCCGTGGCCCGCCACCGGGCCGAGATATTCGGCACGCCCGTCTACGACACCCCGCACGCCCGGGCCGCCGCGCTGCTCCAGCTGCTGATCCACGTCCCGGCGCTGGAGCGCTCCAACGCGCTCTTCGCCTCCGCGGTCGCCTACGCCTATCTGGTCGCCAGTGGTGTGGAGGTCGCCACCACGCCCGAGCGGGTGCGGGACCTCGCGCTGCTGGTGAAGAAGGGCGAGGCGTCGGTCGAGGAGATCGCGGAGGAACTGCGCGCCTGGAACGGGTGACCGCGCCGCGGCTCAGGACGGGCGCCAGGCCGTGCCCAGGACGCAGTACGAACTCGGCAGCGCCGGCCCGTTCTCCGGCATCATCACCTGACGGTAGGGACCGAGCGCGAACCCCGCCTCCCGCAGCGCGGCCACCGGTTCGCGGGAGAGGTGGCAGCCGCCGGACAGAGGAGGCCAGAGCGTCCGGTCCAGCGCGCGCTGGGCGAAGGTCATCGCCCGTCCGCCGCCCCGGCCGTGCTCGAAGAACCGCACCTGCCCGCCCGGCCGCAGGACCCGCCGCAGCTCCGCGAGCGCCCGCGGCACGTCCCGGACGCTGCACAGCACCAGCGAGACCACGGCCGCGTCGAAGGCCTCGCTCTTGACCGGCAGGGCCTCCGCCGCGCCCGGCGCCACGTCCACCGGCACCTCGGCGCGCATTGCCGCCTCCACCGCCAACTGCCGCAGTACGCGCTCCGGTTCGATGGCCACGACCTCGGAGACGGTGCCCGGATAGTGCGAGAAGTTCAGCCCGTTGCCCGCACCCACCTCGATGACCCGCCCGGACAGCCCGGCGAGCAGCCGTTCGCGGACGCGGGCCATGCCCATCCGGGTCTCGGCGCTCACACTGAACCGGGCGTAGTAGCGGGCGAACAGCGGATGGTGCACGGCGTCGCGCGGCACCCCGCGGGCACGGTCGGATCGCAGCGGCATGGGACCTCCCTCACGAGGCGGCGCCTCACCGCGATTCTCCCCCGGCCCGCCGCTTCGCACCCACCGCACGGCCGACTCCACCGGAGGCCTCCTGATGTGTCCCGGCGACAGGGGCGGGAGCCCGAGACGGCCGCGCTCACGGGCGAACGCGTCCGCGCCCCGGCCGTCGGCGGGGTCGGCGAGGGGGAACCGCGTTCCGGGCAGCGGGGCAGGAGCCGAAACCCGCCCCGGTCAGGGTGCCTCCCGGCTGCGGAACGCGTCCGCGTCCCAGGTGCCGTCCAGCGGCGGCGCCAGCCAGTGGGGCGCCGTCGAGCGGAAGGCGGCCGGGGAGAGGGCCCCCGCTCCGGCGGGCACGGCGCCGAGGAGGGGGGCGCCGGACACGTCCGGGAGGTCCGCCAGGTTGCAGCGGGCGGCGAGGTCCGGGGCCTGGGGCCAGCTGCCGATCACCAGCCCCGGCAGCTCCAGTCCCCGGGACCGCAGCTCGCGCGCCGTCAGCTCCGTGGTGTTCAGCGTGCCGAGCCCCGCCGACGTCACCACCAGCACCGGTGCGCCCAGGAGACCGGCGACGTCCGCCAGCGTTCCGCCGGAGGCATCGAAGCGTACGAGGAGTCCGCCCGCGCCCTCGACCAGGACCAGATCGTGCTCGGTGGCCAGCTTGGCCGCCGCCTCGGCGACCTCGCCGGGGCGCACCGGTGCCCGCCCGGCCCGGCGCGCGGCCGTGCCCGGCGCCAGCGGTTCGGGGAACCTCGCCACCTCGGCGGCCGTCACGTCACCCGCGAGCCGCGCCACCTCCTGGGCGTCCCCGGCCTCGTCCGGCCCCACGCCGGTCTGCGCCGCCTTCAGCACGGCCACCGACCGGCCGCCCGCCAGGGCCGCCGCGGCGACGGCGGCGGTCACGACCGTCTTGCCGACCTCCGTGCCCGTGCCCGTGATCACCAGTACCGGCATGTCATCCCTCCCGTGCCGCCGCGCACACCGCGCGGGCGATGCGTGCCACGTCCGTGTCGCCCGTGACGTAGGGCGGCATGGTGTAGACCAGATCGCGGAACGGGCGCAGCCACACGCCCTCGCGCACCGCCGCCTCCGTCGCCGCCCGCATGTCGACGGCGTGGTCGAGCTGCACCACGCCGATCGCGCCGAGCACCCGTACGTCGCGCACACCGGGCAGCTCGGCGGCGGGCGCGAGCCCCTCGGCCAGGCCCGTCTCGATCCGCTTGACCTCCGCGCGCCAGTCCTGGCCGAGCAGCAGCCCGATCGACGCGCACGCCACGGCCGCCGCCAGCGGATTGCCCATGAACGTGGGCCCGTGGGCCAGCACCGGCACCTCGCCCCGCGAGATGCCCTCGGCCACCCGCGCGGTGCACAGCGTGGCCGCCATCGTCAGATAACCGCCGGTCAGCGCCTTGCCCACACACATCACGTCCGGCGTCACCGCCGCGTGCTCCGCCGCGAACAAGGCGCCCGTGCGCCCGAACCCGGTGGCGATCTCGTCGAACACCAGCAGCACGCCCTGCGCGTCGCACGCCTCGCGCAGCACGCGCAGATAGGCGGGGGAGTGGAAGCGCATCCCGCCCGCGCCCTGCACCACCGGCTCGACGATCACCGCGGCCAGATCGTCGGCGTGCCGCTCGATCAGCGACCGCAGGTGGTCGGCGTACGCCTCCTCGTACTCCGACGGCGGGGCGTCCGCGAAGACCTGGCGCGGCAGGACGCCCGACCACAGCTCGTGCATTCCGCCCTCCGGGTCGCACACCGACATGGGCTGCCAGGTGTCGCCGTGGTAGCCGCCGCGCCAGGTGAGCAGACGGCGCTTGCCGGGGCGGCCGAGCGAACGCCAGTACTGCAGACACATCTTCACGGCGACCTCGACCGACACCGACCCGGAGTCGGCAAGGAACACGTGCTCCAGGCCCTCGGGCGACATGTCGACAAGGAGCTTCGCCAGGCGCACGGCGGGCTCGTGGGTGAGCCCGCCGAACATCACGTGGCTCATCCGCCCCAACTGCTCGCGCGCGGCCTCGTTCAGCACCGGGTGGTTGTAGCCGTGGATCGCCGACCACCAGGACGACATCCCGTCGACCAGCTCCCCGGAGCCGTCGGCCGGCCGCAGCCGGACCCCGCTCGCCGACTCCACGACGAGCGGGTCCTGCCGGCCGGGCACGGGCCCGTACGGGTGCCATACGTGCCGCCGGTCCAGCGCCAGCAGCTCGGCGACGTTCAACGCGGGCTCAGGCATTGGGCGCGAGGTCCGTCCCGGCGCCGCGGCGGCGCACCGCCACCAGGTCCGTGCGGGGCTCCTCGGCGGGGCGCGGCGTCGTCGGCGCGGCGGCGGCCGCGGGGGCGCACACCCCGCCGCCCGCGTGCGAGCCGCAGCCGCCGTCGCCCGCGTGCGAGCCGCAGCCGCCGCCGTCCCCGTGCGAGCCGTAGCCGCCGCCCCGGGCGGCCGCGCGGTGCTCCGGCAGGGTGACCTCCCCGGCGCCCTCCACCTCGAAGCCGGCGTCCGCGATCATCTCCAGGTCGGCGTGGCCCGCCTGGCCCTCGCTGGTGAGGTAGTCGCCGAGGAAGATCGAGTTGGCCAGGTGCAGGGCGAGCGGCTGCATCGTGCGCAGGTGCACCTCGCGCCCGCCCGCGATGCGCACCTCGACGTCCGGGCAGACGAACCGCGTCATCGCCAGGATGCGCAGGCACCGCTGCGGCGTGAGGTGCCACTCCGTAGCCAGCGGCGTGCCCTCCATCGGGATCAGGAAGTTGACCGGCACCGAGTCCGGGTCCAGCTCGCGCAGCGAGAAGACCACGTCGACCAGGTCCTCGTCGCTCTCGCCCATGCCCGCGATGAGACCCGAGCAGGCGGACAGCCCGGCCGCGTGCGCCTTGTTCACCGTGTCCACCCGGTCGGCGTACGTGTGCGTGGTCGTGATGTCCCCGTACGTCGACTCGGAGGTGTTGAGGTTGTGGTTGTAGGCGTCGGCTCCGGCCTCCCGCAGGCGCTCCGCCTGGCCGTCCGAGAGCAGCCCCAGGCAGGCGCACACCTCGACCGACTCGTTCTGCTCCTTGATGGCCTTGATGGTGTCCGAGACCCGGTCCACGTCCCGGTCGGTCGGACCGCGTCCGCTGGCCACCAGGCACACCCGCTTGGCGCCCCCGGACACCCCCGCCGCGGCGGCCGCGGAGGCCTGGTCGGGCTTGAGCCAGGTGTACTTGAGGATCTCCGCCTTGGAGCCCAGTCGCTGCGAGCAGTAGGAGCAGTCCTCGGGGCACAGTCCCGACTTGAGGTTGACGAGGTAGTTGAGTTTCACCCGCCGGCCGAACCAGTGGCGGCGCACCTTTCCGGCCGCGGCCACCACGTCGAGCACGTCGTCGTCGGAAGTGGCGAGGACGGCGAGCGCCTCCTCGCGGGTCGGCGGCTCGCGCCGAAGCCCCTTGTCCACCAGCGTGTTCAGCAGGTCCATGAGAGCCGATCCTGTCCTAAGGGGCCGTTCGAGGCCAAGGAGACTTCGCACAACACTGACAGATCGACGTGTGGGTATTGCCACACCTCGCGGGGGTGTCCGGACCGCTAATGTCTGTTCATTGCCTACAAAACCCCGGAGGACCGCCCCATGGCGTTCGGCTGGATCGAGGAGCAGGACCGGGCGCGCCGCGAGGCCGGCCTCGTACGGGTGCTGCGCCCCCGTCCGGCGGCGTCGGAGCTGCTGGACCTGGCGAGCAACGACTACCTGGGACTGGCCCGGCACCCGGCGGTCGTCGAAGGGGCGGTCGCGGCCGCCCGGACCTGGGGCGGCGGCGCGACCGGCTCCCGGCTGGTGACCGGCACGACCACGCTGCACGCCGAACTCGAGCGCGAACTGGCCGAGTTCTGCGGATTCGAGGCCGCGCTCGTCTTCTCCTCCGGCTACGCGGCCAACCTCGCCGCGGTCACCGCGCTGGCCCCGCACGGCAGCCTCGTCGTCTCCGACGCGGGCAACCACGCCTCTCTGATCGACGGTTGCCGGCTCGCTCGCGGCACCACCCAGGTCGTGGGGCACGCCGATCCGGACGCCGTGCGCAAGGCACTGGCGACGCACGACGGACCCGCCGTGGCCGTCTCCGACACGGTCTTCTCGGTCGACGGCGACGCCGCGCCGCTGGCCGCACTCGCCGACGCGTGCCGGGCGCACGGGGCCGGACTGGTCGTCGACGACGCCCACGGTCTCGGCGTCCTCGGCGAGGGCGGCCGGGGCGCCCCGCAGGGCGCGGGCCTGGCGGGACGGGACGACGTCGTCGTGACCGTCACGCTGTCCAAGTCGCTCGGTGCCCAGGGAGGCGCCGTGCTGGGCCCCGCCCGGGTGATCGACCACCTGGTCAACGCGGCCCGTACGTTCATCTTCGACACGGGACTCGCCCCCGCCGCGGCGGGGGCGGCCCTGGCGGCGCTCAGGCTGCTCGGCCGTGAGCCGGAGCGTGCCGCGCGGGCCCGCGCCGTCGCGGCCGAACTGCACGCGCGCCTGACCGCCGCGGGTCTGGACGCGGTACGTCCGGACGCCGCGGTCGTCTCGGTGCGCGCATCCTCCCCGGAGGGGGCCGTGCGGTGGGCGGCCGACTGCCGGGCGGCCGGCCTGTCCGTGGGCTGCTTCCGCCCTCCTTCGGTGCCCGACGGCATCTCACGGCTCAGGCTGACCGCACGTGGGGACCTCTCCGGGGAACAGATCGAACGCGCTGTACGGGTGATCGGCGACACGCGGCCATGAGTCGGCGGGACACGGCCGTGCGCCGTCCGCAGTCCGGCGGGGTCAGTCGCGGTGGACGCCGGCGGTGAACGCCGTCCAGCTCCCGGGGGAGAAGAGCAGGGCGGGTCCGGCCGGGTTCTTGGAGTCGCGCACGGCGAGCAGCCCGGCCCAGGGACCGGCCGACGGACGGGCCGTCTCCACACAGTTGTTCGCGCCGGTGCTGTAACTGCTGCGCAGCCACCGCACACCGGTCATATCGGTGCTGACAGGGATGTTCCGGGGACGTTCGGACAGGGAGCCTGACATGGTGCCTCCTTACGCGCCTGCCGCGGTCGCGGCGATGAAGTCCAACGAGTCCTCGGGCGAAAGGGCATGGATCAGAAGGGCGTTGAAGGCCTCGGTATAGGCCTCTAGGTCTTCTTTCCGTTCGAGGTGCAAGCTACTCGTCAAGTGGTCGAGAACAACCACGTCCAGATCAGAAGTGCTCGAAAAGGAGAAGATTACGAAAGGGCCGGTGACACCGATGTGCGCCCCGGCGGCAAACGGCAGGACCTGGAGGCGGACGTGCGGGAGCCGCGCGGCCTCGACCAGCCGGGCCAGTTGACGGGCCATCACCCCCGGACCGCCCACCTCCCGGCGCAGCACGGCCTCGTCCAGGACCGCGCTCAGCTCCAGGGGCGGCTCGCCGCGCAGCACGTCCTGGCGGGCCAGCCGGACCTCCACCAGCGTGTCCAGCCGTTCCGCCGGCATGCCGTCCACCGCGGCCCGCGTCACCGCGCGGGCGTACTCCGGTGTCTGGAGCAGGCCGGGCACCACCGTGGTCTCCAGTGTGCGCATCGCGCTGGCCTGCGACTCCAGGCTGATGAAGTCGCGGTAGGTCGGTGGCAGCACCCCGCGGTACGCGTGCCACCAGTGGTGGCGTCCCCCCGCGTCCTCGGAGCGCGCCAGCATCACCAGCAGTCCCCGCAGCTGCTCGTCGTCCACGCCGTAGACGTCCAGCAGTAACCGCACGTCGGCCGGTTTCACCCCGCTCGTCCCCGTCTCGATCCGGCTGACCTTCGACTGGTGCCAGCCCACGAGCCGGGCCGCCTCGCCGCTGGTGATGCCCGCCGACGTGCGCAGGGCGCGCAGTTCCGCGCCCAGCTTGCGGCGGCGCACCACGGGACCGTGCTGCATGGGCCAACTCCCTTACTCCTTGTGCGCCGCCCGAATACGCTCTGCCGTCGCAGAGTTCACCGCTTCGAGCGACAGATATATGCATATCTTGGTGGATCGCCGCCCTTCACGGGTCCGGTGATGGCAGTCTGGCGACGAAGCACCAGTCCGGGACCGTACTCGAACCATCCCGCTCCGTGTCGGGCCTGCGGTCCCGTGAGAAAGGGACGACATCGCCATGGCAGACCATCTGGAAGCATCCGTCACTCTGCCGAGCGATCCCGCCTCGGTGGCCGCCGCGCGGACCTATGCGGTCGGCACCCTGGCGGAATGGGGGCTGCCGGGAGATGCCGACCTGGCCGAGACCGTGCGGCTCATCGTCTCCGAACTGGCGACCAACGCGGTCCAGCACACGTTCGGGCAGTCGCCCACCTTCACGGTGGACCTCGTTCTCGATCGCGACGAGCGGCTGCGTCTGGGTGTCACCGACAGCCATCCGCGCTTCCCCAAGCGGCTGCCCGCCGCCGTCCAGCAGGACAACGGGCGGGGCATGGTGATCATTCGCTGGCTGACCGCCGAGTGCGGCGGCAGGCTGAGGGTCCGGCCCACGCGCGAGGGCGGCAAGACCGTCTCCATCGAACTGCCCTGGACGCCCCCCGGCGGGCCGGCGGCACCCGCGGGAGTGACGGCGGGGCAGAACGCCGTCACTCCCGCGGGCGGGCTACTTGACCCGGCCGTACCAGACGCTTGAGGTCCAGATCTTCTGCAGCCGCACCACGTCCCCGGTCTTCGGAGCGTGCCAGAGCCTGCCCTTCCCGGCGTAGATGCCTACGTGGTAGACGCTCCGGCCGGAGTGGAAGAACACGAGGTCGCCGACCTTGCGGCTGTGGGCCGAGATGTGGCGGGTCTTGTTGTACTGCTGCGCCGCGGTGCGCGGGAGCTTCTTGCCGGCCTTCTTGAACGAGTACAGCGTCAGGCCGGAACAGTCGAACCGGTGGGGGCCGGTGGCGCCCCAGCGGTACGGGGATCCTTTCTTGGAAGCCGCGATGGTGAGGGCTTTCGTCGCATGGCTCGCCGCGGCCGCCTCGGAGGCGACACCGGGGACCACGACGGAGCCGCCCACGGCGGCGAGGGTGAGGGCCGAGGCCGTACCGGCACGAGCCATCAGGGACGGGACACGATTGAGCGCGGACATGCGCAACCCTTCGTCAGCCGCCTGTGAAGGATGACCTGTCGGATTCGGGCTGGCGAAGTTGCCCGGCCGCAGCGTGCGGCTTCACCCCAAGGACCGCTCGGTTTGGCACCTCTCACGGAGGCGGCCGTCCCGGCGACCCGTCGTGCTCGGGTCCTCCACTCCTGCCGATCCACTTCCTGTCGACCTGGCGTCCGGACGGCGGCAGGACTCGGCGTCCGCCCGGACCGCCCCGCCGCTGCGGCGGGGGCTTGTCGTCAGTCACGGATCTTGTCCCGCCCACGGGGAAAATCCCAACGGAACGCGTCCTTTGTGTTGTTACGTCCCACTCGCCCGTTCGGGTCGCCACCCCGTGTTCGAAGTGCCGCCGAGCGCGGTGACGGGCCCGGGACCAGCGGCGGAGCGGGAGTTCGCACCCGCGGGGCGCGGGGCGCCGCAACTTCGACCGGTCACGAAACGGAGGTGTCCCTACGCCGAAAGGGGGTACGCCGTTTGGTCCGTTTCGGCCAGGCGTCGGGCCGGCCCCGACCCCCTCAACTCCCGGAGTGCGGCGGAAGGCCGACCCGCGCGGTCCGGCGCTCGCCGTCCAGCACCCGCAGCGCCCGGGCCAGGGTCGCGGCGTGCAGCTCCGTCTCGCCGCGCCGGTGCATCAGCGCCAGCGCGTCACGCAGCGCCGCCGCCTTGCCGACCAGCGCCTGGGCGGCCCGCAGGCCGCCGTAGGTGTCGCCGACGCGCCCGGGGTTGATGCGCCCGAGCAGGTCGACGACGTCCAGATAGCGGTCGATGACCTCGGCCTCGGCGCGGGTCAGGGCGGGCAGCGGGGGCAACTCGGGTGGCAGCACGGGCGGATCACCTCGCGCCGGGCGAGGCGGGCGGGGTCCTGCGGCCGGGCACGATCCGGTCCACCAGGCCGTACTCCAGCGCCTGCCGGGCGTCGAGGACCGTCTCCCGCTCGATGTCCGCGTGCACCTGCTCGCGACCGCGGCCCGTGTGCCGTACGAGGATCTCCTCCAGGAGGGCGCGGACGCGGACCAGTTCGCCGGCGTGGACGGCCAGGTCGCTCGCCTGCCCCTCCACCGGTTCGGTGAGCGCCGGCTGGTGGATCACCACCCGGGCGCCCGGCAGGACCGCGCGCTTGCCGGGGGTGCCCGCCGCGAGCAGCACCGCGGCGGACGAACCGGCCTGCCCGAGGCAGGTCGTCGCCACGTCGCAGGCGACGTAGCGCATCGTGTCGTAGATCGCCGTCATGGCGGTGAAGGAGCCGCCGGGCGAGTTGACGTAGAGCTCGATGTCCCGGTCCGGTGCCTGGTGCTCCAGGTACATGAACTGTGCCGTCACGTCGTTCGCGGAGGTCTCGTCGATCGGTGTCCCGAGGAAGACGATCCGCTCCTGGAGCAGCTTGGAGTACGGGTCCGACGTCCGGGCCCCGGAACTCGTGCGTTCGGTGAACTCGGGCAGGACACGGCGGGCGGACGGTCGGATCATGACGAACCCCTCCTCGTGGCAAAAAACCGTCTTCGGCGGCACTGGCTCTGTTGAAAATGTACAGGACGTACATTCCCCGGGAGTGGATTCCGGCGAAACCGTAAGCTGGGGTCATGGCCTACGAGATTCCGGTGACGCAAGCCAGGGCTGAGCTGGCCGACCTGATCAACCGGGTGGTGTACGGCGGCGAGCGCGTCGTCGTGACGCGGCACGGCAAGCCTCTCGTCGCCCTCGTCTCCGCCTCCGACCTGCAGCGGCTGGAGGAGGCCCAGGAGTCCCCGGACGGTCAGGTGATCACCTCGGTCGCCGCGGTCCACGACCCGGCCGCCGCGGCGCCTCGCGAGCACCACCGCTTCGGCATCGCCGCGGAACACCGGGGGTCGGACCCGTCCTAGGGGTGCCGGGGGGCCGGGGGGCGGACCCGTCCTGGGGATGCCGTGCGTCCGGGCGCGGGCATGCGGGAGGGCGCCGGCGGCATCGGTAATCAATCGGTCAAAACCGGGTGACGTGGTCGTAACACTCTAGCCCTAGTCTGCACCCCGATCCACCTGCGGTTTTCCACACACCGGTAGGTGAATTCCGGCCTGCACCCGTGTGTTACATCTAGAGCCGCCGCGGTGGCCGCGGCAGCCGGACCGTCCGGTCCCGGCGTCATGCCCTGTGAGGTGGTAAATGCAACTGACCCCGCACGAGCAGGAGAGACTGCTCATCCATGTGGCGGCGGACGTGGCGGAGAAGCGCCGCGCACGAGGCGTCAAGCTCAATCACCCCGAGGTCGTCGCGCTGATCAGCGCGCACATCCTCGAAGGCGCCCGGGACGGGCGCAGCGTCGGCGAACTCATGGCCTCCGGACGCAAGCTGATCCAGCGCGACGAGGTCATGGAGGGCATCCCCGAGATGATCCACGACGTGCAGGTCGAAGCCACCTTCCCCGACGGCACCAAGCTGGTCACCGTCCACGAACCGATCGTCTGACGGGGGCGTCGGTCGTGATCCCCGGAGAGATCTTCTTCGCCGACGAGCCGGTCGCCTTCAACGAAGGACGCGAAGCCACCCGCCTGACCGTGCTCAACACCGCCGACCGGCCCGTCCAGGTCGGTTCCCACTACCACTTCGCCGAGGCCAACCCCGGCCTCGAGTTCGACCGCGCCGCGGCGCACGGCAGGCGGCTGGACATCGCCGCCGGCACCGCCGTCCGGTTCGAGCCCGGCATCCCCGTCGACGTACGGCTGATCCCCCTCGCGGGCGCCCGTGTCGTCGTCGGTCTGCGCGGCGCGACCGGAGGTGCCCTCGATGCCTGAACTGTCCCGCACCGCCTACGCCGACCTGTTCGGCCCGACCACCGGCGACCGCGTCCGCCTCGCCGACACCGACCTCCTCGTCGAGATCGAGGAGGACCGCTCCGGCGGCCCCGGCCGCTCCGGCGACGAAGCCGTCTTCGGCGGCGGCAAGGTGCTGCGCGAGTCCATGGGGCAGTCCCGCACCACCCGCGCCGAAGGCGCACCCGACACCGTGATCACCGGGGTCCTGATCATCGACCACTGGGGCGTCGTCAAGGCCGACGTCGGCATCCGCGACGGACGGATCACCGGCATCGGCAAGGCCGGCAACCCCGACACCATGGACGGCGTCCACCCCGACCTGGTCATCGGCCCCGACACGGAGATCATCGCGGGCAACGGCAAGATCGTCACCGCGGGCGGCATCGACACCCACGTCCACTTCATCGCGCCCGGCGCCGTCGACGAGGCCCTGGCGTCCGGCATCACCACCCTCATCGGCGGCGGCACGGGCCCGGCCGAGGGCAGCAAGGCGACCACCGTCACGCCCGGCGCCTGGCACCTCGCGCGGATGTTCGCCGCCCTGGAGTCGAGCCCCGTCAACATCGGCTTCCTCGGCAAGGGCAGCACCATGTCGAAGGAGTCCATGCGCGACCAACTGCGCGCCGGTGTCCTCGGCTTCAAGATCCACGAGGACTGGGGAGCGACCCCCGCCGTCATCTCCGCCTGCCTGGACGTGTGCGAGGAGTCCGGAGTCCAGCTCGCCGTCCACTCCGACACCCTCAACGAGGCCGGTTTCGTCGGCGACACCTTCGACGCGGTCGCGGGCCGCACCCTGCACGCCTTCCACGTGGAGGGCGCCGGCGGCGGCCACGCACCCGACATGATCACGGCGGTGTCGCTGCCCAACATGCTGCCGGCGTCCACCAATCCGACCCGGCCGCACACCGTCAACACCGTCGAGGAGCACCTCGACATGTTGATGGTCTGCCACCACCTCAACCCGGCCGTCCCCGAGGACCTCGCCTTCGCCGAGTCCCGGATCCGGCCCAGCACCATCGCGGCCGAGGACATCCTGCACGACATGGGCGCGATCTCCATCATGTCGTCGGACGCCCAGGCCATGGGCCGCATCGGCGAGGTGATCCTGCGGACCTGGCAGACCGCGCACGTGATGAAGCTGAGGCGCGGCTTCCTGCCCGGCGACACCCGGGCCGACAACCTGCGCGCCCGTCGCTATGTCGCCAAGTACACCATCAACCCCGCCGTCGCCCAGGGCATCGAGCACGAGGTCGGTTCCGTCGAGACCGGCAAGCTCGCCGACCTGGTGCTCTGGGACCCACGCTTCTTCGGCGTGAAGCCGCAGCTCGTGATCAAGGGCGGCCAGATCGCCTACGCGCAGGTGGGCGACGCGAACGCCTCCATCCCCACGCCGCAGCCGGTCCTGCCGCGCCCGATGTTCGGGGCGCTGGGGACGGCCCCCGCCGCCAACTCGGTCAACTTCGTCTCCGAGCAGGCCGTCGAGGACGGTCTGCCGGAACGGCTCGGGCTCGGGCGGGACTTCGTGCCCATCCGCTCCACACGCGGCCGGACCAAGGCCGACATGCGGCAGAACGACGCGCTGCCCCGTGTGGAGGTGGCCGCGGACTCCTTCGCGGTGACCATCGACGGCGAACTCGTCGAACCCGCCCCCGTCGCCGAACTGCCGCTGGCCCAGCGGTACTTCCTCTTCTGAGCGCCGAGATGAGCCGCGCCGCACTGCTCGTCCTCGCGGACGGCCGCTTTCCCGCCGGAGGGCATGCCCACTCCGGCGGGGCGGAGGCCGCCGTCCGGGCGGGACGTATCACGGATGCCGCGAGCCTGGAGGCGTTCTGCCGGGGGCGGCTGCACACCAGCGGAGTCGTCGCGGCGTGCGTCGCGGCGGCCGCCGCCCTCGGTGCCGACCCGGGGGAGCTCGACCGGGCCGCCGACGCCCGCACTGCGTCGCCCGCCCTGCGGGTGACGGCGCGCAGACTCGGACGGCAGCTGATGCGGGCCGCACGGGCGACCTGGCCGAGCCCTGAACTCGACGCCCTGGCCGCGTCGTTCCCCAAGGGGGCCCATCAGCCCGTCGTGCTGGGACTGGCCGCGCGTGCAGCCGCTCTCGGGGCGCTCGACGCGGCGTACTGCTCCCTCTACGAGGGGGTGAGCGGGCCCGCTACGGCCGTCGTGCGGCTGCTCGGCCTCGACCCGTTCGACGCGACCGGGGTACTGGCGCGGCTCGCGGGTGACCTGGACCGGGTGGCGCAGGACGCCGTGGAGGTGGCGGAGCGGGTGATGACCGACGGAGTCGGTGTACTGCCCGCCCGGTCCGCGCCGTTGCTGGAGATCGGGGCGGAGGCCCATGCCGCTTGGGCGGTGCGGTTGTTCGCCTCGTAGGCGGGTTCGCCCCCGCCACCCCTCCCCGTCCCGAACCCAGGGGCTCAGCCCCCTTCGGCCCCGCCGGGGGCTGTGCCGCCCTGGTCCCCCCTGTCGGCCTGAACGGCCTCGTCCTCAAGCGCCGGACGGGCCGGAAGGCCGGCCCCAACTTCGACAGGAGCCGTTCATGCATCTCGGCCATCACCACGAATCCCCCGCCGCCGTCTCCGCCGATGCCCGTCGGCCCGACGGGAGTCGCCGTGCGCTGCGGATCGGGCTCGGCGGGCCCGTCGGGTCGGGGAAGACCGCCACCGTCGCCGCGCTGTGCCGGGCGCTGCGGGCGGAGTTGTCCCTCGCCGTGGTGACCAACGACATCTACACCCGCGAGGACGCCGAGTTCCTGCTCCGGGAGGCGGTGCTGCCGCCCGAGCGGATCACCGCCGTGGAGACCGGCGCCTGCCCGCACACCGCCATCAGGGACGACATCTCCGCCAACCTGGAGGCCGTCGAGGACCTGGAGGACGAGGTCGGCCCGCTCGATCTGGTCCTGGTGGAGTCCGGTGGGGACAACCTCACCGCCACCTTCTCCCGGGGACTCGTCGACGCGCAGGTGTTCGTGATCGACGTGGCGGGCGGCGACGACATCCCGCGCAAGGGCGGGCCCGGTGTCGCCACCGCCGACCTGCTGATCGTCAACAAGACCGACCTCGCGCCGTACGTCGGCTCCGACCTCGCGCGCATGGCCGCCGACGCCAAGGCGGCGCGTGGCGAACTGCCGGTCGTCCTCCAGTCGCTGCGCGGCGAGGACGGGGTCCGGGAGGTCGCCGACTGGGTGCGGGAGCGGATCGCCGCGTGGACCGCGTGACCACCACCGCGGGCGGCGTCCGGGCGAGCGCCCGCGTCCTCGCCCGCGGTGACGGGCGCGGCGGCACCGTGCTGCCGGTGCTGGAGGGCGAGGGGCCGCTTGCCGTGCGGAGGACGAGGGGGAGCGGTGGCGAGGCCCGGGTGATGCTGGTCGGCGCGATGAGCGGGCCCCTCGGCGGCGACCACTTCACGGTGGCGGCCCACGTGGAGAGCGGTGCCCGCCTGAGGGTCGGCTCGGCCGCCGCCACCCTCGCGCTGCCGGGACAGGACAAGGCCGGGGCCCGCTACGACGTCCGGCTCACCGTCGACGACGACGCCGAGCTGAGCTGGCTGCCGGAGCAGCTGATCTCCGCCGGGGGCAGCGACCTGAGCGTCACCACCCGTGTCGACCTCGCCGCCGGGGCGCGGCTGCTGCTGCGCGAGGAGCAGGTGCTCGGGCGGGCCGGGGAGGAACCCGGGTCCCTCACCAGCCGTCTGACCGTACGCATCGACGGGCGGTGCGTCCTCGACCAGGAGCTGGCCTGCGGTCCCGGGGCGCCGGGCGGCTGGGACGGGCCCGCCGGGCTGGCGGGACACCGTGCGGTCGGCCAGCTGGTCGTCGTACGGCCCGGGTTCGCCACCGAGCCACCGGCGGCGCGCGCCTTCGAGGAGGGCGCGGCCGTCCTGCCGCTCGCCGGACCCGCCGCGCTGGTGACCGCCGTGGCACCGGACGCGCTACGGCTGCGGCGGCTGCTGGACGGCGCGCTGGCCTCGCTGGACTGAGGTTTCCGCCGACGCGCCGACCGGGCGGGTCCGCCGATCGAACGCCTTTCTCCGTTTATCGGATTGGCAAAGAAGTGGCACTGGCTCTGTTCTCAGGAATCCCACAGCCGCGAGGATCCCCGTACTTGTCGCGAACACGTACGGGGAGGGTCACTTGAGGAAGAGCAGCATGCGGCGGAGGACGACCGCGTTCGGCACGGCCGGAGCGCTGGTCACCGCCACGCTGATAGCCGGCGCCGTCTCGGCGCCCGCCGCGAGCGCCGCACCGGCCGACGGCGCAGGGCACGCGCGGGGCTGGGACAAGGAGGCCCGCGGTGCCGCCATCGCCGCCGCCCGCGCCTCCCGGGCCGGTGTCGACTGGCAGGACTGCGCCGCCGACTGGAACCTGCCGAAGCCCATCCAGTGCGGCTACGTCACGGTGCCGCTGGACTACGCCAAGCCGTTCGGCAAGCAGATCAAGCTCGCCGTCGACCGCATCGGCAACACCGGGGGCAAGGGCGAGCGCCAGGGCGCGCTCGTCTACAACCCCGGCGGTCCCGGCGGCTCCGGCCTGCGCTTCCCGGCCCGCGTCACGAGCAAGAGCGCGGTGTGGGCCAAGACGGCCAAGGCCTACGACTTCGTCGGCTTCGACCCGCGCGGCGTGGGCCACTCCGCGCCCATCTCCTGCGCCGACCCGCAGGAGTTCGTCAAGGCGCCCAAGGCCGACCCCGTGCCCGGCTCCGAGGCGGACAAGCTGGCCCAGCGCAAGCTCGCCCGCGAGTACGCCGAGGGCTGCCTCGAACGCAGCGGCGAGATGCTGCCGCACATGACCACGCCGAACACCGCGCGCGACCTCGACGTCATCCGCGCCGCGCTCGGCGAGCGGAAGCTCAACTACCTCGGCGTCTCCTACGGCACCTACCTCGGCGCGGTCTACGGCACCCTCTTCCCGGACCACGTGCGCCGCATGGTCGTCGACAGCGTCGTCAACCCGTCCCGCGACAAGATCTGGTACCAGGCCAACCTGGACCAGGACGTCGCCTTCGAGGGCCGCTGGAAGGACTGGCAGGACTGGGTCGCCGCGAACGACGCCACCTATCACCTCGGTGACACCCGCGCCGAGGTCCAGGACCAGTGGCTGAAGCTGCGCGCCACCGCCGCGAAGCAGCCGCTGGGCGGAGTCGTCGGACCGGCCGAGCTGATCTCCTTCTTCCAGAGCGCCCCGTACTACGACTCCGCCTGGGCACCGACCGCCGAGATCTTCGGCAAGTACGTCGCCGGTGACACCCAGGCCCTCGTCGACGCGGCGGCCCCCGACCTGTCCGACACCGCGGGCAACGCCTCCGCGGAGAACGGCAACGCCGTCTACACGGCCGTCGAGTGCACCGACGCGAAGTGGCCCACCGACTGGAACACCTGGGACCGGGACAACACCCGGCTGCACCGCGACCACCCGTTCATGACCTGGGCCAACGCCTGGATGAACCTGCCCTGCGCGACCTGGCCGGTCAAGCAGCAGACCCCGCTGAACGCCAAGACCGGCAAGGGACTTCCGCCGGTGCTGATCGTCCAGTCCGAGCGCGACGCGGCCACCCCGTACGAGGGCGCCGTCGAACTGCACCGGCGGTTCGAGGGCTCCCGCCTCGTCACCGAGCGGGACGCCGGCTCGCACGGCGTCACCGGACTGGTCAACCCGTGCGTCAACGACCGGGTCGACGCCTACCTGCTCACCGGCACACTGGACAGCCGCGACGTGACCTGCGCACCGCACGCCACGCCCAAGCCGTAATCCGGCGGCGGGCACGCAGGGAGGGGGCGACCGGTCCGGCCGGTCGCCCCCTTCCCGGCGTTCCGCTACCGTCCCCCGGCCCAGGCGTCCTCCGCCGCGTAGTCGAAGAGGTCGCCGTACGCCTGGAACATCTTCGGGTACGCCTCCCGCCAGTCCCGCCCCGCCAGCCGCTCCTCGATGAAGGCCACCGTCTCCGGCAGGGTGTCGGCGTACCGGGCCACCGGGCGGTAGCCCAACTCCTCCCGCGCCGCGCTCATGTCGCACACCACCGGCACGGGCACGCTCCACGGGGTGTCGCCGACGCCGTCCACCGGCGGGCCGTCCATCAGCACGTCCCGCGTCTCGACGCCCATCACCGCGTCGATCGCCGCCGCGATCTGAGCCACCGTCGGGGCGTCCGGGTCCACGGCGTTCAGGACGCGGGTGCCCGGCCGCGGGGCTGCCAGCCGGATCAGCTCGGCGATGTTGCGCACGCCCGCCGGGTGGAAGCGGCTCGCACCGCCGTACGCGAGCACGCGCCGGCGCCTGCCGTCCAGGTTGCGCTTGACGAAGTACAGCTCGCGCGGAGTGCGGCAGTACGGGCCGTGGATCGCGCCCGCCCGCAGCACCGTCACCGGCAACAGGTCGCCCGCCGCGAGGAGTTCCCGCTCCAGCGCCGCCTTGCCGGTGCTGTACGAGCCGTCGCCCGGGCGGACGGTGCGCTGCGTCTCCGGGATCGGCACCGGGTACTCGGGGAAGCCGTCGGGCTCGGTCTGCGTGTCGAAGTTGCGGCCCCTGTCGTCCTCGTAGACCGAGACGCTGGAGATCACCACCGCCGAGCCGACCCGCCCGGCCAGCGACACCAACTGCCGCGCCTCCCGCTCCCCGTAGGCCACCATGTCCACCAGGACGTCGCAGCCCTCGCCCACCGCCGCCGACAGCGCGGCGTCGTCCTCCCGGTCGGCCCGCGCCACCCGTACGTCCCCCGGCCACCGCGCGTCCCGGTCGCCGCCGCGCGAGACGGCCGTCACCTCCCAGCCGTCCCGGGCCAGCGCGTCGACCGCCGCCCGTCCGATCTGTCCCGTCGCCCCGATCACCACTGCACGTGTCATACGGCGACGGTAGGCGCACCACCGGCGCCCGGCCACGCCCTTCTGCCGACGGCAGACGACGGAACCCGCCCGGGGCCTGTCGGACAGGCCCTAGCGGTGCGGCAGCCGGGGGAACCTCCGGCCCTGGGCCGCCCGCTCGGCCTCCTCGGCCTTCACGTCCGCCGCGTACCGGTCGACGTACTCCTGACCGGAGAGGGCGAGGACCGCGTAGACGATCTCGTCGGTGACGGCGCGCAGCACGGCCTTCTCGCCCTCCATGCCCGCGTAGCGGGAGAAGTCGAGGGGTTCGCCGAAGCGGATGACCACCGGGTGCAGCCGCGGGATCTTCCGGCCCGGCGGCTGCGCCTCGAAGGTGCCGATCATCGCGCAGGGCACGACCGGCACCCCGGCCCTGAGCGCCATCACCGCGACGCCGACCTTGCCCTTGTACAGCCGGCCGTCGTGCGAGCGGGTGCCCTCCGGATAGATGCCGAGCAACTCGCCCCTGCCCAGCACGCCGAGCCCCTCGCGGATCGCGGCCTGCCCCGCCTCCTTGCCGGAGCGGTCCACCGGGATCTGCCCCGCGCTGCGGAAGAAGAACGCGGTCAGCCTGCCCTTGAGGCCGGGACCGGTGAAGTACTCCGCCTTGGCGAGGAAGGTGATGCGGCGCTTGAGCACCGCGGGCATGAGGAAGTGGTCCGAGAAGGAGAGGTGGTTGCCCGCGACGATGGCCGCCCCCGACCCGGGTACATGGTCCAGGCCCTCGATCCGGGGGCGGAAGACGACCCTCAGCAGGGGGCCCAGCAGTACGTACTTGAGCACGTAGTAGAACACGGTGTCTCTCCCAGTTCTCCGGGCTCTCGGCCGGTCGTCCGCGACCGGTGATCGATCGTAGCCCGACCGCGCCGAAACCGGACGGGGCCGGTTCGGCCGCTCTTCGGTCAACTCGATTGACGCGGCCTGCCGCCTCCTCTGTGCTGTCCGGTAGCGGAAGGCGCGAAGCCCGGGTGGCGCACGGCCCGCGGCGGGGGCGCGACCCGGGGGAGGGCGGATGACCGGTGGACGGGCACGGGCCGGCGGACCGGATCGGGCGGCCGGGCCGGAAGGGGCGGCCGGGGCCCCGTGGGCGGAGTTCGGGCGGCAGTTGCGCTCCCTGCGCAGGGCGGCCGGGCTCACCCAGTTGCAACTCGGCCTGCGGGTGGGCTACCACCACTCCGCCGTGAGCAAGCTCGAGGCGGGCCTGCGCGAGCCGCCCGTGGGGCTGGTGCGGCGCCTCGACGCGGTGCTGGAGACGGGCGGAGAGCTGGCCGCGATCGTCGCCGCGCCGCGCGAGGTGCCGGGCCGGCCGGGCCGCTTCCCGGCCGACCCGGCGCTGTTCGCGCCGCTGCCCGGCGCGGACGCCCCCGCCGCGCCGGGCGCGCCGGACGCCCGGATGTGGCCCGCGCGGCTGCCCGCCGAGGGGCTGGCGTGCCCGCTGCACGGCACCGCGGGATGCGCGGTGCCCGATCCCGGTGAGTTACCGGCGCTGCTCGGCGGTCCGGGTCCGGCGGGCGGTCCGGCCCCGGCGTGGGGCATCGGAGCCGGAGCGCCGGTCGCCGAGGCGGAGCTGCTGCACGGCCTCACCGCCGTCCTGGCCTGTCTGATCCGCGAGGCGTTCCGGCACGAGGGCCGCGTGACGGCCGTCGAGGGACTGCTGCGGGCCCTGGCCCGCTGGGCCGGCGAGGTCAACTCCGCCGGGCGGCTGCCGTACGGGCAGTTGCGGCTCGGCGCGCAGTACGCCCAGGTCGCCGGCCGGCTGCGGATGGAGCGCGGGCAGATCGGCGTGGCGATGGCCTGGTTCGGCCACGGACTGCGCTGGGCGGACGCCGTCCAGGACACCTCGGCCCGCGCGACCCTGCTCAGCGACATGTGCACCCTGGTCCGGCTCGACGGGGACCCCTCCCTGATGCTCGGCTACGCCCGGGGCATCGGCGCGGTGGACGCCGGACGCCGGTGGATGGCCACCCTGTCCGACCTCTACCAGGCGCGCGGCCACGCCCTGTCGGGCGACGCGGCGGCGTGCCGGCGCCACATCTCCCTGGCCCGGCGGGGGTTCGCCCGCCTCGGCCCGCAGGACCGCCTGGAGGCACCCTGGATGGCCGGGGCCGAGGGCGCGATGCGGGTCGACTCGGCGATCGGCGGCGCCCTGCGCGACCTCGCCGTGGCGACCGGGGACCGGGCGGCGGCCCGGCGTGCGGTGGACGCCACCGCACGCTCGCGCGCGCAGGTGCCGCCACAGATGCGGGGCGCCCGGCTGCTGCTCACCCTGCGCCTGGCGGACAGCTGGGCGTGCGCCGGCGATCCCGGCGCCGCCGTCGCCCTCGCCTCGGAGGTCCTGCCGGAGGCGGTGCGCTCGCGCGAGTCGATGGTCACCGCCGAACTGCGCGGCCTGCACAGCAGGCTCACCGGGCAGTGGGCCGACCTGCCGGAGGTCAGGGCGTACCGGGAGCGGCTGCTGGACGCGGGGGAGTGAGAAGCGGGGCCGCGCTGCCACGGGTGAGGGCCCGCTCCCGGGCCACACCCACTTGCCGGATTTTGCCAGGACCGTACCGCGCCCGCGGAGCCGTTGATTCCGGTGCGCCGGGGTGTGAGGGTTCCGCCAGCCCGCGACCTGACATGCAAATGACACCCCGATGGACGCGCCCCCGCACCCCAGGGTGCGCGTCCGGCACGTCACGGCCCGGGCCGGCCCGCAAGGAGCCCCCCACTCTCACAAGGAGCCACGATGCTCAGACAGACCGCGGTGGCCGGGACAGTCCTGGCCATGACACTCGCAGGGGTGGTGGTACCGACCTCCCTCGCCTCGGCCTCGGAGCGGTCCGCGCCCTCCGCGGCGCCGCCCACCCCCGTCGAGAGGGCCGTCGCCGCGGCCGACCGGGCCGTACACAGCGGCCTGGACGCCCTCGTCGCCGGCGGCCCCGACGAGCAGTACGACCGCCACCAGGTCATCCCCTGGGGCAAGGACCTGTTCTCCGTCGCCTACGAGCGCACCTACAACGGTCTGCCGGTGGTCGGCGGCGACGCCGTCGTCCTCGCCGACGGCAAGGGCGGGGTCCGCGCCGTCCGGTCCGCCACCGAGGCGGCGATCGCCGTACCCACCAAGGCCCGGATCAAGGCCGAGCAGGCGGTGAGGACCAGCCGGGAGCGGCTCGCGAAGGTCGACGAGGTCGACTCCAAGCGGCTGGTGGTCCGGGTCGAGGACGACGTCCAGACCCTCGCCTGGGAGACCGTGCTCGTCGGCACGACCAAGGAACACGTGCCCAGCAGGCTGCACGTCTTCGTGGACGCCCGCACGGGCAAGGTCGTCGACAGCTACGACGACGTGAAGGCCGGCACCGGCCACAGCGAGTGGAACGGCCCCGACCCGCTGACCATCGACACCTCCCGCTCCGGCAGCCAGTACGCCCTGCGCGACACCACCCGGCCCGGACTGCAGTGCTCGGACTACAACGGCGGCCTCTTCACCGGACCGGACGACGACTGGGGCACCGGCAACGCCTCCAGCAAGGAAACCGGCTGCGTCGACGTCATGTACGCGGCGCAGAAGGAGTCGGACATGCTCCGCGACTGGCTCGGGCGCAACGGCCACAACGGCAACGGCGGCAGCTGGCCGGTCCTCGTCGGCCTCAACCAGCTCAACGCCTACTGGGACGGCTCACGGGTCACCATCGGCCACAACAGCGCCGGCAAGTGGATCGCCGGCATGGACGTGGTGGGCCACGAGTTCGGCCACGGACTGGACAGCAACACCCCCGGCGGCGCCAACCACGAGAGCGGCCTCGGCGAGGCCACCGGCGACATCATGGGCGCCCTCACCGAGGCCTACGCGAACCAGCCGGCCCCCTACGACACCCCCGACTACACCGTCGGCGAGGAGATCGACCTCCAGGGCCGCGGCCCCATCCGCAACATGTACAACCCGCGGCTGGTCAACAACGACCCCACCTGCTACTCCGCCTCCATCCCGAACACCGAGGAGCACGCGGCCGCAGGGCCCATGAACCACTGGTTCTACCTCCTCGCCGAGGGCTCCGCCCCCGGTGGCGGCAAGCCCTCCAGCCCCACCTGCGACGGCAGCCAGGTGACCGGCATCGGCATCCAGAACGCCGGAAAGATCTTCTACGGCGGGATGCTGCTCAAGACCAGCGGCATGACCTACAAGCGCTACCGCACCGCCACCCTCACCGCGGCCAAGAACCTGGACGCGTCCTGCGGCCTGTTCGACGCCACCAAGGCGGCCTGGAACGCGATCGACATCCCCGCCCAGAGCGGCGAGCCGACCTGCACCCGGCAGGAGACCGACTTCTCGCTGGCCCTGAGTCCGGCGAGCGGCAACGTCGAGGCCGGATCCGCGGTCAACGCCACGGTCAACACCACCACCGTCACCGGCAGCGCCCAGCAGGTGTCCCTGACGGCCACCGGCACCCCGCCCGGCGTGAGCGTCACCTTCAGCCCCTCGACCGTGACCTCCGGCTCCAGCTCGGCCCTGCGGATCTCCACCACCGCCGGCACCGCCGCGGGCACCTACTCGATCACGGTCAAGGGCACGGCGGGCAGCAAGAGCCACACCGCCCAGTACACCCTCACCGTCGGCGGCGGCACCGACCCGGGCACGCCGCCCGACATCGACGTCGCCCAAGTCCAGGCCCACCTCGCGCAGTTCGGCTCGATCGCCGGGCAGAACGGCGGCAACCGCCGGTCCACCGGCCCCGGGTACGACGCCTCACTCGCCTACGTGAAGGGCAAGCTCCAGGCGGCCGGCTACACCGTCACCGAGCAGACCTGCACCTCCGGCTGCTCCGCCGGCGCGGGCAACAACCTGGTCGCCGAGTGGCCCAAGGGCGACGCGAACAGCGTCTACATGTTCGGCGCCCACCTCGACGGCGTCTCGGCCGGCCCCGGCATCAACGACAACGGTTCCGGTTCGGCCGCGCTCCTTCAGACGGCGCTCACCCTGGCCGGACAGAACCCGACCATGAAGAACCGCGTCCGCTTCGCCTGGTGGACCGACGAGGAGCAGGGCCTGAACGGCTCCGACTTCTACGCCCGCACCCTGTCCTCCACCGAGCGCGCCAAGATCAAGGCGTACTACAACTTCGACATGGTCGCCTCCGTCAACGGCGGCTACTTCATCAACAACCTGACCTCCTCGGCCTCCGCCCCGATGCGGGAGTACTGGACCTCCCTCGGCCTCGCCCCGCAGGAGAACGTCGAGGGCCAGGGCCGCTCCGACGACTACTCGTTCCAGCAGGTCGGCATCCCCACCTCCGGCTACGCCACCGGCGCATCGGCGACCAAGTCGGCCACGGAGGCCGCCAAGTGGGGCGGCACCGCGGGCCGGTCCTACGACCCGTGCTACCACTCCGCCTGCGACACCACCGCCAACATCGGCGCCACCGCGCTGAACCGCAGCGCCGACGGCATCGCGTACACGATCTGGAAGACCGCCGTCGGCGACGCCCCGAACCCGCAGGACGACTTCTCGATCTCCGCCGACCCGTCCTCGGGCACGGTCGCCCCGGGCGACTTTGCGACGGTCACCGTGAAGACCGCCACGACCAGCGGTGACGCGCAGAACGTGCGACTGTCGGCGGCCGGCGCGCCGACCGGTGTGAGCGTGGGCTTCAGCCCGGACTCGGTCACCTCCGGCCAGTCCTCGACCGCCACGGTCCAGGTCGCCGCCGGCACGGCCCCCGGCACCTACACCCTGACCCTCACGGGCACGGGCACCGTCACGCACACCACCACGTACACCCTCACCGTGCCCGGTGACGGCGGCGGCGAGACCACCTGGCAGCTGGGAGCCACCTACGCGGCCGGTGACGTGGTGAGCTACGGCGGCGTCAGCTACCGGTGCATCCAGGGCCACACCGCCTACCCCGGCTGGGAGCCGCCGAACGTCCCCGCCCTGTGGCAGCGCCTGTGACGCCACCGATCATCCCTTCGGAAAGCGCCTGACACGCCGACGGGCGGTGGGGTTCGCACCGAACCCCACCGCCCGTGGCGTGCGCTCACGACGTTCCCGTCAGGGCTTCGCCGTCAGAACTTCGGCGTCGGCGCCTGCGCCTCGACGATCTCCGCGGCCTCCTCCTCGGTCCCCACCGACGGCGGGGAGCCCGCCAACGGCTTCTGGGCCGTCTCCTTCATGCAGGCCACGGCCACGACACCGATCAGGGCCGCCGCCATCGAGTAGTAGGCGGGCATCATGTCGGAGCCCGTCACACTGATCAGCGCGGTGATCACCAGCGGTGTGGTGCCGCCGAAGAGGGACGCCGACAGGTTGTAGCCGACCGACAGGGACCCGTACCGGACGTTGGTCGGGAACATCGCCGGGAGCGCCGCCGACATCGTGCCCAGCAGGCAGACCAGCGACAGGCCGAGCATCAGCATGCCGCCCGAGACCGCGAGCAGGGAGCCGTCCCGCACCAGCACGAAGGCCGGGGCGGACAGCACGAAGAACCCGATCATGCCGGTCATCAGGACGGGCTTGCGGCCGAAGTGGTCGGACAGCCGGCCGACCTGGTTGATGATCAGCATCAGCAGCACCATCGTCGCCACCAGGATCATCAGACCGTGGCTCTCGCTGTAGTCCAGCTCGTCCGACAGATACGTCGGCATGTACGACAGCAGCATGTAGTCGGTGATGTTGTACGCGCCGACCAGCGCGATGCACAGCACCAGCGACCGCCAGTGGGTGCGAAAGATCTTGGCGAGGTCGCCCCGCGCGGTGGTCTCCACCGCGTTCGCCGCCTCGGAGATGTGGACGCTGGAGTCCTCCAACTTCAGGAAGGCGGGCGTGTCGTCCAGCCTCAGCCGCAGATAGATGCCCACGATGCCGAGCGGGGCCGCGACCAGGAAGGGGATCCGCCAGCCCCAGGCGTCCATCGTGTCGCTGCCCAGCCCCGCCGTCAGCGCGGTGACGAGACTCGCGGCACCGGTGTACCCGGCCAGCGTCCCCAGCTCCAGGAAGCTGCCGAAGAAACCGCGCCGCTTGTCCGGCGCGTACTCGGCGATGAAGGTGGACGCGCCGCCGTACTCGCCGCCGGTGGAGAAGCCCTGGAGCAGGCGGAACAGGATCAGCAGCAGCGGCGACCAGAAGCCGATCGCGTCGTAACTGGGGATGAACCCGATGGCGGCCGTGCCGATCGCCATGAGGATCATCGTCAGCGCCAGCACCTTCTTGCGGCCGATCTTGTCGCCCATCGGGCCGAAGACCATGCCGCCGATCGGCCGCACCAGGAACGCCACGGCGAACGTGGCGAACGAGGAGAGCAGCTGCGCGGTGTCGCTCCCGGAGGGGAAGAACACCCGGCCGATGGTGCCCGCCAGATAGGCGTAGATGCCGAAGTCGAACCACTCCATGGCATTGCCGAGAGAGGCCGCCTTGACGGCTCGCTTGACGGCGGCCTCGTCCGTGACGGTGATGTCCGACCGGCGCAGTCGGGGGTTCTTCCGGCGCTTGATCGCCCGGAACAGGGCGGGGTGGCGGCGGACCGCCGCGGCGTCGGTCTCCGGTCCGTTCTCGGTGGGGGACGTGGCGGCCTCCCTTTCCACGCGCAGACACTCCGGACGGAGCCCTGCTCGGTCGTACGTCTTTCAGCTCGTACCCGTTCCCCCGATCATGCTGGGTATGGTCGTGACTTCGGTCATGTGGTTGCGCCGATGAGGTGAGCGGCCGGTGAGTACGCTTCGCACATGCGTATCTCCGTCTCCTCCGACATGGACGAACCCGTGGCCCGGCTCCTCGTCGAGGAACTGCGCGCACGCGGCCACGAGGTGCGCGCGCACGGCGCGCTGAGCCCCGGGGCGGACCCGCGGTGGGCCGCCTGTTCCGAGCAGGCGGCCCGCGAGGTCGCCGAGGGGCGGGCCGACCAGGCCGTGGTGTGCTGCTGGACCGGCACCGGCGCGTCCATCGCCGCCAACAAGGTGCCGGGCGTCCGCGCGGCCCTGTGCGCCGACGCGTACACCGCCGACGGGGCCCGCCGCTGGAACGACGCCAACGTGCTCGCGATCGGCCTGCGGCTGACGTCCGGGCCCCTGCTGCGGGAGATCCTCGACGCCTGGTTCGCGGCCGGACCCAGCGAGGACGCCGAGGACCGGGACAACGTCGCGCACGTCGAGCGGCTCGACCGGGGCCGAGCCGCTCGGTGAACCCCGGCGGGCGGGTCAGGAGGAGGTCAGGACCTTCTCCAGCGTCCCCAGGGCGCCCGTCAGCTCCTCGGCCGTCACGGTCAGCGGCGGCGCCAGGCGGATCGTCGAGCCGTGGGTGTCCTTGACGAGGATGCCCTCGCGCATCAGCCGCTCACTGATCTCGCGTCCGCTGCCCAGCGCCGGGTCCACGTCCACGCCCGCCCACAGCCCCCGCGCCCGGAAGCCGACGACGCCCCTGCCGATCAGGGCGGCAAGGCCCTCGCGCAGCACCACGCCCAGCTCGGCCGCCCGGCGCTGGAACTCGCCGGTCTCCAGCAGCTCCACCACCGCCGTGCCCACCGCGGCGGCCAGCGGATTGCCGCCGAACGTCGAACCGTGCTCGCCCGGGTGCAGCACACCCAGCACGTCACGCCGGCCGACCACCGCCGACACCGGGACGATGCCGCCGCCCAGCGCCTTGCCGAGCAGTACCACGTCCGGCACCACCGACTCGTGCTCGACGGCCAGGGTGTGCCCCGTGCGGCCCAGACCCGACTGGATCTCGTCCGCGACGAACAGACACCCCTTGCGCCGGGTCAGCTCCCGCACCCCGGCCAGATAGCCGTCGTCCGGGATCAGCACGCCCGCCTCGCCCTGGATCGGCTCGATCAGCACGGCCGCCGTCGTCTCGTCGACCGCCGCCTCCAACGCCGCCAGGTCGTTGTACGGGACGATCCGGAAGCCGGGGGTGAAGGGGCCGAAGCCGGAGCGGGCCGTCTCGTCGGTGGAGAAGCTCACGATCGTCGTCGTACGGCCGTGGAAGTTGTCCGCCGCCACCACGATCGTCGCCCGGTCGGCCGGGACGCCCTTGACGTCGTAGGCCCACTTGCGGGCCACCTTGATGCCGCTCTCCACCGCCTCCGCGCCGGTGTTCATGGGCAGCACCATGTCCGTGCCGGTCAGCGCGGCCAGCTTCTCGGCGAAGCCGGCCAGCCGGTCGTTGTGGAAGGCGCGCGAGGTGAGCGTGAGGCGGTCCAGCTGCCGGTGGGCGGCCTCGACCAGCGCCGGGTGGCGATGGCCGAAGTTGAGCGCCGAGTACCCGGCCAGCATGTCCAGGTAGCGGCGGCCCTCCACGTCCTCGACCCAGGCGCCCTCGGCGCGGGCCACCACGACGGGCAGCGGGTGGTAGTTGTGCGCGAGGACGGGCTCCTCCGCGCGGATCAGTTCCTCGGAACCGCGGTCGGTGCGGGCGGGTGCGGTCATGAGCGGATCTCCCGGATCTCCTGGGTGCAGCACTTGATGCCGCCACCGGCCTTGTGGAACTCGGACAGGTCGACGGGTACGGGCACGTAGCCGAGACCGGCGAGCCGGTCGGCCAGCTCCCGGGCCTCGGGGGCGATGAACACGTGCCGCCCGTCGGACACGGAGTTGAGCCCGAACGCCATCGCGTCCTCGCGGGTGGCGATCACCGCGTCCGGGTAGAGCCGCTCCAGCACCTCGCGGCTGCCGGGCGAGAAGGCGCCGGGATAGTAGGCGATGTTCCCGCCGTCCGCGTCCGACCCCTCCTCCAGCACGAACAACGCCGTGTCCAAGTGGTAGAAGTACGGGTCGACCAGGGTCAGCGAGATCACCGGCACGCCGAAGAACTCCTGCACCTCGCGGTGGGCCGAAGGGGTGGTGCGGAACCCCGTGCCGGCCAGGATCCAGCGGCCGGCCGGGACCAGGTCGCCCTCTCCCTCGCAGACCGACTCGGGATGGTGGACCTCGAAGCCCTCCGTCTTGAACCACGCCTCGAAGGGCACGGACTCGGGACGCCGCTCCGGCGCGTGGAAGAGGGAGCCGAACACCCGGCCCTCGACCACGACCGCGCAGTTCGCGGCGAAGACCATGTCGGGCAGGCCGGGGACCGGGGCGACGGTGTCCACGGTGTGGCCGTGGCCACGGTAGGTGTCGACCAGCGCCTGCCACTGGTCGAGCGCGCGGATGACGTCGACCGGTCGGTCGGTGCTCATCCACGGGTTGATCGCGTACTGCACGGCGAAGTGTCTGGGTTCGCAGACCAGGAAGCGCCGCCGGCACGGCACACGGGACTCGGTCACAGAGGGGTACCTCCGCTTTTCACGGTGTGTGACGGGGTGTTGACACCACGGTAGGAAGTGACGCCCGAGCCCGACAAGCGATGAAAGCTGCGTGTTCCCGCCGGATCGCTGCGTTGTTCGCCTGGTCAGCGCATGTCTGCTGCGCCGTCCGGAGCGAGCAGGGCCGCTCCCGCCTCCGGACTGTCCGGGATCAGGTGGGACAGCACCATCACACTGATCGTCTTCCGGATGAACGGCTCCGCACGGATCCGCTCCAGCACCTCCTCGAAGTGCTCCACGTCCCGCGCCCGCACGTGCAGCAGCGCGTCCGCGCCGCCCGTCACCGTCATCGCCGCGGTGATCTCCGGGTAGCCCCGCACCACCTCCGCCAGCCGCCGCGGCGGCGCCGCCCCCTCGCAGTACACCTCCACGTACGCCTCCGTGCGCCACCCCAGCGCGGAGGGGCGCACCGTCGCCGTGAAACCGGTGATCACGTCGGTCTCGCGCAGCCGGTCCACCCGGCGCTTGACCGCCGTCGAGGAGAGTCCGATCTCCGCGCCGATCTCGGCGAAGGACGTCCTGGCGTTTTCCATCAGGGCGGTGACGATCTTCCGGTCGAGTTCGTCGAAGGAAGCGGGCCTGCTGTTCATGCGGGCACTGTATCCAGCGGATACGTCCACGCCGGGCCCGTGTGCAGGCGTACGGATTGCTCTTACACTCCAGCCTCATGCTGCGCGCCCTGGCTGTCGACGACGAACGTCCCACGCTCGAGGAACTCGTGTACCTGCTGAACGCCGATCCCCGGATCGGCGCGGCGGAGGGCGCGAGCGACGCGACCGAGGCGCTGCGCCGCATCAACCGGGCCCTGGAGTCGGGCCCCGGCGGCCCCGACGCCATCGACGTGGTCTTCCTCGACATCCAGATGCCGGGCCTCGACGGGCTGGACCTGGCCCGGCTGCTCACCGGCTTCGCGCGGCCTCCGCTGGTCGTGTTCGTCACCGCGCACGAGGACTTCGCCGTCCAGGCCTTCGACCTGGAGGCCGTCGACTACGTCCTCAAACCCGTGCGCCGGGAGCGGCTGGCCGAGGCGGTGCGCCGCGCCGTCGAGCAACGTGGCGCGTCGCTCCCCTCGCCGCGGATACCCGTGCACGAACCCGACCCCGACCACATCACCGTGGAACTCGGCGGTGTAGCCCGCTTCGTCCCCGTGGACGACATCACCCACGTCGAGGCCCAGGGCGACTACGCCCGCCTGCACACCGACAAGGGCAGCCACCTCGTCCGCATCCCCCTGGCCACCCTGGAGGAGCGCTGGCGTGCGCGCGGCTTCGTCCGCATCCACCGCCGCCACCTCGTCGCCCTGCGCCACATCGGCGAACTCCGCCTGGACGCCGGCTCCGTCAGCGTCCTGGTCGGCACCGAGGAGCTCCAGGTCAGCCGGCGCCACGCCCGGGAGCTGCGGGACCTGCTCATGCGGAGGCCGTGAGCCGTGCCCCAGGATCCCGCCGAGCGGCGCGTCACCGTCACCGGCCCGCCCCGGCACACCCACGCCCGGCTGCGCTCGCGCGGGCGTTACCCCCACGCCTCCGGCCACTACCGCCCGCGCACCGAGATCGACGAGCAGACCACCCTCGGTCACACCTACGTCCGTTCCCTCATGCGCAGCCAGCTGCGGGCCGGCCTCACCGCCCTCGCGGTCCTCGGCCTCCTCGTCGGACCGCTGCCCCTGCTCTTCGCGGCGCTGCCCGACGCACGCGGCCTGGAGTGGGCCGTCCTCGGCTTCGGCCTGTACGCCCCCCTGGTCCTCCTCGCCCGCTGGTACGTGCGCCGCGCCGAGCGCAACGAACGCGACTTCGTGCGGCTCGTCGAGGACCGGTGACCATGCCGGACGAGGCCGTGAAGGCGCCATGAACTCCAGCTACGCCATACCCGCCGTCGCCCTCGTCGTCGTGGCCACCGTCCTCGTCGGCGCCTTCGGCCTGCGCATCTCCCGCACCACCTCCGACTTCTACGTCGCCTCCCGCACCGTCGGCCCCCGCCTCAACGCCGCCGCCATCAGCGGCGAGTACCTCTCCGCCGCGTCCTTCCTCGGCATCGCGGGACTGGTCCTGGTCCAGGGCCCCGACATGCTCTGGTACCCGGTCGGCTACACCGCCGGATACCTCGTCCTGCTGCTCTTCGTCGCGGCCCCGCTGCGCCGCTCGGGCGCCTACACGCTGCCCGACTTCGCCGAGGCCCGGCTCGCCTCCCAGGGAGTGCGGCGGCTCGCGGGGGCCTTCGTCGTCGGGGTCGGCTGGCTGTACCTGCTGCCCCAGCTCCAGGGCGCCGGGCTGACGCTGAGCGTGCTGAGCGGGGCGCCCGACTGGCTGGGCGGGGTGATCGTCGCCGTCGTGGTCGCCGCCATCGTCGCCGCCGGAGGCATGCGCAGCATCACCTTCGTGCAGGCCTTCCAGTTCTGGCTCAAACTCACCGCCCTGCTCGTCCCCGCCTTCTTCCTGGTGCTGGCCTGGCAGGCCGACGGCGCCCCCGGCCGCCCCTTCGACGAACCCGCCACCTTCCGCGAGCAGCGCTCCGTGCGGGTCGACGACAGCCTCACCCTCAAACTGGAGGAGCCGCTGACCGTCACCGTCGACGGCACCGTGGACGGCCGCGCCCACGACGGCGAGCGCGTCGCCCTGCCCGTCGGCACCCACCGCATCGAGGGCGGCGCCCGCCTCACCTTCGCCGCGGACACCCCAGTCCCCGCCGCCGGACAGGGCGCCGACGACGCCCTGTCCCCGTCCCGGGCCGAGAGCCGCACGGAACGCCCGCTGTACGCCACGTACGGCCTGATCCTGGCCACGTTCCTGGGCACCATGGGCCTGCCGCACGTCGTGGTCCGCTTCTACACCAGCCCGCACGGCGTCGCCGCCCGCCGCACCACCGTCGCCGTGCTCGGCCTGATCGGCGCCTTCTACCTGCTGCCGCCCCTCTACGGCGCCCTCGGCCGCCTCTACGCCCCCGAGCTGACCCTCACCGGGGACGCCGACGCCGCGGTCCTGCTGCTGCCCGACCGGGTGATCGGGGGAGTGGGCGGCGACCTGCTCGGCGCGCTGGTAGCGGGCGGGGCCTTCGCCGCGTTCCTGTCCACCGCGTCGGGGCTCACCATGGCCGTGGCCGGCGTCCTCACCCAGGACGTGCTGCCGTCCCGCGCCGTGCCGCACTTCCGGCTCGGCACCCTGCTCGCCATGGCCGTGCCGCTGGCGGCGAGCGCGCTGGTCGGCGGGCTGCCGGTGGCCGACGCCGTCGGGCTCGCCTTCGCCGTCTCCGCCTCCTCCTTCTGCCCGCTGCTCGTCCTCGGCATCTGGTGGCGGCGGCTGACCCCGCCCGGCGCGGCCGCCGGGATGCTGGTGGGCGGCGGCTCGGCCCTGCTCGCCGTCGCCGCCACCATGGGCGGCTTCCCGGGCGGCGGCGGATCGCTGCACGCGCTGCTGGCCTGGCCCGCCCTGTGGTCGGTGCCGCTGGGCTTCCTCACCATGGTGCTGGTCTCCCTGGCCACCCCCGGCCGGGTGCCGGCCGGGACGGCGGCGATCCTGGCCCGCTTCCACCTGCCGGAGGAGCTGGGCACGGAGGAACTGCCCACGGACGCGTTACGCACGGACGGGCTGCCCGAGGACCGGTTGCCCACGGGCGGTCCGGCGGCGGGCCACCCGCGCAAGCAGGCGACGCGATGAGCGGCTCCCTGGGCGGTTTCCTGGCGGGCCTGGCCGTCGCCCTGCTGCCCCTGCTGGCCGCCGGTTTCTGGCTCGGGCGGCGCACGGCCCGGCCGCAGCACCTGGGCGGCCTCGGCACCCCGGTCGAGCACGCCACCTTCCAGACGCTGCACACCGCCTCCCTGGCCACGCCCCCGCTGCGGGCGGGCCTGACCGAGGAGACCGCCGGGAAGTCGGCCCGCAAGCTGCGCTCCCTGCTGGGCACGGACGCGCTGTGCCTGACCGACCTCAAGGAGGTACTGGTCTGGGACGGCGTGGGCACCCATCACCGCGCCGAGATCATGGAACGACTCGCCGGACCGCTGGAGACCGGCCGCGGCGAGGCATTCCGGCTCACCTGCGACACCCCGGACTGCACGGTGCGCTGGGCCGTCGTCGCCCCTCTCACCGTCGACGACCGGGTGCACGGCGCCCTCGTCGCCTGCGCGCCCCGCGAGTCCGCCGTCCTGGTCCGGGCCGCCGGGGAGGTGGCCCGCTGGGTCTCCGTCCAGCTGGAGCTCGCCGACCTCGACCAGTCCCGCACCCGGCTCATCGAGGCCGAGATCAAGGCGCTGCGGGCCCAGATCTCCCCGCACTTCATCTTCAACTCGCTCGCGGTGATCGCGTCCTTCGTGCGCACCGACCCCGAACGCGCCCGCGAGCTGCTCCTGGAGTTCGCCGACTTCACCCGCTACTCGTTCCGCAGGCACGGCGACTTCACCACCCTCGCCGACGAGCTGCACGCCATCGACCACTACCTGGCGCTGGTGCGGGCCCGCTTCGGCGACCGCCTCGCCGTCACCCTCCAGGTCGCCCCCGAGGTGCTGCCGGTCGCGCTGCCCTTCCTCTGCCTCCAGCCGCTCGTCGAGAACGCCGTCAAGCACGGTCTGGAGGGCAAGGCCGACCGCTGCTGTATCCAGATCACCGCCCAGGACGCGGGCGCCGAGGCCCTGGTCGTCATCGAGGACGACGGCGCGGGCATGGACCCGGAGCTGCTGCGCCGCATCCTCGCGCGCGAGGTGAGCCCCTCGGGCGGCATCGGGCTGTCCAACGTCGACGACCGCCTCCGCCAGGTCTACGGAGACGACCACGGCCTCGTCATCGAGACGGCCGTCGGCGCGGGCATGAAGATCACGGTCCGGCTGCCGAAGTACCAGCCGGGCGTGCACTCGGCGGGCCGGCTCGGCCGCGAGTGAGCGGAGCGCCCCGCGCGGGGCTCAGGCGCTGCGCGTGGCCACCAGCCCCAGGGTGATCAGACCGAGCACGACCCAGCCGAACCACAGCCAGCCGTTGCTCCCGAGCGCCACCGTGTACGCCGTCACCGCGACGAGGCCGCCGATGGTGAGCGCCCCCATCGTCTTCGTCGAACTGTCCGTGGAACCGGGCATCGCAACACCCTCCTCATGGTTCGCTCCCCCCTATGGTGCCCCGGTTCCGGCTCCGGAGGGGTGCGGACGACGAGATGCGTGCCCGGTTGCGCTCAGCCGCCGCGTGTGTTCAGCGAGGCCAGGTAGGCGTTGTACGCCGCGAGCTCCTTGTCGCCGTCGCGGTCGGCTGCCCGGTCGCTGCGCCGGGCCTGCCGCTCCTCCGACGCGTACCACTGGAAGAGCAGCGCGAGCAGCACCAGCACGGACGGAACCTCGCTGAAGGCCCAGGCGATGCCACCGGCCGCGTTCTGGTCGGAGAGCGCGTCGATGCCGAGCGAGGCGGGCGGGTTCTCGAACGTGCCGACCATCGGGGAGGAGGCCATCATCAGCGCGATGCCGAAGAACGCGTGGAACGGCATGCCCGCGAACAGCTCCAGCATCCGCATCAGGTAGCCCGGCCGGTGCGGGCCCGGGTCCACGCCCATGATCGGCCAGAAGAACACCACACCGACGGCGAGGAAGTGCACCATCATCGCGATGTGCCCGGCCTGGGAGCCCATCAGGGTGTCGAAGAGGGGCGTGAAGTACAGCGCGTACAGGCTCGCGATGAACAGCGGGATGGTGAACGCCGGGTGCGTGATGATCCGCATGTAGCGGCTGTGCAGCAGCATCAGCAGCAGCTCGCGGGGACCCTTGCGGCCGCGGCCCGCCGGGGGCAGCGCGCGCAGGGCGAGCGTGATCGGGGCGCCGAGCAGCAGCAGGATCGGCGACACCATGCTGATCACCATGTGCTGGACCATGTGCACGCTGAACATGACCATGCCGTAGTCGTTCAGCTTGGTGCACATCATCAGGGCGACGCTCAGCACACCGGCCACGTAGGCCACGGTCCGGCCGACGGGCCACTTGTCACCGCGCCGCACCAGACGGACGACGCCCCAGCCGTACAGCGCCAGTCCCAGGAGGCAGGCGATCAGGAAGAAGGGATCCGCCGACCAGGCCAGACCCCGCCCCAGCGTGAACGGCGGCAGATCCATCGTCATGCCGTGCCCGCTGTGATCCATCCGCCCGCTCCTGTTTCGTGGGGGTTGAGCGCGGTTGAACGCCGCTTGTCCGGAGCAAGCGTAGAACCGCCCCCGGCGGCATTCTTCACCGGGGGCGGTGGAGCGCCCCGTCAGGGGCGCGGGGAACCGCGCGCACGACCACGGACTACCCGCGGACGGAGTACTGAATCGACCTCAAAGAACGCATTCGGCTTCCGCGTACCGCGCATCCGGCACCGTCTTCAGGGACTCCACCGCCTCGGCGAGCGACACCATCTCGATGTCCGTCCCCCGCAGCGCCGTCATCTTCCCGAACTCCCCGCGGTGCACCGCCTCCACGGCATGCCACCCGAACCGCGTCGCCAGCACCCGGTCGTACGCCGTCGGCGTCCCGCCGCGCTGGACGTGCCCGAGTATCACCGGCCGGGCCTCCTTGCCGAGCCGTTCCTCCAGCTCGATGGAGAGCTGGCGGGCGATCCCGGCGAAGCGCTCGTGGCCGTAGACGTCCTTGCCGCCCTCGTCGAAGTCCATGGTGCCGGTCTTCGGCTTGGCACCCTCCGCGGCCACCACGATCGCGAACCGCTTGCCCGCGGAGAAGCGCTCCCCGACCTTCGCGGCCAGCTCGTCGATGTCGAAGGGCCGCTCCGGGACGACGACGGCGTGCGCGCCGGCCGCCATGCCCGAGTGCAGCGCGATCCAGCCGGTGTGCCGGCCCATGACCTCGACGATCAGCACCCGCTGGTGCGACTCGGCGGTGGTCTTCAGCCGGTCCAGGGCCTCGGTGGCGACGGTCACGGCGGTGTCGAAGCCGAACGTGACGTCGGTGACCGCTATGTCGTTGTCGATGGTCTTCGGCACGCCCACGATCGGCAGGCCGTTGTCGGACAGCAGCCGGGCCGCCTTCAGCGTGCCCTCGCCGCCGATCGGGATGATCGCGTCGAGACCCAGCTCCTCGACATGGCCGCGGGCGCGTTCCACGCCGTCCCTCAGGTGCTCGGGACGGACCCGGGAGGAGCCGAGGATGGTGCCGCCGCGCGCCAGGATGCCGCTGACCGCGTCGAGGTCGAGCTTGAGGTAGTCGCACTCCAGGAGGCCCTTCCAGCCGTCCCGGAAACCGATGACCTCGTCGCCGTGGTCGACGACGGCACGGTGCACGACGGACCGGATGACGGCGTTCAGGCCGGGGCAGTCGCCGCCGGACGTGAGGACACCAATGCGCATAGCCCGAAATACCTTCTCAACGTGGCACGGGTCCGGACCGCGCTGTCCGGCTCGATCCCCGCCACCCTAGCGGTACGAGGGGGCGGCGCCGAACCACGCGTCCGCCTACTGGACGCACCCGCTCACCTGTGCGGATGCGCCATCAGACGGGCTGTCGGGGGTCACGCAGGCTGCTGCGCAACTGTACTCACGCAGGCTGCTGCGCAACTGTACTCACGCAGGCTGCTGCGCAGCCGCGATGCGCTCGTTCCGGAGAGCCTCGTACCACCGGTCGTCGGTCGGCGGCAGCGCGTTCACGTCGAGGGCCAGCTTGAGCAGCAGGTCCGCGATCAGCGGGTTGCGCGCCAGCACCGGGCCGTGCATGTACGTGCCGAAGACCGTGTCGTTGTACGCGCCCTCCGTGCCGTCCCCCGTGCCGTTGCCGTTGCCGAAGCGGACCTGGGCGAGCGGGCGGGCGCCCGGCCCGACGTGGGTGACGCCCTGGTGGTTCTCGAACCCGGTCAGCGGCGGCAGGCCGAGGCGCGGGTCGATGTCGCCGAGCACGTCGCCGACGCACCGCGCGCCCTCGCCGCGGGTGGAGACCACGTCGAGCAGGCCGAGGCCCGGCTCGCGCTGGCCGAGGTCGTTGATGAACTCGTGGCCCAGGATCTGGTAGCCGGCGCAGACCGAGAACACGATCGCGCCGTTCTCCACCGCCCGGTACAGGCCGCCGTCGCGGCGCAGCCGCTCGGCCGCGAGCCGCTGCGGCCGGTCCTCGCCGCCGCCGATGAGGTAGATGTCGCCGGAGGTCGGGATCGGCTGGTCGCTGCGCACGTCGAGCCGGGCCACGTCGAGGCCGCGCTGGCGGGCCCGGCGCTCCACGACGAGGGCGTTGCCCTGGTCGCCGTAGGTGCTGAGCAGGTCCGGGTAGATCCAGACGATCCGCAGTTGGTTGTCGCTCACGAAAATCCCCTGAAGTCTCGCGGTCAGTTGCCGACGCGGCGGCGCAGGTCCTGGAAGGCGGTGTAGTTCGCGATGACCTCGATGCGTCCCGGCGGGCACAGCTGCACCGCCTGGTCGAGGTCCTCGCACACCTGGAACTGCTGGTTCGCGACCTCCAGACGCACCGCGAGGTCCAGCTTCCGGTCGCCGACCACGCAGATCGGGTGGCCGGACAGCCGGGTGTAGTCCACGTCCCACAGCCAGGAGGTGTCGGTGCCGTCGGCGCCGCGCGCGTTCACCGAGAGGATCACCGGGGCCGGCGGCGGGTCGATGAGGGAGAAGGTCTCCAGCCAGCCCGCCGGGTTCTTGGCGAGCAGCAGGCGCAGGTCCCGGCCCTGGAACTGGACCACGTCGTAGCGCCCGGCGACCGCCTGCACCTGGTACATGCGCTCCAGGGCGACCTGCGGCGGCACCCCGAAGACGGCGGCGACGGCGGCCGAGGAGGCGGCGTTCGCCTTGTTGGCGCGGCCCGGTAGCTGGAGGTGGATCGGCCAGGCGGAGCCGTGCGGATCGAGGACGTGGTCGCCGGACAGGGCCCAGCTCGCCGTGGGACGGCGGAAACCGCACTCGCCGCAGAACCAGTCGTCGCCGGGGCGCTGCATCACACCGCCGCAGGACGGGCAGGACCAGGCGTCGTCCTTCCACATCTGCCCCGCGGCGACCCAGATCACGTTGGGGGAGGAGGAGGCGGCCCACACCACCAGCGGGTCGTCGGCGTTGGCGACGACCACGGCCTTCGAGCCGGCCAGGCCCTCGCGCCAGTTCTCGGCGAGCATCCGGGTCTCGGCGGCGCGGTCCAGCTGGTCGCGGGAGAGGTTCAGCAGCGCGATGCACTTCGGGTCGGTGGCCTGGGCGACGCCCACGAGGTACTTCTCGTCGACCTCGATGACGCCGTAACGGGCCTCCGCGCCGCCCGCGAGCGCCGAGGTGATGCCGGCCGGCATGTTGGCGCCGAGGGCGTTGGAGACGACCGGACCGGCCGCCTTGAGGGCCTCGGCGATGAGCCGGGTGGTGGTCGTCTTGCCGTTGGTCGCCGAGACCAGGGTCACGTCCAGGTGCTGGGCGAGCCGGTGCAGGAGGTCGGGGTCGAGTTTCAGCGCGACCCGGCCGCCGATCACCGAACCGCTGCCGCGCCCCGCGGCGCGCGACGCCGCCGCGACCGCCTTGCCCGCGGTCACGGCGATCTTGGCCCGCGGCGTGAGCGGGTCCGAGTTGCCTGCCATCAGTTCTCGATCCTCCTTGCCGTACGCGCCGCGCCTGAAGCCTGTGAAGCCTGACGGCCACGTGGTGTGGACCTCAGCCTATCGAGATCCATTCGCACTCCCGAATCGCGGCACCGGCCACCGGTTCCGGCGGTGGGCGCGCGCCGCCGGGGGACACAGGGACCTTACTCTGGCCGCCATGCGACACGGCTCCATCCCGGGCGCCCACGGGCGCGTCCGTCCCCTCGGCCTCCTCGGCGACCCCGTCCTGCACGCCCGCTGCGCGGAGGTGACGGACTTCGGTCCCCAACTCGCGGCGCTCGTGGAGGACTTGTTCGCGACCATGTACGCCGCCCACGGCGTGGGCCTGGCCGCCAACCAGATCGGCGAGGCGCTGCGCGTCTTCGTGTACGACTGCCCGGACGACGAGGACGAGCGGCACCTCGGGCACGTGGTGAACCCCCGGCTGGTGGAGACCGGCGGGGTGGTGGTGCGGGGCCCGGAGGGCTGTCTGTCGCTGCCGGGTCTGGAGGCGGGGACCGAGCGGCACGACGAGGCGGTGGTGACGGGCTTCACGCTCACCGGTGAGCCGGTCACCGTGCGCGGGACGGGCTTCTTCGCCCGGTGCCTCCAGCACGAGTGCGACCACCTGGAGGGGCGGGTCTACGCCGATCGCCTGACCGGCCGGCGCCACCGGAAGCTGATGCGCCAGGTGGCGCGGGCGTCCTGGCACCGCTGAGCGGCCGCCGCCGGCGACGACGCCCGGGGAGGGCAGTGGTCCGGGCCGTCAGAAGCCCGGGCCGCCCGCCTTGTCGCCGGCCTCGGCGAGGCGGCCCCACAGCAGGTCGGCCAGGGTGCGCACCAACTCCTCCCGGGGGCAGGGCCGTTCGCCCAGCCACCAGTCCCCGGCGGCGTGCATCATGCCGACGATCCCGTGGCCCCACACCCGAGCCAGCTGCTGGGTGCCCGGTCCGACGTCGAGGCGCTCCTCGATGACCTGGGCCAGTTCCTCGCCCATGCGGCGCAGCAGCGGCGCCGAGTGCTTGCCGACGTCGAAGCCCTGCTCCGACTGGTCGCCCGGGCTGCCGGCGCTCTCCGCCGGATGCATCAGGAAGCGGTACACCTGCGGGCGTGCCTCGATGGCCGCCAGGTAGGTGTCCAGGGTGGCCTCGACGCGCTGCCGCCGCTCCGCCGGAGCGTCCAGGGCGGCCCGCAGGGAGGCGAGGAGGGCGTCCGTGTGCCGGACGGCGAGGGCGGCGTAGAGTCCGCCCTTGTCGCCGAAGTGGCGGTAGAGGATCGGCTTGGTGATGCCCGCCTCGGCGGCGATGGCGTTCATCGAGGCGTGCGGACCGTCGCGCAGCACCACCCGGTCGGCGGCCTCGAGCAGCTCGCGCCGTCTGCGGTCGGCGGACGTCTGCTGATCGGGCCGCTGTGTGGTGTTCATGTGCTCTCCCCACCCGTGCTGTTTCGGTGACGCCTGCGCAAACTAACACTCACGGGACGAGGGCCATCGAACGGGAGGGCGAGGGTGCCCCGGGAGTTGACTTTTCTTACCCGTGGGTAACACACTCGGTGTTACCGCAAGTAACATGCACGGGCGTCACTGGAGGGGACATGGCCGAGTTCACCATGGAGCTGAGCGACGAACAGAAGGAGGTCCGGGACTGGCTGCACGGCTTCGCGGCCGACGTCATCCGCCCCGCGGCCGCCGAATGGGACGAGCGCGAGGAGACTCCCTGGCCGGTCATCCAGGAGGCGGCCAAGGTCGGCATCTACTCCCTGGACTTCTACGCCCAGCAGTACTTCGACCCCACCGGCCTCGGCATCCCCATGGCGATGGAGGAGCTGTTCTGGGGCGACGCGGGCATCGCCCTGTCGATCGTCGGCACCGGCCTTGCCGCCGTCGGCGTCCTCGCCAACGGCACCGAGGAGCAGATCGGCACCTGGATCCCGCAGATGTACGGCGACGCCAACGACGTCAAGGTCGCCGCCTTCTGCTCCTCCGAGCCCGACGCGGGCTCCGACGTGGCGTCCATGCGCACCCGTGCCGTCTACGACGAGGCCAAGGACGAGTGGGTCCTCAACGGCACCAAGACCTGGGCGACCAACGGCGGTATCGCCAACGTCCACGTCGTCGTCGCGGTCGTCGACCCGGACCTGGGCTCCAAGGGCCACGCCTCCTTCATCGTCCCGCCGAACACGCCGGGGCTGTCCCAGGGCCAGAAGTTCAAGAAGCACGGCATCCGCGCCTCGCACACCGCCGAGGTCGTGCTCGACGGCGTGCGCGTGCCCGGCTCCTGCCTGCTCGGCGGCAAGGAGAAGCTGGACGCCCGCCTCGCCCGCGCCCGGGAGAAGGCCAAGAAGGGCGGCGAGCGCGTGAAGAACGCGGCGATGGCCACCTTCGAGGCGTCCCGCCCGGCGGTCGGCGCGATGGCGGTCGGCACGGCGCGTGCGGCGTACGAGGTGGCGCTGGAGTACGCGCAGACCCGGGAGCAGTTCGGACGCCCCATCATCGACAACCAGGGCGTCGCCTTCCAGCTCGCCGACATGCGGACGTCCATCGACGCGGCCCGGCTGCTGGTGTGGCGGGCCTCGTGGATGGCGATCAACGGCAAGCCGTTCACGGCGGCCGAGGGCTCGATGTCCAAGCTGTTCGCGAGCGAGACCGCGAAGAAGGTGACCGCCCAGGCGGTCCAGATCCTGGGCGGCAACGGCTACACGCGGGAGTACCCGGTGGAGCGGATGCACCGGGACTCCGCGATCTACACGATCTTCGAGGGGACGAGTGAGATCCAGCGGCTGGTGATCGCGCGGACGCTTGCCGGGATGCCGATTCGGTAGCGCCGTCGGGGCGGGGGTGCGATGCGGGCCTGCCGTCCGCCGTGGCTGGTCGCGCAGTTCCCCTCGCCCCTGGGTGTCTCACCTGTGCCTGAGCGGGGTCAGCTGCTGGATGTCGTACTTGGCTCTGAGGGCCTCGATCGCCTCGTGGTCCGGTGGGCCTCCGTCGCCGAGGATCTCCAGCAGCTCCTCGAAGTAGCGCTCGTGGTCCGGGGGCGGGCTGGCCTGGAAGAACATCTTGGCCGGCTCGCCAGTCGGGTTGGCGAAGGCGTGCGGGCAGCCGGGGGGCACGACGATGACCGTGCCCGGGGTGGCGCGCACCACCCGGTTGCCCGAACTCGACTCCCACTTCTGCCAGCTGTCCGGCGTACGGACCCTCGGCTCGAAGGCGAGCACGTCCAGCTCGCCCTCGAGCACGTAGAACAGCTCCTCGCTGCGGGTGTGCACATGGGCTCCGACGTCGAACCCAGGAGGCACGATCACCTCGAAGGTCGACGCCATGCGCGAGTGCGAACCGGTCACCTTGAAGGTCACGTGCTGGGCCGGCGCCTGCACCACCCTGCCCTGACCCGGCGGCACAAGAAGGCCCTCGGCCGCCGCCACCAGGCCGCTCACCAGGTCACCGGCAGGGCCTCGGGCCCGCGGATCAGCGCACCCTTCTTGAAGGGCACGTCCTCGGGCGCCACCGCGAGCTTCAGCCCCGGCACCCGGTCCAGGACCGCGTCGACGAGCAGCTCCGACTCCAGCCGGGCCAGCATGCCGCCGGGGCAGTAGTGCGGGCCGAAGCCGAAGGACACGTGCGGGTTGGGGGAGCGGTCGAAGTCGATGGTGTCCGGGTCGGGGAAGACCTCCGGGTCGCGGTTGGCGGCCAGGTAGGACACGTAGACCGCGTCTCCCGCGCGGATCCGCACGCCCCTGATGTCCACATCCTCCAGGGCGATCCGGGACAGGCCCACGGCGTTGCGGTGGGGAATCCAGCGCAGCAGCTCGTCGATGGCCCGGGGGCGCATCTCCGGCTCGGAGCGCAGGCGTTCGGCGAGCTCCGGACGGCTCAGCAGCAGGTGGAACATCTGCCCGCTGTTGTTGGTGACCGCCTCGCCGCCGATCTGGAGCAGGACCGCCAGCCCGACGGCCTCCGTCAGCGTGATCTCGTCCCGCCCCACGGCGGCACCCAGCAGTGAGGTGACGTCCTCGCCGGTGCTGTCCGAGCGGAGCCCGATGAGATCCGAGAAGTAGGCGTTCATCTCGTTCTTGGCCCGTTCGCTGACCTCGGCGCCGTGCGAGGAGGACAGGATCAGCTGGGTCCAGGTGTGCATGGCGTGCCGGTCGGCGGCCGGAACGCCCATCAGCTCGCAGATCACCGCGATCGGGAAGGGACTCAGCACCGCCTCGGTGAGGTCGGCGGGCGGACCGGCCCTCAGCATGGCGTCGACCAGCTCGTCCAGCATGCCGCGGGACCGCTCGCGCACGCGCTCCACACCCCGCGCGGTGAAGGCCGCTGCCACCGAGCGGCGCAGCCGGGTGTGATCGGGCGGGTCCAGGAAGCCGACCGCGCCGCGCGCCGGGATGAAGTGCGGGGCCAGCCGGGTGACCTGCCGGTCCATGACGGCCTCGCGGCCGAACCGGGGGTCGTTGGTGACCAGGCGGACGTCGTCGTGGCGGGTCACCAGCCAGGCCCAGCCCTCGCCATTGGGCAGCGAGATCCGGGTGACGGGGCCCTCGCGCATCAACTCGGTCAGCACCGGGTCGAAATCGCTGCCGGGCAGGTCGACGGCCGGCCAGTCCCGGACGGGCGGCACGGGCCGGGACATCGTCTCTTCGCTCACGGCTGCCTCACACTCCGCGTCACACCCCGGGGCTCACCCCGGGTCATGTCCTGCCGCACGCTCCGTCGCGCGTCGGCCGTCTGCCAGCAGCCCAGCGACATCTCGGCGGTGATGCCGGGGCCGAAACCGGCCAGCAGCCCGCGCGCCCCGTCGGCGACGCCGCCCTCGTCGAACAGCCGGCGCAGCGCGTCCAGGACGACGGCGCTGGCGATGTTGCCGTACTCGGTGAGCGTCGCCCGGCTGAACCGGAAGGCGTGCGGCTCCACTTGGAGGAAGGTGCTGAGGTCGTCGAGGATCCGGGGGCCGCCCGCGTGCACGATGTAGAAGTCCAGGTCGGAGGCGTCCCAACCGTGCTCGCCCGCCAGGTCCTTGAGCGCCGGTGCGAGCGGCTCCATGGTGGCCGGCACCCGCTTGTCCAGCAGGAAGTGGAAACCGGTCGCCTTGACGTCGTACATGATCCACTCTTCGGTCTTGGGGATCAGGTACGAGCCGTTGCGCTCCAGGTGCACTCCGGTGCCGCCCTGGCCGCGGACCACCGCGGCGGCGATGCCGTCGCCGAAGAGGCCGTTGCAGAGCAGGGAACCCACACCGAGGTCGGTGGGCTGGTAGCACAGCGAGCAGAACTCGCAGGCCACGATGAGCGCGTTGGCCTCGGGGTAGGCGGTGCAGAAGTCGTGGGCCCGGTTGATCGCCGCGCCGCCGGCCGCACAGCCCAGCTGAGCGATGGGTATCTGGCGCGTGGTGCTGTCGAAGCCCATCTCGTTGATCATCCACGCCGTGAGCGAGGGCATCATGAAGCCCGTGCACGAGACGTAGATGATCACGTCGATGTCGGTGGTGAGCAGGTCCGCGTCGTCCAGGGCCCGCTGGACGACGGCCGGGACGCGGGACTTGGCCTCCCGCTCGTAGACCTTGTTGCGGTCCTCGAAGCCGGGGTGCTCCAGCGTCTCCTCGATGGGCTGCACGATGTGCCGGGTGCGGACCCCGGTGTTCTCTATCAACCGGAGCGCGAGCGGCAGTTGCGGATGGTCGCTGTGACGCCGGCGCGCCAGCTCCAGCGTCTCCTCCATCGTGATCACGTGCTCCGGGACGGACACCGAGGGTCTGCACAAAGTCGCCATGAACCGTGCCTGCTTTCGCCTCGCGGAAGGCTTGCGGCCCCCCGGCCGGAAAGTGGTGCACCTTCTCAGGGGTGCCCGTCCACGATCACTCACCGGTGCGATGATCTCTCGCCGGGTTACTCCGTTTCGGGGACGGCGGGACCGCGGGACAGCGGGACGGCAGGCAGGGACGTCAGGAGGAACGGCCGCTGCTGTGGGCGATGCACGCCACGTCGATCCGGTCGGCGAGCTTGGCCAGCTCGATGGTGAGGGCCGCGACGGTGTCCTCGTCCAGGCTCCCCTCGCCGGTCTCCACCAACCGCAGCCACCGTCCGCCGACCGTGCGCAGCAGCTTGCTCACGTCGGACGCGGCGACCTGGAGCGTGCCGCGGTCGTCGACGATCAGAGGCAGGGTCACTTCGCGGTTCACAATGGGGATCGTAGTCGCGGAAGGCTCACGCTCCGTGCCATACGGTGGTGATGTTGCAGAACTCGCGGATTCCGTGCCCGGACAGCTCACGCCCGTACCCCGACCGCTTGACCCCGCCGAACGGGAAGGCCGGGTGGGAGGCCGTCATCCCGTTGACGTACACGCCGCCCGCCTCCAGGTCCCGGACGAAGCGGTCCACGTCCGCGTCGTCGCGCGTCCACACGTTCGAACTGAGTCCGAAGTCGGTGTCGTTGGCGATCAGCACCGCCTCGTCCAGGTCGGCCGCCCGGTAGAGCGTGGCGACCGGGCCGAAGGCCTCCTCGCGGTGGATGCGCAGCTCGCGGGTGACGTCCGCCAGGACGGTCGGCGGGTAGTACCAGCCCGGCCCGTCCGGGCGTTCGCCGCCGCACAGCACCGTCGCGCCGCCGCGCACCGCGTCGTCGACCAGCTCCACCAGGTCGTTCAGCCCCTGCTCGCTGGAGAGCGGGCCGACGTCGGTCCCCTCGTCCATCGGATCGCCGACCTTCAGCGCCCGCATCCCCTCGGTGAAGCGCTCGGCGAAGGCGTCGTACACGTCCGTGTGCACGATGAACCGCTTGGCGGCGATGCACGACTGGCCGGCGTTCTGCGTGCGCGCGGTCACCGCCACCTCGGCGGCCCGCTCGACGTCGGCGGACGGCATGACGACGAACGGGTCGCTGCCGCCCAGCTCCAGCACGGTCTTCTTGATCATCTCCCCGGCGGTGGAGGCCACCGCGCGGCCCGCGGGCTCGCTGCCGGTGAGGGTGGCGGCCCGCACCCGCTCGTCGCGCAGGATGTCGTCGACCTGGGCGGAACCGATGAGCAGGGTCTGGAAGCAGCCCTCGGGGAAGCCCGCCCGGTGGAACAGGTCCTCCAGGTACAGGGCGGTCTGCGGCACGTTCGAGGCGTGCTTGAGCAGCCCGACGTTGCCCGCCATCAGCGCGGGCGCCGCGAACCTGATCACCTGCCAGAGCGGGAAGTTCCACGGCATCACCGCGAGCACCGGGCCGAGCGGCCGGTAGCGGACCAGCGCCCGGGAGGCACCGGAGTCCTTCACGTCGGCCTCGGCGGGCTCCTCGTCGGCCAGCAGTTCCGCCGCGTGGTCGGCGTACCAGCGCATCGCCTTGGCGCACTTGGCCGCCTCGGCGCGGGCCTGCTTCACCGGCTTGCCCATCTCCGTGGTGATGACCTTCCCGATCTCCTTCTGATCGGCCTCCAGGAGGTCGGCGGCCCGGCGCATCAGCCCGGCCCGCTCGTAGAACCCCGTGGTCCGGTAGGTGCGGAAGGTGGCCTCCGCGAGCTCGATCCGGCGCTCGATCTCCTCCTCGCCCATGGCCTCGTACGTCCTGAGCGTCTCGCCGTTCGCCGGGTTCACCGTCGCGATGGGCATGGCCGACCTCCCTGGGTGCGTTCGTGCTCCGACCTTGGCGCGCGGCCCGGGGTGCCGCAACGCGGACGGGTCGCGTCGTTCCTCGTGGCGTCTTGTCAGTGCGAGTGCTCAGCCAGCCGGTCGAGAAACGCGGACTGCGCCTTCACGATCACCTCGCGGGCCCGGTCCAGCCCGAACCACGCCACCCGGTCCAGCTCGGGGAACTCCTCGGTCCGCCCCGATCTCGGCGGCCACTCCATGCGGAAGGTGCCGGGGACGACCGTGGCCGGATCGAGGTCGGCCGCCACGGCCCAGACCGTGACGACCTTCCCGCCCGCCTGCCGCACCTCGCCGAGCGGGACCGTCTCGCCCCCGGGCGGAGGCAGCCCCAGCTCCTCCTCGAACTCGCGCCGGGCCGCCTCCCACGCGGGCTCCGCCGGGTCGTACTCGCCCTTGGGGACCGTCCACGCGCCCGTGTCCCGGCGCACGTAGAAGGGGCCGCCCATGTGGCCGAGGAGCACCTCCAGCTCCCCGCCCGGCCCGCGCCGGTGCAGCAGCAGGCCCGCGCTGCGCCTCACGGGGCCACCCCGGGGTGGGCGGCGAGCAGGGTGTCCACGGTGTCCGCGTCCTCGGGGCGCTTGTCCTCGCGGTAGCGGACCACGCGGGCGAAGCGGAGGGTGACGCCGGCCGGATAGCGGGTGGAGCGCTGCAGGCCGTCGTAGGCGATCTCGACGACGAGTTCGGGCCGTACGGTCACGCCCCAGCCGTGCTCCTCGACGGCCAGCTCCCTCAGGCGCCCGGTCTGCCAGGCCAGCAGGGCGTCGGTCATGCCCTTGAAGGTCTTGCCGAGCATCGCGAAGGAGCCGTCGGCGGTGCGGGCGCCCAGGTGCAGGTTGGAGAGCTTGCCGGTGCGGCGGCCGTGGCCCCACTCGGCGGCCAGCACCACCAGGTCGAGCGTGTGGACGGGCTTGACCTTCAGCCAGGACGCGCCGCGCCGTCCCGCGCTGTACGTGGCGTCGAGCCCCTTGACGACGACGCCCTCGTGCCCGCGCTCCAGGGTCCGGGCGAGGAACTCCTCCGCCTCCCCGGTGTCCTCGGGGCCCGGCACCAGCGTGCGCCGTACCCGCAGGGGCTCGGGGACCAGCCGGGCCAGCTCCGCGTGCCGTTCGGTCAGCGGCAGGTCGAGCAGGTCGCGGCCGTCGACGGACAGCGCGTCGAAGAACACCGCCGAGACGGGGACCGCCCGCGCCGCCGTGGCCACGTCGGTACGGGAGCCCACCCGTCCGGCGGTCTCCTGGAAGGAGCGGGGACGCCCGTCCGCGTCCAGCGAGATGGCCTCGCCGTCCAGGATGAACCGCTCGCCCGGCAGCGCCAGGGCCGCCTCGGTGACCTCGGGGAGCCGGTCGGTGATGTCGTCCAGGGTGCGGGTGTAGACCCGTACGGTGCCGCCGTCCCGGTGCACCTGGACGCGGATGCCGTCCAGCTTCTCCTCCACGGCCGCGGCGCCCAGCTTGCCGACCGCCTCGGCGACCGAGGACGCGCTGTGCGCCAGCATCGGCAGCACGGGCCGGCCGACGGTGAGCCGGAACCGGTCCAGGGCGCCGGGACCGTCCGCCAGCAGGGCCTGCGCCACCGTCTGGAGCGAACCCGCGAGCATCACCGCGCGCCGTACGTCCGCCGGGGGAGCGTCCGTCGCCGCGGCCAGGCCCTCGACGGCGGCCGCGTCCAGGGCGCCCTGGCGGACCTCCCCGGTGAGCAGCCCGGTCAGGAAGCGCTGCTCGTCCTCCGTGGCCGCGCCCATCAGCTCGCCGACCAGCCGGGCCCGCTCGGCCTGCGAACCGGCGCCGGAGACCGCGCCGAGCCGGGTGAGCCGGGCGTCCACGTCCCGCACGGTCAGCGCCGGGGTATCGGCCGGCGGGACCGGGCGGCTCAGCACCTTCCAGCCGACGCCGATCCGGCCCTGCGGGAGCCGTCCGGCCAGATACGGGATGACGACCGGCACGTCTGCCGCCTCCGCCTCGCGGAACAGCTCCGCGAGCAGGACGGTCTTGCGGGACCGCGCCGACGTGGCGGCGACCTCCCGGGACACCTGGGCCAACCGGGCAAGCAGCATGCAGTCATGGTGCACCGGGGAAGGCTGGCGCACACCCCGCGGCTCCCGCGCGATCCCGCCGGCGCCGCGTCACCGGCGTCGCGCCACCGGCGTGCGCCCTCTCCGGGTGCCCGGGGCGGCCCTCACCCGGCGATGGCCGCGTCCAGCCCCGACATGATCAGGTCGCCGACGATCGCCGCCGCGGCACGGTAGCCGCCGCTCGCCGCGTGGACGACCTGCTCGCCGAAGCCCATCGCGTTGCCGGCCGTCCACACGCCCGGCACGCTGGTCCGGCCCGTCGGGTCCACCACGGGGTAGGCGCCGAACGGCGTCTCCTGCAACTCCGCCCCCAGCCGCTCCATCAGACCGGTCTGCGGGACCGCCTTCGGGGCGACGAACACCACCGTGCGGTCGTGCGCCGTGCCGTCCGCCAGCCGCACCCCGGTGAGCCGGTCGTCCTCGACCCGCAGGGCGGCGACCTCGCCGGGCACCACCTTGACCCCGGCCGCGGCCAGCCGCCGCAGGTCGTCGTCGGACAGTTCCCGCTCGGCGACCGTGTGCAGGAAGAGCGTCACGTCGTCCGACCAGCCGGACACCATGAGGGCCTGGTGCACGCTCAGCGGGCTGGTGGCCAGGACGCCGAAGCGTTCGTCCCGCACCTCCCAGCCGTGGCAGAACGGGCAGTGCAGCACGTCCCGGCCGTACCGCTCGGCGACCCCGGGCACGGCCGGCAGCTCGTCCCTGAGCCCGGTGGTGACGATCAGCCGGCGGGCGCGCACGGTCCGTCCGCCGGCCAGCCGTACCGCGAAGTCCTCGTCCCGACAGACGTCCACGGCGCGGTCGCGGACCAGCTCCACTCCGTAGCGCGCGATCTCCTCCCGGCCCAGCGCCAGGAACTCGGCCGGGGACATGCCGTCCCGGGTCAGGTAGCCCTGCATGTGGTCCGAGGGCGCGTTGCGCGGCTCACCGGCGTCGACCACCAGGGTGCGCAGCCGCGAGCGGCCCAGGACCAGCGCGGCGGACAGCCCCGCCGCGCCGCCGCCGACCACCACCACGTCGTACGTGCCGGTCAGGTCCCCGTCCTGGGTGACGTCCTTGTTCTGGGTCATGGTGACCACCTCCACCCCGAAGGTCGCGCAGCACCACGGGATTGACAAACGGGTTTGCCGGAACTGCAATAAACGCATGACGACCGCAGACGATGTCCTCGCCGGTGTCGGGCCGAGGCTCCGCCAGGTGCGCAAGGAACGCGAGGTGACCCTGGCGGCGCTGTCCGAGTCGACCGGCATCTCGGTGAGCACGCTGTCGCGGCTGGAGTCGGGCCTGCGCAAGCCGAGCCTCGAACTGCTGCTGCCGATCGCCCAGGTCCACCAGGTGCCGCTGGACGAGCTGGTCGGCGCCCCGCGGGTCGACGACCCCCGGGTGCGCGCCGAGCCCATCGTGCGACACGGCCGCACCCACTGGCCGCTCACCCGCCAGGCGGGCGGCCTCCAGGCGTTCAAGGTGCTCCAGCCGCAGCGCAGTGAGGAGCCGGACCCGCGCACCCACGAGGGGTACGAGTGGATCTACGTGCTCTCCGGCCGGCTGCGGCTCGTGCTGGGCGAGCACGACGTGGTGCTGTCGGCGGGGGAGGCCGCCGAGTTCGACACCCGGGTGCCGCACTGGTTCGGGTCGACGGGGGAGGGGCCGGCCGAGTTCCTCAGCCTCTTCGGCCCGCAGGGCGAGCGGATGCACGTACGGGCGCGGCCCAGCCGTTCCTGAAGGCCGTGACGCACGACTGCGCGAAAGCTGTTCCCCGAAGGGCAAGCGACCGCTTAGTATGCGAAGGACCCGGTCGGACGACGCAGTCGGTGGAGGCCCCGCATGCAGGCATGGCAGGTGCACGAGAACGGCGAGCCGGGCGAGGTGATGCGCCTCGCGGACGTGTCGCCGCCGACGCCGGGGGAGGGCCAGGTCCTGCTGAGGGTCCGGGCCGCGAACATCAACTTCCCGGACGCCCTGCTGTGCCGGGGCCAGTACCAGGTCCGGCCGCCGCTGCCGTTCACGCCGGGCGTGGAGATCTGCGGCGAGACCGAGGACGGGCGCCGCGTCATCGCCAACCCGGCGCTGCCGCACGGGGGCTTCGCCGAGTACGCCGTCGCGGACGCCCGTGCCCTGCTGCCCGCGCCGGACGCCCTGGACGACGCCGAGGCCGCCGCCCTGCACATCGGCTACCAGACCGGCTGGTTCGGCCTGCACCGCCAGGCCCGGCTGGAAGCCGGCGAGACCCTGCTCGTGCACGCCGCCGCGGGCGGTGTCGGGAGCGCCGCCGTGCAGCTGGGCAAGGCGGCCGGTGCCACCGTCGTCGGCGTGGTGGGCGGCCCGGAGAAGGCGGCCGTCGCCCGCGAGCTGGGCTGCGACGCGGTCGTCGACCGGCACGCCGAGGACGTCGTCGCCGCCGTGAAGGAGGCCACCGGCGGCCGGGGCGCCGACGTGATCTACGACCCCGTCGGCGGTGAGGCCTACGCCCAGTCCGCCAAGGCCGTCGCCTTCGAGGGCCGGATCGTCGTCGTCGGCTTCGCGAGCGGCACGATCCCGAGCCCCGCCCTCAACCACGCGCTGGTGAAGAACTACGCGATCCTCGGCCTGCACTGGGGCCTGTACAACACCAAGAACCCCGAGCTGGTCCGGCACTGCCACGAACAGCTCACCGAGCTGGCCGCGCGGGGCGCGATCAAGCCGTTGGTGAGCGAGCGGGTACCGCTCGACGGGGCCGCGGCCGCCGTGCAGCGGGTGGCCGAGGGCAAGACGACCGGCCGGGTGGCCGTCGTACCGGAGAAGTTCGAGAAGGGAACCGCCGCATGACCGACGCAGCGGAACTGCGCCGCCGTACAAGCGAGTTGCTCGCCGCGCACCCACCGGCCGCCACGGACCGCCTGGACTTCCTCCGGGCGCGCTTCGACGCCGGACTCGCCTGGGCGCACTACCCGGAAGGGCTCGGCGGCCTCGGTGCCCCGCGCTCCCTCCAGGCCGTCGTCGACGCCGAGTTGGCGGCCGCCGGTGCCCCCGACAACGACCCCCGGCGCATCGGCATCGGCCTGGGCATGGCCGCCCCGACCATCCTCCAGTACGGCACCGAGGAGCAGAAGCGCCGGCTGCTGCGCCCGCTGTGGACCGGCGAGGAGGTCTGGTGCCAGCTCTTCAGCGAGCCGGGCGCCGGGTCCGACCTGGCCGCGCTCGGCACCCGGGCGGTCCGCGACGGCGAGAACTGGGTGGTCAACGGGCAGAAGGTGTGGACCTCCAGCGCACACCTCGCGCGCTGGGCCATCCTGATCGCCCGCACAGACCCGGACGTGCCCAAGCACCGGGGCATCACCTACTTCGTGTGCGACATGACCGATCCCGGTGTCGAGGTGCGGCCGCTGCGCCAGATCACCGGCGAGGCCGAGTTCAACGAGGTGTTCCTCACCGACGTCCGCATCCCCGACTCCCACCGCCTCGGCGAGATCGGCGACGGCTGGCGGGTCGCGCAGACCACATTGAACAACGAACGCGTCGCCATCGGCGGCACGCCGATCCCCCGCGAGGGCGGCATGATCGGCAAGATCGCCGCGACTTGGCGCGAGCGCCCCGAACTGCGCACCCACGACCTGCACCAGCGGCTGCTCGGCCTGTGGGTCGAGGCCGAGGTCGCCCGCCTCACCGGCGTGCGCCTGCGCCAGCAACTGGCGGCCGGCCAGCCCGGCCCGGAGGGCGCCGGCATGAAGCTGAACTTCGCGCGGCTCAACCAGGAGATCAGCGGCCTGGAGGTCGAACTCCTCGGCGAGGAGGGCCTGCTCTACGACGACTGGACCATGCGCCGCCCCGAGCTGGTCGACTTCACCGGCCGCGACGCCGGATACCGCTACCTGCGCTCCAAGGGCAACAGCATCGAGGGCGGGACCAGCGAGGTCCTGCTGAACATCGTCGCCGAACGCGTCCTCGGCCTGCCCGCCGAGCCCCGCACCGACAAGGACGTCGCATGGAAGGACCTCGCCCGATGAGCGCACAGCAGGAACCCGCTCTGCTCCTGACGGAGGAGGAAGAGGCGCTGCGGGCCGCCGTCCGGGACCTGCTCACCGACCACTGCGACCCGGCGGGCGTCATCACCCGCACCGAGTCGGCCGCCCCGCACGACGTGTCGCTGTGGAAGGCCCTCGCCGACTCGATGGGCCTCGCGGGCCTGCTGATCCCGGAGGAACTGGGCGGGCAGGGTGCCACCCACCGCGAAGCTGCCGTGGTCCTGGAGGAGCTGGGCCGGGCGGTCGCACCGGTGCCGTACCTGACGAGCGCCGTCGTCGCCACCGAGGCGATGCTGGCCTGCGGGGCCGACGACCTGCTCGGCGAGCTGGCGTCCGCCACGACCGTCGCCGCGCTCGCGGTCGGACTGCACGTCGCGCCGGGCGGCACCGTCTCGCGGGTGCGTCTCGAAGCGGGCGCGTTGCACGGGGAGTTGACCGGCATCGCCGACGCCTCCCTCGCCGACGTGCTGCTCGTGCCCGCCGACGACGGGGGCCTGTACGCGGTCGGCGCCGCCGACGTGACCGTCACTCCCCAGGTGTCGCTCGACGCCACCCGGCCACTGGCGCGGGTGGCCCTCGCCGGTGCCCCCGGGCGCCGCCTCGGGGACGCGGAACCCGCCGTGCGCCGGGCCCTCACGGCCGGTGCCGGGCTGCTCGCCTCCGAGCAACTGGGTCTCGCCGACTGGCTGCTGACCGAGACGGTCCGCTACCTCAAGGAACGCAAGCAGTTCAACCGACAGGTCGGCGGCTTCCAGGCGCTCAAGCATCGGCTCGCCCGGCTGTGGCTGGAGGTGGCCGGTCTGCGCGCCGCCGCCCGGAACGCGGCCGACGCCCTGGCGACCGGTGCGGACACCGACGTGGCGGTGGCCGTGGCCCAGGCGTACGCGGCCCAGGTCGCCGTCCACGCCGCCGAGGAGGCGCTGCAGCTGCACGGCGGCATCGGCATGACGTGGGAACACCCGGTCCACCTGTACCTCAAGCGGGCCAAGGCGGACTCGATCGCCTACGGCGCGGCGGGCACCCACCGCGCGGCGCTGGCCGAACTGGTCGGCCTGCGGGCTCCCTGACGTACCGCCCCGCACGCGGGTGCGTCGGGTCCGTACCGCCCCGGTGAGGTGGACGACCGAGGTGAACGACCGGCGGCGGTCCGGCCAACTCCCCGCACGGCTCTGCTCCCTGAGGCCGACGGGACCCCATACTCACAGGCGTCCCGTACGGCACCTCCAGGGAGGCAGAGCATGGCCCTCACCACCCGACGCAGAGCCCTCACCACCCTCGGCGCCGCCCTCGCGGGCGCGGTCGCCCTGCCCGCCGGCACCGCGCTGGCGTCCGAAGGCAGGCACGGACCGCGCCCGCTGTGGCGTGCGCACGCCCACAACGACTACGAGCACCCCCGCCCCCTCCTCGACGCCCTCGACCACCGCTTCGGCAGCGTCGAGGCCGACATCTACCTGGTCGGCGGCCAACTCCTGGTCGCCCACGACCCCGAGGATCTCGACCCGTCCCGCACCCTGGAGTCGCTCTACCTCGACCCGCTCGCCGCCCGCGTCCGTGCGGGCCACGGCCGGGTCTACCGGCGGGACCGCCGCTCCCTGCAACTCCTGATCGACATCAAGACCGAGGGCGAGGCGACGTACCTCGAACTCGACCGCCGGCTGCGCCGCTACCAGCACCTGTTCACCTCCTGCGCCCACGGACGGGTGTTTCCCGGCGCGGTCACCGCGGTGGTCTCCGGCGACCGGGCCGCCCGCGCGCCCATGGCGGCCCAGCGCACCCGCCGGGCCTTCTACGACGGCCGCCTCACCGACCTCGGCACCACCGCACCGGCCTCCTTCGTCCCGCTGATCAGCGACAACTGGTCGCTCAACTTCACCTGGCAGGGCGTGGGGGCCTTCCCCGCCGCCGAGCGGCGCAGACTGCGGGACATCGTGGGCGCGGCCCACGCCCGCGGGCAGCGGGTGCGCTTCTGGGCCACGCCCGACGTGGCGGGGCCCGCGCGGGACGCCGTGTGGGCCGAACTGCTCGCCGCCGGTGTCGACCATCTCAACACCGACGACCTCGCGGGCCTCGAGGCGTTCCTCGACGCCCACCCGGACGCGTAGGGCAGCGCCGGAACACCACTCGTTCGGAGGACAGGTCAGCCGCACGGACGAACCCTCCGCTACGCCACACTTACGGCCGAACGCCGCGAAGTGGACGTGGCGGAGGAGGTTGACGATGGCCGTTTCCATCTCTGTGGTGCTCTTGCTGTCCATCCTGGCGGTGCTCTTCCTGCGCAACGGCGGGCTGAAGGTCTCGCACGCACTGGTGTGCCTGCTGCTCGGCTTCTACCTGGCGAGCACGAGCATCGCCCCGACCATCAACAGCGGACTGACCGCGACGGCGGACATCGTGGGCAGCCTCAGACCGTAGGGCGGTGCCTCCGCGGCCTCGGTGGCTCTAGACGTCGATCACGTGGGAGCGGATGAGGAAGCGCACCCCCTCGGGCGCCTCCAGCGAGAAGCCGCTTCCCCGGCCCGGGACGACGTCCACGATCAGCCGGGTGTGACGCCACGTCTCGTACTGGCTGCGCGACATCCAGAACTCCACCGGCTCCTCCATGCCGTCGACGGCCAGTTCGCCGAGCAGGACGTCCGAGGCGCCGGTGCGGAACTCGCCGGCCGGGTAGCACATGGGGGCGCTGCCGTCGCAGCAGCCGCCGGACTGGTGGAACATCAGCGGGCCGTGCGCCTCGCGGAGCCGCCGCAGCAGTACGGACGCCTCGGCGGTCAGCTCGACGCGCGGGGTCTCCTCGTAGGTGTCGCCTGTGTCGCCCATGCCGTGCATGCCATCACGGCGAAGGTTGCGAGTGCGTTGCGCGGGGCCGGTGGCGGCACCCGGCCATTACCTCTTTTGACATACCTATCTCTTCATATCTATTGTTCCGGGGTGACCGACTCCAGCACCCCTCGCCGGGACATCGACCGCGTGGCCTCCGGGCTCGCGGCGTGCCTTCCCGCGCTGCACCGGGCGCTGGACCGACAGGTCACCGCCCGGTACCCGCACCCCAAGCCTCCCGAGGGGCAGCTCGCCCTGCTGCGGTTCGTCGCGCAGCACGAGGGCGCCACGGTGCGCGAGGCCGCCGAGGCCCTGCTGATGAAGCCGAACAACGTCAGCGCCCTGGTCTCCCAGCTCACCGAGCAGGGCGACTTGGAGCGCCGGCGGGACAGCTCCGACAAGCGGATCGCCCACCTCCACCTCACGGCCACGGCCCGTGAGCGGATCTCCGAGGTGCGGGAACTGGAGACCGCGTTCATCCGCCACGCCCTGACCTCCCTCACCGAGGGCCAGCAGGGCGCGCTCGGCTCCGCCCTGGACGCCCTCGACGCGTTGGCGCGGCACCTCCACCCCGGCGCCCGCTGACACACCCGCCCGCCCTCCGGGCGCGCCGTTCCCTTCCCCGCACCACCCCTGAATCCGGAAGAGAAGACTCCGCCATGCCCTCCACGTCCGTGGATCACTCCGCCCTGCCCGCGGCCGGGACCGACTCGGCCCCACGGCCGGCCGGCCGCCTGCGGTCCAACCCGTGGCTGACCCTCCTCGCCGTCGCGTTCGGCCTGTTCATGGTCCAGCTCGACGGGTCCGTCGTCGCCATCGCCAACCCCGAGATCGGCAGCGACCTGCACGCGTCCACCGCCCAACTCCAGTGGGTGACCAACTCCTACCTGCTCGCCCTCGCCGCCACCCTCATCCTGGGCGGCAAGCTCGGCGACCGCTTCGGCCGCCGCACCTACTACCTGGTGGGTGTCGCCGGCTTCACCCTCGCCTCCGTGGCCATCGGCCTGTCCGGTTCGATCGAGGGCGTCGTCGCCTTCCGCGCCCTCCAGGGCGCCTTCGGCGGACTGCTCATGCCCAACACCCTCGGACTGCTCCGCTCCGTCTTCCCGCCGAAGAAGTTCGGCATGGCCGTGGGCATCTGGGCCATGGTCTCCGCCGTCGCGACGGCCCTCGGGCCCATCGTCGGCGGCCTCCTCGTGGAGCACGTCGACTGGGAGTCGGTGTTCTACATCAACGCCCCCATCGGGGTCGCCGCCATCGTCTTCGGTGCGCTCGTCCTCCCGGAGAGCCGCAACGCCGCGGGCCGCGAGCGCTTCGACATACCCGGCCTCGTCCTGCTCGCCCTCGGTCTGCTGGCCGTCGTCTTCGGCGTGGTCAAGGGCGAGACCTGGGGCTGGACCTCCGCCGGCACCCTCGGCGCCGTCGCCGCCGGCCTGGTCCTCCTGGTCGTGTTCGGCCGGTACGAGACCCGCGTGGAGCACCCGCTGCTGCCGATGCGCCTGTTCCGCAGCCGCGCGCTGACCATCGGCGCGGTCATCACCGCGCTGAACTTCTTCGTGATGCTCGGCGTGATCTTCTTCGTCATGCTGTACCTGCAGAACGTGCGCGGCTTCACGCCGGTCGAGGCGGGCGTGCGGACGCTCCCGCTCAGCCTCGCCTCGCTGGTCGCCTCGCCGCTGGGCGCGGCCCTGACCCAGCGCTTCGGGCCCCGGCTGACCATGCCGGTGGGCATGCTGCTCCAGGCGGCCTCGTGCTTCGGCATGCTCACCTGGCAGACCGACTCCGCCTACGCCACGATGTGGCCGCCGTTCATCGCGCTCGGCCTCGGCGTCGGCATGGTGATGTCCGCCTCCTCCGACGCCATCGTGGGCAACGCCCCCGTCCGGGACGGCGGGGTGGCGGGAGGTCTCCAGGCGACGACGCTGCAGATCGGCGGCGCGCTCGGAACCTCCGTGCTGGTCTCCCTGATCAGCGCCAAGGTGGGCAGCACCCTCACCGGTGAGCTGACTGGCGCGGGCGTGCCCCCGGCCGTGGCCCACGGTCTCCAGGAGGCCGGGGACGCCGTGGCGATGGGCGTGGCGCCCGTCTCCGGCGACATGCCGGCCGGGCTGCGGGCCGCCGTGGTGGAGGGCAGCGGGCAGGCGTTCATGAACGGCGTCCACATGGCCGTGGTCGTCACGGGCGCCCTCTGCGTGCTCGGCGCGGTCGTCGCCGCGGCCGGGCTCAGGCCTCCCCGGCCGCGGCGCGCGGAAGCACCGTGACCCGGCGGAAGTTGCATCCCTGGGACGCCGAGAGACCGGCGGTCCCCGAAGGGTTGGCGGCCAGGTCGGTCGGGGGCCGGGACTGATGGGCCTTGAGCGCGATGCTCACCAGGCTCAGCAGCAGGTCGACGTCCGCGTCGCAGTCCAGGTGCACGGTCACCCAACGGGAGCCCGGCACCAGATGGATGGCGGTGGAGCCGCCCAGGTCGTACTGGAAGCGCTGGATGGCCCGGTGGGTCAGGTGGAGGTCCACGTCACGGTCCGAGTGGAAGTGGACGATCTCGTCGCGGACGGAGCACAGTGCCCGTCCGGTTCCGCAACTGGCCGGGCCCGCCGAGAGGTCGGGCCAGGCTTGCAGCCGCTCGAAGGCGCGCTGGGCCGGAGTCATGGCCCTATCGTCGCCCGATCACCGCGTCGCAACCAGAGGTTGAGCGATTTGTAACCGGCACGTGAGGTCGGCGGGAGCCCTGAGGGGTCCCGCCGACCGTGTCCCGGCACGTGTCGGGCGTGCGTCAGTAAGCCAGAGTGTCAGGGCCTCAGAGGCTCAGAGGCTCAGGGAGTCACACAGCCGATCGAGTCGGCCGGGAAGTCATTGCCCGTCGACGTGGCGGTGAAGCCGAAGGTCACGCTCCCGTCCGGTGGGATGACGCGGTTGTGGTCCACGTTCCGGACCTTGACCGTACCGTCGGAGCCGCTGGACAGTGATCCGTTCCACACCCCGCCGAGCGTGGTCCCGCTGCCCGGCCGCCACTGCACGGCCCAGCCGTTCAGCGGCTCGGTGCCGTGGTTCATCACCTCGACCGAGCCCTGGAAGCCACCGCTCCAGGAGTTCTCCACGGAGTACACGGCCATGCAGGAACCGGTGTGCGTGGGCGGGGTGGTCGGGTCCGTCGGGGTCGGCGTGGGCTCCGGGTCGGGCGTGCTGCCGGAACCGCGGATGCCGGTGACCTCGCCGTTGCCGCCGTCGAAGACGACGTCCGAGCAGGAGAAGAAGTTCTCCTGGCTGTCCGAGCGCACCCACTGCATGAAGATCAGCGCGTCACCCGAGCGGCCGGACGGCAGCGCGAGATCCCAGGAGTAGTGGCCTCCGTCGGTGCCCGGCGAGCCCTGCTGGGGCGGGTTGGTCACCGTCTGGATCAGCTCCAGGTCGTCCCAGCCCAGCTCGGACGTGGGCGACCAGCCCGGCTTGGTCAGGTACACCCGGAAGTCACCCGGGTGGGCCGCCCAGTTGCTGTACTGCACCGGGATCGTCGCCCCCGACGTCAGGTGCGTGCGGGGCCAGTCCGAGCGGGCGGCGTTGTAGGCGGAGAAGTCGTACGGGGAACGGTCGCCGGCGCTGCACAGGGTGCCGTCCGGCACGTAACCGGCGCCGCGGCCGCCCGCGTTGGAGTCGAGGACGGCGAACCAGTTGTACAGGGCCGTCGCACCGCTCTGGTCGAGCGCGGCCTGACAGGCCGGGTTCGTCGGGTCGAGGGCGCCGGTGCCGGTCTTGGCGTCCAGCTGGCACAGGTAGGTGCGGGAGCCGGGCATCATCGCCACGCCGTGCGCCTCGGCCCGCCCCTGCCCGAGCAGGAGGGTCACACCGAGCGAGCCGAGCAGGGTGGCCAGTACCGCCGCCAGGGAAAGGAGTCTGGTGCGTCGAACCATAGGGGTCTCCTGGTTCCGGTCCGTAGGTGAGCTGGTTGGTGATCGGTCCATGACAAGATCGGGGATGGAGCCCCCGCCCGTCCGGGGCGGGCGCTTCGCCGGACGGGCGGGGAGGCGGTGGGGGGGGGCGGGTCAGGCGGTGGTGCAGGCGGTGTCGCCGAGACGGAAGTCGGCCGGCTCGGCGAACGCTCCGGCGTAGGTGCCCTGGAAGCCGAACGACAGGCTGCCGCCGGGTGCGATCCGGGCGTTGTGGCTCGCGTCGGTCGCCGTGACGGCGCCCGTGGACGGAGCCACGGACGCGTTCCAGGCATTGGTGATCCGCTGGCCCGAGGGCAGGGTGAAGGCGAGCCGCCAGCCGTCGACGGGAGCCGTACCGGTGTTGGTGACGGTGACGTCCGCGGTGAAGCCGTCCCGCCAGACGTTGGTGCCGTACGACACCGCGCACGCCGAAGCGTCACCGGGATCGGGGCCGGGGTCCGTGCCGCCCGGGGTGCCGCCGGTCTCGACGGTGGAGGAGAAGGAGTTCACGGCCAGTCCGGCGCCGTTCTGCCAGGGCTCGAACCCGGCCTGAACGCTCGTCAGGTACCAGTCGTCCTCGGCGAGTCCGCGGGCCACGGTCGCCCGGACGAAGTCCATGACGTCGAAGCTCCAGCCGGTGATCGCCGACGGTGCCACGAACGACAGCACGTCGTTGGAGCCGTTGCTGCCGCTCCAGACCTCCCAGGCCCGTCCGCCGACCGTGGCCGTGCCCACCGGCGAACCGATGGGCTGGATCGGGCCCACCCGGTTGAACCAGATCATGATCTCGGTCCGGTTGACGCCGTCGGTCCGGGCGGTCGGGTCCAGCCAGATGTCGTACGAGGCGTTGTAGACGGCGCCGTCGACGAAGCCGTACGAGATGCTGGACGGCGCCTCGGAGACGGTGTCGAGCCGGGCGGGGAGGTTGGTGCCCGGCGAACAGGTCGTGTAGTGGCAGCCGTTGAAGACCGACGGGTACGACTTGGGTGCCCCGTTGGTCGGCACCGAGCCGTCGGCCTGCGCGAGCCGGAATCCGGTGTCGGTGGCGGTGACGCACTGGGGGGCGCTGGAACCCCAGCGGTTGTTCTGGACGACGTACCGTCCCTGGATCGTCGTCGTCCCGAAGGGTTCGCAGAGGGTGGTGTCCGCCTGGGCCGGTGCCGCGGCGGTCACCAGGGACGCGACGAGGGCGAAGGTCGCCAGGGCCGCGCCCAGGGCGCCTAAGAGACCGCGGGGGGCGCGGACTTGGGGCCGTAGCGTTCGCATGGGGCCTCTCCGGGTGGGGTGGGGGGAAGGAGGGGCCGGTGCGGGAGCGCTCCCAACTCCCCACTGATGGGAGCGCTCCCACTTACCGGTTGATGGGGACTGTAGAAGCGGTTCATGTTCCTGACAAGACTGTGCGCGCCAGAGTTGTCGAACGATTCTCGAAGGCGCAGGTGGGAGAGGCCCCGCCGGGAGCGCTCCCGCCAGGCCGCGTCGCTCAGGCGGAGTCCCGGAGCACCAGTTCCGTACGGAGGATGACGTGCCGCCAGGCGGCGGCGGGGTCCTCCATCTCCTCCCGCAGCAGTCGCACCATCGTGCGGCCGATCTCCTTCAGCGGCTGGCGGACCGTCGTCAGCGGCGGGTCCGTGGGACGGGCCGGGTGGAAGTCGTCGAAGCCGATCACGGCGACGTCCTGAGGCACCCGCCGGCCCGCCGCGCGCAGCGCGTTGAGCGCCCCGGCGGCCAGCGTGTCCGAGGCGGCGAAGACCGCGTCCAGATCCGGGTGCCGGGCGAGCAACTCGGTCGTCGCCCGCTGCCCGCTCTCCTCGGTGAAGTCGCCCCCCTCGACGACCAGCGACGCCCCGGCCACCACGCCCGCCGTCTCCAGGGCCTCCCGGTACCCGCGCAGGCGGCACTGGGCGACGTACATGTCGAGCGGTCCGCTGATCGCCCCGATCGTGCGGCGGCCGGCGTCCAGCAGGTGCGTGACCGCGCCGCGCGCACCGCCCGCGTTGTCGGCGTCGACGTAGGTGACGCTCTCCTCGCCGGAACGCCGCCCCAGCATCACGGTGGGCAGTCCCGCCTTGGCGAGCATGTCCGGCAGCGGGTCCTCGGCGTGCACGGACATGAGCAGCACCCCGTCGACCCGGCCGCCGCGCGCGTACTCCACGAAGCGCTGCCGCTCGGTGTCCGTGCGGACCAGGGTGAGCAGCAGCTGCAACGGGGTGTCGGTGAGGGCGTCGCCGACGGCCTGGACGATCTCGCTGAAGAACGGCTCTCCGAACAGCCGCCAGTCGGGCTCCGTCATCACCAGCGCCACGGCGTCGGCACGGTGCCCCGCCAGGGAACGGGCAGCGAGGTTCGGCACGTACCCCAGCTCGGCGATGGCCTGCTGCACGGCGCGGCGTGTCGAGTCCCGCACGCCGGTCGCGTTGTTGATCACCCTCGAGACGGTGCCCCGGCCCACGCCTGCGAGGGCGGCCACCTCCTCCAGCGTCGGCGTACCCGGACGCTGCCTGCCCATGTCGGCCCGCCTTCCCCACGAGATCATCCGATACTACGGCGAGCCGCCCGGACTCGGCGGGCCGATCGTGCGGGTGCGGCCGGCCGAGCGGTCCGTTCCCGGTGACCGCCGGAACGGCGGGGTCGCCGAGGCACGCCGGGCCGGGCGGACCCGCGCCCCGGGCGGCGGCGCACAGGGCACGGTCGGCCGCCTCCGTGCAGACGGCCGCCGGGGACGGCGCGTGGTGCCGTACGCCGATGAGGAAGGGCACCCCCGGGTCCGGTGGGCGCGGAGACCGCCTCGTCCGCGGACAGGAGTGAGGCGGCGGTGGGGGAGAGGGAGCCGGGGGAGGACGGGGAGCGGGACCCGGTGCTCAGCCCTCCAGGACCGTGCGCAGGTCCCACAGGGTGCGCCAGGTGGCGGAACCCTGCTCGGCGCGCCGCCGGACCGGGCCGTCCCAGTACCCGCGCAGCCGTGCCGCGTCGGCGGGGTCGTCCTTGCGGACCACGCCGAGGAGATGCCCCGGCAGCAGGCCCAGCACGTCGCGGTCCCCGGGGAAGTACGCCGCGGCCAGCCCCAGCGCGCCCGCGACCGACACCGCCTCCGCGGTGCTCATGACCGTGGAGGGGCGCTCGACCTCCCAGCCCTCCGCCGACCGGCCCTCGCGCAGGTCGCGGAAGGCGACGACCAGTGCCTCCAGGACCGCCTCGTCGACCTCGAAGGGGGCGCCCGCCCGTTCGACCGAGGCCCGTGCCTGGTTGCGGACCAGGGCCGTCTCGGCGTCCAGGTCCGGGATGGGGCCGACGGTCTCGAAGTTGAAGCGGCGCTTGAGGGCGGCGGACATCTCGGACACGCCCTTGTCGCGCAGGTTGGCGGTGGCGATGAGGTTGAAGCCGGGGGCGGCGTGTGCCAGGGCGTCCTCGGTGCCCGAGAGTTCGGGAACGGCGATGCGCCGCTCGGAGAGCAGGGAGACCAGGGCGTCCTGCACCTCCGGCAGACAGCGGGTCACCTCCTCGACGCGGGCGATGCCGCCCCGGGCCATCGCGGTCAGGACCGGGGAGGGCACCAGCGCGGTCCGGCTGGGACCCTGGGCGAGCAGCAGGGCGTAGTTCCAGCCGTACTTGAGCTGGTCCTCGGTCGTCCCCGCCGTGCCCTGCACCACCAGGCCGCTGGTGCCGCACACGGCCGCCGAAAGCAACTCGGACAGCAGGGACTTGGCGGTGCCGGGCTCGCCGACGAGCAGCAGTCCGCGCTCCCCGGCGAGCGTGACGACGCACCGTTCGACCAGCGCCCGGTCGCCCACGAACTTGCCCTCCACCACCAGCCGGCGCGGTACGCCCCCGGGCGCCTCGGCTTCCTCGGGCAGCTTCAGGGCGCGGCCGGCGCTGCCCATGACGAAGGTGACCACGGCGCGGGGCGTGAGCCGCCAGGCGGGCGGGCGCGGACCGTCGTCGTAGGCGGCGAGGAAGGCCAGTTCTACGGCGTACCGGTCCTCGGGCGGCACGATCTGACGGGCGGTGCCGGGGGAGAGGGTGGTGGTCATCGACGGATCTTCCGGTGGGGACGGGCAGCGGTCACAGAGCACGCGGTTCACGGCACGAATCTGCCGGAGCGCGGTTCCGCTACGGCTTCCGCCGCTCCACGGGCGGGGTGACGAAGCGGGTGACCGTGCCGGCGGTCCGGACCGGGCGCGGGATCGTCCGCGAGCTTGGCCGGCATCCGCTTCAGCCTTCGTCCTGCGGCGTTGCGGCAGACCACCTGCCCGTCGTCCCGGGCGACCTCGTGGTCCCCGGCTGTCACCCACCCCATGAGTGCCTCCCCGCACCGCGGTGATCAAGTGCTGCCGACTCTAGGCGAGCCCACTGACAACGCCGTGGGCGCCGGGGACCGAGCGCCGAGGACGGGCTGCGGAGAGGGCGCCGGGCCCCGGCCCCGGTCAGTCGTCCAGGCGGACCGGCATCAGCAGCGAGAACGTGCCCTCGTCGTCCGTCCGGCGGATCGCCAGCGGTGCCGTGGGGGCGGCGCCGAACTCCAGCACGAGCCGGTCCCGGTCCGCGGCGGCGAGCGCGTCCAGCAGGAACCCGCGGTCGACGCCGACCCTGTCCCCGTGCCCCTGCCCGTCGCCGTCCCCGCTCCTGCCCCCGTGCCCGTCGCCGTCCCCGCAGACGGTCACCGTGCCGTCGTCGACCGTCGTCAGCACGCTCACGTCCCGCGCGGACCTGCCGGGCTCGCGCTCCTCGGTCACCCGGACGGGACCGGTCTCCAGCGCCTGCCGGAGCGCGGGCACGTCGACGACGACCCGCCGCCCGGGCGGCAGCTGGACGAGACGGCGGTAGTCGGGGAAGTCGTGGGCCAGACGCTGCCCCGACGCCTGGCGCTCGCCCGTCTCCAGCGTCACGCGGTCGCCCTCCACGGCGAAGCGGGCGGGCTCGTCGTCCGTCAGCAGCGCGCGCATCGCGTCGACCAGCGGTGCGGGCACGATGACGTGCTCGCGCGACTCCCCGTGTCGCACGGCATCCGTGCGCGCGACGGCCATCCGGTACCGGTCGGTGGCCACGACGTGGAGCGCGTCGCCCTCGACCTCGAACAGGACCCCGCCGAGCATCGGCAGGTCGGGGTCCTTGCCGACGGCGAACCGGACGGCGTCGAGTGCCGCCGCCAGTGCGGAGGCGGGAAGGGACAGGTGGACGGTGCCGGAACGAGGCGAGGTGGTCATGGGATCCTCCCGGTGATCGAGTAGGGCTCGGAGCGTGGAGAACTCGCCGCGGGCCTCGGCCAGCCCCCGTTCGAGACGGCGCAGGTGCGCCTGGAGAAGCCTTCGCACCAGGTCCGCGTCCGCGCCGGACCAGCCGGCCAGGACCAGCCGGATGTCCGCCAGCGGCATGCCGGCCCGCCGCAGCCGGGACAGCAACCTGGCCTCGTCGAGCTGCTCGGGGCCGTACCAGCGGTAGCCACTGGCGGGATCGACCCAGGCGGGGACCAGCACGCCGGCACGGTCGTAGAACCGCAGGGCGCTCACGCCCAGTCCGCTGTCGCGGGCCATCTCACCGATGCTGCGCATCTCGCTCTCCACGTCCCGAACTCTGAGCCCTTGACCAGGTCGAGGGTCAATCACGCGATGATTCCCGCGGTGGCCGGACGGCCGGCCGTCCGGCACGGCCCGTCCGTCTGTCATCCTTGCGCCGTGCAGAAGCCCAGCGCCGTCACCCCCGACGCCCCCGCGCCGATACGGCTGCCGCTCCTCACCCAGGAGTGGCTCGACCTCGCCTTCGTCCACTGGGCCGTCGAGCCCGCCGCCGTGGCGGGACTGATGCCGCGCGGCACCGTCCCCGACACGCACGACGGGCTCACGTACGTCGGGCTCGTCGCCTTCCGCATGCACCGGGTCGGCTGGTTCCGGCTGCCCGGAGTCCCCTACCTCGGCTCGTTCCCGGAGACGAACGTGCGTCTGTACAGCGTGGACGCGCACGGGCGGCGCGGGGTGGTCTTCCGGTCGATGGACGCCTCGCGGCTGGTACCGGTGCTGATGGGGCGGTTCGGCTTCCGGCTGCCCTACCTGTGGTCCCGCATGACCGTCCGCTCCGTGGGCGACACACTGACGTACACCAGCTCACGCCGCTGGCCGGGATCGCGCGGCGCCCACAGCCGCATCACCCTGCGGACCGGCGAACGCATCCACGAGCCCACGCCCCTGGAGCACTTCCTCACCGCCCGCTGGGGCATGCACAACAGGTTCTCCGGCGGGGCGGCGTACCTGCCCAACCACCATCCCCGCTGGCCCCTGCACCGGGCCCGGCTCCTCTCGTGCGACGAGGACCTGGTCGCGAGTGCCGGGATACCGGCCCCGACAGCCGACCCGGTCAGCGTCCTCTACTCACCCGGAGTCCCGGTCCGCCTCGGCCGCCCCGCCCTGTACGGCGTCCGCGTGGGCCCGTAGCACGCCGCGGACCCACATCGCACTCACCGTCGGGACGAACCGACCACACACCCGCGGCCGGCGCGCAGCTCCAGCTCTTCGGCCGCGAAGCGGGCACGGAAGCCGCGGTCGTGCGAGACCGCGACCACCGCCCCCGGGTACGCCGCGAGCGCTGTCTGGAGGTCCTCGACCAGGTCGAGGGCGATGTGGTTGGTCGGTTCGTCCAGGACGAGGAGGTCCGCGGGCCGGGTCACCAGGGTCGCGATCTGCAGCCGCCGCTGCTGTCCCTTGGACAGCGCGGCGACCGGCACCCGCAGGTCCTCCTCGCGGAACAGGCCCAGGGACAGGAGTTGTCCGGCGTACTCGTCCGGCAGCCCGGGCCGCCCGGCGGCGAAAGCGGCCAGCAGCGGCAGGCGCGTGGTGTGCACGGACAGTTCCTGGGGGAGGTAGCCGATCCGGCCGGGGCGGCGCGCGGTGCCCGCGTCGGGACGCAGATCGCCTGCGAGGACGCGAAGCAGCGTCGTCTTGCCGGCGCCGTTCTCTCCCGTGACCAGGAGCCGCGCTGCGGGCTCGATCGTCAGGAGTCCGTCCAGGTGCAGCCGTTCTCCGACCCGTACGTGGTCGAGTTCGGCGAGCGTGTCCAGGGGCGGGGCGCCGTCGACCGGCGACAACGGGGTCGTGAACCGGAGCGGTTCCGGCGGCGCCGTCACGGGGTTGCGGCGCAGCTGGGCCAGGCGCTCCCGCACGGAGCGCACCTGGCCGCCCAGCTTCGCCTCGCTGGAGCGGCGGTGCTTGCCGAAGCCCTGCTTCGGGTCGCGACCGGTGCCGGCGAGCCGCCTGCCCGCGGCCTCCAGCAGTTCCTCCACGCGGTGCACCTCCTCGACCCAGTCCGCGTACCGCTGCTCCGCTCCGCGCCGGGCGGCGGTCTTCGCGGCGCGGTAGCCGGTCCAGCCGTCGCCGTACCGGTGCACGGTGCGCTCGTCCCGGTCGACCTCGAGGATCGTGGTGGCGAGGCGCTCCAGGAAGCCGCGGTCGTGGGTGACCGCGACGACGGTGCCGCGGTGTGCGCGCAGGTGCTCCTCCAGCCAGCGCACGGCCGCCCCGTCGAGGTGGTTCGTAGGCTCGTCCAGGAGCAGCAGCTCGGGGGCGGCGGCCAGGACACCGGCGAGTGCGAGCCGCGACTGCTCGCCGCCGGACAATGAGCCGAGCAGGCGGTCACGCGTGATCCGGGCGAGCCCGAGTCCATGCATGGCGGCATCCACCCGGGCGTCCGCCTCGTATCCACCGCGTTCCTCGTAGGCGGTCAGCAGCGCGCCGTACGAGGCGAGTTCCTCGTCCGAGGCGTCGGCGAGGGACTCCTCCGCGGCACGGAGCCTTCGCTCCATGCCGCGCAGCTCGGACAGGGCGAGGTCGACGGCGTCCTGCACGGTGGAGTCCGCATCGAGGTCCAGCGTCTGAGCGAGGTGTCCGGTGCCGCCGGGGAAGCGCACGGTGATCTCCCCGGTCTCCGGGGTCTCGGCCGCGGCCAGCAGCCGCAGCAGGGTGGACTTGCCGGAACCGTTCTCACCGACGACGGCGACCTTCTCGCCCGGCCGGACGGTGAAGGAGACCTGGTCGAGGATGGTCCGGGTGCCGTAGGACTTGGTGACGGACTTCACGGACAACTGCGCGACAGCGGCGGAGCCGTTGGCAGGCAGGTTCGTACGGGCGCGATCGCGCATGGGCTTTCCCTGGGCATACGAAGGGTCTACGGGCAGCAGAAACGGCCGTATCGGCCGTGCCCGGACTCAGACGAAGAAGAAAAGGAAACCCATGACAGCACCATAGCAAGACGAACCGTCTCGCCTCAATCCCTGCGTGATCCGAAGTCCGCGGCCCGCCGCGCACGATCTCGGTGAACGGCTGGGTGGCCGGGGCGCGGACCGGGGGGCGGGGTGCGGGGTGCGGACCGGGGAGGCGGACCGGGAGGGGGGTCGTCTCAGGGGGTGGTGAGCGGCTCCGCCCGGTGCCGACGCTCGCCGTGTCGCCGGCGATCCGGATGCGCCAGAGGCGTTCGGGTTGGACCGGCTCCCACGCCGGGCTTCAGCCGAGTTGCTCGGCCAGGCCGACGATGACGCCCTCGGGCCCGCGGACGTAGCAGAGCCGGTAGCTGTCCTCGTACTGTGCCAACTCGCCGACGAGTTCGGCGCCGTGCCCGCGCAGGCGGGCCACGGTGTCCTCGATGTCGTCGACGGCGAACATGACGCGATGCGTGCCCAGGACGTTGTGCGGCTGATTGCGCGGCCCGGCACTGATCGCCGCGGGGCTGCGGTACTTCGCCAGCTCGAGTCGGCTGTGACCGTCCGGGGTCCGGAGCATCGCGATGTCGCAGCGGACGCCCTCGAGTCCGGTGCACTGGTCGGCGACGAGACCTCCCACTTCCGCCCGGCCCTCCAACTCCATACCGAGTTCCTCGAAGAACGCGACGGCGCCATCCATGTCCTCGACCACGATGCCGACGTTGTCCATCCGCTGAATCGCCATGTTGGCTTCTCCTTCTTTCTCGTGCCGCTGTGGGCGCTGGTACCTCTGGGACGCAGCCGGTGGCGCCTTCTCGACATCCTCGGTCACGACCGGCCCGTGGGTCGGGAGCGCGGAGCCGTCGGCAGAGTTCGCCGTCTCCGTATAGAAGACAGGTGGGAGACTCCTCGTCCCGCCAGCAGGTCCTTGCTTTCCTAAGTCGGACAGATTTATCCAGGTCAAATCCAAGGCGAACGCAGGGAGACGTCGTGACTGATGGTGTGTCTGATGTTTCTCTCCCGGTGACCATTGACGGCCCGACCGGTGCGGTGTTTAAGTGACGCATCCCGATCGGAGACAGTGTCCTCTTATAGGAGACAGCGCAGTGGTCACTCAGATCCTCACCTCGTCGCTCAAGACGCTGGAGGTCCTCGCCGCCCTGGCCGACGAGCCGCAGGGTGTGGGTGTCTCCGAGCTCGCGCGTCGTACCGGCGGTAACCGGGGCTATGTGCACCGGCAGTTGGTGACGCTGTGCGCCGGCGGCTGGGCCGAGCAGGCGGAGGACGGGACCTACCGGCTCAGCCTCCGCGTCTCCAGGCTCTCCGACGCCGCGTTCGCCCAGGCCGGGCTCGGCCACCGGGCCACCGCGGCGATGGAGGAACTGGCCGCCCTGGTCGACGAGACGGTGTCCCTGGCCGTCCTCGACGGCGACTCCGCCCGGATAGTGCAGCGGGTCGAAGTGGACCGGCTGCTGCGCGTCGACTCCAGGATCGAGGCACGGATGCCGATCTCCGACACGGCCTCCGGCCGGGTGCTCACCGCATGGGCGCTGCCGCACGATCTGGCGGCGCTGCGGGACGCGGGGGTACCCACCGCCCGCGACGAGGAACTGGAGCACATTCGGCACCTCGGCTACGCGATCTCGCTGCCGAACCGGCTGGAACCGACGGTCGCCGTGGCGGCCCCGGTCTTCGACGCCAGACGCCGGGTGATGGCCGCCCTGTCCGTGGTCGGCCCGATGGTCCGCTTCGACGCCGAGGCCGCGGCGGGCGACGCCATGGCCTGCGCTGCCCGCGTCACCAAGATCGTCTCCGGGAGCAGGTGACCGCCGCCGTCCGAATCCCCGCCACCGGGTCCTGACCCGGACTCCGTCCGCAGTCTGCCCCCCACCCGCACCGTGCCGGCCCTCGTCCGTCCGGACACGGTCCCACGCGGCATCCAGGCGCCGCCGCCCCTGACCGGGGCGTGCCCCGCCACCCCGGCGCACCACCTCGCGGCCGGCCCGCACCCCCTGTCGGCGTCGCCCCGTTCACACCCTCCGCGTACCCGGCTCCGGGCTGTCCTCTGCCCTGTTGCCCGCCCGCACCCGCCCTGCCGCCCCGCACACGCCGGATCGCCGGCTCCACCGGCGACGGCCGCCGCTCGCCCGCGGCGGCACCCCACCGCGTGACCCGTACGAAAGGAACCATCCGTGGCACCACAGCCCAGCCCGGCCGGGCCCACCGGCCGGCCGGCCGCCGAGCTCATGACCCCGACCGCGCTCTCCTCCCTTCAGGCCGGGCGCCTCTCGTCGGCCCGTTCCCTGGTCAACCGGATGCTGCGCGAGGACTGGCGCGTCGAGCGGCGCTCGCTGACCGTCGAGGCGGACGGCAGCGGCGAGGCCGTCTACCGCATCCACACGGCGGACCGGGTGATGGACTTCGTCGCCTTCGCCTTCCCGCCCTCGTCCCAGGAGCGCACCCTGCGCATCTTCGACCTGGGCTGGGACATGATGGGCGCCCTCCTCGACGGACCCGCCACGGCCGAGGACATCGAGCACACCCGCAACGAGATGCCGCGCCTCTACCACGGCCGGGCCACGGCGCACACACTCACCTGGTGCCGCGCCAACCGTTCGCTGCGCGTCTTCGAGCACGTCGTGGAGGCACTGGCCGCAGGCCGGCAACCCGACACCGTCGCCCTCGCCCGCGTCGGCTACCTCATGCGCAACATCGGTCTCGACGGAAACGGCACCTTCGGCACGCGGGCGTTCGTGGCGTACGGCGAGGACCACCCGCTGGCGGTGCCGTACCACGCGCAGTTGCTGTCCGCCTACATGATGCGCGAGCTGAGCGCGGACCTGGTCGATGCACTGGCCGCCCGCCGTTCGGACACCGCGGTGGCCCTCGATCCGCAGGTCCGCCGCTTCCTCGGCGTCGGCAACAGCTCCGCGCTCGGACTGGTCCTCTGGGTCGGCAACCACCCGGTGCTGGTGGACCGCTGGATCTCGCTGCGCGAGCAGGCCCTGTGCCATGCCCGCGGCCTCGGAGCGGCGCCCGGCAGCGCCGTCGGGGACGCACTGGTCGCCCTGCTGGAGCGGGCCGCGCTGTACCACAGCGAAGACGTCAACGAGTACACCTGCTTCACCCCCGCCGAGCGGATCGTCGCCGACCTGCGCCGCGTACTCGCCGCGATCCCCCAGCGCGCCGCGGCGGCCGGGGCGGACGGCCGGGTGCCGACGGTGGCCGAGCTGGTCGACGGCGTCGAGGGCGTCTGCGACGAGGCCGCCGAGGTGGTCAACTCCGTGCTCACCGAACTCGACCCCGGGGAGTCGGACCGGCTCGCGGCGGAACTCACCGTCGACGAAACGTTTCGCCGGGACGGTTCGACGGCCGTCGGAGAGCTTCGCGCGCTGCTCGCCGAGCAGTACGCCTGGGCCCTCGCCGTCGACCGGACCGCACCGGGCGCGGTCGCCAACACCTGGTACAAGTCCCGGTCCGCCGAGGAGCCCCGGTGCGGCGCCACCTCCGAACTGCCCGAGGGCACCGTCGACCTCACCGTGGACGTGCCCGGCATGGTCCAGCACCTCGACGGCGTACTCGCCGCCGAGGACCCGGCGCTGCCCGTCGGACGCCTGCTCGCACGCCGTCCCGAGCTGCGGGGAGCCGTCGAACGCCTCCAGTCCCTCGCCGGGCACGCGTACGCCGTCCCGCACGCCAACATCCGCGACGCCGCCTTCGTGCCCGCGCGGATCATCCGCTTGGCCAACGCGGCCCTCTACGGCCTGGAACGCACCAAGGACTACCTGGGACGCGACCTGCGGGGCGTGATCTTCCAGGGCGCGCCCACCGCGGCCGACCTGGGCGCCGGCGCCGCGGGCCCGTGGTTCTGGCCGGCCGTACCGCGCCCCGCCGACACCCTCGCCCTCGAAGCCCCCGTACCCGCCCCCTCGAACGGAGCCGCCCGATGACCTCCGCCACGCTCACCAGCGCCCCCGGGAGCGACGGCACCGTCGACCGCCTGGGCCGCACCCGGCAGAACGCCTCCGACGCCGAGACCCTCCGGCTGTCACTGCGCGAACTGCGGCTGATCAGCGAGCGGCTGCTCCAGGCCCAGGGCCTCGCCCTCGGCGCCGTACCCGCCGTGCGCGACCTGGTGCTGCACGCCCAGGCAGCCGGACTGCCCGCCCTCCAGTTCCTCTCCGAGGGGCTGAGCGCCGCCGACCGCGCCGGCTCCGGCCGGGTGGAGATCGCGGCCGAGGCCCCGGGCGCGCTCGTGGTCGACTGCATGGGCCAGAGCGCCCTCGTCGTCGCCCCCGCGCTGCTCGACCTGCTCCAGGCCGAACCCGGGGAGCGGGTCACCCTGTGGGCGGGGCGCGTCGAGCACCCCGGCCTCGCCGCCGTACTGGAGCACCAGGGCACCGACCGCGGCGTGGTCCTCACCGTGACGCCCGCCCCCTCGGCCGACGCACCGGCCGCCGGTCTGCCCCCGGTGCCCGACGGCCTGGCCGGGGACGGCGTACTCCTCGTCATGGAACGCCGGGCGCCCGAACTGCCCGACGACCCCGAGCTGCTGCGCCTGCTGCCGCTCGTCGGCTCGCTGCCCGCCGCCCGCGCGGCACGCACCGGGGTGGAGACCTCCGCGGTCCTGTGGTGGTCGCTGTTCGAGGACTCCGCACGCGCGCTGTCCACCGAGTCGGTCACCTCCCTCAAGCACGCCGGCGCGACCGCCGTCGACGAGAACGGCGTGATCGAACCCGATCTCACCGACGACGTGGACTTCGTCGGCGGCACGGCCAAGAAGGAGCAGGAGCAGCGATGAACATCGACGGACTCGAGTGCGGCGTCTTCAACCGGACGGTCTTCGAGGAACTGCGCACCGGGGGCGTGGACTGCGTGACGAACACCATCGCGTTCTGGGAGAACGCGGCGGAGACCATGCAGGCCCTCGCCGACTGGTACGGCATGGAACGCGACAACGCCGACCTCGTACGGATCGCGTACTCCACGGCCGACATCGAGGCGGCGGCCGCCGAAGGCCGTACCGCCGTCCTCATGGGGACCCAGAACGCCTCCCCGATCGAGGACCGGCTCGACTACATCGAGCTGTTCGCGCGCATGGGCCTGCGGGTCATGCAGCTCACCTACAACATCCAGAACACCCTGGGCGCGAGCTGCTACGAGACCACCGACGCGGGCCTGACCCGCTTCGGCCGCAACGCCGTCCAGGAGATGAACCGCTGCGGCATCGTCGTCGACTGCTCCCACGTGGGCGACCGGACCTCCTACGACGCCATCCACGCCTCGGCCGTTCCGGTGGCGATCAACCACGCCAATCCGCGCGAGTTCTTCGACCACGCCCGCAACAAGCGGCCCGAGGTCATCGACGCGCTCGCCGAGCGCGGCGGGGTGCTCGGCCTGACGATGTACCCGAACATCGCCGGCGAGTGGTGCGAGACCGTCGAGAGCTGGTGCGAGCTAGTCGCCCGCACCGTGGAGCGGATCGGTGTCGACCACGTCGGCGTCGGGTCCGACCTCGGGCGCTTCCTCACCGAGGAGCACATGGTGGAGATGCGCAAGGGGCACTGGACGCGCGGCCCCGAGTACGGGGCGGGCAAGCCGGGGCAGTCGCCGGTCGTGCCGGACCCGGAGTGGTTCGAGACGGCGGCCCAGTTCGGCAACATCCCCGCCGGGCTGGCCAAGGCCGGCTTCTCCGACGCCGAGATCGAGAAGCTGTGCGGCGGCAACTGGCTGCGCCTGTACCGGCAGACCATCGACGTGGACCTGCAGGGCGGCCGGGTGGCCGTACCCGTGACCGCCTAGACGCGCGCGGGCCCGGCGGGGGAGACCCCCCGGGCCCGCGGACCGGCCGCTCCGGTACCGCACCCGCCGCCCGCCGTACGCACCCGGCGCCTGCCCCGCCCCGGACGCCACCAGGAGTGACTTCCCCCGACTCCTCCCTGCCCGTCTCTCCGAGTGGAGACCCCCGATGCCCCACCGCCCCCCGCCGCCCGAGTCCCGGCGGCGTACCCTCGCCGCCCTCGTCCTGGCCTCCGTCCTGACGGCTTCGCTCACCTCCTGCGCGACCGCCGGAGTGTCCGCCGAGGCGGCACGCCACACGCTGGTCGTCGACACGGCGTTCAACGCCAAGTCCATCGACCCGGCGCGCGTCTACCAGCCGACCGACTACCTCGTCGACCATGCCCTGTACGAGACGCTGACCACCTATCGCGGCAAGGACCTGCGCACACCCGTACCCGGTCTGGCCACGTCGTGGTCCAACTCGCGGGACGGGCAGTCCTGGACGTTCGACCTCCGCGAGGACGCCCGCTTCTCCGACGGCAGCCCCGTGGAGGCGAGCGACGTCGTCTTCTCCTTCGACCGGCTGCGCCACGTCGAGGCCAGCCCGGCCTACCTGATGGCCGGGATCACCGTCGAGGCCGAGGACGCGCGGACCGTCGTCCTCACCACCGAGTCACCCCGCGCCGACGTGCCCGCGATGCTCGCCACCCCCCAGTTCGGAGTGGTCAACGCCGACGCGGTGCGCGCGCACGGCGGCACCGACGCGAAGGACGCGGTCACCGAGGACAAGGCCGAGACCTGGCTGAACACCCAGTCCGCGGGCTCGGGGCCGTACCGGCTGAAGAGCTACAGCAACTCCTCGCAGATCGTCCTGGAGGCCAACCCGGAGTACGCCGGTGACGCACCGGCGTATCCCCGGGTGATCATCAGGAACGTGCCGTCCGCGCAGCAGCAGTTGCTCGGGGTGCAGTCCGGCGACTCGCAGATCGCCCTCGACATCTCGGCGCTGCAGACCAAGGGCCTGCACGGTGGCGACCTCGTGGTCGACGACAGCCGGGCGGCCGAGGTGCTCTACCTCGCGGTCAGCCGCGCGAAGAACCTCCCCACCGCCTCCGCCGACGTGCAGAAGGCGATCCGGCTCGGCATCGACTACGAGGGCCTCGTCGAGATCGCCGGCCCCGGTTCCACCCAGGCCACCGGCATCCTGCCGACCGTGTTCACCGGAGGCCTCGGCAAGGCGGACGCCGCCGAGTACGACCCCGGGGCGGCCCGTGCCCTCGTCGAGAAGGCCGAGAGGGAACAGGGCCTGAAGAAGATCGAGCTGACCCTCGACTACGCCAGTGACTACCACCGGCTGGCCGGCCTCGACTACGGCGTACTGGCCCAGCGCATCCAGAGCGACCTGGGGAAGATCGGCATCACGGTCACGCTCCGGCCCTCGCCGACGTCGACCTCCCTGCAGCGGTACGTGGACGGTGAGACGCAACTCGCCCTGTGGTCCTACCCGCCGGACTACCTCGACCCGCAGAACGTCCTCGGCTTCGCGCCCGGCGACTTCCTCTCCAAGCGGGTGCACTGGCCCGCGAAGGACGCCCCCGGACTCGGCGCCCTCACCAAGGCGGCGTACGGCTCGGTCGACGAGCAGGACCGGCGCACCGCCTACACGGCGTGGAACCGTGCGATGAACGAGGACGGCCCCTTCGTCCCGCTGCTGGAGCCGAACTTCGTCACCGTCGCCTCGTCCGAGGTCACGGGACTGGTCCGCAACCCGCTCTACTACCTCGACCTGGCCGCGCTCGGCCGCTCGGAGGGGTGACCCATGACCGAGACCGCCCCCGGCCCCGCCCTCGCCGGACCGGCCCCCGCACCGGCGGGCCCGCCGGCCCCCGCGCAGGGCACCCGCCGCGGCCGCCGCAGGATGCCGCCCCTGCTGGCGTACGCACTGCGCCGCGTCGCCTCCTCGGTGCTGATCGTCTTCGGCGTCACCCTGGTGACCTTCCTGCTCAGCTCCGTCGTCCCGGCGGACCCGGCCACCGCCAACCTCGGCCAGCGCGCCCTGGACGACCCCGAGATCGTCGCCCGCTACCGCGCCGAGCAGGGACTCGACCGGTCGTTGCCGGTGCAGTACGCCTCCTACCTCGGCAACCTCCTCACCGGGGACCTGGGCACCTCGCAGCAGACCCAGCGCCCGGTCCTGGACGACCTCGCCGAAAAGCTCCCCGCCACCCTCGAACTGGTCGTCGTCGCCACCGTGATGGCCCTGGTCGTCGGTGTGCTGTTCGGTGTGCTCGCCGCGAAGGGGCGCGGCGGACGCCTCGACCGGATCTCCCGCACCCTGTCGCTCACCGGGGTCTCCCTGCCGACCTTCTGGATCGGCATGGTCGCCGCCGTGCTCTTCGTCAAGAACCTCGGCATCCTGCCCGGCTCCGGGCGGCTCGCCCCCGCCCTGGACCCACCGGACCAGATCACCGGCTTCTACACGGCCGACGCCCTCCTGGCAGGCGACCTGGACGCCTTCGAGTCGGCAGCGGCCCATCTCGTCCTGCCCGCCTCGGTCCTGGCCCTGTCCGTCGTCGGCATGGTGCTGCGCTTCACCCGCAGCGCGGTGCTGGAGGCGCTGTCGTCCGACTTCGTCAAGGCCGGACGCGCCAAGGGGCTGCGGGGGCGCGGCGTCCTGTGGGGCTACGCGGTGCGCTCGGCGTCCGGCCAGCTGATCACCGCCACCACCCTCTCCTTCAGCCTGCTGCTCGCCGCGACCGTCTACATCGAGCAGCAGTTCTCCTGGAACGGCATCGGCCAGTACGCCTTCCGCAGCTCGACCAACCTCGACCTGCCCGCCGTGATGGGCGTGTCCATCCTCATCGCCCTGGTCTTCGTCGTGGTCAACCTGGTCGCCGACCTGCTGTACGCCGCCTTCGACCCGAGGATCCGCCTCTCATGACCGCTACCTCCACCCCGGTCACCGCACCGGGCCGCCGCACGGGACGGGCGGCCGGCGCCTGGCGCTGGGCACGGCGCAACCCCGCACAAGGCGTCGCCGTCGGCGTGCTCCTCCTGTGGGCGGTCGTCATCGTCCTCGCCCCGGTACTGGCACCGTACGACCCGCTGGACCAGAGCGCCGTGCCCCTGGAGAGCGCCTCGTCGGCACACTGGCTGGGCACCGACCCCGCCGGCCGCGACGTACTCTCCCGTGTCCTGTACGGCGCCAGGCTCTCCGTACCGGTGGGCCTGCTGCTCATCACGGTGACCGCCGTGATCGGCACGGTCGTCGGTCTCGTCGCGGGCTTCTTCGGCGGCTGGGTCGACGAGGTCCTGATGCGCGTCACCGACGTCGTCTTCGCCTTCCCGGTCATCATCCTCGCCATGGCGGTGGCCGCCTCGCTCGGCCCGTCCCTGCCCAACTCCGTGCTCGCGGGCGCCCTCGTCTGGTGGCCCGGATACGCACGCACCGTGCGCTCCGCCGTGCTCTTGCTGCGCGAGACGGACTACGTGCACGCCAACCGGCTCGCCGGGGTCGGTTCGGTCCGCTCCATCCTCGTGGACCTGGTCCCCGGCATCGCCGGTTCCCTCCTCGTCCTGGCCATGCTCGACGTCGGCGGTGCGATCCTGCTGCTCGCCGGGCTGTCCTTCCTCGGGCTCGGCGCCAGGCCGCCCGCCGCCGAGTGGGGATCGATGATCTCCGAGGCGTCGCAGTACTTCAACCAGTGGTGGCTCGCGGTCGTCCCCGGGCTCGCCATCGTCACGGTCGTGGTCGCCTTCAACGTCCTCGGCGACGCCCTGCGCGACCGGCTCGACCCCAAGCTCTCGACGGCTGGAGAACGATGATGAGTGGGGACCGGACCCCCGACGCGCGCACCCCGCTGGACACCCGCGCGGGTACGGGCACGGCACGCACCGGTACGACGGGAGCCGGTACGGCCGTCGAGCCTCTGCTGAGCGTGCGGGACCTGACGGTCACCCTGCCCAGGGCCGGGCGCGACGTCCGGCTCCTCGACGGGGTCGGCCTCGAGGTCCGCCCCGGCGAGGTGCTGGGCATCGCCGGGGAATCGGGCAGCGGCAAGACCGTGACCGGCATGACCCTGGTCGGCCTCGGACCCGACCGGGCCACCGTCACCGGGTCGGTCCGCTTCGACGGCCGGGAGCTGGTCGGACTCCACGACAAGGAGTGGGGCCAGGTACGCGGACGGGACATCGCGGTCGTCTTCCAGGACCCCTCCTCCGCCCTGCACCCGATGCTCACCGTCGGCCGGCAGCTCACCGACCACGTCCGCCGCCACCAGGGCGTCAGCCGCAAGCAGGCGGCCGCCCGCGCGGCCGAACTGCTCGACCTGGTGCGGATCCCCGGCGGGGCCTCGGCCGCCGCCCGCTACCCGCACCAGTTCTCCGGCGGCATGCGCCAGCGCATCGCCATCGCCTCCGCCCTGGCCTGCGGACCGCGCCTGCTCATCGCCGACGAGCCGACCACCGCCCTCGACGTCACCGTCCAGGCCGGAATCGTCGAACTCCTCGACGAACTGCGGCGCGAGACGGACATGGCCGTCGTCATGGTCACCCACGACCTCGGCGTCCTGTCCTCCGTCGCCGACCGGATCGCCGTCTTCTACTCCGGCCGCGTCATCGAGACCGGCACCGTCTCAGAAGTCATCGGTGCACCACAACACCCGTACACACGCGGCCTGTTGCAGGCCCTGCCGCACGCCTCGCTCGGCGAGCGCTCCGCCGTCGGGCACGCCGTGCCGCTGCGCCCCATACCCGGTTCGGCCCCCGCCGCCGACGCTCCGGTGCCCGGCTGCCCCTTCCACCCCCGCTGCTCGTCGGCGGTCGACGGCTGCGACCGCACCCGTCCGGTGCCGGTCGCCATCGGCCCCGCCCGTACGGCCGCCTGCCTACTCGCCGAGCCCGGCGTCGTCCGCCCCGCCGACGCCCCACCGACACCCGGCCTCCTCCCCGCGGCCGACACCCTCGTCAGGAGGAAGGCATGAGCGTGCCCGCAGGCCACCCGACCGCACCGCTGCTCCGCGTCGAGGACGTGGTCGTCGAATACCCGCGCAAGGGGCTGCCCCCGATGCGTGCCCTGGCCGGCGTCGGCCTGGAGATCATGCCCGGCGAAGTCGTGGGCATCGTCGGGGAGTCCGGCTGCGGCAAGTCCACCCTGGCCCGGGCCATCACCGGTCTCGCACCGGTACGGGCGGGCGCCGTCGCCTTCGACGGCACGCCGGTCGGGACCATGGGACGCCGGCGCCGCGCCGCCGGCCTGCTGCCGCTGCAGATGGTGTTCCAGGACCCGAACGCCTCGCTCAACCCCCGGCGCACCATCGGCGCGCAGATCCAGGAAGTCGTGGCCGCCCGCGAGCGCGCGCAGGGCACCGGGCGCGGGCGACGCGACCCGGAGACCGCACGCGAGGCCGCCGAGGCGCTGCGGCGGGTCGGCCTTCCGGACACAGCGGCGGACAAGTACCCGCACGAGTTCTCCGGCGGGCAGCGGCAGCGGGCCGCGATCGCCCGGGCGCTCGCCTCCCGTCCGAAGATGATCGTCGCGGACGAGCCGGTGTCGGCCCTCGACGCCTCCGCGCAGGCGGCGGTGGCGAACCTCCTGCGCGACCTGTCGCGGGAGGAGGGCATCGCGCTCGCGTTCATCTCGCACGACCTGGCGGTGGTCGGCGCGCTCGCCGACCGGGTGGTCGTCATGTACCTCGGCCGTGTCGTCGAGACGGGCACCGTCGAACAGATCTTCAACGCGCCGCGGCACCCCTACACCCAGGCCCTGCTGGCCGCCGTACCCGTACCGGACGGCACCGGATCCCGCCCGCGGGCGCTGACCGGCGAGGTACCCGACCCGGGCAGCCCCCCGCCCGGCTGCCGCTTCCACCCGCGCTGCCCGCTGTCCGTCGACCGCTGCCGCACCGACGAGCCCGTTCTGCTGGGGATGCCGGGCACGACGGTGGACTCCGGGGTGGCCTGCTGGGTCGCGCAGGCGCAGGCACCGGCGGCGGTCTGAGAGCGCGACGCCCCACCTAGGGCCCGCACGCCCGTGCGGGCCCTAGGTGGCCACGCGGGACGGGCGGGCTCTAGAAGAAGCCCAGCTTCTTCGGCGAGTACGACACCAGGAGGTTCTTGGTCTGCTGGTAGTGCTCCAGCATCATCTTGTGGTTCTCCCGGCCGATGCCCGACTGCTTGTAGCCGCCGAAGGCCGCGTGCGCGGAGTTTGAAGTAACTCCGTATGACAGGCAGGGCGGTGAACAGGCAAGATGACAGACAGTGAGTGGTTGGAACTTTGGGTGAGGCAGGCTCCAGCCCTGTCGGGGGAGTCCCTGGACAACATCCACGAGATTCTGACCGCTGAGGAGGACGAGTGACCAGGGTCGTCAAAAACCTGTCCGTCCCGAGGACGGATGAGTCCGACAGGTCTCTGAAGATCATCATGGAGACAGGGAAGTCTCAGTCCGAGGCAACCAGGTGGGCGCTCAAGATGATGGCCAACATCCTGGAGTACGGGTGGATCGCTGGCTACGAGGACCGCGGTACGGTTCCTCAGATGCGAGTGCAGTACAGGAAGAAGGATAGGCATGTTTCTTGATGACGATACGTACACCACCCTGGAGTACCTGGAGGGTGTAGAGGACGCAGAGTTCGTCAAGGTCCATAACCGCTCCGTCACCCTCCTTCAGTACCTCATGGCAGCCGGCTACGTAGAAGGCTCTGGCCCAGGTCGGATGAAGATCACGGATCTTGGACGGACAGCCTTGAAAGAGCACCGAGCAGCAGAGAAGGAGAACTAATGACCGAGCCCCAGAAGGTTGAGTGCCAGGAAGGCTGTGGCACAGTCCTGGAGTACCCCAAGACCATGTGTCCCGCTTGCAAGCACAAGCTAGGTCTCTGAGACCCAAGAACAAGGCCCCTCCTTCGGGAGGGGCTTTCTGCTGCCCAGACACAGAAGAGGACCCCTGGTCCTCCGCTACCGGCACGGGCCGGCAACCCAGACGAGGAGTCCAGGGGTCTGACCGAGAGGCTACCTGACGGCTAGTCTGCTGGCATGGAATCTGAGGCACCAACCATGCCGGACAAGGTCAAGCCCCACACCAACATCTATGAGCTGTTGGCCAAGCTGGAAGGCAAGGTAGCGATGTGGGAGAGGGTGGCACGAGACGCCAAGGAGCGTGCCGAGGACTTCGAACGTGCTGCCCAACAGGTAAGGGAAGGCGCCACGGTCGTAACCGTGGGCCGTACTACTTACACCCTGGTTGACGAATCTGGTGACGTAGACCACACAGAGGGCTAGCATCTTGTCTGGAGGTCTGGCAACGGACCAGACCCTGACAGTGTGTGAGGCCAACTGAAAATGACAGCCAGCGGACAACGCTTCTGCGTTGAGAAGGTCGCTGCATCCGAGCCCATTCCGGTGCCGGGGCAGCCTCCTGTGACGATCAAAACGCCCCTACCAGCCGGATGGGTTTCGTTCTGTTCGAGGGCAGATCAAGACAACGCCCCTCGGTGGTACGCAACATCCCCCTACAACGTGGCGAAGCTCCAAGAGCGGTACGGAGATGCCGCGGCTGAGCTGGTCCCCACCGTTTGCACGGTGACCTGGCACGGCTTACATGCAGCCGTGGCCGAGCAGATCAGCATCAGGAACTCCCTGACTCAAGGCCAGGGGTGACCAAAGACGAGTCCACGGCCTTTTGGATGGCCTGGGGCTCATACCTGGAGCACGTCCAGCCTCATGGAGGCCAACCCTGTGCCGGCTGTCTTGAGGGCAGCCACCCCAGAGAGGGGTGTGAGGAGGGTCAGAGGCTCTGGGACTACTACCAGAGCCTGAAGAGGCCCGGAGTGACAGCAGCCTGACAACCAAATAGGCAGGGCCCCCAGGTCGCCAAACTACCTGGGGGCCTTTCCACGTCCTAACGGGGGAATTAGTACGTGGAAATACCAGGCTAGCACAAGATCTCTATTCCAGGGCTACATAATTAATTCATTCTGTCCCATCCGACCCTTCGGGGGGTCGGTACCACACTTCTTTCATTCATTGTGCCGGACTTTGGGGGCCCGGCACTACCTCTGTCGCCCCGCCTCCCCCGGCGGGGCTCTAGGGTCTCCCCAAGATCACTAAGGGGGTATATTCCAAACCCCTTACAATATATATGTCGGTGTCACTACGCGGTGGTTGGTGACAGAATCCCTGAAACTGAGACCCGAATCACACACTTGAGGGCACTTCTTTCATTCATTTTGGGTCTACATGGCGGGGGAGAGGCCCCTTAGGGCCGAGAAAGGGCCTGAGAGGCTCTCAGAGGGCTCAAAAAGGGGTCTGGAGGGACTTGGGCGAGGATAGGGCTGTTAGGCCGTTAGAGGGGCCCTGAAGGCTTCATTACCCGTACGCGATCGAAGGAGGGTGCCCCCGGCGGGTCCGTTGTGTATGTACAAACGCATTACCCCGGGTGTGCGCACAGCAATGCAAATGAATGAATAAAGGCGGGCAGGCGTGGCGTAATAGCATGCCGGCATTCAATACATGCCGGCATTGAATGTCCATGTTCATTCGTTCAATGGGCATTCGGACGGGGTGAGCAGAGGGCATGCCTGGAGGCATGCAGGGGCACAGCTCGCTCCCTGGGCCCTGCCTCAGGCAGGGGCAGTCCACCTTGCCTGGTGTCCTCATGAGGGCCTACTAGGCCCCTCTATGCCTATGACCTTGTGGGTTGTGCATGTCCATGTGCTGTGGTACACGCGTGCGCGCATACGCGCGTATGTAGAGGTAGGCCCCTGCATACAGGGACTGACTACTGCGCTCCCTCCACCGCGGACCATGAATGAATGAAAGAAGTCTGGGAGCCCAGGTTGACATGCGACATGGATGCCCCTAGTCTCGTAGTTGTCAGCAGGGAGACCGGCTGACAGGGCCCGGAAGGGAAGCACTCGACAGGGTGCCAGCCAAGGAAGCCTCAGTACATTGACAACTCAACAGTGAAACCGCCTAAGAACGTGAACGGCGTAGAGGGTAGGGAAGCTACAGCCCATAGAGCGGGGACCGGGCAAATACCGGTCGAACGTACGGGCAAGTCGAAGACCGGGCACGGCCAGCAATGGCCATGACAGTGAGACGCGAAAGCGTCACCGGATAAGTGGTAGCGAAACGTTGACGGAAGACGAAAAGGCTGAGGCCGAAGTAGGGAAACCCTAGAAAGCCAGATACGGACTGGACTGACGTCCTAGACTCTACGCCGTTCGCTCATCGGTAGGGATGGCCAGCATGACAACACTCTGGTACGAGGTAGTAGGTGTGCCCACTCTTTATTCGGACACCCAACCTACGGAAGTCAAGAACCTGTGTGAGGGAATGGTTTGGGTGAGTAAGGATGGCTCCCCTAAAGGTGTCATCACAGACCAGCCTAGGCCGAACCCCTACCTCCGCGGGCACATGCTGTTCAACGTGTCCAACAGCGAGGGAGTCACGGAAGCCAACCTTGGGGAGAATGTTGTTCTCTTGGTTGGCATACCGTTCTAGGTAAGAAGCATCGGGCGCACGTTCGAGACGTGCGCCCTCTTGTTTCCACTCAGGTTGAAATGCGACATTAGGAGTATCGATGTTTTACGTGCAGTACAAGGATGACCAGGGCAATGTCTTCCGTCCTGAGTTCACGGATGAACTCGAAGCAGCACAGATGCTGTCCTCGGTTCGTCTGTACTCGAACTTGACGCTGATCGGCCACAACGTGGACCAGAGCAAGTTCGAGCCGAAGGCCAAGCAGAGCAGCACCATCCCCAGCAACGTGGTGCGTTGCGTGGTGGACCAGGGCCCTATCAAGGCCAGCACGGATAGCCACCCCCATCAGTGTGCCGACTGCGGTCGGTCGGTGTTCGTGTTCGACGGACTCTTGAGGCTCGGATACCACTGGGAAAGCCAGGACGGATACCTGGTCTACGTAGAGACCACCGACTAGCAGACAAGGACAGACCAATGATCATGTGGGTTATCTCCGCGGTCATGGCCGTGGTGTTCGGTCTCGGTATCGGTGGCATGGTCACGGCCCCTGCCGTGGGGATGACTCACCGGGCCCCGGACATGACGGATTCACAGGAGTGGGACGCGTTCCACGCTGAGGCGTACCAGGAGCACAGCGACGCATTCACGGCTCTCTACAAGGGCTATGAGACCCATTGGAGCAAGAACGGCAGGCTGATGATGCGTGCCGGCAACAGCGGCCCCTACAAGTTCGTTAGGAAGGCAGCATGAGCACCGACACGGCACGGAAGTCCGGCACCACCAATCCCGTGCTGATCACAGCACGGCTCATGCACGATCCCTACGATGAGTTCGCATGGTGCCAGGGTTGGCGCTTTGCGCTCTGTGACTACCTCACCTCTGTGTGGGGTGAATACGTCCCTGACTTCAGACAGGGTGCGTCCGGCCCGGAGGAAGACGCCCACGAGTACCGGGAACTCACGGAGATTCAGCCGTCCCCGAATGAGTGCTGGTACGCACTCCGCATCCTTGACCGCTACCGGGCATGGCTAGGGCTTGCTGGCAAGGACTCCTAGGGGCATATATTTTTTGCCCACCAGTTGAAATGCGACATGAGAGGCAGTCAAGTATGAGCGTCACACTGGACAAGGCGTCAGACAAGTCCCCCTACGGAGGGCACAACTCCCGAACCTCCTACACGAAGAATGCGGACGGATCGGTTCCTGAGTGGGTGTTGGCTCAGATCAGGTACGACAACGGCGCACGAGTCTCCGCGGAATGGGCGTACTACCTCAGGAACAACGACCTGCGGGAACTGCGGGAGTTCTACCGGCACGCCTGATCTGAGTCGGTGAGGTGAATAGAGGGTGCCGGCACGTCCGGCACCCGTATTGACCCTATCGGCGCAGACGAAAGGCAAGAACATGGCAACAGAGTTCCACGTGTTCCATGTACAGGGGGACCACCTGTCCGGACCTCACAGGACAAGGGAAACGGCGGAGCGCAAGGCAGAGGAATTCCGTAAGGATTGTCCCTGCAAGGATCACGGACCCGATGACCAAGAGCAGTGCGGGAATGACGACATGTTCCCGCATGGTGTGTCAGTGAGTACGTCCGTTGATGGCTACTGGTCTAACGATCCGGAGTACTGACGAAATGGAGCGAATGAACATGACCAGTGAATACGAGGGGCAGACACTTCCTCTTGAGCACGTCAGTTATCCGCACCACTACGGACACCTGTACGGCTGTCCCGGATGTGAGGCTGAATGCGGGTGTGACAACGTCGGCATCCTTTTGGGTGAGACGACGGAATGCATCTTCTGTGCATCACTGAATGAAGGAGTCTGAAATGCGCTACATCACCACTGCTCTGGTGTCCATCATCCTTTCCGCGGGTATCTCCGTGGGTGTCACTCACTCGGTGATGCAGGAAGACAAGCGACAGACAGTCGAGCGAGTCACGGTGGACGCGTTCAACGACGGATATGCAGAGGGTGTCTGCGAACCCTTGCAGTTGACTCCTGAGGGGCGTGCCGCCTACCGAGACCTGGTGTCGGACACGACGGACGACGGACGTACCCGCTCCGCGGGAGACCAGTTGGGCTACATCGTTCAGGGGTGCCTCAACTGGACCAAGCAGTAAACCAGGGCAACACCAGTCGTCAGCATCGCTGATGCTGACTAGGCGGGACCGAGGGAACACACCCTCGGTCCCTTTTCTATGCCCAGAAAGGCAAGCGCATGAGCAACCGACACGGCGTCCACTACTCCTCCTACGTCACGGCTGAGGGAATGCGCTGCATTCCCTTTTGTGGGAACGAGGTAACGCACTGGGCGTGCTCCGAGTTCCGCGGGGACAAGCACCACTCCTGCCAGCTTCGGTGCGAGCAGCACCGACAGGAGAATGAGCCCCACACCACGTACAACCCCGTCAAGCGCTAGTCCCTAGGGATTGGGTTTCGGGTGCCGGCAAGTCCGGCCCCGTTGCCGAGTCGCTAGGAACCACTTAGCGCACAGGGCGTGTCTCACAGGCTCGCCACTAGGGAGGTAAGGCAGTGACGTTCGTCGTTCTGTTCAACCTGAACACACGCGAGGAATTCAGGTACGAGGTACCCACACGGGAGGCACAAGCCTTGGTCGACCTAGCAGCCACCAGATGGATTGATTGGGGAGTGAAGGATGCATCCTCAGACGTCCTCGTTCCCTCAGTGCTGTGGGTGGGGGAGGTCAAGTGAACATCAACGACCTAATTCGTCTCCTGGAATCCATGCCCGAATCCATGCGTGACATGGAGGTTCATCTGTTCTCTACGGACGATGGACAGACCTACCGGATTCGGACCGACGTTTCGCAGGGCAACATCAATCGTGGTGCCCTCAAACTCTATGTGCAGGAGGTAGTCCGGTGAGCGACTGGATTCAGGGCGGGTATGACGGACTCTTCTATCTGGGAGAGAAAGGCACCGACGAATACTGCGGGTACGTCGTTCGTACGTCAGATGATCCGGAAACGGAAGTCTGGTACGGCTACGCCTACATCTCTGGTGAACACGTGTGGGTCCTGGAAGGCAGTAAGGAAGGCACCATGGCCGTTCTGGAAAGGATGACCAAATGAGCCTGATGAAGCGGTACGCAGAGGACAAGGAAACTCTCGGGATGAGGGCAGCAATGATTGCCTGGAACCCCAATCCGGAAGAGCGGGTGACACTGCTTGACGAACTGTTTGGGGACTGTGCAAAGTCATCCGAGATCTACCACTCACCAGCGGAAGTCACGGCATTGTTCGTCCACCACGTAGCCGAGAGCTACACCGCAGCATTCATGCAGCAGAAGGAGGCAGTGTGACTGTCTACGTAATCACAAAGGGGCATGACGACACGTTTGTGTCGGTGTGGGAAACAAGAGAATCCGCGGAGCGGGAAACTGCAAGGCTGAGTCAGGTAAACCCAAAACAGTGGTACGAGTGGTATGAGGAGCATGTAAACAACTGAGCCTCTCGTGTTCGTGCGCAGTCCCCCTCCTAACCGCGGGGGACTGTTCGCGTTCATGGTTGGTCAGTCAATGGAGGATCAATGGCACGAGTAGTGAGAGTAGTCGAACAAGTCATAGAGAACGCATGCGACGGGTGTTACCGCAAGGACGGATCGGCTACTGAGTCCGTAGTTGAGTTCACCCTTGCCGGCAAGACCTGGTTCCTGTGCAAGGAGCATGAGGACAAGTTGGCGCAGCAGATGATCAGCGTTCTTGGGGACCCAGAGGAGGGGCAGTGAGCCTGGAAGCATTCGAGAACATGAAATATGGGCCCATCGGTGATGCCGTTCTGGAGGCAGACCCCTATACCGAAGCGGACCCTGTGGGTGTCTACGCTTCAATCCTGGCTCTGTGGTCCAGTGCCATCGGTGGTCATGTAAGTCTGTGGAAAGGACGCCCTGTCGTCGTCTGGACAGTGCTTGCTGGTGAGTCTGCCATTGGCCGTAAGGGCACTGCCCTCCGTGTTGCCCGCGGCATGCTTCAGCCTTCTATCGGTACGTTCCTGGAAGAACGTACCGCGGGGGGTGTGTCGTCCGGTCCGTCCTTGACTCAGGTTCTGTACGAGCAGCAGGAACGGACAGAGGGAAGCGAAGGGGGGCCGGACACACGAGTGATCACCATTGATGAGGAGTGGTCAGAGAACCTGAAACGGCAGAATAGGTGCCCTACGTTCGCTTCCAAGCTCCGGAATTGCTGGGATGGAGCGACTATCAGGCACACCACGACTAAGGTGTCTATGGTCGTTCCTGATCCCCGGTTGGGTTTCCACTCCCACATCACACCGGGGGAGTGGACTGACTACATCAAGCCGCGGGATGCAAGGGGAGGCAGCTACAACCGATTGCTTCCCGTGCTGATCCATCGATCCAAGATCCTGCCTTACAACAACCGAGAGCTTTACCCAGAGATCGCAGGATTGGCCGAAGCCTACGATTGGGCCCGTAGCCGTCCCCGTGTTATGACACTGGACCCCGCGTCCGGTGAGCGCTTTGACGAACTCCGCGTTCAGTTCGAGTTGAAGCAGGAGGAGACACCCAAACACCTTTCCTGCTATGTCGAACGGACCCCTGAACAAATCCTGAGGGTTGCCGCGGTACTTACCGCGACAGAGCGTCAGACAGTCATCAGCCGTAAGGCTATCGATGCTGCCTGGGCATTTGTTCAGTACTCGACTCAGAGCGTAGGGAAGTTGGTCCGGGAGGACACAAAGGTGTCTGGCAGGGCAGTCAAGACACTGCCTGAGATGATCCGTGAGGCTCTTACTCAGTTCGAAGGGAAGTTGCCTCACTCTGTACTCCTGCGGAAGTTGGCCAACCGGGCAACGGCAGACAGCATTCGTACTGCGCTTGCCGGCATGCCGGATATCCGTGTGGTCACCGGGGTTACCTCCGGGCGGGGTCGACCCGGTGTTGAGTACCGGTGGGCAAACACTGAGGCCATTCCCGCGGAAACAGAGCAGGAGCAAGAGACTGCCCCTGAGCCCACTCCACTGACACTCACCATCCCTGAACCGCGTCAGGAGACGCGGACTCTGGACAACCCCGAGACGCAAGAACTCATGCTGTCTGAGGGTTGGCTATGAGCCCGGGAAGCATGCCGGCACACAAGCCTTTGCGAGTAATCCAGGGCCGTTATGCGGCCCTGGTCCGTAAGTGGTCATCCGGCCAATGGCAGTACGAGGAAAGGAAGTCAGCATGCCCGGTAGATTCAGTGTCTCAGGAGTAGGCGTAATCCTCGGTTCCATGTTCTTTGTGTGGTGGGCACTGTTCGTCATGGCCTACGTCACGGACTCCAACACACTCTGGTTCCTGGTCAAGTGGAGTCCGTGTCTACTCATCCCCTGGGGGGTGATAGACGTCTGGAGACACCGAAAGCGGTAGAAACGCAAAAGAGCCCCCTGCCGAAAGGCAGGGGGCTTTCTTGTGTTTGGGGACCTGTCTCCAGGGCCCCGGTCTCACTCTCTCAGGGACTCCGCAGAGTCCCCGTGTGGTCAGTCTCCACTGACCACAGACTAGGGGGGCGTGCCGGCAAGCTAGCGACGTACGCAGGCTTAAGCTCCTACTCGCCGTAGGCCCCATCAACAAAGGCACGGAGGGTCTTGGCATTCTCGACTCGCTGAGCAACCTCACCCGCGGCAAGCGCAGTAGCGGAGAGGGACACTGCCCACTCCCAGGGAAGGGTACTGAGCACCGACACAGCAACAGGAGCAGCCGCAGCAACGACCGCGGACAGACGTACAGCATGGCGGAGCAGACGTTCTTTCATTCGTTCACGTCCCATCGATAGACCCTGCCCCTGCCCTTTCTGGGCAGGGGCTTTCTCATACCCAAATACGAATGAATGAATTCGGGGAGGCTAGTTCATTCATTCACAACAGGAAAGCAGGGGAGTGCTAGAGGAAAGGCGAAAGGGAATGGGCGAATAGAGGGGGCCGGCCAGGAGGGGAAGCGAGACCCCTCAAATGCTTTCGGCCCGAAGGGATTTAAGTATCCAGATTTGTAAACTTGCTCAGAAATTTGAATGTTTTCAAATTCACCCATTTCCCGAAAAGAGAACTGCAACTCGCGCGCGGGGGCGCCTGAGCGCCTGCCTGCACACGTACACACCCGCGGGCGCCCGACCCCTCGAACTCGGTCAGCCCTTCGGCACCTTCAGCCGGTCCCAGCTCGACTTGCCGGGGAAGCCATCGGCATCGCTGCCCCTGTAACCAAGCTTGAGCTGCCACTTCCGGTAGCTCTTCCGGTCAGCCTCGGTCCACTGAGCACCAGGACCCGAGGAGTATGCGGAACAGCCCTCGGCCACCAGACGCTTGCCCATGCGTGTGACCAGGGAAGACTTGGGGTGCTTCCTGAAGTAGGCAGTACCGGGGAAGGGCTCGTAGGAGACCGGAGCAGGCTTCGACGCCGAAGGCAGCTTGCCCAGGAGCTTCTTCAGGGAAGTCTCACCAGGCACACCATCAGCGTCACTGCCCTTGTACCCAAGGGACTCCTGGAAGTCTGCATAGTTCTTGGTGTCCGCATCACTCCAGTCAGGCCCAGGACCAGACTTGTAGTGCTTGCCAAAGCCCTTGCTGACCAGGGCCTTACCCACAGCAGTCACGTGAGAGCCGTGGGCTCCATAGCCGTACTCCAGGCCGTTGATCGTGACCTTGCGCCTGGCTACACCAGAGCCCTCCGAGGAACCACCGGAGGGCTTACCGCCGGCACGACGCACGATCTCAGGGAGCTGTGCAATGATCTTTGAACCAGGGCAGGAAGGATGGCTCCCCCAAGAGGAGCCCCCCATTGCGTGCCAGCCAAGACCTCTGTCACCCGGGCCCGAGGCAACCTTGAGGGGCACGTCGTAGACCTCATGAGCCCAGCGGAGGACATCCGCGCACCGGTCGAGCTGGGCCTCAGTCAGCTTGTCTCCACCCTGGCCCTCGTTCTCAACAGACAGCCAGTCGGAGTTGCCGTTGGCCTGAGCCCAAGCCTTGTCCTTCGTGTCAACCCACTGATAGAGCTGACCAGACTTGCCGGTACCGAAGTGGCTGGACGCCCGAGCCTTAGGGTTGCGGAACCAAGAGTCCGTGCCGGCCAGAGTGCCCGCCATGATGTGGATAACAACACCGCGGACAGAGTCCTGCCCGCCCTTGGTGTGGTTACCAGATATAGGCTTCCAAGTTGCGCCACTGAATCTAGCCATTAGGGCCTCCCAGTCTGAAGCTGTTCAAGCTTCTGCGGGTCGATTGCGGAGAGAAGAGTGATCAGAACCTGGGTCTTGTCTTCAAGGTCAGACAGCTTGCCCTTCACTTCTTCCAGCTCTTCAATAAGTCTGTCGGCTCTCGCCTTGTGTGCTTCCGCCTCTTCCTTCCAGATGCGCGAGGCATTGGTGCGTATGGAGGCGATGATGAGGGAGACTGCGCCGGCTACACCAGCCAAGGCCCCTCCATAGTTGAGGATTTCGAGCATGGTCAGGACCCCTCCCCTAGGCATCCTCGTAGTGACTCGCGTGAGGATGGACAAAACAAAGGAGGGCTCCGAAGAGCCCTCCCGTGACAAGGTTTAGCTGTTCTAGCCAATCGCAGCCCAGTAAGAGGGTCCTGCAAGGTTGTTGGCAGGGTTGATCGTGGCAGGGAGGGCGGTAAGACCCGTCCCGTTGGTGGCAAAGCGGAACGTGCTCGCAGTGAGGCCAACGTTCAGAATGCTGGTGGAACCAGAGATTGCAGTTGTCCGCGGCATAGCGGGCAGAGTTCCTGCATTGAAGACCCATGCCACCCAGTAGGTTCCGGGCTCCAGGGTCATGGCAGGGATGTCAGTGGACTTGAGTCCAATGGCAGGGACCAGGGAACCCACATCGACACTGGCCAGACGAGTTCCAGCAGAGCTGTACAGACCGACGAAGTTGGCTCCCGTAGTCGGAGTGGCTCCACTATTGCTCAGGTGCCAGTAAATCTTGCTGACAGTCGTCTTGGTGGGGAGGTAGACCGCGGACAGGAACATCGTTCCGCCCACAGCAGCAAGGCTGCTGATCGCATTCTCAGGGCTGTAGGCCCACGCCTTCAGGTTGTGGTCAGAAGGGTGGGGCTGTCCAAGGGCTCGCCCAGTAGCAACAAGGTCAGTCACCTGGACAGGACCAACCTGAGCAGCGATCGGCTTACGATCCTCTGCGTAGTTGTTGCCCACAACGCCAGAGGTGTTCGGCCCGATGGTGACTCGGGTATTGGTGCCGTCATCCCGGAGAGTCCCCAGGAGACCGTGAAGGTAGGCGCCTGTGTACTGCACGTCTCGTGCCCCAGAGATGGAGACACCGTAGTCAGGACTGGTGTTGGCCGTGCCTCCGTCGTCAGAGCCGACGTAGTTCTGATGACCAACAACGACGACAGGAGCCTGATTACTCAGCCTGAGGCCGGCATAGCCGCCCCCGCCAAGACCCCCATTACGGCCATCCCGACGAGTCATCAGACCCTGAATAAGGAAGGCTCCATTGCCACTGGCGTCCACTCGGACGCCATCCCAGCCATTCCGGTCAGTGGAGCACCCCGTCATCGTCATAGAACCACTACCAGGCCAGTTGCCCCAACCACCAGTCAGCCAGAAGCCGTAGTTGCCACACCACTCAGCACGTGAGTGGGTGACGATGGTGTTGGCACAGTTGGTCAGCTTGAATCCGGTTGACCAGCAACCAATGACCTGGCAATCCTCAAGGGTCAGGTCCGTGTTGCCCTCGAACACCATGCCGTTCACATGGCAGTTGTCCACCATGACGGAGTGAAGGCGCCAGGAGTAAGGCCACGTGGTACCAACAGACGCGGTCACGATGCCGTTGTTCGGCATCTGACGGAAACAAACGTCCCGCAGAACAACGTTCTGCACGTTGCCCCGGGAGTAAAGTCCGTCAAGACCTCCCGTAGGCACCTTGGAACCATCGAACATGAGATTCGTGATTCGCTGTTCACCGTTGATGGCTGGGTGATCCCCGTCGTCCTCACCAATGATGGTGACCATGGCACCCGTGGTGAAGGTCGGAGCAGCCTGTATGTAGCAGGGCCACTCGTCTCCCACCATTCCCGGACCGTTCATCAGGTTGGAGTGTGACCCCAGAAGGGTCACACCACGGGGGAGGTCAAGAGGCTGGGAGATCTTGTAGATGCCCTTGGGGAAGTAGACCACTCCACCGTAACCCGCGCCATCAATGGCGTTCTGAATGGCCTGCCAGTCGTCAGCAACACCATCGCCTACAGCTCCGTAGGAAGCAGACTTGACGTTGAGCCAGTCAACAGAGCCTCCTCCCTCTCCAAGGGAGGAGGGGAGCTGAGCAGGCAGCACCTTGCCAGTAGGCCCAAGGGTTGCAATGCCGTTGGCAGCACCCTTCTGGGCATTGACCTCAGCAAGGGCACCGGCCTTGGAGCCGTGCGGATCAGCCGCGGTGACGTGCGTCGCTAGGTCAGTGGCTGTGTTGACCGGAGTCATGGCCACCCGGCCGGCTCCGAAGTCGACATAGAGAAGTGTGGTCCCGTCAGGACCGTAGAAGTGAGGGACCATACCCTCTGCATTTGAAGTAAGCGTCATCATGGGCTGGTTGGCAAAGTCCAGGAGGTCAGTTACCTGGAGAGCCTCAGCCCCCGGACCATCCCACACTGTGCCTTCGGCACCAGGTGCACGGGAACCATCGGTGTTCTCTGCAACATCTGCGGCTGTACCGCCAAAAAGGTTTCTAGACATTCAGTGAAGGCCCTTCGAATTCGCCAGTCTCATAGACTCCAGAGATCAACAGCGTTGACTTGCCGGGAATAGTTGTCAGCACGTTCAGACCTTCGTCAAGCGTGCTGGTTGCCGGGTAGTACAGGTAGAGGTAGTTGGAGCCAGTGGAAGAGGTCTTGGCCACGATGTCCACGAAGTTTGGAAGTCCGTTCCTGGACTCAGGGTTGTCAATCACCCCGTGAAGGATCGTAGGAATCGTGTTGGCAGGAACCGAAGGGAGAGTGACAACCACGGCTGCCGAGGACTTCACCTCGGTGGACGAGGTGTTCCGGATCTGCATGGAGAATGCGACTGTTCCCGGGGCAATGATTCGCCAGTAGCACTCACGGTTAGCCGTCGGAGGCTTGTTAGACACAGTCAGGATGTCCGGGACGTACTTCTTCCGGGCGCTCAGGCTTCGGGTGACCATGTCCCCCTTGGAGCCCCTGAACCCCTCCTCCATGCCCCCCGTGTTGTTGATGTCCATATCCAGCGTGAAGGTGCCTACAGGCTCAGAAGAGGAAACGTGGCGACGATTCCAGGGAGCTACAGCCATGTCCCGGGTTCGGTAACGCCTACGGTCCCCCAGCGTAAGAGTCTGATTGCTCGTCGGAACCTCAATAGCCCAGAGGGGCATCTCCCAGATGCCCCCAAGAACCCTTTGCGGCTCAGGTTCACGGGGAACAACGGAGGGCTGTCCTTCAACCCGCTTGATGTTGACTGCGCCAGTAGCCATGTCGGCTCGAATAACCACTAGATCAACTCGACGCTGAGAGGTCGAGTTGTTGGTAGGAGCAGGGATCGTAAGAGGAGCATCAAGGGTGTAGTAGAAGCCTCCGACAAAGGCTGATCCTGGCTGGATTACCAGGTTGGACCCAGAAATGGAGCAGTAGAACGGGAGACCCGCATTGGTGTCTCCCTGAACAAGTTGATGGTCCACCACATCAGGGGCCCAGAGGTGAGACATGTCCTGCCACTGGGAAACGGAGACAAGCTTGCCTCCACCGCCGGCACTGTCTGCTGCAAACGGGTAGCTAGTTTCTGCCATTTCACATCCTCGCTTCCAGTTTGCGCAGCTTCCTACGCAGATCGAATACGGTCTGATACAGGTTCAAGGGATCGCCACTGCCCTGGTCACCGATCTTCGGAGACACAGAGAGGGCGTTTCCTCCGTCATCTACGGTGATGTTGACTTCCCGGACCATGTCCTTATAGGTGACCCCGTTGACCTCAACAGAGACAACGTCTCCAACGAAGTAGTCACGGCCGAACATGATCTGCTCGGTGTCTATGGGATAGATCTGGAAGTTGCCGGACTTCTCGCCCTCCTTGAGGACTTCATCCGCGGCCTGCTCAATGACTTCCAGGTAGTAGGACACTACAGTGGCCTTGGCGGCATTGATCTGGGTAATCAGGTCTGACTTGGCTTCGTTCAGAGCCGTATTGGCTGCCGACAGGCGAGCATTAGCAGCCGCCTTCTCTGCGTCGGTCTGAGCAGCATCAAGCTGAGCCTGGGCCGCATCCCTCTCGTCTACTGCACTCTGGTAGTCCCGTCGTGCCCGGAAGAGGTCTGAAGTCCACTCCGTGCCGTCTGGGTTCTGTCCGAGGTCATCGAAGCCGTCCGCATCCTTCTTGACCACCAGAGCGGGATTGCCATTGGTATCCGTCTTGAGGGGGATGTCCCTGCGGTCTACGAACTGTTCGATCTGGAGATTCCACTCAGTCTCTGAAGCAGAGTCGATCTTCTGCCAGATGTAGCGTTCCTTGCCCTCGCCCTGGCAGGCGACAATGACCCGAGTGACCTTTGGGGCACTGAGGGTCCAGATGTACTCCCTCAGGTTTCCCAGCTCGGGGGAGAACCGAATTTTCCCTGAGAGGTCTCGGGGCTGGTACGTCCTGAACTCAATGGACTTGCTGTTGGGGTTGTAGATGAACCGCCAACCGGTCTTCTTGTCCGCGGACCACTCAGCGAACTTCTCCCCGATCACGTCGTAGCGAAGAGAGTCCGACTTTGTTGACCCAAACCCAGTAGGGGAGGTGCCTGTATCAACGCCGGCTACCTGTCGGTTGGCCAGGGCACCAGAGCCCAGAGACCTTCGGACCTCGTCCCACATAAGGACGTTGGCCTGCTTCTTCACGTTCCGAACGTCATTGGGGGAAGAGTACTGCTGCGACACAGGAAGGCTCGGCTCTGGGAAAGCGAGCCTCTCATAGGCCAGTTTGTTGTCTGTCTTCCCACCGACAAAGATGGAACCCTGGGAAGAATGCTGTTGGACAGTCCAGTAAGTCTGGAAGTCCTCAATCTGACCAGTCAGGATGGGGGTCTGTACCCCATCCTGGTAGATGGCCACCCCTCCACCTTGCTGAAGGAGTTCAGCCTGAGGGGTTCCCGCCTTGACCAGGAGCTTCCATGAGCCCTGGTCATTGAACTGAACCACCATGTCCAGTTGAATCCAAGTATCAATGACACCGACACGGTTCAGGTCTCTGTCCCGTACCTCAATTCTGTAGGCCACATCAGTACCCCTCATATCTGGGCTGGAAGATCAGCCGGACTTTCGCATTGGAAGACCCCGGAACGATGTCCACCAAGCACACGGACTCTCCTTCGGGGAGAGACCAGAGCTGGGGACTGTCGTCCAGCAGGGGCCAGTAGTTCGTGTTGAGGTTGTCTCTCAGGGACTTGAAGCCTGGACGTGTGTCGACAGTGAGGACTCGGCCGGCAGGGACAATGTCCGTCCCTGACCCATCTGCGGTAACACCGAAGGAGGACTTCCCGTCAGGGTGTGTGAACTTGAAGCCCTTGATGGGCCCCGTCAACTCCCAACGAGGCCAGGCCTCTACATCGCCAATGTTGTCTACGACGACTTCGGAGCCGGCCACGATGCCGGCGTTGAGATGCAGAGGGAAGAACGAGGTGGGATGAAGGAAAGGCTCTCCTGTGCCGAAGGCCCACTCAGCCACCTGGACATCGTCACCGTAGAACCAGGGGTCATAAGCGGTGAACTGGAGACCGAACTTCTTCCAGGTGAACCCTGACTGGTCCTCAGTCTCGCTGCCTTCCATACCGCCCTTGTAGTAACACTTGAGGTACCGCGGTACAGCATCGCCTTCGATGAACTTGAGGACACAGAACCCCTTCTTGGGGTTCAGGGCAGAGACGAGCTTTCGCTTCAGCTCCCGGATAGTCTTCCTGTCAATGCCGTGCAGGAAGATAGGAATCATGATCTCTCTGGACACCGCTCTGGCGTCCCGGAAGATTCCGCCATCCAAGTTCGGACTGTCGTCCGCGTGCAGTTCAAAAGGAGGCGCATCCAACCCCGTGGCGCCGGGCATCATGACGATGCCCGGCCAACGAGAGTCACGGAAGTTGGTGAGGGCTATTTCTTCACCCTCACCGTTCTTCCCTGTGATGGATACGTATGTCCTCCCCCAGTGCACCTTCTGAGGAGGCTGAGGCCCTGTCGGCACAGGGACTGTAGGGGGCCTCCGTAGCACCGGAATTGGCATACGGTCACCTCATTTCTAGAGCCTGTCTCCATACATGGAGTCGTACCACTGGAATGCCCGCATAACGGCTTGCGGAGTGTTCTCCGCCTTGGCCTCCTGAACCGTGAGGTACACGGGTCGGGCACCGGTCATCATTGAAGAGGTCTCCTCATTGCTGTAGACCCTCTGACCCCCTCTGCCGAAGTCCACCAACTCCGGGCCCCTCTCGCCCACCAGAGCGAGACCAGGAGACGCAGAGAGCGTCCCAGTCCAGTAGCCCTTGACTCCTGAAAGAGCCTGGCGCCACTTGGAGCCATAGCGAGTGGTGGCATAGTTGAGGCCTGCGTAGATACTTGCCATGGGGTCCGTGATACCGCGGGAGCGGTACGGGCCGGCATACGCGTTGAAGGTGGAAGGAATGGTCTGCATCAGACCCTGGGAGGGCTGACCCATCTTGGCGTTGGAGTCCCACAAGTTGATGGCCTTGGGGTTACCACCAGACTCCACCTGGATACGGTGGAGGACCAACGGGATATCAGACATAGGAAGACCGAGCTGAGCAAGAGCCATCTTGACCTGAGGAGTCCAGCGGGAGACAGCGTCCCCCACACCGGGAATTCCCATCGTGATGTCTGCTGCCCCAGATACGTCAGGACGCTCAACGTCCAGCTTGTCTCCACTGAAATCGAAGAGCCCTTCCAAATTCGGAAGAGCCTCCTTGGCTGTAGCGTAGGTATCCTTGATAACCTGGGAGGCATAGTCCTTGGGGGACTGCCAGATTTCTCGGATACCCTTGACCATTCCAGTCAGCGAGTCGTACTCGGACATCACCAGGTCCCAGACACCTCCTACAGCGTCTTCTACGGTGCCTATAGGGTCCGTAACAAGGGCCTTGCCCATGTCCCAAATTCCCTTGCCTGAATCCCAGAGTCCTCCGAAGAAGTCACCGATCATGTCAGTGATGGCATCAGGAGAGAACAGGTGCTTGAGGAACCTTCCCCCTCGTTGGAGGATATTTCCTTCGCCCTTCCACACGTCATCCCAGAAGAGAGAACCTGCGGTAGGAGCCAGGGCGCCTCCAACGAGACCAACGACTTGACCCAAACCCGTGGGAAGCTTCTTAAGGAAGCCCCACGAATCCTGGGTGATGAAGTCGTAGATGCCCTTGAACTTGTTTGAGAGGTCCGAACCAACAACGCCCGCAGCATGAGTACCAGTCCGGATAACGCCCTTCTGAGGACTTCCACCGATACCCCTGGAGGAGCTGTCCATTGCCATCGTGGCGCCGGCTGCTGCAACGTCATTGCCTACGTTGAAGTTCCTGGACAACTGGATAAGCTTGTCCAGACCCAGTGACTCAATAACGCCACCGCTGGCAAACCGCTGGGTCATGGCCTTGCGAATGCCAGAAGCACCTTGCGTCATAGCAATGGCGTTCATCTGGTTCACATACTGAGGGCCTACAGCAGCAGTCCACTCGGGGCGCATGACCGACTCTCCACCAGAAAGGTCAAGCTGACCTCCCGTGGGGGAGAAGAAGCGGTGAACGTCTCTACCAGGGGTGTATCCGGTTAGGACACCACCAGTAGCCTTTCCCTTCTTCTTCTTGCTTCCGGAGGAGTTGTTTCCTCCCCCACTACCTCCCCCAGGGGAGATGTTTCCGATGTCTTCCAGGTGGCCAAGGAGCGTGTTGGCCTTGTTGCCAGCGTCCTCCAGTGCGTCCTTGAGATCCTTGACGTGTCCGGTGACATCGCCTAGCTTGCGGTTGTTCAGATTCACCACCCGGCCAGTGAGGCCGGACTTATTGGTACCCACCAGGGTGTTAACTTCGTTCACCTTGGTTTTGAGGGTCCCGAATTCACCTCGAAGGGCGCCGAGCTTGGCGGCGTTGAGGTTGGAGACAGAGGTACGAGCCTCGTTTACCTTGGCCTTGAGCTTCTGAGCCTCTTCCGTAGTCTTGTTGAACTCGGCTCGGAGGCTGTCAAGCTTCCGTCGGTTGAGAGCACCCACAGCAGAAGAGGTGTCAGTGACCTCGTTCTTCAGGTCAGTGACAGATCCATGGGCCCCGTCGACAGTGACCTTCAGCTCTACGAGCTTCTTGCCGTTGAGGTCGGTCAGCGAGGATGAGACACCCTTCACCTTCTGGTCCAGGTCCCGGACCTTGTCCGTCAGTCCAGTGAACTCCCCACTGATCTGACCAAGGCCCTGGCGGTTCAGTTCGTTGGTGCTGGTCGTGACGTTGGTGACCTGAGTACGGGCGTTCTGAGCAGCAGAGCCCAGACTTCCCCCGCCCCCAGCTCCTCCACCGGAGCCGGCAAACTGGGTGACCAACTGACTGATGGAAGTCGAGTTGACATCCCGGATCTGCCGTTGCAGATCCCTCATGCCTTCTTCGGTCTGCCTGATGGCGTCCTCGGTGTCACGGATCTGCTGAGCAAGCTGGTTGCGTCCAGAGTCGTTGCCGGTGATCCGGTCCCGAGCACGGGCCACCGGCCCGCGGGTGTCCCCGCCTCGAAGCTCCGTACGCCGGTCTCGGTAGCCCTCACGGAAGCCGTCACCACGACGAGCGGAGGCAATCCCAGAGCCAACCTGACGAGCACCACGGGTAGCTCCTCGAACAGCCCGAGCAGCACCACTCACAGGAGCCATAGCGGCTCCGAAGATCTTGGTCACCTTCCCAAGAACCTTGGTGGCAAGGCCAAGTGCCAGAACGAAGGGAGCAACCGCAATAGCCAGCTTGGCCATCTCAGCCAAGCCATCCTTGATTTCAGGATGCTGATCGAGCCAGTCAGAGAAACTCTGAATCTGCTCAACGAAGGTTCCCAGAGCCTCGAAGGAAGTCTCAAGGAGCTTGATAACATTGCCCTTCTGACCGGACATCAGCTCCTGAACCTGCTGAAGGAGTCCACCTTCATAGGTGTACTCACCAGTCTCAGTGAGTTCCCCCTTCTCATCCCTTCTCATTACCGGGACTCGCTTGCCCATGATGGACTCGCCAAGCTTGGTGTACTTGTACTCACCAGTCTTGGGGTCCTCAGAGGCAAACAGGCTGCCCAAGTTGAATTGGGCCTGTTCCTTCATCTGGGAGATTCGGCCACTGATCGTGGCTGAGGTCATCTTCTCGCCGTAGCCAGCCGAACCACCGGTACGAGAGCTGTCCGGATTAACGATAGGAAGACCCGACTTGGGGTCGATCTTCCTCTTCCCGTTCTTGTCCAGCTCGAAGTATGAGGGGTCCCAGTGCTGGAGAAGGTTGTCCACCATGTCTCGACCGGAGATGCCGCCACCCTTGGCGACGGGAGTACCCACCTGCTTCCAGAACGCGCCAGCGTTCTCATAACCGAACATGTGGGCCAGCTCACCAGCAGGAATACCAGTTGCTGAAACAAGCTGGTTGATGTTCCTCGTCGGAGCCTTGTCAAGGTCCATGATGCGGTCAATGGCGTACATAGCCCGCTGGAACATATTCGGGTCCAGGTTGCCAGCCTGAGCCATGGAGTCACCCACGGCCATAATGATGTCCGTGGTCTTACTGGCTGCCTTGTTGGCTGCCTTAGTCTTCGTGCTCTTGTTGTACCACTCGTCGTCATTACCAGCGATGGAGCGAATAAGCTTCATCTGGTATTCGTGCATCGTGTCGATGCTGAACGGAGTAGCAATTGCGTACTGCTGAATGGCGTTCATCTGAGCAGCGGACTGCTTCTTGTCAACTCCAGCAGCGGAGAGACCCATCTGCCCAAGGATTCGCATGTCCGCGGACTTCACACCGATGGTGGTGAGCATTGCCGAGACGGCTCCAAGGGGAGCCAGGAGAGCGGTGCCGACCAGCCGGCCAGTCTCAGTGATGTTGGTTCCGAGGCGCTCGATCGCCTCGCCCTGTCGCCTCCAGGAGGTACGGAGGTCAGTCAGGCTCCGACCAACAGACCTGGTGTGGTCCTGCATCTGCCGGCGGTACTGAAGGAGCTGGGTACGCAGTGACTGAGCCTGAGTACGGTGGGCGTCAAGCTGACTGCGCAGTGAGGCAATCTGGGCCTGGCGCTGCTCGGTCAGGGTCTGACGAAGCTCAGCCCGCTGTTCCCTCTGGGACTGACGGAAGGCCGCGGCCTCTTCACGGGCAGCCCTCTGAGCTGCCCGGGTCCTGTCCTGAGCGAACTGCTGGTAGGAACGGAGAGCTGTTCTCTCCCGGACAGCAGCGTCCTTGAGAGCCTGAGCCTCTGCCTTCTCCCTGGCCTTGATCTGGGCCAGGCGCTGCTTCTCAGCAGTGGACCATGCCTTGGCCGTGGTCTTGGCTGCCGTCTCCTCCTGCTTGACCGTGTCCCTGAGAGCCCTACGGGTCTCAGCAGAGGTGGCCTCCAGGAGCTTCCTCTTCTTCTTCTCCAGCTCAGTAGCCTCACGGAAGCGCTTCCCCGCTTCCTTCCCGTACTCCTTGGTGATCTCCTGCTCAATGCGCTTGAGCACCTTCTTGGAGTCAAGGGCAGACTTCTGTATCTCCTTCTGAGCCTTGTCAGCAGCAGCCTTGGCCTTCTTGGGGATCGTGGCTACCTGACTGGTCACACCCTCGGAGAAGGTCTTGCCTGCGGCCTTGCCGGCCGCACCCATCTGCTTCTCAAGCTGAGCCCTGGTCTCTCGGAGCTGCTTCTGATTGATCTTCGGGAAGACATCGATGTAGCCGCTTCCGACCTTGATGGGACCCCTTCCGCTTCCAGCCGTGGCCATACGACCTCCTACGAATTGAATCTCTGGAAGAACGCAGCCACTTCAGGGCCAGAAGCGAACTCCTCGGTGGGCTTTTCAGGAACGACCTCGGGTTGACCAGGTCGGGGAATGGGCTGAGGCTCAGGAATGGGCTCAGCATCCTCAGCAGAGTTGGCTTGGATGAAGAGCCAGTTAGACACCGCGGCCTCATCAGAGATACGGGCCAAGGTGTATTGCTCAAGAGTCCACTCAGCGGACTCGTCCAGAGCCATGAGAAGAGTTGAGCGACCAGGCTTCATCATCAGAGACCTGATGTAAGAGCCGATCTTTCGGAAGGACAGCCGTCCGCGCCAGAGGTCATTGAGATCCTCTTGGAAGAACTCCTTGAGATCTGCTTCAAGAGGCTCATAGAACTCTTGCAGTACGCGAACGGTGCGGATCAGTTTCCCTCGTCCTCATCTCCCACCTGACCAGAAGCCTTCAGGACCAGGTCTGCAAACTCACCGAACTGACGGATAGTCGGGCGGGACTTGCGGAACTCAACCCACTGATCCGGACCCACGATCTCAGAGACAATCTCGTACTCCGTCTCCGCGTAGGCAACCTCCATCGGAATGTCCAGCGGATCAGCCGGCACCGTGTAGGTAAAGCCCTTGTACTCGAACGAGGCAGTCTTAGGAGCCTCGTCCTCGGTCTTCTCGTCGTGCGTCGCCTCTGCCTGCTTGGCAGCCAGGGCGGAAGTCTTGGAAGTAGTCGTCTTTCGAGCAGCAGCAGGCATGAGTGTCTCCAGTGGGTATTACGAGTGAGTGAGAGTGAGTGCCGGGGTTTCATGTCTCCCGGCAGGACAGAGCATCACGGGGTGTCAGTCATAACCGCGTTGGTGTAGACATCGCCCAGGGACCCGTCAAGGTCCATGGCGTCAATGGTCAGCTGGAACTGCTTAGCCTGAGTCCGCTGAAGGGTGATAGCACCCCGCTCAGAAACCATGGAGCGGTTGAGGACGACCCTCCAGTACTCGTTCTTCTGCTTCCAGTCCACAACAAGGCTGAACTCAGCAAGCTCAGGCAGGGAGGACAGGTTCAGCTTGTAGGTACCCGTGGGGGTCGGAACGCCGGCAACGTCCTCCACAACCTCAGTCCACTTGGTCCCGAAGAACGTCTCAGTGACGAGCTTGCTGGCCTCCAGAAGGGTGGCCTGGACCTGGAAGGCAGCGGAGTCGACGTTGTAAAGAACAGGGGCCGCGGACTGCCAGGCCGGCAGGGGCGTGGTCTGAATGGTCGGGGTCAGGGTGACGCCCTCTTCAGTGACATACCCAAGAGCCTTGTAGCCGGCGGGCACGGTGGTACCTCCGTCGCCAACCTCCGCAGGGACCACAAGGGAACCCCCAGTGGGGGCAATAGAAAGCATGCCGCTAGGGGCAAACCGGATCTTACCGGCATCAGTGTTAGCCATAGGTACTCCTCATCAGGGCAACAAAAAAGGCCCCTCGGAAGGGGCCTCAGGTGTGTTGGTTCGTTCAGTTCTCTACGCAGTAAAGGGAGACAACTCCGCAGTAGACGTGCTCCCTTGAGGAGGCGTCAGGCTCGTAGGTCGGGTACTCCTCGTCATGTGCATCAAGGAAGTACAGGTCTCCCACTGAGACATCCCTGAGGCCCTTCAGGAGGTGCTTACGGACCAGGAGTGCGAGATCTACAGCATCACTTCGGTCTGGGCTGTATACCTCGTAGGCAACGTAGATCCGGTCTCCCACATCCCTGAGGAATTGATAGCCATTGTCCAGGTAGACATAGACCGTGGTGTCTCCGACAGTACGAGAAGTCATGTCAGGAGTGACACTGCCCTCAGGAAGGTCAGGAAGACTCATGAGGTAAGACACCACAGGGATCATCGGGTCAAGACTCATCAGTCCTCCCTAGCCTTCAGCAGGGCCTCACGAAGGTAGTGCTTGCCCGGGTGCCGGCGACCTCGTCTGTCCGTCCAACCACGGTCCTGAAGGAATGCGTGACGAACACGGTCATTCAACTCAATGGTGACGTTGCCGTAATAGCCTCTGGCGTCCCTCTCAACAAAGGCGCTCATGGCCTTCTTGAGCTGGTTCCAGGTGGTCTTGGTCGTACGAGACCGAGGGGCCTCACGAACGACGTAACCACGGATCTTCTCCGTGACCTCAGCCACCAGGGCGCCTGCCTCAAGGGTGGAGAACATCTTGGTTTCCCACCCGCGGTCAAACGTCATATGGAACTTGCCTTCTTGGCTCATCCGTTCTTCGCCCTCCAAATGATCAGATGGGTATGACGGGTAGAGCCGTAAGGCCAGAGATCCGGAGGACCGTCCACCTCGAACCAGACACCGCGCCACTTGACGCGGTGCTGGTCGTCTATCAACTCCGTGTAGGGCAGGTAGACATGGAGACGCTCCTGAGCAAGGTCCCTCTCGGGGGACCTCATCTCGAAGTTCTTCTCAGGCTGTACAGAGGCCCGAGAGGTCAGGACCAACACAGGGTTGGTCCAGTCCCTCTTGGTGTAGATGCCGTCCTTGACCTCAGCCGAGGAGTAGACCTCAACGACCTCGTCCCACTGACTCATCAGCAGTCACCCCGCTTAAGGGTGATGGTCCCGGCAGAGGGCCGGTACCTCCGAAGAGCCTGCATGGCAGCAGCAGACAGAGACTGAGGGGAAGACGCCGTGGCGTACTCGACCTCACGTTCTCCAGTCCGCTCCATAGCAAGGCCAGGAGTTTGAGCCATCCAACGGATGACCTCAGCCGCGGTGGCAGTCTTGAGGACTGCCGGCGGAGTGAAGTAGCCCCAGGAGCCGGTGACTGTGACGACCTGGCCCCAACCGTCAGCACGGTAGAGACCAACCTCCAGATCGTTGAGCACCCAGTCAGTGATGACCTCAGTGCCAAGCTTGACCTCGGTCACCTGGAGGAAGGGAAGGTAACGACGAGGGATCTTGAGGAAGCAGCTCCCTGTAGAGGGGAGCTGGAAGCTCTGGTTCTCTCGACGCTCGAAGTCCTTACCGCAGTAGTCCTCAATGAGGACAGTGCAGTCATCAATGAATGCCTGAACTCGGGTCTGCTCTTCGGGAGTGAGGGGGTATCCAAGCCGGATACCCACCTCATCAACAGTGACAAAAGCCACTAGACATCCCTCCCTTCAAAGGGAAGGGTTGGGTCACGGAGTGGCAGTAGCCGTCGCGTTGTGAGTGCCGATCAGGGCCTCAACACCACGGGCCACAACGATCTGCTCAGGGCGGATCACCTTAGCGTCGTAGATGACACGAGACTTCACAGCCGCGGTGAAGGACTTCTCCGGGGAGTACGCCTTCATCTCAGCGTGCGGAATGACCAGGGACGCAGCCTGAGTCGAGCCCATCAGGATGTCCACGGTCTTGAAGGCGTCGTGCGAGCCACGCATCAGCTTGCCCTTGTTGCCACCGGCACCGCCGGTAGCCGGACGGGTGTGAGCGCCGAGCTGGTTTGAGACGCGAACCGGGAGACCGAGGATCTGACCAACCACACCAGACTGCATGACATTCGCACCGAAGTGAGAGGCGTCAATGAACTTCGGGTCAAGCAGAAGCTCGGAGTACAGGTTGGGGGAGATGAACAGGTAACGGCTCAGCGGAGCATTCTTGATGTTCAGGTTGCGGATCATCGCAACAATGAAGTCGTAGACACCGATGACACGGTCAGTCGGGAAGTCAGTGTCCAGAACCTCATCAATCTTCCCGTGCAGAGCCGGCAGGCCCGTGACAACGGCGTTCGGGTCCCGAGTACCGTTCAGGTCCTTACCGCTGACCGCAGCCAGGATGGTCAGAGCCAGGGTCTTGTCAATCGAGACAGCCGCGGCACGAGCACGCTGGCGAACCAGGTTGCTCATCAGGTCCAGGCCGGCCTTGGTCTGGAGCTGGTGAAGGGAGTCCAGCTCGATGTGGAACGAGGAGCCCTTGTTCACGGTCATCTTGATGTACTCAAGCGCCGCACGGTCCGCCGTGCCGATCTCGCCGTACGCCTCAACCATGCCCTTATCAACCACAGTGTCAACAAAGTGGGGAATACGAACAACGTCGCCTTCCCGGCGGAACACACCGTCATAATCACGGTTGGTGATGGTGGACGAGCTAAGCAGAAGCTCGTCCTCAATGTCGTCAAGGAGCTGGTCAGTCCAAATTTCCGGGATGAAGGTGTCCACAACAGTGCTGTTGTAGGTCCCGCCATCCTGGCTGTACCAGCCGTTAACAGGAGCGTTCTCAGTAGCCATAGATATACCTCAGGTTCTTAGTCATTACCTCCGAGGAGAGCGCTACGAACTCGCCCGTCTTCACGGGCCTTCTTGCGGTCCTCACGAGACATCCGGTTGTATTCCTCACGAGAGAGCCCAGGGGCATTACCGCCCTGGCGACCAAGACCGAGATCCTGTCGATAGCCCTGCTGCTGAGGCTTGGGGAGAGAGCTGACGAATGCTTCAATTGCGCTCTTGTCAGGGCGCCCATCAGCTCCCAGAAGGGAACTGGTGTTAATGAATCGCTCCTCAGGGAGCTGAACGCCATTAGAAGCGGCCTGGGCTCGCAGTTCCGCAGCCACAAGGTCAGTGCCAACCTCGGACAGGGCTGCATTGCGCGCTTCCTGCCGAGCCTGCTCAATCTGCTTCTCAGCGTCTGTCATCTGAGATGCCTTGAGCTGGTCACGCTCCTGAGAGACTTCCTTCCACCGGTCCTCATTGGTCCGGGAAAGGCCCTTCCACTTGGTGACGTTCTGGCGCTCTGCATCAAGCAGAGCCAGAGCCTCTTCAAGCGTGCTCGGGGGAGTCTCGGTGTTCTGGTCGTTCTGGTTGTCGTCAGCCATGGTTTGCTCCGTCCATTTCGGCTCTTGAGCTGGAAATAAAAAGAGCCCCCAAGCCATTTCGGCGGGAGCTTCGTTAGTACAGTGGTTTTACTTGGCCGCGGAAGGGTCCTTCTGCTTCCGGGCCTGGTTGCCGGCGTTGCCTTGAGGGGCCTTGGCTGCCATTGCGGCTGCCTTGTCTCCAGGTCGTGCAACTGGCTTGCCGTCAGGGCCCACAGGGGCTTCCGGCTTGGGAAGGTGCTTCTGAATCTCGGCTTCGTCCTTGGCGTCCTGAATCCGCATTTCACGGAACCGCTCAATCTGGGCTGGTGTGTAGCCAGCAGCCGACAGAAGCTCATCACGGGGAACACCAAGTTCCTTCTGCTTGATCAGAGCATCCATGTGTTGAGCTTCAGTTCTGTTTTCGGGGTCTCGCCATATGATCTCCGCACTGAACATTTCGTCCGTGTGCTTACCCTTGACCTTGAAGGCAAGGCGCATTACGCGCTCCCAACCCTCACCAAGGTGAGTCATACTGTCGCGAGTCTTGGCAATGAGACCTGCTTCAGCAGTTGCATTTGCCTCGCCCGAAGGTGCAGCAGACTTGTTGGCCAGCATGTACGAAAAGGGAATTCTCGTAACCGCGGCAAGGTGCTGCACAAGCATGTCAACCAAAGTCACGTAGTTACCAAGGTCAGCCGCTTCGAACTGACCAAACTTGGACAGAGGGTCTTCTGCCTGGAGGATCTTGGTGATACCAGGGTCCCAAGGCTCTCTGGGGTTTCCCTGGTCATCCTCCTGAATCTCCAAACCACTGACCCAACGCTGAGGCCAAGCCGCATACTCACTTGCCACAAGAGCGTCAGCCGTCACCTTGTTGATCGCGTTCTGAATAGGAATGACCGGCTGGAGGTCAGAGACAGGATCGCCCACAAGGCGAGTCCTGCCCATGAGAGGAACGATGGGAACCTCTCCCATTGGGTTGGGGGCAGGACTACCAAGGACCTGTGCTGCAAGACCGTTCATGTCGAACTGATAGACCTCATTGGGGAGGAACAGAGTTCCATACTCCTTGCCCCAGGCGTCCTTGTAGAACTTGGCGCCGGCCAGCAACTCCCTGCGAGAGCCCGGCTTGTACTCGACTACAACCTCAAGAGGGGACTCCACGGAGATAACAGGCTCACCATCATTGTCTCCCCAGACAACGGCGTATGAGACGCCGTTAATAAGGGCTTCACGGTTGCCTGTGTTGGACTCGGAGTCCATGTAGTTCCGCTGCCAAATGGACCGAGCGTCCTTGTCAGCCTCGGTGTCTTCCTCAGTCATCCTGAAGCCGTCAATAGCCATTCGCTCATTGACGGAGTCAATGATGAGGCCAGAGAAGTTGTCACTCCACTGAGCAAAGATGTGGCCATATTGATTGTGATACCTGGCTTGGGAGAACACCAACTTCTGATGCTGACCTTCGTAGTAAGCCTGATATTTCATGAACGTCTGCTTGTTCCGCAAGAGCTTTGAATACAGCCAGTTGACCCATTCAATGGGAGTCTGGGGGGAAGAGAAAATTCCCGCTGCTGCACTGCCATCGCTGTTGTAAGGAGCTGTCTCAGAAGCCAACGACCCTCCCCCTCCTTCGCTTCATTCGTCCGTCTGCAATGGCGTCTGCTCTCGCCTCAAGGGCGAGGATTGCGCACACAGCAAGGTCGATCTTCCGTTTACTCCGTGGGCTGTCCTTCTGAATGAGAATTCCGACTTCTCCACCAACCATGACTTCACGAGTCACGGCATTGAGGACGTGACGAGTAAGACGCTCGTCCCCGTCATGGCAGAGTTCCTTGGTCATTACTGCGGAGCGGAAACGCTCCGTGGCCTGCGTCATCCTGGTTGGCTTGTTGGTCCAGAACTCAAAGACGTACTCGGTATCCCGAGTGGCGAACTGGATTGCCCATCGGCCCATGGCCTCTTGGAAGTACGGAGGGTCTCCGTAGAACCACTCAACCTGGTAGTCCTTGAAGGCTTTGTAGACCGCGGCTTCAACCGCGAGGGTGTCCACTTCCCAGTCATCCCGAGCGTTCTCGGGCTTTTCCCATACGTCCAGGACGAAGAGCTTGCCGTCACTCAGCCTGCAACCCACCAAACCTGTTGAGTCATTTCGGATACTTCCATCAAACCCAATGGCTATCTGGTCCCCAGGCTTGATGGGGTTCTCCTCCTGGAGAACTAGATCCCATTCATCCTTGGGCATCCAAGTGTCTGCGGACTCAGCAATCTGGTTCAGGTAGAACCGATGAGCCACGTTCTTGGGCGTGCGAGGATCCTGAATGGCTTGGATGATGCTATCCACATCAACCCAGTAGGAATCCGCGTAAGCCTCTATGACAGCCTCTCGGACTGCTTCAGTGTCCTTGAGGTCAATCTCAGGATTGGAAGCTTCTACGCAGTCGTACAGGAGGCCAGGAGTACCGGCCTCGAAGGCATCGAAGGTCCCCTGGGCAACAGACGCTTCGTTGGGGGAGAATGCGTTCGTGCTCTCAAGGAGACGAGAGCCGGCGCCCGCGGTCTTACGAACGTTGCGGTCCAGCACCTCGTAGACGTATACGCCCTGGTTATTGGGGACGAGGTGATGTGACTCGTCAAGGCATACAAACGTCTGCCGGGCGCCTTCCAATCCTCGGGACGAGGCTGTAACCGGCTCGATCTTTCCGGGCTTCCCAGACTTGAACTGAACCAGGGTCTTGCCAATGTCCAGGTCAAATTCCCGCTCTGCGGGGGACTCGGCAAGCATGCCGCGGATGGCGTCGTACACGTTCTTCGTCTGGTCGATAGACGTGGCTGCCAAGTTCACCAAGGGAAGCGCAACACGCTTACCAATGGGATGCAGTTCGTTACCAACGTGATGAGGGCCTCTACCCTCCACCTCACAGGAGTAGCACCGTTCTCCCTGTCGGGCCCAATGGGAGAACCGACAGGGACCAATGAACTCAATGATGCAGAGGGCTGCAAGGACGGGGCTCTTCCCCCATCCTTTGCTGCGACGTAGAGAGCCTGTGGAGTAGACCCACTTACCGCGGTCATCAACCGCGAACCAGTGGGCCAGGAACCTAATCTGTTCTGGAGTGAACTTCCAGGGTTGGCCGGCTCGTTCTCCGTCCGGCTGCACAATGAAACGCTGTGCCCAAGCAAGAAGCTCCCAAGCCAATGTGCGCTTGGGAGCCTCACTAGGGGCGTTGCCAGTCTGAATGGCAATCACCCCCTTGAGCTTATTCAGTTACCAAACGCCTTCAAGAAGTTCTCGGTATCGGACACCAACTGTTCCGCGGCTTCCTCTTCGGAGAAACCCTCTTCCTTCTTCTCCTCAAACTTCATCCGGAGCCTGGCTCGGTCTTCGTTGGTCGCTCCGAACTTGGCAACCCTCTGCCGGATCTCGCCGGCCAACTTACGATCACCCTTAATGAAGTCGTCTACGAGGATGGTTACCATCTCCAATTCGAACCAGTCAGTCTCAAGAAAGGTCTCTGACTGGGGAGATGCGGCCCAGGTCTTCCAGAACTCCTTGGCCATAGCAGTGGAGATAGGAAGAGTCCGCGGAAGAGGACGACCAGGACGGGTGTCCTTGGATATCTCAGTTGCCGACTCGTGCTTGTTCCTGCGCACCGCGTTATCCTTCGGTGCTGGCCCACGGCTTCCCATTGACGAACACCTCCCCAGGACTGACGGTGATGTAGTAGTTCCGAGGAATGGTGTAGCCATAGGAAGCCGTCTCCACATCCTCAACAAGTTGATTGATCCTTTGTTGGATCTCCTTGAGCCGAGTCAACTCGTCGTCAGTCAACACATGCTCTTCAGCGATCTGTCCGTCAGGAAGCACCTCAACACGGCAGTTCTCATGTGAACACATCGAAGACCTCCTCAATGGCGTCCACAATCGTCTTGCCCCAGTCCCGCTTCTCTTTAGCCTTCTGAGACCTCTTGGAACGGCTGTAATCTGGGCAGTCAGGGCCGGACTCACAAGCACACTGGCGACAGTAGGGCCGAGAGAACTTACCTAGCATCCGGGCCATCAGAACCCCATCCGAATGAAGGAACACACATCACAACCCTCATGAGTCTTGAAGAAGTCCTGAGTCTTGGCAGCGTTCCTAAAGGCAATTTCATAGTGCTTGGTCAAGTCATCGTGGTATCGGTCGTCATCAACACCGACTCGATACCGCATGCCTTCAGTACAACGTCCTGTGGCACACATCAGAACTCCATCCCCATGACGTACCTCTGAGGCATGGCCTCATAGCAGAGCAGAATGAATCCGAGCCAACCGACTGCAACCATCTCTTCAGTGGTCATCAGATGCCTTCCCGCACAAACTCAAGAGGGCATCCCTCGTCACAAATGGTTTCCTCACACAGAGGGCAGCAGATGCCATCCCAGTTGAGTTCAACTGCCTGGGCAACTGACATGAACTCCGTGGTATCCACTTCAAACCATTGGGAGAGAATCCGAAGTGTTGCAGCAACAGTTGAGACGACTGTAAGGACTTCCTCATCCGTCACAGGTTCACCTCATTCAGCACGTCTGCATACTCCGGATAGAGGTCTGCAAGCTCCTCCAGGTCCGCCTTGGCCTGTTCCTTCCAGGAACGGCGCTCAGACGCCTTGGAAGGCTTGTTGGCCTTCATCAGAACTTCCTCGGAGAAGAACTCAAGCAGGTCATCATCAAACTCAGGCATTAGCTTCTTCCAGGTTCGTGAGGAGCTGGTACAGGTCACCAGGCGTGGAGTCGCCTGGGAACTTGCCGGGGAACAGTTCAACGCCGGCACGGCGGTATGCCTCTACGACGAGCTGAGAACAGATCAGGTGGCCTGACGAGGCCACTCGTTCCAGAACCCACCGCGGGCGGATACCAAGCCGCTCAAGGGCAATGGAGAGGTAGTCAAGGAAGGAGTACGGAGTACCAACGAGAGCGTTGGCCTCGTCAACAATCGTCAGTCGCTGCCAAGGCTTGAGATCAATCAGTCCCGTAGACCACTTCACAACAGGCGAAGCCTCTTCGAGGGGGATCAGCTCTGCACCAGAAGGCATGGCCTGGACGACCAGGCCATTGCCTACGTAGACCAGGGCGTGTTGGACAGGAGCGAAGTCCCCAACGAACCATTGACCGAAGTTCACGAACAGGCCGGCCAGTCCACCTATCTTGGTGAGTCCAATGTCCCCAGGAAGAGGCTGAGTCTCAGTCATTAACACTCCGAGCAATCGCAGCGTTGGCCCAGAACATGACCTCTTCGAGCTTGGTGAAGGCAAGCCACTTCTCGCGGCCCTCAGGAAGAAGCTCGTTCAGATGGTCCGCAAGCTGCCGGCAGCTCTGTCGAGCTGAGGTGTGCTCGTCCCGCTTCTCCTGCCGGCTGGCAGCATGGAAGGCAAATCGGTGCTCAATGTCTTCAGGACTCATCGGCTGGTCTCCTGAGGAGGTGGGGGAGGGGGAGGACACTGGGACATCTCGCAGTTGTGCGTCCAACACCAGGTGGGGCTACGCATCTCTTCTTCGGTAGGCAAGGCCAACTCCTGTTTGAGGGAATGAAAAAGCCCCGCTCACAAGGAACGGGGCTGGGTTAAATGTTGATGACAGGGCCTAGACTGTTCATGACTCAGTCATCATCAGCCCTGCCAAGTGGATGTGGGGGAGTCGAACCCCTGGCTGAGCCGGCACCTTTCGGTCCCTCTGACTTCCAATCAGACTCACATCCATATGCCCATCACGCCATCGGCCATGGGCTCTGATCCGCGGCAAGTAGTCCAGTTCCCTGGTCCTCACGGTTCAGCAAGTCCTAACCAAACTTCCTGGACTTGGCCTTGTGGTCCTCCTTGCAGAGGACTTGCAGGTTCTCCATCTCCCAGGAACCCCCCTTGGCCACAGGGATGATGTGGTCCACCTCCAGGTCGGACCTTGCTCCGCACATCTGGCAGGTGAACCGATCCCTGGCCAACACCTGAGCCCTGATGGAGGGCCAGTTGGCCGGCCTGTTCTGGTTCCTGGCAGAGGTGTTCTGCCAGGGCCTCCGAGTCTGATGCTCTCGGCACCGGCCATCTCGGAACGTCCTGGTGGTGCAGCCGGCTCGCAGGCATATCGATGCGGCTCTGGGCAACTTGTGCACCCCCAAGAAGTCTTGACGCAGAACCAGGCTCCTGGTCTGCCCCAGGCCACCTGATCCCACTTCCGGCTTCCCGCGGAAGCCGGCTAAGTTCTGGCCCCGGCTGGGTACTTGTCTGGCAGCCGGGGCCCAACACCTTCTTGGATCTCTCAAGACCTGGAGACAACAAAGGCCAAGGCTCATAGAAGCCTTGGCCATCTCAACAGGGAGATCGAACAAGAAGGAAACCTGGTAGAGAGTCTCTTCAGGAGACTCTCCTAGTAGTTACCTACTAGTCGGAAGCCCCTTAAGGGCTTCCTCTGTAGTTCTTGTCTATCGGGGCTCCTTAAGAGCCCCTCTAACTACTTACTCTCTTAACTTCAGTCTAGCATGTACCTGTATCGCATGTCAACCAGGCTCTTCAAGGAGCCTGGTCTCTACTTTCTTCTTCTAATATAGATGTCGGTGTCACTGGAAGGTACTTTGTGACAGCCAAGGGAGAAGTGAGATCCAGATCACAGCCTAGGTGGCTGGTTCCAGTCATCTCCGTTGGCCAGAGGTTAACCCGTGTCCTAGAGTGCCCCTCAGGAGTCCTGTGTGCCTTTGTCCAGGCCAAGGTCCATGTGGAGGTCCCAGTGTCTCGTCTGGGTGGTTTGAGGTCCTCTGAGGGGCGTGTGTGGCGTTGGGTGGCTACAGAGCGGGAATGCAAGACTCCGTATAGACATGTGATGCACGTCACACGTTGATATGCGAGACAGGTCTACTCTCTGCTCGTTACGGTAGGTGGAGCCAGCGGGGCAAAGATGCCCCGATAGGAGGGCCCCTGCATGATTTCCCGCCGACTTAAGGAATTAGCATGCCCACGAAGCACCTCAGCGACGCAGCTCTGATCGAGCTATTCCATGAGGGAGTGTCCGACAAGGACATTGCCGCTGAGTTTGGTATCACTGTTCAAGCTGTAAGTAAGAGGCGTCTCCAACTCAACTTGCCTCGGAAGTCGACAGCTCAGAAGGTTGCTGCCGGCCTCCGAGTGAGGTGGAAGCTGCGGAACACGCAGGACGCCGACAGCCACTCCAGGAAGTACGCCAACATGAGGCTCAGGGAGTGGTTGCGTTACCGGTACGGGGACAAGGATCTGAGCGAGGATCAGATCCGGCTTGCCAAGGGGTGGGTCCGTGAGCGGATGGAGCAACAGGACGTCCTCTGTTACAACCCTGACCTTGAGGAGGAGCCCTTCTACTACCGACCACGCCGGCCCGAGGACGGGCGCCTGTTGATCGACTGGCCGGCAGACCTGCCGTTCCCCAGCACCAGGTTCAAGCAGGCCCTTCAACTCCCCTTGGAGCCGCCATCCCAGGACTAAAACCTCAAACAGACCTCAAGACCTCCTGTTGACCAGGAGGTCTTTGGCGTTTCTTAGGACGCCCTAATGGTTGTATGTCAAGGGGTGTGACTATCGTCACGTTGATATGCGATGTTCATCTCTCAACAGGTTGTGTAGATTTCATGAACGTCGAGCCGCTATTTGGTTCGCTGAAGGTCCAACGGGAGGGCCACATGCTCCACTTGATCACGCGTCAGGACGCCATAGAGGCTCCGCAAGACGTACTGGGGATGATCCACGGGGGCACTGTCGCCCACACGGAAGTCTGGGACGAGACGATGGCCATGCTGATCCTGGAAGTCCATGGTCAGCCGTTTGGACGCTACTTCCAGCTCTTCATCACTGACCTGGTGGACCAGGTTGACGCAGAGGTGCTGGAGGTGTTGTCGGCCGAGCTGGGTAAGAGCTTGGCTGACTGTGTAGTTGGGCGGAAGAGGGTCTTCAAGGAACACCCGGACTTCGTCGGCAGCAAGTACTACGACTCTGTGATGGTGTACGGAGGATGAGACCCTACCCACCGGGGGCCGTGTCATTCAGGGACACGGCCCTCACTCATGTCTGGAGGAAGTATGAGCAAGAGCATTGAGAACCAGCCGCGGTCTGTGTCGCAGGTTGACCAGTACGAGAAGTGTGGTTGGCAGTTCTACCTTCAGCGGGTGGAGCGGGTGACCTCGCGGCCGGCGGCCTGGTCGTTCCAGGGCACCGCGTTCCACTCGGCTGCTGAGAAGTTTGAGAAGGAGTATGGGCTTCCCTCGGAGGAGGAGATGGTTCAGCTCTTCTCTGACCAGTACTCAGCCATGGTCAACGGAGCCATGTACAAGCAGCCTGACCTCAACCGTTGGATGACTGCGAACAAGAAGCCCGCTGGTGCGGACATTGAGGAGAGGTACCGCCTCGGTCAGTCTCAGGTTCGGGACTACGTCAGGTGGTCCAAGGAGAACCAGCCCGAGATCTGGTCTGAAGGAGGGGGCTGGAACGGTTTCGACATCTCGGAGGCTGACGACTACACGCCCCGGGTGGGCCTGGAGCTGTACTTCAAGGTGGAGCTGGGAGGCGTGGTCGTCCGCGGGTACATCGATCAGCTCGTTCAGGAGGACGATGGTTCAGTGAGGGTCCGGGACCTGAAGACGGGGACGACAAAGAGTCACTTCCAGTTGGAGACCTACGCCGTGGCCGTGCGTAAGCAGCTCGGGCTTGAGGTCAACAAGGGGGACTGGTACTTCGGCAAGACAGGCAAGCTGTCCAAGACCGTGGACCTCTCCGAGGTGACCGAGGATCAGGTAGCAGCTCGGTTCGTGGAGATGGACCAGGGCGTGAAGGCCGGCAGGTTTGAGGCCAATCCGGGCTTCCACTGCCAGTTCTGTGACGTGTCGCACGCCTGCCGGTTTTCTCGTGCCCGCTAGTTGATATGCGACATAGACTGTGTCATACTGGAAGTAGAGGGAGGGCGAGATGCACTACGTAGGAAGATTCCGAGTTCCCCGTTGGTTGTACGAACTTCTACCTCCATCGGCACACAGAGTTGCCGATAGGTTCGGTGGAGTCGAGTAAGTAGAGGGATCAGGGGCCCGATGGTTAGGGCCCCTTCCCTCGGCCCATTGGTTGATATGCGATATGAGACGGAGTCTCCGAAGTGAGTCTTGACGAGTTTGGAATAGAGACAACTGATCAGGCACTTGAGGTCTTCGCTCTGGCCATCAGTCTGGTGGCAATGGGTCTGGAGGATGCTCTCCATGAGCAGCCGGACAATCCTGTTCTGGTTCCGCTGGCTGCGGACCTGGTCACTGCCTACGTGCAGAAGTCGTTTGGGACGACTGATGCTATTGCGGAGCACATGGCAGACAGTCTGGTCTCCGCCACCCTGAAGGAGATGGATCTGTGAGTGCACGAGACTGGATCTTTGCTCGTTTGACAGGTGCTCTGATTCACCCTGACGTGGCGAATGAGGCGCTGGACGACTTCGCACATGAGCTTGCTGAGGACATTCGAAACCTCTACGCAAGTGGTGCCCCCTGCTGTGACCGATGTGCCGATGGGATTGACCCGGAGGTTGAGAAGTGACTGAGAAGGACACGCTTGCTGAGTGGCTGTTCAATCGGTTCTCCAAGTCACAGCTCTTCGAGGATCGTGACTGGAACAAGCTCCATGACGATGACAAGTCCTTCTGGGAGCACGAGGCCAACGCTGTTCGTCGGGCTGTTGCCCGCGGTGGATTCAAGGAGGAGCTGTAGTGTCTGAAGACTGGACCCTTGAGGCCGGTAAGCGTCTTGCAGTTCAGCGGAGTGACTTCCTTCGAGACTGGTTCGTCTCGTACTCGCCCCGGAACTGTTCGGAGTACGCCGAAGGTCCGTGGGAGCACTGGGTTGATCTGGCTGTGAAGATCCTTCAGGACCCGTTTACTGCCATCACCCGACCCGAGGCCCACGAGCTGAGCAAGCAGCTCGAAGTCAAGGACTACTACAGCGATGCCAACCGCTACCTGACGGATGAGGAGCTGGTTGAGCGGTTTGGGGAGGATCAGTGAACTCCGTCAATCACGCCCAATCGGCCGCCCGTAAGTGGGGTGGTCAGATGGAGGACTACCTTCCAATCGAAGAGTATCTGGATAGCTCCAAGCAGATCATCGGAGACGTTCGACACCGAGCCATCTACCACCACACCCTTGGCGTGTGGCTGGTTCAGCAGAAGTTTGGACCCACCATCTCTGTCACCAAGTCCAGTGGCAAGGTCGTTCAGGTGCCGACTCGGCTTATTGCCGAACGGCACATCATCGAAGACCTGGGTTGGCTTCCCTCGCCGGCTGACTACCTGAAGAACACTCCCGTTGAGAAGTGGATGTCTGGCTCTCAGCGCAAGGAAGTTCCTCTGTCCACTCTCCTTCTCTCCCAGCCTTCGGAGGTCTGACTATGACGACTGACACCAACTTCCTCGGTATGCCTGTCTCTGGTGACATCACCCAGGGCTCGTCCCGAGTTGACCAGAAGCCTATTGAGGAGCTTGCTCCTCTGTTCCAGGCCCTCCTTGATGACCCGACCATCGTCGAGTTCGGGTGGAGTCAGTACACCCCGTACTTCAACGACGGGGACACCTGTGAGTTCGACGCCAACGAGCCCTGGATTCGGACCACTGCTGAGGTGGACACGGATGAGGAGTTCTTCAGCAAGTGGGAACTGGACGTTTGGGGGCACCCGACCCTTGGTAAGATGAACGGCCACTATGAGGGAGAGTGGCCCAACCGTAAGTACGTTGAGGACGGCTACGAGGGTCCCAACGAGCCTCGCTACCGGGCCGTGCAGGCTTTCTCCTCAGCGATTCAGTCTGGGCACTACGACAATGTCCTCCTGGAGCACTTTGGCGACCACGCCCTGATCACTGTTCGGTACAGCGGCATTGAGGTTGAGTTCTACGAGCACGACTAGCTGATGCCGACTAGCCTCTTTTTTTGGTCTCAGGTTGACATGCGACATCGAACCTCGTAGGGTAGGTACTGGGAGGTCAGGGAGCATCCAACCGCTCCTGGTCTCCGGTAAAGTCCCCTCTCACAGAAGGACTTACGAGGGGGGACCTCATGATCAGGAAGTCTGTGTACGCCGTGGCCGGCGTCATCTCTCTGGCACTCACTCTGGGAGCTTGCTCTTCGGATGAGCCGGCAGAGAGCAAGCCGGCTCCAGCCTCCAGCACGACCGCGGAAGTCAGTCCTGTGGCTGACACTCCGACTCGGAAGCAGGGAGCTGACCAGTACTTGAAGCTGGTGGCTCCCTACAACGAGGCACTTGAGGAGTGCTCGAAGGTGATGAACCCTCTGATGGAATCCCAGGCTTCGTCTCCCGATGACTTCCCCAAGCTCCGAGCTGCTTGCAAGGGCATGCCTGAGGCGAACAGGACGTTCGCTGATGAGCTGTCCAAGGCCAAGTGGCCGGCTGAGGCCGCGGAAGCGGTTAGCCAACTGGTGGACGAGTCCCGTGCTGATCAGTTGGCCTGGCAGGAAGTGTCTGAAGTCAAGACACACGAGGATCTGTTCAACCCCGACCATCCTCTGAGTGAGGATGGGCCGGCTGCCGGTCTGGTGAGGGCTCATCTCGGGCTTCCGCCCGTTGAGGATCTTGAGGAGTAGACGTGAGTGCACGTGAAGACCTGGAAGCTCTTCTGGAGTTCTACGGGGTGGGTCCGGTTGGTCGACAGAAGGTTCAGTATGCAGTAGCTGACCTCCTTCATGAGGAGGCTGAGAAGATTCGGGCAAGTCGACTGGAAGCCCCGGAGGGCTTCACTCACCGGGAGTCCTGGATAAATGCCTGGAACTCTGGTCGTGACGACTCTGCTGGCCTGATCGATCCGTACAGCACCGAGTAGCACCCCCCCTGAACGCTGAAGGCCCCGAGACATCACCTCGGGGCCTTTTTGCATGTCCGGAAGGAGATCGATGTACTCACTCGTACAGAGTGCGAGGATCAAGGGCTCTGCTGGAGAGCCCATTCCCAATCCGTCCAAGGCACTTCAGAAGCTGGACGTGGACTTCCGACGAGGGGAACTCTCCCTTGTGGCTGCTGGTCCTGGTACAGGCAAGTCTCTGTGGGCTCTGAACCTGGCTCTCTACGGTTCTCTGCCGGCTATGTACTGGTCCGCGGACTCGAATGCTGCAACGCAGCTCAGTCGTTCCACGGCAATCTTGACTGGCGAGAATGTGAAGGACATCAAGAAGGCTCTCCTGGAAGACAAGTTCTCGTCCTACGAACGTGTCCTGGGTGACAAGTGGTGGATCAGGTTCTCTTACGAAGCCATGCCTACGCCGGCCGATATGGAAGCAGACCTGGAGATCTACTACGAGGTCTTCGGATGTCACCCGCATTTGTGTGTGGTGGACAACATTACCAACGTGGACACCGGGGGAGCCGGCGATGCCGAGTCCTTCACATTTGGCCTCGAAGGCATGTGTGAATACCTGAACGACATGGCCAGGGAAACCGAGGCTCACGTCCAGGCACTTCACCATGTCACTGGTGAGTGGTCTGACGGCTTGAAGCCCATTCCGTTGTCTGGGGTCAAAGGCAAGATCGGTCGTGTGCCGTCCCTCATCATGACCATCCATCGGGAGCCTGATGAGGTTGGCATGAACCGGGTCTTGAACCTGAGTCCTGTGAAGAACCGTGAAGGCTTTGCGGATGCCTCTGGGCAGAAGTTCGCAGCCATGGAGCTGGACAGCAACACCCTTCGTCTCAAGGACGTTGAGGGGCTCGCCTTCTGATGAGTAAGGAGACAGGCATGTTCAAGGTCGGAGACAAGGTTCGTATCCCCGGCAGGGACGAGAACCAGGGAGTAGTGGTGTATGGGCCCTACCTGGGTGATACAGGTGCTTGGTGCCTGGTTGAGAAGCCATGCGGTCATCACTTTGCTGCGGCTGTAGAGATCCTGAGGTATGTCCCGCGGTTCGAGGTGGGTCAGGTGGTTCGTACTCGTAGCGATGGCTTCCTGTACAGGATTGAGGCTGGTCCCTTCCGGCGTGAGGGCAATCCTATGTACGTCCTGGTGGACCCGGATGGGAACCACAAGGTGAGCTATGAGGATCTCATGTCTCCGGTTGAGGAGTGACGTGGATCACTCCTTCACATCTGCTTCACAGGTTGATATGCGACACGACAGGGAGCACACTAGAGACATGAAGCGCACACAAAACACACACAAGAGCAACGGCTTCGGTCTTCAGAAGGACATCACGGGGGACGGGGCAGTCATCCTCCTTCGGATCACGAACCCTCGCCGGCTGAACGCCGAGGCCCTCGGTAAGACCCTGATGCACCTTTTCCAGGGTGGCTACAAGACCCTGATACTGGACCAGGGCAGGGCGGGCAGGGTCAAGATGAGCCTCCTGGAGTTCCTGGGTCGACTCCAGTCGACCTTCACCGAGTCCAAGTATCTTTTTTTTGAGCGTCAGTTGAAATGCGACATCCGTCGTGTCTTCTAGGGCTAGGACACGGAAGTGCACGAGGTGCCTGAAGAACAGAGCACTCAGGTTCTTCACACCGAAGGGCCGGATCTGTTCGGACTGCCGTAAGAAGAGTCGCTCCAAGGCGACTCACGAAGCTCGGGTCACGGACACATATGGGCTCCTTGACGGGGAGTACGAAGCCCTCCTCCAGGCCCAGGGTGGCGTGTGTGCCATCTGTGGCCAGTCCCGGAAGTACCGCCTCAATGTCGACCACGACCACAAGTCAGGGCTTGTCCGGGGTCTTTGCTGTCGTCTCTGCAATGGCCGGCTGCTGACGGCAGCCAGGGACAACCCTCAGACGCTCCTCAATGCGGCTGAGTATCTGACCAATCCTCCTGCTCTTCGAATCCTTGGAGAGCGTCTTCACAAGACCTTCCGTAAGGACACTGACTGATGAACGAGATCAACTCTTACATCTCTACGTTCCGTGAGTACGCCGGCAACGCGCACTTCATGAAGCAGCTCCAGCGGGAGTACTCCTTCCCCGTGAGTGTCTACCAGGAGAACGAGGACGGTTCCCGTGCGCTGGTCCGAGTCGAGTACTCCGCGGCCTAAGCCGTCGATCCTCGAAGCCTTCGAGCAGTACTACCCCGAAGTTGAGATCCCTGAATGGGGAGGGCCTTGGAAGAAGATCCTCTGTCCGATCCATGCGGAGGACAGGCCAAGCGCCACGATCAACCCTGAAGTTGGTTACTGGAAGTGCCATGCATGCGATCTCTCAGAGGACGCCTACAGCGTGGTCATGAGAGAGGAGGGAGTGAGCTTCCTTGAAGCGAAAGCACGGGCAGATGCCTGGTTCGGTGGAGGCAGCGGAGACGTACAACCGTCAGTACCTCGGGAGCCCAGCAGACGAGTACCTGAGCGCCCGCGGTTTGGGCGAGGGGGCCGCAACGTGGCTCCCCGGGTACGTAGGCGATTTGGTGATGGTGGGTCATGAGAAGTACCGGGATCACCTGGTGGTGCCGTACCTTCGGCCGGCTGGAATCCAGTTCATCTCCACTGTCCGCTTCCGGTGCATCCGGGACGAGTGTGTCAAGGACACGGACGGGATCTACCACTTCCTGAAGAACCAGAAGGAGCACCACGAAGGGCACTCCAAGTACCAGTCCCTTCCTGCTGACTCACCGCGGCTCTACAACACCGCGGCGATGAACCGCAGTGATGTTCCGTACATCGCCATCACCGAGGGCGAGTTCAGTGCCTGGGCTGCTGAGCTGGACGGGATTCCCGCGGTAGCTATCCAGGGTGTGAGTGCCTGGAAGGACTTCTTCGATAGGGCCTTCAAGGGCTATGAGAAGGTCTTCCTCCTGGGAGATGGGGACGAGGCCGGCCAGAAGATGAACGAGAAGTTGGCTGAACGACTCCCCAACGGAGTCCCCATCACCCTGCCTTCTATTGAGGACCCTGATTCTCTTCGTCGCCAACAGGGTGACGGTTCTATCCGACGACTGCTTGGTTTGGAGAAGTGATGCTCAAAGTCGGTGACAAGGTTGAGGTCATTACCCCCGGTGATCCACTGTTCGGTGCTCTCGGGGAAGTGAAGCAGCTCTTTGAGGAAGTTGCCGTTCCTCGGGGCGTCGGAATCGTCCTTGAGGACAGGGCGGCCCTTGGTGAGGTCGTTCTCTGGTTCGGTCAGGAAGAGCTTCGTTGGGTGGTGGAGGACTGATGTTCAAGAAGGATGACCGCGTGATTGTGGTTCGAGACAACCACGACAAGGGTGCCTACGTTTTTGAACGGGGCGTTGTCCATCACGTAGAGAACGCAGAGGAGTACGAGGTCCGTGTCCGGATGGACAAGGGTGGTCGTATCAACTTCGACTCCAGTGAGCTGGAGTATGAGGAGCGCTACGACGCTCTGTCTGCTCCGCTGACCCATGAGGGCAATTCTTTTTGCCCAGAGGTTGATATGCGATACACTGGAGATGAGGGGGAGAAGTCGCCTGGTGAGACTGACATGGTGGCTCATCCCAGTCACTACACCTCTCACCCCTCGGGGGTTGAGTGCATCGAAATCACCAAGCACTACAACTTCCCCATTGGCTCGGCCATGAAATACCTGTGGCGTGCTGGTCTCAAGGACGAGGACACGGAGATTCAGGATCTCCGCAAGGCCATCAAGTTCATTGAGTTCGAGATCGAACGTCTCGGGGGGACTGTCTGATGAGGATCTACGAAGCCTGGATTGTCGATGCTCACCAGAGCATCTGTGAATGGAACGTGGGCTCCATGCAGCTTGGGGACCATGACTTTGATTTCGATCTGGAGAGCGCGGGGTTCTCCGTGGAGGAACTTCTTGAGTCCCTGCCGGCCGGTAAGGCTCTTGTCATCAAGGAGGTACAGCAGTGACTGAAGCAGAGATCATCATTGATTACAGGGACTCACAGGGGTCGAATCAGGTTCATATCGTCCGCTCGGAGATTGAGGCAGAGGACTTCTTGGGAGAAGTCCATGAGGCTGTTGAGGTTATCACCAAGGATGGTTTCTTCCTGGTTATGGAGGAGCCTCGGTACGTCTTCATTCCTCCGGGTCAGGTTCTCCAGATTCAGTTCAACCTCATTGAGACGGAGGGCGGCTCTTGAAGCTACTTACGCTGGACATTGAGACCAGTCCGAACCTAGCTCATGTATGGGGCTTGTGGCAGCAGAACGTAGGGCTCAACCAGCTCCTTGAAAGCGGAGAGGTCATCTGCTTCGCAGCGAAGTTCAAGGGTGAGGAGGACGTTGTCTTTCGGAGTTCCTTCCACGACGGGAAGGAGACGATGGTTACCGCGGCTCATGAACTCCTGGACGAAGCTGATGTTGTAATCCACTACAACGGGAAGAGATTTGACATCCCTCATCTCAACCGGGAGTTCGTTGAGGGGGGCCTTAAGCCACCTTCTCCTTACGCTCAGATCGACCTCTTGCAGGTTGTCAAGAAGCAGTTCCGTTTCCCGAGCAACAAGCTCGACTACGTCACCAAGGCCCTCGGCCTGGACCACAAGGTCCAGAACTCTGGCCACACCCTTTGGGTCAAGTGCATGGCCGGCGACTACCAGGCTTGGGAGGAGATGAAGAAGTACAACGTCCAGGACGTTGTGATTACTGAGCAGCTCTATGACCGACTGCTTCCCTGGATTCCTTCCCACCCTGCCCATGGCCTTTACCAGGAAGGCGATGAGGAGACCTGCCCCAACTGTGGGGGAGTTGACCTCAAGAAGAGGGGATTCGCCTATACGCAGGTCTCAAAGTTCCAGCAGTACCGGTGTGAGGACTGCGGTAAGTGGGTCCGCGGTGGTAAGCGACTTGATGGTGTCGAGATTCGAGGAGTGAAGTGATGGCTATGTTCTGGGCTTTCGTTGCTGGTCTGTCTCTGGGATGGCTGACCATGCTTGTCTTCGTGGCCATGATTGTTGGTAACAAGGAGGCGAAGCGATGAAGACTCGCATCTTCACCCCTGAGGAGCTTGAGGGGATTGGAGTTCCCTTCGAGTGTGACAACAGTGAGGGCACTGCCGAAGAGCTGCATGACGAGCTGTTCGACACCTCTCGGTGGTCTCACATCTATGAGTTCGTCTTTCGAGCCCCGGACGACGGTAAGACGTACCTCGTCTATTACGAGACTGGGGCGACTGAAAGCGTTGATCAGGATCTCTGGAACTGGGAAAAGGAGATTCAGGCTGTTGAGGTCGAACAGGTCCAGGTGACCAAGACCGAGTGGAAGCCGGTGAAGACTGATGGCTAAGAAGACGGTGCTCTTCAACCAGACCATCGGAATCTCCGTCACTGTCGAGACGGATTCCACTGATCCTGAAGAGATCATTGATCAGGCGTGGGAAGAAGCTCCTGGCGGTGTCTGTGCTCAGTGTGGTGGTTGGGGCCAGACCTGGAGTCGGGATGATGACGGGGAACTTGAGCCTGTGGTGATCGATGGCGAGTACCAGATTTACACGGAGGACGAGTGACCGAGGAATTTGACTGGGAGCCGGTCATCGAAATCGCAGGCAAGGTTGCCTGGGAGATCGCTGAGAAATGGTCGGTGGTTGAAGCCGATGATGTGAAGCAGGAGATTCTTGAGCACATCCTTCGAGAGCGGGAGAAGCTCTCTGAGCACCTCGGAGATGAGGAGTTCGTTCGTAAGGCTTGCATGGTGGCCGGCAAGCGGTTTGCTGCCAAGGAGCGAGCCCACTATGACCTGATGGATGACCAGTACTGGTACACGCCTTCTGAAGTCCGGATTGCTCTTCGGAGCTTTGTGCACTCAGACGAGGAAATCGGTCAGGTCATGGGCAAGAAGGATGACCTGACCAAGGCTGTTATCTCGGACAACATCGTGACTGCTCGGGCTGATGCTGATAAGGGCCTCATGAAGCTGTCTCAGGGCTACAGGGACGCTGTTAACAAGGTGTTTGTGTACGGAATCCCTCCGGAGTCCGAGAACGAGCGCAGGGCGGCATACAGGGCTGTTGACAGCCTGACGGCAATCATGAACCGCAACATCCGGACGGGACGGTAAAGCAGTGAAGCGGATCACGACCACACTGGTTGTTGAGATCGATGACGATGTGTTTGAGGACGAGTACGACTCTGACGAAGGTCGAGTCCTCTACATGGCTCTTGAGCATGGTGACGCTGGAGGAGAGTTCACCTCCAACTGGACTGACAAGCCTGTCGTTGAAGACGTTGAGGAGAATGTATGACGGAGTTCAAGAACGACACTTCCAAGCAGGTCTACTACCGTACTTACAGCCGGACGAAGCCGGACGGCTCTCAGGAGACTTGGCCTGAGACCGTTCGTCGTGTGGTTGACGGGAACCTGAAGCTGGTTGAGCCGCGGTACATCGAAGAGGGTGAGCGTGAGGCCCTGGTCGACCTCATTGAGTCCTTCAAGGTTCTGCCGGCTGGCCGGCATCTGAAGTCCAGCGGTGTCAATGATTTTGCGCTGAATAACTGCTGGGCTGCTGGCTGGGATGCCGCCCGACCTGAGGAGCACTTCACCTTCACCCTCCTCCGCCTGGCGGAGGGTGGGGGAGTGGGCAGCAACTACTCCTCTCGGTTCCTGGAGGACTTCCCCGCGGTCCAGGTCCCGGTTCAGGTTCACATCGTCTGTGACCCTGAGCACCAGAACTACGAAGACATGGTGGAGGCTGGTCTCATCTCGACTGAGTACAGCCACGATTGGGCCGGCGCGTATGCGGTGGAGGACTCCCGAGAGGGCTGGGCTGAAGCCCTCGGTGACCTGATCCGTACTGCTCATGACCCGAAGACGAGGCACACCCAGCGGGTCTACGACGTGAGTCGTGTCCGGTGTAAGGGCAGCCCGCTGAAGACCTTTGGAGGCACAGCTTCGGGCCCGGAGCCCTTTGCAGAGATGATGTGGGAGGTTGGGGAAATCCTTCGGGATTGTGCCCGAACGGGAGCCTCCTTGGAAGAGGATGTCTCCCTTGGGGGTCTCCGGACAATGCGGATTGACCACGCCATTGCCAAGGCCATCGTTGCTGGTGGTGTCCGTCGTTCTGCTCGCATGTCCATCATGCGTTGGGATGACCCTCTCATCTTCGAGTTCATCAACATCAAGAAGGAGGGAGGTCACTGGACCACCAACATCAGTGTTGAGGTGGATCAGGAGTTCTTTGGCTACCTCCAGGATTACAAGGAGATGGGGGATGAGGCATATGAGTACAGCACTCGTGCTGCTGAAGTCCTCCAGGCCATCGCTGAAGGCATGCTCCACAATGGGGAGCCTGGGGTGTGGAACTCTGCCCTTACGGCAGAGGGAGAGGTCGACGGAACGTATGTGACCAATCCTTGTGGCGAAGCCACACTGACTCCCTGGGAGCCGTGCAACCTGGGTTCGGTGAACATAGCCAAGTTCGTCAACTCGTTTGGAGACGTAGACCTCTGGAGTCTTCTGAGAGCCCACAGGCTCATCACTCGGTACCTGATCCGAGCCACGTTTGCTGACGTGGCTGACCCGAAGTCTGCTGAGGCCATCGCTCGTTACCGTCGTATCGGTGTCGGTCACCTCGGCTTCGCTGACTTCCTGTACCACCAGGGGGTCAAATACACCGAGGCTCCTACCGATGGCTACGTGCGCTCCATGCTGATGGACTGGGCTGACGCAGTGGACGAGGCAGCAGCCGAGTACGCCAACGAACTCCGCATCCCTGTCCCGATCAAGAAGAGGGTGATTGCCCCGACTGGCACCATCAGCAAGTTGGCCGGCGTCTCTGGTGAGGCGACGCATGCTCCGTTCGCTGACTACTTCATCCGGCGCATCAGGTTCTCGGACCTGGAGCCGTCTGAGGTGGCTCAGGTTGAGGAGTACCGGCGCAAGGGCTACCGAGTTGAGAAGGACCGACAGGCAGCCAACACCACGGTGGTGGAGATCCCTACAAAGGACAGCCTTCTTGACGAGCTGGAGTACCCGGAGTACTTCCAGCACGCCGGGGAGCTGACCATCCGGGACATGCTGAACGTCCAGCGGATGTATCAGGAGTACTGGGCTGACCAGGCCGTGAGCTACACGGCCAACGTGGACCCTGGCCAATACTCGGTGGACGAGCTGAGTCGGCTCCTGGCTGAGTTTCTACCTGAGCTGAAGGGGACCACCATCTTCCCTGAGCGGTCCTTCGATCAGGCTCCCTACGAGCGGGTCTCCTTCGAGGAGTACAAGGCCCGTGCTGAAGAGGTGGGCATCGAAGTGACTGACACTGGCTTCGATGAAGTCTGTGCTAGTGGTGCTTGCCCTGTGTGACCCACACCACTTGCTACTAGGTTGATATGCGATACCGAGACTGCCATACTGGAAACAGAGGGAGGGGCTCAACTCCCCTCCCTGCTTGGAGGACTTGATGACTGACTTTGACCCGACTGCGCCTTGGGGGCAGAAGAGCCCCTGGGATGTTGCCCAGCCCGACACCAACACCACTGCCCAGGAGGCGCCTGTGTCCAACCAGACTGTTGCTGCTGCCCCGAACCCTTACAAGATTGGCTTCACCCTTAAGGCTGCTGCCGGCTATGACGCTGAGTGGCTCACGCCGACTGTCTACGGCTCCACTGCGGAGGAGACCGCTCAGCGGGGCAAGGATCTGCTGATGGCCATGAAGGCTGTTGGTCTCATTGAGTTCACTGCTCAGGCTGCTGAGTTCACCCGCGGGCAGTTCCTTGGTGCTGGTGGAGCCAAGCAGGCTCCTGCTCCTGCTGCCCAGCCGTCCTTCAACCCGGCCAGTGGTCAGGTGCAGTACGGGGGCCAGGCGCCGGCCGCGGCCCCTGCTGGTGGTTCGGACCGGCCCGCTCATGTTCCGGCCCACTTCACCTACAAGGAGGGGAACAAGAATGGGAAGACCTGGAAGGGCTGGTTCCCGCCCCGCGGTTCGAGTGAGGCTCCGATCTGGGTCTAATTTTTTTGATCACTAGTTGATATGCGATACGGGGGCCGGTAATCCGGCCGGCCCCCTTGGTTCGGCATCGGAGATGTATGAATGACAAGAAGCTCGAAGTCCTGTTCGTGGCTTGCGGGATTACCGGGGCGGGTTTGATTGCTGCTGGTGCCTTGCTCGGGTCTAGTGAAGATGTTCCAGAGAAGGTCTACCTTCCAGGTCCCACGGTCACTGAGACCGTGCACAAGCCGATGAAGGTAGAGATTCCTGGTCCAACAGTGACCAAGAAGGTGGAAGTCACCAAGACTGTTCGCCCTAAGATCCCTGCCTCTGTGTCCCGCTCCAACGAGCGAAAGACACCCAAGACTTCGGCTGTACCTCAGGGATCTGCTCGGGCTGTCGCCCAGTCCATCTTCGGCTCTCAGTTTGCCTGTGCTGACTCTCTGATTGCCAAGGAGTCCGGCTGGAACGTCTCGGCTACTAACCCAAGTTCGGGAGCCTACGGGCTCCCTCAGGCCCTGCCTGGTTCCAAGATGGCGTCCGCGGGAGCGGACTGGAGAACCAATCCGGCTACTCAGCTCCGATGGATGAAGTCATACGTCGATTCCCGCTATGGCGGGGTCTGTAATGCCTGGGCTCACTCCCAGGCGAACAACTGGTACTGAGGAGACCACGGTGGCTGACCTCGAACTCACTGACTGTGTCAAGAAGTCCATTGAGGACATGAATCTCTTGGAACTCAGGGATTCCATTCTGGTGGAGATGCGAACCAAGCCCATCCTGTCCCCTGAGGCTGCGGAGTTTCTTCTCAGCACCTACGCCAATCGATTTATGGAGATGTTCGGTGGACGTTGACGTTCTGGCTTACACAACCATCAACCTGCCTGACCCGATGTACAAGGCATACGGGTACAGCATGATCCGTGGGGGTGTTTGGGATCTCACTCCGGATGCTGATGTTCTAGCTGAGGCAGCCGGCAGGCTCTGCTACAAGTCCTTCAACCGTCCGAATCCCAAGACGGCTCGGAACGAGGACTACCTGAAGAACATCATCGATCAGGGACACTTCAGTGTCCTGGAGCATTCCTCGGTGACGTTCCTTGCCCGCGGTGTTTCTCGTGCTCTTCTGACTGAGCTGACTCGACACCGGCACCTGTCCTTCTCCGTGGTGTCTCAGCGGTATGTGGACTACTCGAAGACTGAGCCGGTCATCCCGCCGGCTCTGGAGGCTTCGTCTCTGGCTGCTGATGGCATTGAGAACGCCTATGAGCACGCTCTTGCTGTCTATCAGGACCTGGTTGAGCACCTCATGGAGAAGGGCTTCAAGCGTAAGCAGGCCCGTGAGGCTGCTCGGGCTGTTCTCCCGAATGCGGCTCCGGTGGACATGGTGGTTACCGGGAACCTCCGGGCTCTCCGAGACATGTTGACGAAGCGCCACCACGTTGCCGCGGACCAGGAAATTCAGGTCTTCGCCGGCCTGGTCCTCGGGCACCTCCGAGACATCGCCCCTAACTCGGTCCAGGACATCCCCGACGAGCCCTACGGGAGTTGAGATGCCTTTCCTGGAGACATTCACCCTCGTCATCATCGTATTGGCTCTGGGATACGCAGCAGGAGAGGTCCTGATGGGCCTCCTTCGGAGGTGGACCGAGTGAACTGCCCAGGGCACTGCTGGATTACCGGCTGGTGGGACGGCAAATACCAACTCGTCTGCATCAACTGCAAGAAGGAGCGAACGATGAGTGACCTGAAGGTTGGCGACAAGATCCGGATTCTTGAGGATCAGCACAACTGTGCACGGGTCTTCAAGGGGGATGTTCTTGAAGTCGTGGGTGTCGATGACTCAGGATTTGAGACTGAGGCTCCTCGTCTTAAGCACATTACGGGTACGTGGATGTTCGACTTCGAGAGTGAGGGTTCCGGCTGGGAGAAGGTTGAGGGGGACCAGTGATCATTCCTTGTGAAGCCACTAGAGACTTTGTCACTCTCCCACTGGAGTCCTTCTGGGACTTTGATCCCGAAGAGCCTTGGGCTTTCACCCTGTCCTTCGTGGATCAGGATGCAATCTGGGCTATCTCCCTGGACCTGGTGAAGGAGGCCCTGGCCTCCCCTGGGCGCATCCACGGCTATGCAGACGTGATGGTTGAGGTGACAGGGGAGTCCCTGTTCATCCATCTCAACAACGGTGAGGCAGTCTGCACAATCAAGTTTCCTGCCGTCGAAGTTGAGAAGTTCCTGAACGAGATTGACACCTCCAACGCTCAGATGGTCATCGGTCAGAAGCTGGACGAGTTCTTGAATACACTGTAGCCCAGCCTCACAAGGAGAAATATCGTGGATGCCAACCACAAGCACGTGGTCATGTTCAGCAGTGGGGCTGGTTCTTGGGCTGCTGCCAGACGAGTTGCCGATAAGTACGGAACTGACAACCTCTATCTTCTCTTCTCCGATGTTAAGGGGCGCAACGAATCCCCGCACGCTGGGGAAGATGAAGACAATTACAGATTCCTGAAGGAGGCTGCGGAGGATATCGGAGGGGCTGTTGTATGGCTCAACGAAGGTCGTGATATCTGGGATGTCTTCTTCGATGATCGATTCTTGGGGAATAGTCGACTGGCCAACTGCTCGAAGTTCTTGAAGCAGCGTCCAGCCCGCAAATGGCTGGACGATAACTGTGACCCTAAGAGCACCACCATTTATGTGGGAATCGACTGGACTGAGGTGCATCGACTTCCGGCGATTGTCCTCAACTACTACCCGTTCAAGGCTGAGGCTCCAATGTGTGAGTCACCCTACCTGGATAAGGAAGACATCCTTGACGACTTGGAGGCGCGTGGGATTCAGCCCCCTCGGCTGTATGAAATGGGCTTCGCTCACGCCAACTGTGGAGGGTTCTGCGTCAGAGCGGGCCAGGGCCACTTCAAGCATCTTCTTGAGGTGATGCCTGAGCGCTATGCCTACCACGAGAAGAAGGAGGAGGAGTTCAGGGAGTTCATAGGGAAGGATGTGTCAATCCTGCGTACCCGTAAGGGAGGGAAGACGCAAACTTTGACTCTTCGGCGGTTCCGAGAAGAGGTGACTGGGGGGACTGCTGAAGTAGACCCCCTGGATATTGGTGGTTGTGGCTGCTTCGTACAAGACGAAGGAGCTGAACAGCCTTCGGCACAGTGAGTCAACTCAACAGAGGGGAGATCTTCCATGAAGATGCTGAGTGCTGATGTCAAGGGTCCTATCCGGATCTACGTCATAGAGACCGCGGAAGACCTCCCGCACTTCTACCAGTTCGTCAACGAGAACGAGGACTTCCTTGGGTTCGATACTGAGACGACTGGGGGCTTCAACTGGTGGGATGCCCCAGACAACTACGGTTGCCGGCTAGCACAGTTCGGCAACTGGGACACAGCCTTCATTCTCCCTGTGGAGTATGGGGGCCCTTTTGTTGAGGCAATGAAGTGGGCTCTGGACAAGGTCAAGCGGCTGTCTGCCCAGAACCGCGGTTTCGACTTCCACGTAGTTGAGTCCTGCTTCGGAGTTGACCCCTTCCCTCTGATTCAGAAGACCTGGGACACCAAGATCCTCGCCCATCTCGTTGATGGGCGGGCGGTCAAGGAAGGTGGGATTGGCCTCAAGCTCGAAGAGCTGGTCAAGCACTACATCGATGATGGTCTTGGTGCTCGGATCAAGGGCTCCATGAATGAGATAGCCAAGAGCATGAATGCTCAGAAAGAGGTCGTTGGCTTCAAGGCTCGGGACAAGGACAAGGTCACTCATGAGTTCAGGTTCTCGGATCGCCCTGGACTGTCCAAGGAAGACCTGAAGGCCGAAGGCTACTCGTACATCAGGGAGTTCAAGGAAGGCATCTATGGCAAGGTCACTAAGGACAACGTATGGGGCAAGGTCCCTCTGTTCCATGAGGGCTACAACCTTTACGCCGGCATGGACCCGATCTTTGCCTACCGACTGGTCAAGATCCTGTTCCCTCTCATCCCCAAGAAGTCCCTGGACTATGGACTGATTGGCTGGGAGCACCGACTTCACTGGGTGACTTACCAGATGGAGCGGACTGGATACCTGGTCGACGTGCCCTATGTCGAGATGCGGATTGGGGAACTGAAGGAGGAAGAGGCCAAGTGGAGGGCTGTAGCTGCTGAGTGGGGTGTCGACCTCATTGGTTCCTCTGAGCAGATCATTGAGGCCCTCCAGGGCCTTGGTTTCAAGCTCACCAAGAGGACCAAGCCGACAGAGGCCCATCCCAATGGGCAGCTCTCTACGGATGAGTCTGTTCTGAGCGACATTGACCACCCTCTGACTGAGGCGATTCTCAAGGCCAAGTCGGCTGAGAAGAAGCGGTCTACGTGGTTCGAGAACATCCTGAAGAACGTGGACCGTGATGGACGGGTCCACGTGTCCATCAACTCTTGCCAGGCGCGATCGGCTCGTATGACCGTGACTGGGGCTATTGCAGCACAGACCCTTCCCGCCGGCACTGGGTACGTCCGTCATGCCTTCCTGGCTGAGCCTGGACACGTTACGGCCACGGTCGACTACTCGTCCATGGAGCTGATGTTCCTTGCCGCGGACAGCGGTGATCGGACGATGCTCAAGGCTTACAAGGAAGGCAAGGACCTCCACAACATAACCGCGGCTGGCGCCTTTGGTGCTATGGGCTGGAACCCCAGTCAGAAGGACGAGAACGGCAAAGAGGCGTACCACCCCAAGAGGAAGGCGGGGAAGGGCACCAACTACACCGTTTGTTTTGGTGGAGGCAAGAAGGCTGTCCATGAGCAGTGGGACATCTCCATGGAAGACGCGGAGAGGGCAGTCAAGGCTTTCTGGGACACCTACCCGGCTACTAGGAAGCTCTCCGACAAGTGCACCAACGAGGCTAAGCGCAACGGCTACATCATCACGGCCACTGGCCGGCGCATCCTGACGGATGAGCGTCGTCCTTATGCCGGGATGAACTACCGGATTCAGTCCACTTGCCGTGACATCACGGCTCGGGCTGTCATCGAACTCGACAAGGCAGGATTCACGCCTTGGATGCGCCTGGTGGTCCACGACGAAATCGTTTTCAGCTTCCCTAAGGAACGAGCAGAGGAGCTGACCAAGAAGGCAGCTCAGATCATGCAGTTCGTCTACAAGGGTCTTCTGATCCCTGCTGATGGGGAGATCGGAGACCGTTCATGGGGCTCCGTCATTGACAAGGAAGGGTCTAAGCACTGATGGGTGACAGTTGGCTCTCTGAAGGAGAGCGGGTCATTGAGGATCTCCGTGAAGGAGACAGGGTCCTGATGGACATTGGGACTTGTGAGGTTCTAAGAGACCCTGAGGAGACTCGATATGGATTTCACATCCTAGTGAAATCCCCCTATGGCCAGGTCTTCAGCCTGACCTACCGAGCTGGTAGCCCATTTGTAATGGAGGAGAACTGATGAACGAGGACTACCTGAAGAAGTTCGAGGCAATCTCGGAGAACCTGGAGCTTGAGAGGCTGCTTGAGCAGCTCTATAGCAGAACCATGATTGTGGAACAGCTTGTCATTCACACCGCTGGCATCTACCACACAGCAGTAAACGCCGGTCTCCCTGAGGCCATTGCTGACCGACTGGCTCTTAAGTTCTACGACACTGAGATGGCTCCTGTGACTGTCTACCAGATTGACGGAGAGGTTGAGGGCCTGTGAACGACTCCATGGAGTACTGGCTTGTCGAGCAGTATGTAGAACTGGGCAATGAGTCCTTCTGGCATGAGAAGGCTCGGTTCTTCCGAAGGAAGCACCACACGGAGTCTTACCTGTCTCAGAATTGCCACCTTGTCGGTGAGAGGGATGTTCTGAAGCACGGAGGGCGTTACCGAATTCGTGTCATCAAGGAAGAGACCGTGTTCGACTCAGGGGAGGGTCAGTGACCAATGAACGACCTGAGTGGACTGAATATTTCCTGGGCATCGCCACTGCTGTGGCAACAAGAGGTGATTGCCTCCGATGCCAAGTTGGGGCGGTTCTTGTGGGACGAGATCTTCGGATTCGGTCCACAGGCTACAACGGATCGTATCCAGGAGGCCCGTCTTGCAGCGCTGGAGAATGTTGGCGGTGCTCGTCGGACGTTCCGTCAGGAACGGGATATGAGGACTGTATTGAAGTCCATGCCGAGGCCAACGCGCTCCTCTATGCGTCTTGGGAAGACTGCCAGGGCTCGACGTTGTACGTGACCCGAGAGCCCTGCAAGGACTGTACCAAGCTCATCAGAGCCGCGGGAGTTGCTCAGGTGTTCTGGATTGATTCTGACGGATACGAAGGATTCTGGAGTCATTGATGTACACCAAATGGCGGATCAAGAAGATGTGGAGTGGTCAATGGCGCCTCTACATGCCCTATGAGACCCACCCTTTGACCTCTGGAACCTTTGAGCACTGCATCTCCGCTATGAACTATGCCTTCAAGGTCTACTACTTGGGTCAGACCAAGCGTTGGAGGGACGGCTGATGTTCACAGTCATTGTGACGGGTAGTCGGGATTACGAATGCCAGACCGACGTTTGGGGGGAGTTGGACAATCTCTTGGAGGCCACCTACGGAGCATTTCGTGTGGTTCACGGGGGTTGTCCTACTGGAGCGGACCGATTTGCCAGTGACTACACCAAGGAGTTTGGTCCTAACGGAGGGGTGTACGAAGTCGTCTATCCCGCGGACTGGGAACAGCACGGCAAGGCCGCGGGCCCTATCCGAAATCGTGAGATGGCTCAGGCCGGCGCTGATCTCTGCCTGGCCTTCCCCCTCGGGGAATCCCGAGGCACCTGGAACTGTGTCAACGAGTGCAAGAAGGCTGGTATCCCCGTGAAGGTGATCGAGTGAAGAGCGAATGGGTTGCACTGAATAGCGTCGTAGAGAAGGAAGATGACGCTAACCCTGACTTTCCTTGGTATCCGTGCCTCTTCGTTAACGATGGGGGTTACGCCTCTACTGGACTTGACATCTGGTTCTCCACTGAAGAGGAGTGCCGAGACTTCATCAAGGATCACGTACTTGGGGCGACCTTGGAGGAAGAGCAGTGAACCGAGACGAACGCATTGAGAACTACTACGAGGTCTGGTCTGCCTGGGATCTGGCAGAGAAGATCGTAGACCTGGAAGACGCAGTCCACGCCTTCATGGACCTGGACGACAGTCGATGCAAGCTAGTCAAGAAGCTCAATGACGATGTTAAGCGACTGAAGGCGAACAACAAGGAGCTTGCCAAGCTCTACATGAAGTCCACTCGGGAGAAGAACGAGCTTGACCCGAGCCGGCTGGAGTCGGCTCTCCGTATGTACATCGCAGATCTGGACTACGACATTCACAAGATGCTGGAGTCCCCCGAGGACGGGGGACCTGATCAGTACCCGAACGAGGTTGATTACTTCATTCGGTGCTGGGAGACGGCAGGGGAGGGTTGATGGCGTTCTACCGAGACGAAGATGGCGCTATCTGGCAGGACGGACATCCTGATGTCATGTACTGCATTGTCGATCCGGATGATGACTCTACTTCGCTGATTGGCATTCCTATTGCCTGGCATCAGGTCTCTGAGTCGTTTGGTCCACTGGTTGAGGTACGCCCTACTGGCTGGAAGGAAGTCTGATGGCCCGATACATGGCAGAGGGTGAGAAGCTCTACCGAGCAGTCATTACGAAGACTTATGAGAACGGAAGGTCTGTTACAACCTTCCGTGGTCCATTTACCGCGAAGGCTCCTGCTACTTCGGTAGTCAACGAGGAGAAGCACATCCTGGCTTGGCAGGTAAACCGCGGGTGGAACTGGCAGGGGGAGTATGACCTGTCCACTCGTATTGAAGTCTGTGACCCTACCTGGGAGGAAGTCTGATGAAGCTGCGAGTGCACTACGAATATAAGCTCAAGGTCCGCACCAAGGACTTTTCTGGAGAAAACATCGATATCGACAAGATGGCGGAAGAGGTAGCGAAGCAGAGGAAGTTTGATCAGGACGGCTATGTCACTTTCACTGATGACACATGCAAGGGCTTCTCTCTTCCGGCCAGGAACATTGTTCTGATGGAGGTCATCGGTTGAGTTACATCGTCTGTTATTCAACCTGTTGGGGCTGCAAGTTTGGCCAGTGCTTTGATGAGCCAACACCACACCCTTGGTGGGACCAGGAGGACGCTGAGTACAACGAGAGCGCTGGTCTGCCAGCCCCGGAGGGGGACTGCGCTTGTCCCTGTGGGCGGGTGACTGAGTGAGCCAAGAGGAGTGGCTTGAGAAGTGGCTCTCCGAGGCTCCTGAACTTGATGAAGAGACCGCGGACGAGATCCTTGAGTTGATGAAGCTGAAGTAAGACATGATTGAGCCCCTCTCCCTTCCGGGAGAGGGGCCTTGTTGCGTTTAGACGAAGACTGGCTCTACTCGGGCAGGATCGAAGGGTCCACCCTTCTTGCCTTCCCTGGCAGGATGGATGATGACTGCCTTGAGTACAGACCTGATGATGATCCGTTGTCTCTCGACAGAGAGACCCTCCCAGCCGTTCTTCAACAGCTCGGGTGTGATAACCCTGATGGCCGGCGTAGCTGTGTGGAAGGCCCGCTCAGCCTTGAGTTGGGTCCTCTGGGACTCCAGATCGTCAAGGGTGGTGACGTAGGTAGCGGCTCGAACCTTCTTGGCCTCCCACAGAGCCTTCAGCTCTGCAATCTGGCTCTCAACGTCCTTGAGTTCGGCTTCCTTGGACCAGGACTCATGAGGCTCTGGAACCTGCCGGTTCTTGCTGGCTCGAAGGACTTGAGCCCAGACAAGGGACTTCACCAGCTCATCTACCCGCGGACCAGTGACCCCCATCTTCCCGCAGGCATCGGGGTTGCTCTTGTTGCAGTTGTAGGCGAAGGACTGAGACTTGGTCCCGCGGACCCACACAGTCTTGCCAACCATGGGATAGCCGCATCGTCCACACCTGACGATGCGTGAGAGCAGGTACTTGACCGTGCTCTTTTCCTGCGAGCCCTCAGGGCTCTTGCCCTTCCTCAGTGCCTCCAGGCGCTCCCAGAGGTCAAAGTCCGGAGTCCCGTCGTCCTTGGTGAAGATCGGCTCCCAGTCTCCAAGGATGTAGTTGCCCTCGTCGTCTAGCTGGGGCTCACCTTGGTAGATCCTGATGCTGAAGTTGCGGGCCCTGAAGATGAGAGTCTTGGTGCCGGCCCAAGTGAAGGGCTTCCCTGAGGTGGGGTTCACAGCCCCCTTGTTGCTCAGGTACTCCATGCAAGTGGCGATCTTGTCACCCTTCAGGTGACCGAGGACGATGTCCCGGACCAGGCCCGCGGCCTTGGGGTCGAGCTTCGTCCTGTCGTCCTCCTTCCAGCCGTAGGAAGGTCCCCCACCGTGGTAGACACCCTTCCGGGCCTTGGAGGCGTTGTCCCTGATGATGCGCCGGCTGGTGTCCTCAGATGACTTGTTGGCAATGTTGACAAAGAGCCGGGCGGAGAAGCGTCCGTCTCCAGTGGAGAGGTCGAAGTTCTGGCCAGACATGGTGTCAAAAACCAAGCGGATCTTCTTCCGTTCGGAGAAGTCCTGGTAGATGTCAATGACAGACTCAAGATCCCGCGGCTGACGGTACACACGATCAATGTCGTAGGCGAGGACTCCTCCGATCTTGAGCCCAGCAAGATCCTTCTTCATCCTCTCAAAGTCCTTGCGCTTCACGTTCCTCTTGAAAGCGCTGAGGTTGTTGTCCTCGTACCAGAGGATCGTACGTCCTGGGTACTCCCTATCCCGAAGGCTCAGGATGTCGTCCTTCTGCTTCAGGACACTCTTCCGCTCCAGCTCCGCGGCTTCCTCTGGGGTGATGTCTCCGTTCCGCAGGGCTCTTCTGATGTCTGCTAGGTCTGCATCCGAGATCCGGCAGTACCCTGCTAGTGGCAGGTCTGCAAGTGCCACAGCAACTCACCCACTCCCATAGGTTCCTGTGGGGTGAGACTAGCGCTGGAGTACGTACTTGTGTCAAACTTCGGATGGGCCGGGTAGGCGTGGTAGCAGTTCGTCCACACGCGCCCCGCCTGGATCGCGCGGCCGGCGCGGTAGGCGGTGTTCATGTCGCGGGTCCACACGCCGGCGCCGAGGCCGTACAGGGTGTCGTTGGCGGTCTTGATCGCGTCGTCGAAGTCGTCGAAGGACGTCACCGACACGACCGGGCCGAAGATCTCCTCCTGGAAGATCCGCATGCGGTTGTGGCCCTCGAAGATCGTCGGCTGGACGTAGTAGCCGCCCTTCAACTCGCCGTCGTGCTCGATCCGCTCACCGCCGGTGAGTACCTTGGCGCCCTCCTGGCGGCCGATGTCCAGGTAGGAGAGGATCTTCTCCAACTGGTCGTTGGACGCCTGGGCGCCGATCATCGTGTCGGTGTCCAGCGGGTGGCCCGGCTTGATCAGCTCGGTGCGGGCGACGGCGGCCTCCATGAACTCGGCGTAGCTGCCGCGCTGCACGAGCGCCCGGGACGGGCAGGTGCAGACCTCGCCCTGGTTGAGCGCGAACATCGTGAAGCCCTCGAGCGCCTTGTCGCGGAAGTCGTCGTCCCGCGCCCAGACGTCGTCGAAGAAGATGTTCGGAGACTTGCCGCCCAGCTCCAGCGTGACCGGTTTGATGTTCTCCGAGGCGTACTGCATGATCAGCCGCCCGGTGGTGGTCTCGCCGGTGAAGGCCACCTTCGCCACCCGAGGGCTCGACGCCAGCGGTTTGCCCGCCTCCACGCCGAAGCCGTTGACGACGTTCAGGACGCCGGGCGGCAGCAGGTCCGCCACCAGGCTCAGCCAGTAGTGGATCGAGGCCGGGGTCTGTTCCGCGGGCTTCAGGACCACCGCGTTTCCGGCGGCCAGGGCAGGGGCGAGCTTCCAGGCCGCCATCAGGATCGGGAAGTTCCACGGGATGATCTGCGCGACGACTCCCAGGGGCTCGTGGAAGTGGTACGCCACGGTGTCGTCGTCGACCTCGCCGAGAGAGCCCTCCTGGGCACGGATCGCGCCCGCGAAGTAGCGGAAGTGGTCGATGGCGAGCGGGATGTCGGCCGCCAGCGTCTCGCGCACCGGCTTGCCGTTCTCCCAGCTTTCGGCGACCGCCAGGCGCTCCAGGTTCGCCTCCATGCGGTCGGCGATCTTCAACAGGATGTCGGAACGCTCGGTCACCGATGTACGGCCCCAGCCCGGGGCGGCCTCGTGCGCGGCATCGAGCGCCAGCTCCACGTCGTCCGCCGTGCCGCGCGCGATCTCGGTGAACGGCAGGCCGTTCACCGGGGAGGGGTTCTCGAAGTACTGCCCGCGCGCCGGCGGCACGTACTCGCCGCCGATGAAGTGGTCGTAGCGCGACTGATAGGAGACGATCGCGCCCTCGGTGCCGGGCGCCGCGTAACGGGTCATCCTTCGTGCCTCCCTCATCGTGCGCTGCCCGCCGTTGGACAGCTCTGCGCGTGAGGCTAGGGAGCGGGACGTTGCAGAGACGTTGCGCGGGCCGCCGGCCGGCGCGCGGTCTCCCGGAGGGCCCCTCACCGGCGGGCGCTCACCCCGTGTTGGGCGCCGTCAGTTCGGTCTCCAGTGCCGCGAGCCGGGAACGCGTCGCCGCCGTGGGCCGGACCGCCGCGAGCGCGCGCCAGACGTCGAGATCGTCCTCCCCCCACGGTGCGTGGGCCCAGTCGGCCAGCAGGTCGGGATCACCGCAGGTGATCAGCGCGGCGCGCAGACCGTCGGCGAGCCGCCGCCTGAGCCGTACGACCGCCGGTGCCTGGGATCCGGGCAGCAACGGACCCGCGTACGTCGTCGCCGCCGCCGTCACCGCTCCGGCCCGCAGCCGACGCTCGACGACGGCCGCGTCGGAGTCGACCGGCATCGTGAGCCGGTACGGCCGGGAGGCCAGCCGGCCGGGCCCAAGGATGCCGCGCAGGCGTGCCAGTTCGGCCCGCAGCGTCACCGGCGGCACCGTCTCGTCCTCGTACAGCGCGCACAGCAACTCGTCGCCCGTCAGACCCTCCGGATGGTGGGCCAGCAGCACGACGATCTCGCTGTGCCGCCGGCTCAGCCGCACCCGGCGGCCGTCCGCGCTCAGCAGTGCCTCGTCACGGCCCAGCGCGGTCAGCTCGGCCGCCTGGGGACCGGGCCGCTCCGGAGTGAGCAGCGCCAGCTGCGACTCCGCGGCACGCGCCACCGCCTGCACGAAGCCCAGACTGTGCGGATGCGCCAGACCGTCCCCGCCCGTGATGTCCACGGCGCCGAGCACCCGCCCGGTACGGGGATCGTGCACCGGAGCGGCGGCGCAGGTCCACGGCTGGACCCGGCGTATGAAGTGCTCGGCCGCGAAGACCTGCACCGGGCGGCCGACGGCCACCGCCGTGCCCGGTGCGTTCGTCCCGACGGCCGACTCCGACCAGCGGGCCCCGGGCACGAAGTTCATCCGTCCCGCCCGGCGCCGGGTGGCCGGGTGCCCCTCGACCCACAGCAGTCTGCCGTGCGCGTCGCACACCGCCAGCAGATGCTCGCCGTCGGAGGCGAACGTGCCCAGCAGCTCCCGGACCAGCGGCATCACCCGCGACAGCGGGTGCTCCGCCCGGTAGGCGCCGAGATCGCCGTCCATCAGCTCCACGCTCGCGGTACCGTCCGGGCCGACCCCCGCCCGGACCGACCGCCGCCACGACTCCGCCACCACGGCGCGCACGGGGCGCGGCACCGTCCCCGCCTCGGTGAAGGTCTCGTGGGCCCGGCGCAGTGTCCGCGCACGCTCGGCGGGGTCGGCTCCCGGTTCCAGAGCCAGCCACGAATCAGTCAACTCGGCCTCCCCGGACGGTGGTGCGGTGTGGACATCGTGACTCCGCCGCTACGCGCGGACAACCACTTCGACCAGCCGGATCACCCGAAGGTGGCGTTCCGAGTGGACCGGGTGAAACGGCCGGACGAGGGCTCAGACCAAGTTGACCAGTCTGATGTAGCGGGTCCAGTCCCAGAAGGGCCCCGGGTCCGTGTGGTCACTGCCGGGCACCTCGTGGTGCGCGATGATGTGCGTGCGGTCCTTGGGAATCCCGTAGGCGGTGCAGATCGCCGCGGTGAGCTGGGCCGACTGCTCGTACAGGGCGTCGGTGAAGTACTCGGGCCGGTCCACCCATCCCTCGTGTTCGATCCCGATGCTGCGGGTGTTGTAGTCCCAGTTGCCCGCGTGCCAGGCGATGTCCGTCTCGCGGACGCACTGCGCGACGTGCCCGTCGGAGGACCGGACGACGTAGTGCGCGGACACCTGCCTCTCGGGATCGCGGAAGATGGACAGGGTGTCGGCGTATGTCTCCTGCGTGACGTGGACGATCACGTAGTCGACGGGATAGGCCGTGGGGCGGCTGGACAGGCTGTAGTTCGACGTGTTCGCCGGCAGCCACTCCGCCGTGGGGTAGTCGACGGCACGGGAGCGCGCGGCGGCCTGCGTACCGGAGAGCAGGGTGTACGGGACGGTGGCCAGCGCGGCGCCCTTGAGGAGGAGCCGCCTGGTCGGAGCGGGTGTTGCCCTTTCCCTTTCCATGGGATTGCCCTTTCGTCGGAGGGGCCCTGGGCCCGGTGGGGGGTGGCTGCTCGGCCGTTCGACGTGACGGACCGACGTGACGGGCCGGCGTGACGGAGCGTCACGACGGACACGGCACCACGGACACGACACCACGATCACGACACGACGGAGTGACATGCCACGGCGGCATGGCAGAGCGACATGAACGCCGAGCAGAACGCCGACGCGGACACCCGACCGCCCCGGGGAGCGAGGTGCGTCCGCGTGAATCACCGTACGGGGAGCGGGGGTTGCGCAGTAGAGCGCCGCGCCGTTCCGTGGACAGCCACCGCCTTGTGGACACAGCGCTCACTCGATCGAGTGAACGGAGGTGATGTCTCAGGTGGTCGGTGGACCTGGCCGGGCAGGTGTCAGGCGCGCTCCGCCACCGCGCCCGGGTCGTCCAGGACGGCCCGCACCACGGAGTGCGCGGCGCCGAGCAGCGGTCCCTGCGGACCCAGCTCCGAGACCGCGACCGGGCAGGCGGGCCCGGCCGTGCGCCGGGCCAGTTCGTCACGCAGCGACGGCAGCAGCCAGGGCGCGAGACCGGCCAGGGCACCGCCCAGCACCACGCCCTCGGGGTCCAGCAGGTTCACCGCCCCGGTCAGGGCGATGCCGAGTGCCGTGCCCGCCTCGCGCAGGGCGCGCCGTACGTCCTCGTCGCCCTCCGCCGCCCGTCCGGCGAGCAGGCCGACCCGGTCTTCCCCGGGCTCCATGCCCGCCGCACGCAGGACCGCCTTCTCACCGGCGTACTGCTCCAGGCACCCGCGCCCGCCGCAGGCGCATTCGGGTCCGTCGGGATGGACCGGCACATGTCCCAGCTCACCGGCGAAGCCGCGGGTACCGCGCAGCAGCCGGCCGTCGAACACCACGGCCGCACCGATGCCGATCTCGGCCGATACGTGCAGGAAGTCCCGGGGAGTGCCGTCGCCCAGCCAGAGTTCGGCGAGCGCGCCGAAATTCGCCTCGTTGTCCACCGTCGGCGGCAGGTCGGCGGGCAGCAGCGCGCCGAGGTCCGCGTCGTGCCAGTCCAGGTTCGGGGCGCGCACGACGGTCCGGCCGTCCCGGGCCACCAGACCCGGCACGGCCACCGCGAGCCCGGCCGGCCACAGTCCCCCGGCCTCCGCCTCCGCCACGACCTGCCGCACCAGGCCGGCGAGCTGGGCGAGCACCGGTTCCGGTGAACGGCCCCGATTGCTGCCGTACCGTACGGCACGCGTGCGTACCCGGCCCCGCAGGTCGACCGCGCAGACCGCGAGATGGTCGACGCCGACCTCGGCCCCGATGCCGGCCGGGCCCTGCGCGCTGACGGCGAGTGCGGACCCGGGCCGGCCGACGCGGCCTGGGCGCTCGGGGCCCAGCTCCTCCAGCAGGCCGGAGCGGACGAGTTCGTCCACGAGGGTCGACACCGCCGCTCGCGTCAGCCCGATCCGTGAGGCGACCGCGGCCCGGGACAGCGGGCCCTCGGCGCTGACGGTGTGCATCACCCGCGCGAGGTTGCGACGGCGCATTCCCTGCTGGGTGTCCGGCAGCGCGCGCCCGGGACGGGCGGGGTCGGCTTCGTGCGGCGGTGCGGTCATACCTCCGTCAGTCCTTGTTCTGTCGTCGTTCTGTCGTCGTTCTGTCGTCGCTCGGTCAGGTCTCCGGTCGGCCGAAGACCACTGGCCGCGGTGCAGGGACGCGCCGTCCGACGCCGGGACACGCCGGGCGGGGTGCCTGCGCCACGCCCCGGTCCGGAGGCGCTCCTGCGCGCGAGCACGTCCTCAGTGGGAGGCCGCGTCCCGTTCCAGCAGCGGTGCCGCGTCGGAGAGTACCCCGGTGATCCTGTTCAGCGTCGCCTGGTCCCGCTCCACGGCGTCGAGCACCGGTCCGGCGGCCGTGTCCCAACGCCGGGCGACGGCGGCCGCGTCCTCGCCGGTCAGCAGGCCGGCCGCCTGTGCCGCGGCGCCGAGCGCGACCAGCTCCCTGGCCTCCGGGATCTGGACCGGGCGTCCCGACAGCCGCCGCACCGTCTGCTGCCAGGCCGCCCCCCGGGCGCCGCCGCCGATCAGCAGCAGTGGCGCGGACGGGTCCGCGTCGGCGTCCAGGACGAGGTCGAGCGCGCCGAGCAGTGAGTGGACGGCGCCGTCGTACGCGGCCTGGAGCAGCTGGCCGGCGGTCGTGTCGTGCCGCAGCCCGTACAGGAGGCCGGAGGAGTGCGGGAGGTTCGGTGTGCGCTCGCCGTCCAGGAAGGGCAGGAGCGTCACGTCGGTGCCCGGCTCGACGGCTTCCCGGTCCAGGCCCAGCAGGGACGCGACGCGGTCGACGGCGAGCGTGCAGTTGAGAGTGCAGGCCAGCGGCAGCCAGTCGCCGCGCGCGTCGGCGAAGCCCGCCACCGTGCCGGTCGGGTCGGCGGGCTGGCGCTGCGACACGGCGTACACCGTGCCCGACGTGCCGAGGCTCATCACCGGGACGCCCGGGCGCAGTCCGAGGCCCAGTGCGGCGGCCGCGTTGTCGCCGGTGCCCGCGGCGACCAGGGTGCCCTTGGAGAACGGCAGGCCGTGGCCGTCGCGCACGGTGCCGGCCACCTCGCCGGGCCGGACGACCCGGGGCAGCAACGCCGGATCGAGCCCCACGCGCGCGAGGATCCCCTCGTCGTACGCCTCCGTGCCCGACGCCCACCAGCCGGTGCCGGAGGCGTCGCCGCGGTCGGTGGTCCCCTCACCGGTGAGGCGCTCGGTGAGGTAGTCGTGGGGGAGCCGTACGGCCTTCACCGCGCGGGCCGCCTGAGGCTCCTGCTCGGCCAGCCAGGCCCACTTGGTGACCGTGAAGGAGGCGCTGGGGACACTCCCGGTGCGTTCCGCCCAGACCTTGGCCCCGCCCAGCTCCTCGATCAGGCGGCGGGCCTGCGGGGCCGATCGCACGTCGTTCCAGAGCAGGGCGGGGCGCACCGGCTCGCCCTGCGCGTCCAGCGTGACCAGACCGTGCTGCTGCCCGCCGATGGACACCGCGGCGGCCTCGCGGGCGGCGTCGCCGCACTGGGCCAGGGCCTCGCCCAGCGCGTCCCACCACTGGCGCGGGTCGCTCTCCCGGCCGGCCCCGGAGGACACGGTGTGGGGCGCCTGGCCACTCGCGACGACCCGGCCGGTGGCCGAGTCGACGACCAGTGCCTTGGTGGACTGGGTGGACGTGTCCACGCCGACGACGAGCGGACCCTCGGCTGCTGACATCGGGCTTCTCCCTCTTCCGCGGGTCCTGTGACCCGGCCTTCACTCCTTCGGGGACACCTTGTCCCTTCCCAGGACCGTGTGTGCATACTAATTTGTAAAGCGCCATGACGAAATAGTCGGCAGCGATTGACCGGCAGCGAGTGAGGAGCCGCGGAATGAACTACCAGCCCACTCCCGAGGACAGGTTCACGTTCGGTTTGTGGACGGTCGGCTGGCAGGGCCGTGACCCGTTCGGTGACGCCACCCGGCAGGCCCTGGACCCGGCGGAGTCCGTGCGGCGTCTGTCCGAGCTGGGCGCGTACGGCGTCACGTTCCACGACGACGACCTGATCCCCTTCGGGTCGAGCGACACGGAGCGGGAGTCGCACATCAAGCGGTTCCGGCAGGCGCTGGACGCGACCGGCATGAAGGTGCCGATGGCGACGACGAACCTGTTCACGCACCCCGTGTTCAAGGACGGCGCCTTCACGGCCAACGACCGGGACGTGCGCCGCTACGCGCTGCGCAAGACGATCCGCAACATCGACCTCGCGGTCGAACTGGGCGCGAGCGTCTACGTGGCCTGGGGCGGCCGCGAGGGCGCGGAGTCCGGCGCCGCCAAGGACGTGCGGGACGCCCTGGACCGGATGAAGGAGGCCTTCGACCTGCTGGGCGAGTACGTCACCGAGCAGGGCTACGACCTGAAGTTCGCGATCGAGCCGAAGCCGAACGAGCCGCGCGGTGACATCCTGCTCCCGACGGTGGGACACGCCCTGGCCTTCATCGAGCGTCTCGAGCGGCCGGAGCTGTACGGCGTGAACCCGGAGGTCGGCCACGAGCAGATGGCCGGTCTGAACTTCCCCCACGGGATCGCCCAGGCGCTGTGGGCGGGCAAGCTCTTCCACATCGACCTCAACGGCCAGTCGGGCATCAAGTACGACCAGGACCTGCGGTTCGGTGCGGGCGACCTGCGGGCCGCCTTCTGGCTCGTCGACCTGCTGGAGCGGGCCGGGTACGCGGGTCCGCGGCACTTCGACTTCAAGCCGCCGCGGACCGAGGACCTCGACGGCGTGTGGGCCTCGGCGGCCGGCTGCATGCGCAACTACCTGATCCTCAAGGACCGGGCCGCGGCCTTCCGCGCCGACCCGCAGGTGCAGGACGCGCTGGCCGCGGCCCGGCTGGACGAGCTGGCCCGGCCGACCGCCGAGGACGGTCTCGCCGCCCTGCTGGCCGACCGGAGCGCCTACGACACCTTCGACGTGGACGCGGCCGCCGCGCGCGGCATGGCCTTCGAGCACCTCGACCAGCTCGCCATGGACCACCTCCTCGGCGCCCGCTGATCACTCCGGCCCCAGTGTGCGTGCTCCGGCCCCCTCCCTCGTGGACGGGGCCGGAGCACGTGCGGGTCGTCAACAGCCCGAATCCCTACGCCTGGACAGGACGGCGGAGAGACACAGGACGAGGCCATACCGGGCAGGACGGCGCCGGGCTCGGTCTCAGGGCTCGTCCCCCGTCGCGAGGGTCGCCGAAGCCAGCGCCGTCGCCGGGTCCTGACTCGGGTCGCCCGCGGGGACCCATCGGCCGTGCTCCCTGCGGTACGGCCACCAACGCCCCTCGCGATCCAGGCGGAGCTGCTGCGGTGCGCCGACGACGGTCCACCGGTTGGCCCGCGCCCGCAAGGACGGCCGCTCGTCCTCCTCCCAGGCTGTCTCCAGCGCCGCACGCGCGCGAGTGAGCGTGTCGCCCTCCACCGCCCATTCCTCCTCGAGCACGGACAGGGCGGCTCCACCGCCCAGCCGCCACGCGCGCACGGCCGCGGCCATGGCCTCCCGCGTGCGCCCCGAACCCTCACCGAGGCGGTCCAGCCCATCCGGTCCGGGATCTCCCGCGGCCAGGCGCACCGCATCCTGCGTCACGGTCGGCTCCGGGGCCACGGCGCGCCGGTCGTGCCCGCCGCGCAGGGCCTCGACGAGCAGGCGGTGGGCCTCCGCCGCCGTCCGGGAGGCCAGGAAGGACAGGCCGGCCGGGTCGACACCCGGCGGGGCGGCCGCCTCCGTGTCCAGGGACGGCGGTACACCCGGAAGGTCCGCGAGGCCGGGCGGCGCGGGCAGTGGAGGCAGCACCTGCCCCGCCGCGTACGCCTCGGCGGCGTCCACACCCTCCGGTCGGGCAGCGGCCTCCTCCGCGGGTGCGGAGCCGCGTGTCTGGAGGGCCTCCAGCACGGCGCTCTCCGCGCGGCCTCGCATCAGCAACAGGACGAAGGGATCCTGGTCCAGCAGCCTGGCCACCTGGTAGCAGAGGGCCGCGGTGTGCCCGCAGTGGTCCCAGGCACCGCAGTCGCACTCCGGTTCCAAGTCGCCCATGCCCGGCAGCAGGTCGATGCCGGCGGCCGCGGCGTCCTCCACGAGGTGCGGCGGCATGTCGCGGTCCAGCAGCGCCGCGACATGCCCGGAACGCTCGATCGCCATGTCGACGAAGCGGTCCCACTGTGCGCCGGAGAGCTGCTCCAGCAGGACGTCGGCCCGGTGCGCCGTACGGTCCCGGTCCTGGACGACCGCGGTGATGCGTCCCGGCCGCACCGACACCGCGCCGACCGCTCCCGCGCGCGCCAGCCTGCGCCCGGTCTTCACCTGCGCCGCGTCCATCGCCGCGTCCTCCAGCGCCTTCAGCCAGGCCCGGCCCCACCAGGTCTGCGCGAAGCCCTGTCCCTGCGCGGGCGGCAGCGCGACGAACGTCAGTTCCACCTCGTCGTCGTACCGAGTCATCGCGTACCCCCTCGCAGTTCGACCAGGTCGGCCAGTTGGGCGTCCGTCAGTTCCGTGAGCGCCGCATCGCCCGAGCCCAGAACGGCGTCGGCGAGTTCCCTCTTGCGGTTCAGCAGGGCGGCGATACGGTCCTCGATGGTCCCCTCCGCTATCAGCCGGTGCACCTGCACGGGGCGGGTCTGGCCGATGCGGTAGGCACGGTCGGTGGCCTGTGCCTCGACGGCCGGGTTCCACCAGCGGTCGTAGTGCACGACGTGCTCCGCGCGCGTGAGGTTCAGTCCGGTGCCCGCCGCCTTCAGCGACAGCAGGAAGACCGGGACCTCGCCGTCCTGGAACCGCCGCACCAGCGACTCCCGCGCGGTGACGGACGTGCCGCCGTGCAGGAACAGCGACGACACGCCGCGCGCGGCCAAGTGCTGCTCGAGCAGCCGCGCCATCTGCACGTACTGCGTGAAGACCAGCACGCTCGCCCCCTCGGCGAGGATCGTGTCGAGCAGCTCGTCCAGCAGTTCCAGCTTCCCGGAGCGACCGGTGATCTTCGGCCGGTCCTCCTTGAGGAACTGCGCCGGGTGGTTGCAGATCTGCTTGAGGCTCGTCAGCAGCTTCACGATCAGACCGCGCCGCGCCATGTCATCGGCCCCGGCGATCTCCGCGAGCGCCTCGCGCACCACCGCCTCGTACAGGCCCGTCTGTTCCGTCGTCAGCGACACGGGATGGTCCGTCTCGGTCTTCGGCGGCAGCTCCGGCGCGATTCCGGGATCCGATTTGCGGCGCCGCAGCAGGAAGGGCCGTACGAGCCGGGCCAGTCGCTCCGCCGCCGCCGGGTCCTGTCCGCCCTCGACGGCCTGGGCGTAGTGCCGCCGGAAGCTGCCGAGCCGGCCCAGCAGCCCGGGGGTGGTCCAGTCGAGGACGGCCCACAGCTCCGAGAGGTTGTTCTCCACCGGGGTGCCGGTCAGCGCCACGCGCGCGCGGGCGCCGATGGAACGCAGTTGCCGCGCGGTCTCGGAGTACGGGTTCTTCACGTGCTGCGCCTCGTCCGCCACGACCATGCCCCAAGACACGGCGGAGAGCCGGTCGGTGTCCAGGCGCATGGTGCCGTAGGTGGTCAGCACGAACTCGCCGTCCACGAGGTCGCCGAGGTCGCGGCGGGTGCCGTGGAAGCGGCGCACGGGCGTGCCGGGCGCGAACCGCTCGATCTCCCGTTGCCAGTTGCCCATGAGGGAGGTCGGGCAGACCACCAGGGTGGGGCCTGCGGCGTCCACGTCCGTCTGCCGGTGCAGGTGCAGGGCGATCAGCGTGATGGTCTTCCCGAGCCCCATGTCGTCGGCGAGACAGCAGCCGAGGCCCAACGACGTCATGCGGACCAGCCAGTTGAGGCCTCGCCGCTGGTAGTCGCGCAGCGTGGCCCGGAGGGCGGCGGGCTGCGCCACGGCGTCCTGCGCCTCGGGGTCGGCGAGCCGCTCCCGCAGGGCCGCCAGCCATCCCGTGGGACGCACCTCCACGCGGCGTCCGTCGACCTCCGTCGAGCCCGTCAGGGCGGCGGCGAGCGCGTCGACCGGCGTGACCTTGTGGTCCTGCCGGGCACGTGCCCGGTGGGCCTTCTCGGGGTCGACGAGCACCCACTGGTCGCGCAGCCGCACGACGGGGCGGTTGGCCTCGGCGAGCAGGTCCAGCTCCTCACGCGTGAGGCCCTTGCCGCCCAGGGCGAACGTCCAGTTGAAGGCGAGCAGCGCGTCGGCGGACAGGAACGACGCGCCGGCCTCGGACGCAGCCGTACGCGACTGCGGATCGCCGTCGCCGGGCCCCACCTCGGCGTGCTCGGTCAGGCCGCGGGCCAGCTCTCTCGGCCAGTGCACGTCGACTCCCGCACCGGTGAGCGCTCGGGAGCCGGGGCCGAGCAGCTCGGCGACCTCTTCGTCGGTGAGCTCGACCGCGTCCGGCACGGCCGCCGACAGCAGGGGCGTGAGCGAGGGCCAGGCCCGAGCCGCCCGCCGAAGGGCGAGCAGGGCGTCCATCCGCGCGCGTGTGCCGAACGCGGCGCCCACCGTGCCGGCCCACACCTGAGCGGTGTCCGCGACGATCGCGGGATCACTGACACTGTGCACCTGGGGCACCGCCCGGAACGTGGGCCGGGCGTCCTGGGGAGCCGCGGCCGACAGCCCCCGCACCTCGATGCGCAGGGACAGCCGTACGCCCGTGTCGTGTCCCGCGGCGACGTCCAGGGCCCATTCGCGCAGCTCGGGCGAGAGCCGAGGCTCCCGCGAGGCGTAGGCGGGCCCGGCCGTGAGGAGTTCGGCGGCGGGGGAGCGGGGCAGCGTGTCCGCGACGGCGTCCAGGAAGGAGCGCACCAGCCGTTCCGGGTCGGGCAGGCGCAGGGGAGCGGTGTCGTCGACCGGGACGGCGTGCGCCTCGGGCGGCATGGCGGCGGCGAGGTGGCGGACCCGCTCGGTCTCCTCCGCGCCCAGCGGGCCCGCGCGCCAGGCGTCGTGCCCGGCCGCGGACAGGCCGGGCAGCAACAGCCCGCGCGCCACGAGGCGCAGGGCCTCCACGGCGACCGCGCCCCAGAACACCGGCGCCCGATGTCCGTCCGCGCGGGCACGCGCGCGCGTGAGCACCGGCAGGGCGGCCCGTACCGGGAGCAGCACCGCCGGCACGCGCACCGCTTCGACGCCTTCGTCGTCGGGCAGTACGACGGCCAGGTTTCCCACGGCCCCCGACGGGAAGGTGCCGGGCGCTTCGCCGTCGGGCCGCCAGAAGGCGACCGTTCCGGTGCGGGCCGGATCACCGGGCAGGAAGACGGCGCAGCAGTCGACGAGTGCGGAGATCTCGGAGGAGGTCGGAAGAGCGTTCTGCGCAGCGATGACGTATACCTCAAATTTGAGTAGCCAGAATGCAGCGGCCGATTGTACGCGATCAACGAAACTGTGGGCTGCGATTGCGTTGTGGCATGGCTCACTCTTCAGATGGGGAGGTGTCTTCGCAGTCCCTCCGGCCTCGGCCGCCGACGAGCTCTCGCCGACAAGCTCTCAGGGGCGCGTAGGGGTCGGTCCTCAGGGAGTTCTCAGGGTCGCGCCGCGGAACTGCCGGGAGCGCGGGTCCGTTTTCAGGACAGAGAGCGGCAGTGGCCGCGAAGGAGGCGACATCATGTCGAAAAACGCCAAGGTCGCAGCGGGGGGTGTGGCGGTCGGGCTCATCCTGCTGATCTGGCTGCCCTGGTGGGCCGCCCTGCTGATAGTTCTGGGGGTCCCGGCCGCCGCTTACCTCACGCTCGATCCCTCACAGCGGCGCAGGCTGCGTCGCGTCTCGCGCAGGGAGATAGGCCGTTGAGGCGCTAATCCCGCGATGGGGCCGACTGGGCCAGAGCGCAGGCGTTGAGCACGTCGCCGTCCGCGGGCTCGCCGACCGCGTGGTCGGCGGGCGGCGGGGTTCCCCGCTCCACCCACCCGGTCAGCGCGTCGAAGGCGGACCGGAAGCAGGGCAGGATCGGCCGCAGCCTGTCGGGATACGTGTCGTACAGCCCGTCGACATGGGTTCCGCCCGGGACCGTGTAGTAGCGGTGCAGCCGCCCGCGCCCGCTCGCGTCGATCATCCGTGCGTAGACGTCGGAGTCGGTGGCCTCGGGCAGCAGCGCGTCCAGATCGCCGTGCAGCGTGATCAACGGCTTCCCGATGCGTCCGGTCAGTGCCACCCGTGCCACCGCGCGGTGGACGGAGGCGGGGCGTGCCGCGTAGTCGTACGTCGCGTCGGACGGGCACGGCGCCAGTATCTCCTCGGGGGAGGACCCGGCGGTGGGCCCGGGACAGTGGAGATCGTAGGCCGGGTCGAACTCGGCACGGTAGATCTTCTGCGTCACGCCCCAGTAGGCCTTTTCGTGGTACGGCCACAAAAACTCCGAACCGCGCGCGAACCCCGCCGCGTACAGGTCCTCGTCGCCGGCCGTACCCAGCGTCCGGGCCACCGCCGCCGGAAGGGAGGTGAGCAGTCCGGGGCCGTCTGCGGTCCACAGCGCCCCCTCCCAGTCCACGCCGCCGTCGTAGAGCCCGGGGTGGTTCTCCAACTGCCAGCGGGTGAGATAGCCGCCGTTGGAGATGCCCGCGATGTACGTGCGCCGCGGGGCGTGCCCGTAGCGCCGTGCGGCGGCCTGGCGGGCAGCCCGGGTGAGCTGGGTGGTGCGTGCGTTCCACTCCGCGACCGCGTCTCCGGGTCGCCTGCCGTCCCGGTAGAAGTCCGTTCCGCTGTTGCCCTTGTCGGTCGCGGCGTACGCGTACCCCTGGGCCAGTACACGGTCGGAGATCGCCTTGTCCGTGGCGTACTGCTTGCGGGTGCCCGGCGCCCCCGTCACGACGAGGCCGCCGTTCCAGTGGTCCGGCAGCCGGATCACGAACTGGGCGTCGTGCCGCCAGCCGTGCGTGGCGTTGAAGCGTGAGGAGTCCGGGAAGTACCCGTCGACCTGGATGCCGGGCACCCCGGACGGCGTTCTGGTACCACTCGCCGTCAGCCCGGCCTGGTCCGCGAGGTCGGTGTACGGGGTGCCCGCCAGTCCCGTGGTCGTCAGATCGGCCAGGCAGGCGCTGCGCTGCACGGCCGCGCCCGGCACCCGCACCCGTTCCTTCCGGGCGCAGTGCGCGCCGGCGTCGGCAGCCGCGGCGGTGGTGGGCGACGGCCCGGTGAGCGTGAGGGCGGTCAGGACGGCGGCGAGGATCGGGACACCACGGGGCAGACGCATCAGGTCCTCCGAGCGCGACGGGGAAGTGGAGCCGAGGGCTGCCCCATCGTGCGGCTCCGCCACGACCTGCTCCATGGGCTGGAGCCACATACGCGGAGAGCGGGTCATGGCGGCCGAAGACAGTCGGAGACCCGTGCTTCCCCGGCCCCGAACCGTCGGAGGCCTTAGGTGTTCCCGGTCAGCTCGGCCGTACGGCCATCCTGTCGAGAGCCTCCAGAAGTCCGGGGAGCGACGGCCCCCGCCCCACCGGCAGAACCTCACCGGGCTCCTCGTCGAGCAGGACGAACGCGATGTCGTCGGTCCTGGCGACGAGCGACCAGCCGGGGCCGTCCGCGCGCAGCGTCCGCGCGTCTCCCGGTGCGAACGAGGACCGGACCCGGCCGAGCGGCGGCGGTGTGTCGATGTAGGCGCGGGCCTCCGCGAGGACCCGCCGGACACCCCCGTGCCGAAAGGTTCCGTCGCCGGTCCGCTCGTCCGGGGCACCGGCCTGGTCCGCGGCGCCGGCCGGTGCGCCCCCGTCGGTGCTCGCCTCGGCGCCCGCGCCGGCTTGCCCTCCGTCGCCGGGAGTGGCGTCCGGCGAGCCGGCGTCGCCGCCCGGCGTCGGGAACTCCGCGTCGTCGATCTGCTCCCGCCACTGGGCCCACTGCAGGGCGATCTCGTCGGCCCCCAGACGGCGCTGCGCCGGACCCCAGACCGTGGTGTCCGGCGGGCACAGCGCGGGCTGGTCGGTGGACTCGGGTCCCGGGTCGTGCGGCACGGGCACACCGGGTGCCGCCACGGCGACCGCGAGGGGCCAGCCGGGGAGCACGGTGACGACCGTTCGCTCGTCCGGCGACAGGTCGTACTCCATGCCGCAGTCCCAGGACGCCACGGCGACCGCGACCAGGGAGACGTCGTCGATGACGACGGTCCACCGGGCACCGTCACCGTCCTGGCCGAGCACCAGGCCGTAGCCGTCGGCCAGCGGTGGGAGACCGAGCGCCGCGCACGCCTCCGGGTAGTCGTCGCCCAGCACACTCGGAAACTTCGCCGGCGTCAGCAGTACCGCCGTGAGCACATAGAGCGCATCGTCCGCGGCGGCGACGGCGTCCTCGTCCGTCCCGGCCATCCCAGCCTCCCCATCGGTTCGTCCAATGGCGGGCACCCTAGTGCGCCCGGGAAGCCCTTGTCACGACTCCCAGACGCGCCCGAGCTGCAGCTTTCCGGTTGGAGGGGGACGAATCGACCATGTGGTACCCGGCGCACGACGCTCAGACCGCGGGCAGTCCGAGGAGCGCACGGGCCACGTCCCGAGGGGGCTCGTCCCGTTCCCGCGCGAGCGCGATCACGGCCCGGCACGCCAGTTCGTTGACCCCGAACGACAGCGCCTCCGGTGACACGCGGCCCGCCGCCTCGTCGATCCGGTCCTGATCGTCGTCCACACACGCCGAGACGTAGGCGGCCGCGGCCTCGAACAGGTTGTGTGAGCGGGACCCGCCTCTCGCGCTCGCCCCCTTCCCTTTCTCCTCCGTGCGCCGAGCGGTGCGGGATCTGTCCCAAGCCTCGCGGATCCTGCCGAACAAGCGGACCACCCTCCCCATACGATCACCCTGGCTGACCGTGCATCTCCTGCTACTCAACGTAGAGTTGAAGCCTCGGCGGCAGAAGGGGGCGGTCAGGGTGCGACGGTTCGAACTACTGGCACGGATCCGGCGCATGGATCCCTACGAGAACGCTTCGGAGATCTACCGGCTGTCCTCGGCCTACGAGTTCCCCTGGGACTTCGCCCGTGCCCTGGAGCTGGCGCTCTACCGCACCTACGCCGTGCCGAGCATCGGGCGGCTGCTCGCCGAGACGGCGGAGTTCACCGACCGGCCCCAGAAGCGGTACGACGACACGGCGCTGCTGCTCGACGCCGTGGTCGAGCACGGCTTCGACAGCGAGCAGGGCCGCACGGCCATCCGGCGCATCAACCGGATGCACCGCAGCTACGACATCACCAACGACGACATGCGGTACGTCCTGTGCACCTTCGTCGTGATCCCCAAGCGCTGGATCGACACCTACGGGTGGCGCAGGATGTCGCGCCACGAGACCGTCGCCTCCGCCGTCCACTACCGCACGCTGGGACGGCACATGGGCATCAGGGACATCCCCGGCACCTATGAGGAGTTCGAAGCCTGTCTCGACGCCTACGAGGAGGCCCACTTCGCCTGGGACGAGGGCGCGCGCCGCGTCTCCGACGCCACGCTCGACCTCATGGCGTCCTGGTATCCGCGCCCTCTCGCGCCGCTCCTGCGCGCCGGGACCCTCGCCCTGCTCGACGAGCCCCTTCTCCGGGCCTTTCGGTACGCTCCGCCGGGTCCCGCCACCCGCGCGGCCGTGCGCCGCGCCGTCCGGCTGCGCGGACGCGTGGTCCGTCTGCTGCCGCCGAGGCGTGCCCCGCACCACGCCCGTCAGAACCGGGAGATCAAGGGCTACCCGAACGGCTACCGACTGACCGACCTGGGCACCCGCCCGGTTCCCGGCGTCCGGGGCTGTCCGGTCCGCCACATCGGCGCGTCAGCCGCCGAGTGAAGCGATCGTCTCCCGCAGCCAGCTGAGTTCCGCCCGGGAGGTCGCCCTCGCGACGATCAGGACGCCACGCCGGAAGGGGTCGTCCAACTCCTCGGCGCACAGCGGCCGGTCACCGTCGTAGAAGAAGCTCGCGGGTTCCTCCAGGAAGGCGAGCCGGCGGCGCAGCACGGCGGCCTGGGCGGGGGCGTCGTCCAGGTGCCGGAGGAAGGCGAGCACCGTGAACCAGCGGTTCTCGTCGGTGATGTCGCGTTGAACGGGCTCGGCGAGCCGGAGGCGCAGCTCCCGTCGCCCCTCCTCGGTGAGGGTCAGGACGTGGCGCGGCGCAGCCACGGAGCCGGGCTGCGTGGTGCGTGCGAGGAGGCCCGCCTTCTCCAGACGTTTGATCGCGGGGTAGAGCGTGCTCTCGGCGACCGGCCGCACGTGCCCCGTCAGCGCGGTGATGCGCTTGCGCAGCTCGTAGCCGTGCAGCGGGGCGTCGTAGAGGAAACCGAGGACGGCGAGCTCCAGCATGCCCGCATTATCTCCCACGGTGCTTGGGGTTCCGTGCACGCTGTACATCGGTTCCTCAATACATCGGGCTCGATGTATCCTCCGGGGAGGACGGGAAACGTGACACTCCACAGGGGGACGGTTTGAACGAGGCACGGTTCGACGACAGGGGCAGCCGCATTCGCTGGACGGAGGCGCCCGGCGAGGAACCCGCGCGGGTGTACGTGCACGGGCTCGGCTCGGTCTCCTCCGTGTACCACGCCCACATCGCGGCGCATGCGGAACTGGCGGGCCGGCGCAGCCTCTTCGTCGATCTGCCGGGCCACGGCATCAGCGACCGACCGGAGCACTTCGGGTACACACTCGTCGACCACGCCGACGCACTGGCCGCCGTGCTGGACGAGGCGGGACTGGCCGGAGCCGAACTGGTCGCACACAGCATGGGCGGTGCCGTCGCCGTCGTCCTCGCCCACCGGAGGCCGGAGCTGGTCTCTCGCCTGGTCCTCACGGAGGCCAACCTCGACGCTGCTCCGCCGCCGACCGCCGGCAGCAGCATCATCGCCTCCTACCAGGAGGACGACTTCGTCGACGGCGGCCACGCGCGCGTGCTGGAGGACGTCGGCCCCCAATGGGCGGCGACGATGCGGCTGACGGATCCGCGCGCCCTGCACCGCTCGGCCGTCGGGCTGTGCCGGGGCTCCGACCCTGTGATGCGCACTCTTCTCGAGGGGCTCCCGGTCGAGCGTGTGTACCTCCAGGGCGGACTCAGCGGCGAACTGGAGGGCCGTGAGTCCCTGGAGGCCGCGGGCGTACGGGTGACGACCGTGCCGGGAGCCGGGCACAACGTCATGCTCGACCGCCCCGACGCGTTCGTGGCGGCGGTCGCCGGGCGGGGCTGACTCAGTCCGCGCGGGTCGCCAGGACCAGGAACCGGGTGTCCTCGTCGACGTACGCCGTCATGTCCCATCCGGAACCGGTCAGCAGCGGACGGAGGTTGTGCTCGGCGCGCAGGTCGTCCGGCGTGAGCCGCCGTCCCTGCCGGGCCGCGAGCGCCGCCCGGCCGATGGGGTGGAACAGCGCCAGCACACCGCCGGGATGCACGACACGCGCCAACTCCCGCAGATTTCCCGCGGGATCGGGCAGGTGCGCGACGAGACCCGCCGCGAACACCGCGTCGAGCGTCCGGGAACGCAGTGGCAGCGCCGCCACGTCGGTCAGCAGCAGGCGCCCGGCACGGTCCCTGCCCGCCCGTACGGCGGCCTGGAGCATGGCAGGTGTCAGATCGGCCCCGACAACCAGCCCCGTCGGCCCCACGGCCGTCCGCAACGGGGGAAGGGCCCGGCCGGTGCCGCACCCCGCGTCCAGTACCCGATCACCTGCACGCAACCCCAGTTCCCGGACCGCGGCCGTGTAGGCCGGGCCGTCGTCGGGGAACCGGCGGTCCCAGTCGGCGGCCCGGGGACCGAAGAACTCCTGCACGTGTGTGTGGTCGTCGCTCATGTCTCGCATGATTCCCCAAGAGCCAAGAAGGCGCCGCAGCGCACATGTTCGAGCGTGACGCGATCGTTCCAGCGCCCCTCTGTGTCAGATAACAACACCTTTCGAAATGCGCCCCCGTTGTGCGCCCGGTTGGGGACTAGCGTCCCGGGGTCATGGGACACCTGGACCACGCCGCCCTGGGCTGGCTGACACCCGCGCTGTCGTACGCGATGGCCTGTACCGGCGCGGCCCTCGGACTGCGCTGCACCGTGCGCGCCCTGGCCGCCACCGGGCGCACGCGCCGCAACTGGCTGCTGACCGCGGCCTCGGCGATCGGCACGGGCATCTGGACGATGCACTTCGTCGCCATGCTCGGCTTCCGGGTCAGCGGCACCGACATCCGGTACGACGTACCGCTCACCCTCGTGAGTCTGCTCGTCGCCGTGCTCGTCGTCTGTGCCGGCGTCTTCGCCGTCGGCTACGGCCGCAACCGGGCGCGCGCACTGCTGCTCGGCGGACTCACGACGGGGTTCGGTGTCGCGAGCATGCACTACCTCGGCATGGCGGCCATGCGCCTGCACGGCCAGGTGAGCTACGACCCGGTACGGGTGGGGCTCTCCGTGCTCATAGCCGTCGCAGCCGCCACCGCGGCCCTGTGGGCGGCGCTCCACACCGAGTCGCCCCTCGCGGTCACCCTCGCCTCGCTGATCATGGGGGCGGCGGTGAGCAGCATGCACTACACCGGCATGTTCGCGGTGAGCGTGCGCGTCACGCCCTCCGGCGAGACGCTTCCCGGGGCCACGGCGATGCAGTTCATCTTCCCCCTCGCCGTCGGCCTCGGGTCCTACCTCTTCTTGACGTCGGCCTTCGTCGCCCTGTCGCCGACGGCCGGGGAACGCGAGGCGTCCACCGCGGCCCGGCAGCAACCCGCCGGGAGCACCGCCCCGTAGCGGCGGACCTGGGCCGTGAGGCAGGCCCGGCGACAGCGCACCGACCCCGTCCTGAGCGAGGATGCCATGCGTCCACCCCGTACCACCCCCGCACGTCCCACGCCCGAAGCAGGCGTCGGGACGCCGCCCCAGCCGTCCGTGCGCGGCCGTCGCGCGCACGCCGGACCACCCGCCGACGAGGGTCCGAGGGAGCCCGCCGACGAGGCAGCCGGCCCGCCCGCCACGCGCGCGTGGCCCGGACGCGTACAGCCCCGCACCGTGCGCGCCAGGATCGTCTGCCTCCTCATGGTGCCCGTCGTCTCCCTCCTGGCCCTGTGGGCGTACGCCACCGTCACCACCGCTCAGGACATCTCCCGGCTGCGGCAGGTCCAGCGCGTGGACACCCGGGTCCGGGTCCCCGTGAGCGCCGCCGTGGCGGCCCTGCAGGCCGAGCGGCTCGCAGCCGTCCGCCACACCACCGACCCGTCCTCGGTGCCGGAGACCGACTTCCGGGACCTGACCGCGCGCACCGACCGCGCGGTGGGAAGGCTGCGGCTCGGCGACCACCACACCGTGGCCGACAGCGAGGAACTGCCCGCCGGAGTGGCCCGGCGGCTCAAGGCGTTCGTCACCGGTGCCGAACGACTGGGGCCCCTGCGTACCGCCGTCCTCGACCACCGGGCGGACTGGGACGAGGCCTACCGCCGCTACACGGCGGCCATCACGACGGCCTTCCACGTGGGCGGCGCCCTGAGCGGCGTCCAGGACGCCGATCCCGGATCCGACGCGCGCGTACTGGTCGAGTTCGCCCGCGCCGGCGAGGCACTGGCCCAGGAGGACGCCCTGCTGGCCGGTGCCCGTCTGGCCGACGGGCTCGCCGGTACACGGCTTCGCCTGTTCACCGGCGCCGTCGACACACGCCGGACGCTGACCGAGTCCGCCGTGGCCGATCTGCGCGGCGACGAACGCGCGGCCTGGCGGGAGCTGGCCGACAGCGGCGCCTACCTGGCCGTGGGCGCCGCGGAGGACCGGTTGCTCGACGGCGGTGCGCCGGGACGACCGGTCGAGGCGACGGCACCCCGGTCCGCCTGGGACCAGGCCCACGCGCGCGTACGGGACGGCATGCGGGCGATCGAGCAGGACGCCGGACGCTCGGTCGCCGACCGGGCCGACCCGTTCACCCGCGGTGTGCTCACCCCGGCCGGGGCCGCGGTCCTCCTCGGTCTCCTCGCCGTGGCAGCGTCGCTCGTCATCTCCGTCCGCATCGGTCGTGGCCTGGTGGTCGAACTGGTGAGCCTGCGCAACAGCGCCCTGGAGATCGCCCGGCACAAACTCCCGGAGGCGATGCGCAGGCTGCGCGCGGGGGACGAGATAGACATCCGGTCCGAGGCACCGCCCCGGCCCCCTGCCGAGGACGAGGCCGGGCAGGTCGCCGAGGCCCTGGCCAGCGTGCACCGGGCCGCGCTGCGCGCCGCGGTCGAGCGTGCCGAACTCGCCGGCGGCATCGCCGGGGTCTTCGTCAACCTCGCCCGTCGCAGTCAGATCCTCGTCCACCGCCAACTGAGCCTTCTGGACAGCATGGAACGCCGTTCCGACGACCCGAACGAACTCGGCGACCTCTTCCGGCTCGACCACCTCACCACCCGCATGCGGCGCCACGCCGAAAGCCTGATCATCCTCTCCGGCGCGGCGCCCGGCCGAGCCTGGCGGATGCCGGTCTCCCTGACCGACGTGGTCCGTGCCGCCGTCTCCGAAGTCGAGGACTACGCGCGCGTGGAGGTACGGCAGCTCCCCGAGGCGTCCGTCAAGGGCGCCGCCGTCGCCGACGTCACCCACCTCCTGGCCGAGATCATCGAGAACGCCGCCCAGTTCTCGCCACCCCACACGCGCGTGCGGGTCACCGGTGAACCCGTCGGCAACGGCTATGCGATCGAGGTGGAGGACCGCGGGCTGGGCATGGGCAAGGAGGCCCTCGCCGAGGCCAACCACCGCATCACACGGTCGGAGACGCTCGACCTGTTCGACAGCGACCGGCTCGGCCTGTTCGTCGTCAGCCGGCTCGCCGCGCGACAGGACATCAAGGTGCACCTCAAGACCTCCCCCTACGGCGGCACCACCGCGGTCGTGCTCCTGCCCACCGCACTCCTGGACGGCGAAACGGCGGCAACTGCTCCAGGGGCGGCACACGAGGCGGCCCGGCCCGAAACGCACCTGTACGCGCGCGTGCCCGGTTCCGCCGGGCAGCAGGATCCCGTAACCGCACCGGTCGACCGGCCGGCACTGGCATCCGCCGCACCGGCGGGGACGCGCACCGCCACATCCGGCCGGCCCCCGGGAACGCCCGCCCTGCGGCTGCACCGATCCTCCGACGTCCCCGATGCCCCGGACGCCTCCCGGGCCCCCGCGACGAGCGCCGGCTCCGGCCCACCGCGGCCGGCGGGAGAGTCCGACGACGACCTTCCCCGCCGGGTACGGCAGGCCAGTCTCGCCCCCCAACTGCGCGACGCGAGCCCCGTGGCGCCGCCGCCCGGCCGGGCGCGCGGCGACGAGGAGCGCACCCCCGAGGCCGTGCGGGACCGCATGGCCGCCTACCGCGACGGCTGGTCGCGCGGCGGCGGCCGTCGCCCCGGCCGGCCGGCACCCCCGGAGCCGTCGGCCGGGGACCGTACCGAAGGAGACCCCGCATGATTCAGAATCCCGGCACGGGAACCGCCCGGCGGGCCCACGAACTCGACTGGCTCCTGGACGACCTCGTCGGACGCGTGCACGAGGTGCGGCACGCCGTGGTGCTGTCGAACGACGGGCTCGCCGTGGGCGCGTCGAACGACCTGGGCCGCGCAGACGCCGAGCACCTCGCCGCCGTCGCCTCCGGCTTCCACAGCCTGGCCAAGGGAGCGGGCCGGCACTTCGGCGCCGGGGGCGTGCACCAGACCATGGTCGAAATGGACGACGGGTTCCTGTTCGTGGCCGCGGCGGGAGACGGCTCCTGCCTCGCCGTCCTCACCGCCGCGACGGTGGACATCGGTCTCGTGGCCTACGAGATGGCACGGCTGGTGAGACGCGTCGGCGAGCACCTGCACACCGCGCCACGTGCCGCCGCGCGACCACCCTTCCGCGGATGACCCGGAAGGGCATCGAGGATGACCGACGACATCACGGGCGGAGGCCGGGAAGAACCGGGCAGCCAGTGGTACGACAACGAGGCCGGGCCCCTCGTCCGCCCCTACGCGATGACCGGCGGCCGCACCCGGCCGGGCCCCACGGGAGTACGGTTCGACCTGATCGCCCTCGTCACGCGCGCAGTCGGCGCACCGGGCGTCGACGACACCGTGCTCGGGCCGGAACACCGCACGCTGATCGACCTGTGCCGCACGGAGACCCAGTCGGTCGCCGAACTCGCCGCCGACGCGGACCTGCCCGTGGGTGTCATCAGGGTGCTCCTGGGCGACCTGATGGAACTGGGGTGCGTGACCGTCAGCCGCCCCGTGCCGCCGGCGCAGCTGCCCGACGAACGGATCCTGCGCGAAGTGATCGACGGACTGCGCGCGCTGTAGAGAAGCCCGAAAGACCACGACCGGCACCCATGTGCACGACCACCCGCACCGAGAGAAGTGATCGATGGTCTCCGAACGCTCCGACGCCACGGACGGCGACACGACGGCACTGGCGTTGAAGATCCTGGTCGCCGGAGGATGCGGCGTGGGCAAGACCACCCTGGTGGGCGCGGTCAGCGAGATCAGGCCGCTGCGCACGGAGGAACTGCTCAGCGAGGCCGGACGGCTGGTGGACGACACCGACGGCATCGACCGGAAGGTCACCACGACCGTCGCCATGGACTTCGGCCGCATCACCATCCGTTCCGGCCTCTCCCTCTACCTCTTCGGCACGCCGGGGCAGGACCGGTTCTGGTTCCTCTGGGACGAACTGGCGCAGGGGGCCCTCGGCGCCGTCGTCCTCGCGGACACCCGGCGCCTGGCCGACTGCTTCCCCGCGGTGGACTACTTCGAACACCGGCACATCCCGTTCGTGGTGGCCGTGAACTGCTTCACGGGAGCACGCCGCCACGACGAGCACAGCGTCCTGCGCGCTCTCGACCTCGACCCGGGAACGCCCGTGGTGCTGTGTGACGCCCGGGACCGCGACTCGGGGAAGGAGGTGCTGATCCGCCTCGTCGAGTACGCCGGGCGGATGCACACCGCCCGGCTCCTCGACTCCGTCCGCTGACCGGACCTGGGCCCCTGGCCGGGTGGCCTCAGTCCGCCACCGACTTCAGGGCCAGGACCTTGTCCACGGTGACACGGACGAGGAGTTCGCCCGGGACGCCGTTGCGCGCCCCGAACTCCTCGGCCCGTTCCTCGCCCATGTAGCGGGCGCCGATGCGGGCGGCCCAGTGCCGCAGTTCGCCGAGGTCCTCCGAGATCCGCGCACGCCCCTGCAGCACGACGAAGGCGAAGGGCGGCCGGTCGTCGTCCACGCAGAGGGCGATGCGGCCGTCACGGACGAGATTGCGCCCCTTCACGGTGTCCTTGCCGGTGTTGAACACCAGGTCGTCCCCGTCCAGCAGGAACCAGATGGGCGCCACGTGCGGGCTGCCGTCGGCCCGGACGGTCGAGAGTTTTCCGGTGCGGGTGCCGTCCGAGACGAACGCCCGCCATTCCTCATCGGTCATCTTCTGTGCCATGCCCCCATCCTCCTTGCCCGGAGCACTGGCGTGGTGAAGGCTGGCGGACGGGTCCCCCGGCCAGGGGGACGCAACGAGTACGGGGAGACACGGGGAGATCGGATCATGGTGCAGAACCAGGGACTGGGCTGGTTGCTCGACGACCTGACAGCGCGCGTCGAACACGTACGGCATGCGTTGGTCCTGTCCAACGACGGATTGGTGACCGGGGCGAGTACGGGCCTGCGACGCGAGGACGCCGAGCACCTCGCCGCCGTCTCGTCCGGACTGCACAGCCTGGCCAAGGGCTCGGGCCGTCACTTCGGCGCCGGTCAGGTACGGCAGACGATGGTCGAGTTCGATGACGCCGTACTGTTCGTCACCGCTGCGGGTTCGGGCAGTTGCCTGTGCGTGCTGAGCGGAGCGGAGGCCGACATCGGGCAGATCGCGTACGAGATGACACTGCTCGTGAACCGGGTGGGCGAGCACCTCGACGTCGATGCGCGGCAGCCGGGACGGATATCGCCCACCGAGCCCTGACCTGCGCTTTCGGGTTCCTCGGTGGTCGGCCGCAGAGTTATCCACAGGCTCATCACGGATGTCGCGGCTGCGGCTACGGTTTTGTGTGTCAGCGGGCGCGGACAGCGCCGGCCACACACTCCACGGGGGAGACGAGCCATGTCGGGCAACACCATCACGTATCAGGCCGCCGCGGCCGGCGAGCGGACCGGCACCACCCGGGACGCCTCGGTCACCCGCCAGCGCGCGGCCCGGGAGCTGGGCCTCAGGCGAAGCGAGTTCGACCTCGCCGTGCAGCTCGGCCGAATCCGCACGGTGCCCGACGACGGAGGAGGCGGGCGCCGCGTCGCCCGCGACGAGATCGACCGTATCCGGGCGGCGGACGGCTTTCCCGAGGTGCTCCGGGCCGGTGTCCGCACCGTCGGCACCACGCAGGGCGCGACCCTCATGGAGGTGACCACAGCCCGGTTCACCCGTCTCGCGCGGCTGGGGCTGCTGGTGCCCGTGACGTTCTACGTCAACCGGTACCGCGCTGTCGTCTGGCTGTATCTGGCGGAGGAGCTGCGGCAGTTCAGGGCCGACGAGCGCAACACCGCGCTGCTGAAGGGCCGCACACCCGAAGGGCTGCGGGACCAGCTGGGAGAAGGGCTCGACCTGCGTCCTCGCAACTGGCGGGGAAGGCACCTGGGATTCCTGCTCCGTCAGGCGGACGAACCGTGGGCCCGGGCCGCGGCGGTGGCGTCGCTGCTCGACGCCACCGACATCTCGGACGTCGTCACGGATCCCTACGAGCGCTCCCATCTGCGCCGGTTCCGCCCCGTGCCCGCCACGCACGGCTCTCCGGGTTCCCCGGCCGCGCAGCTCGCCGAGGAGATCGCGACGGCCGCCGACCCGGACGAGGTCGACTGGCTCCGCTCGGACCTGGCAGCCGCGCTGGACACGGCCCGCCGACATCGTCCGGCCCCCCGCCCGGCCCCGCACGCCGTGCCGGCCCCGCCCGGTCCGGAATCCGCGCCGTGCGAGACGGCGGCACCGGTGCGGCCCGAGGCGGAGACCCCCGTGCCGCCCGAGGCGGAGCAACGCGGACGGTTGAGCGGCCTGTTCGGCAGGCTCTGGCGCAGAGACGCCTGACCTACAGGGCCCGGAAAAGACCCTCCTGCACCACGGACACCAGCATGCGCCCCTCCCTGTCATAGATCCGCCCACGGGCCAGCCCGCGCCCGCCGGTCGCGATCGGCGACTCCTGGTCGTACAGGAACCACTCGTCGGCCCGGAACGGCCGGTGGAACCACATGGCATGGTCCAGCGACGCCATGTCGAAGCCCCGCGGACCCCACAGCGGCTCCACCGGGATGCGCACGGCGTCCAGGAGCGTCATGTCGCTGGCGTAGGTCAAGGCACAGGTGTGCACGAGCGGATCGTCGCCGAGCGGCCCGACCGCGCGCATCCACACGGCGCTGCGGGGCTCGGCTCCCTCGACCTCCTCGGCGCTCCAGCGCAGCCGGTCGACATAGCGGATGTCGAAGGGCTGACGGCGCGCCATTCGCTCCAACTGCTCCGGCAGCGCGCCCAGGTGCTCCCGCACCTCGTCGGCGACCGTCGGCAGGGACTCCGGATCGGGGACCTTGCGGGCCGGCGGCAACTGGTGCTCGAAACTCCCCTGTTCAGGTCTGTGAAAGGAGGCGGTGAGCGTGAAGATCGTGCGTCCCTGCTGCACGGCGGTGACGCGGCGGGTGGTGAACGACCGCCCGTCCCGGTCCCGTTCGACCTGGTACACGATCGGCACGCCAGGGCGTCCGGGACGCAGGAAGTACGCGTGCAGCGAGTGCACCGGGCGGTCGCCGTCGGTGGTGCGGCCCGCGGCCACCAGCGCCTGGCCGGCCACCTGGCCGCCGAAGACCCGCTGCAGCGACTCCTCGGGGCTGCGGCCACGGAAGATGTTGACCTCGATCTGCTCCAGGTCGAGCAGGTCGACGAGGCTCTCGGCCGGATTCGTCATGGGTGGGTTTCTCCTGTGCTCACAGCTGGCCGACATCGGTGACACGGACGATCGCACGGCCCTCCGCGTCGGAGGCGGTGAGGTCGACCTCCGCACTGATGCCCCAGTCGTGGTCGTCGTTCGGGTCGTCGAAGATCTGCCGCACGCGCCACAGCCCGTTCTGCGGCTCTTCCTCGATGATCAGCAGCTTGGGACCGCGGGCGTCCGGGCCGGTGCCGAGCTCGTCGTACTCGTCCCAGTACTTGTCCATGGCCTCGCCCCACGCGTCGGCGTCCCAGCCCGCGTCTGCGTCCATCTCGCCCAGCTCACCGACCTGGTCGAGGGCGGCGAGCTCGACACGGCGGAACATGGCGTTGCGGACCAGCACCCGGAAGGCGCGCGCGTTGGCGGTGACCGGCCGTACCTGGTCGGCCTTCTCCTGAGCCTCCTCGGCGGTCATCTCCTCCGGGTTGGCGAGCTGCTCCCACTCGTCGAGGAGACTGGAGTCGACCTGGCGCACCATCTCGCCGAGCCACTCGATCAGGTCCTGGAGGTCCTCGGACTTCAGGTCGTCCGGCACCGTGTGGTCGAGGGCCTTGTAGGCGCTCGCCAGGTAGCGCAGCACGATGCCCTCGGTGCGGGCCAGTTCGTAGTGGGAGACCAGCTCCGTGAAGGTCAGTGCCCGTTCGTACATGTCCCGGATGACCGACTTCGGCGACAGCGGATGGTCACCGACCCAGGGGTGGCTCCTGCGGTACGTGTCGTAGGCGTGGAAGAGCAGCTCCTCCAAGGGCTTCGGGTACGTGATGTCCTGGAGGCGCTCCATGCGCTCCTCGTACTCGACGCCGTCCGCCTTCATCGCGGCCACGGCCTCACCGCGCGCCTTGTTCTGCTGGGCGGCGAGGATCTGCCGCGGGTCGTCCAGGGTGGACTCCACGACCGACACCATGTCCAGCGCGTACGACGGCGACTCCGGGTCCAGCAGTTCGAAGGCGGCCAGGGCGAACGTGGACAGCGGCTGGTTCAGCGCGAAGTCCTGCTGGAGGTCCACCGTGAGACGCACGATGCGCCCCTCCGCGTCCGGCTGGTCCAGCTTCTCCACGATCCCGCCGTCCAGCAGCGAACGGTAGATGGCGATGGCCCGCCGGATGTGCCTGAGCTGCTGCCTGCGCGGTTCGTGGTTGTCCTCCAGCAGGTGCCGCATCGCGGAGAAGGCGTCGCCGGGGCGGGCGATCACGGACAGCAGCATGGTGTGGGTGACCCGGAAGCGGGACGTCAGCGGCTCCGGCTCCGAGCCGATGAGCTTGTCGAACGTGCTCTCCGACCAGGCGACGAACCCCTCGGGAGCCTTCTTCCGGACGACCTTCCGCCGCTTCTTCGGGTCATCACCGGCCTTGGCCAGCGCCTTCTCGTTCTCGACGACGTGCTCGGGCGCCTGGGCGACCACGAACCCCTCCGTGTCGAACCCGGCACGCCCGGCACGCCCCGCGATCTGGTGGAACTCCCGAGCCCTCAGCGTGCGGACCCGGGTGCCGTCGTACTTGGTCAGCGCCGTGAACAGCACGGTCCGGATCGGGACGTTGACGCCCACGCCCAGCGTGTCCGTTCCGCAGATCACCTTCAGCAGGCCGGCCTGCGCGAGCTTCTCCACCAGCCGCCGGTACTTGGGCAGCATGCCGGCGTGGTGGACCCCGATGCCGTGGCGCACGTAGCGGGAGAGATTGCGGCCGAACTTCGTGGTGAAGCGGAAGTTGCCGATGAGGTCGGCGATCCGCTCCTTCTCCTCGCGCGTGCACATGTTGATGCTCATCAGCGCCTGTGCCCGTTCCACGGCCTGCGCCTGGGTGAAGTGCACGATGTACACGGGCGCCTGCCGGGCGGCCAGCAGATCGGTGAGGGTCTCGGTGAGCGGGGTGTAACGGAACTCGTAGGAGAGCGGCACGGGACGGGTGGCCGAGCGGACCACCGCGGTGGGACGGCCGGTACGGCGCGCGAGGTCCTTCTCGAAGAACGAGACGTCACCGAGGGTCGCCGACATCAGGACGAACTGGGCCTGCGGCAGTTCCAGCAGAGGGATCTGCCAGGCCCACCCGCGGTCCGGCTCCGCGTAGAAGTGGAACTCGTCCATGACGACCTGACCGATGTCCGCGTGCTTGCCGTCACGCAGCGCGATGGACGCCAGGACCTCGGCCGTGCAGCAGATGACGGGGGCGTCGGAGTTCACGGAGGCGTCGCCGGTGAGCATGCCCACGTTCTCGGTGCCGAAGATCTTGCACAGCTCGAAGAACTTCTCCGATACCAGCGCCTTGATCGGAGCCGTGTAGAAGGTGACCTCGTCCCGGGCCAGAGCGGCGAAGTGGGCGCCCGCCGCGATCATGCTCTTGCCGGAGCCGGTGGGCGTCGACACGATCACGTTCGCGCCGGAGACCACCTCGATCAGCGCCTCCTCCTGATGGGAGTAGAGCGTGAGACCGCGCTCCCGGGCCCAGGCCTCGAAGGCTTCGTACAAGGCATCGGGGTCGGCGGTCCGCGGCAGCTGATCGATGAGGGTCACGCCCCCATCTTGCCTGCCACGGGCCGCGATGGGGGAATCGGCTGTCCGCGTGAAGATCACGAACGCTACGCTGGGTCGCCGGCGCGGCAACCGCGGACCTGGACAACTGCACAGCGGCACACGAGGAATGGGGCGGGCAACGGCGATGATGGGACCAGCACACTCACTGTCGGGCGCCGCGGCGTGGCTCGGCGTCGGGGCGGCGACCGCCGCCGCGGGGCAACCCATGCCCTGGCCGGTGCTGCTCGCCGGAGCCCTGATCTGCGCCGGAGCGGCGCTCGCGCCGGACCTCGACCACAAGGCGGCCACCATCTCCCGGGCCTTCGGACCGGTCTCACGGGGGCTGTGCGAGATCGTCGACAAGCTGTCCTACGCGGTCTACAAGGCCACGAAGAAGCCGGCCGACCCACGCCGCTCCGGCGGACACCGCACGCTGACGCACACCTGGCTGTGGGCGGTCCTGATCGGCGCGGGCACGTCGGTCCTGGCCATCAAGGGTGGCCGTTGGGCGGTGCTGGCGATCCTCTTCGTGCACATGGTGCTGGCCATCGAGGGCCTGCTCTGGCGGGCCACCCGCGGCTCCAGCAGCGATGTGCTGGTCTGGCTGCTGGCCGGGACCAGCGCGTGGATACTCGCCGGCATCCTCGACAAGCCGGACGGTGGCGCGGACTGGCTGTTCACGGCGCCGGGCCAGGAGTACCTGTGGCTGGGGCTGCCGATCGTGCTGGGCGCGCTGGTGCACGACATCGGGGACGCGCTGACCGTTTCGGGCTGCCCGATACTCTGGCCGATACCGGTGGGCCGCAAGCGGTGGTACCCGATCGGCCCGCCGAAGGCCATGCGGTTCCGAGCGGGCAGCTGGGTGGAGCTGAAGGTGCTGATGCCGGTGTTCATGCTGCTCGGGGGAGTGGGCGGCGCGGCGGCACTCAACTTCATCTGAGCGACGCGAGCCCGGCCGGCTCAGCCGGTTTCCCCGGTGTCCTGCCCCTCACCCGCGCCGTAACGCCGCTCGAAGCGGGCGACGCGTCCCTCCGAGTCCACCGTCCGCGCCTTGCCCGTGTAGAAGGGGTGGCTCTCCGAGGAGATCTCCACGTCCACCACCGGGTACGTCTCGCCGTCGTCCCACGCGATGGTCTCGTCACTGGTCGCGGTGGACCGGGTCAGGAAGGCGTACCCGGCACTGCGGTCCCGGAAGACGACGGGCCGGTAGTCGGGGTGCTTGTCCTGCTGCATGGCTGCTCCTCGTACCGCGCGGTTCATTGGAGCGACGGCACGGGGCTGCCGTCGCGAGTGGTCTCAGCCGGGCAGGGAGTCCTCGTCGACCACGTGCATCGCTGCCTCCTCGGCGGAGGCGGCCGCGCCGTCGATGCCCACGTCCATGGCGACCAGCGCCGGCTCCTCGTCCTCGTGCGCCCCTTCGTCGGGTGCCACCAGCCGGCCGGAGCGGTCCGCGCCGACTTCGTTGTCCAGCAGTTCCCCGTCGGTGCCGTCTGCGTCGCCCAGCCCGTCGCCGTCGGGCGCGAGCTCGTCCGGCCGCTCCTCGGCGAGCCGCTGGTCCAGCGTCTCGCCGCGGCGACGCTCAGCGGCCGTCACACCGGTGTGCTCCACCGCCCAGGGGCGCTCGGGCGGCGACCAGCCCCGGTCGAGGGGGTCGTCGACACCGTCCTCCTCGAGGGTGTCCTCACCGTCGAGCAGCCCGGTGTCCTCCCGCTGCTCGGATCCGTCGGGCTGGTAGACGTCATCTCCCCATCCGTCGACGCTGTTCACGGACACCTCCAGGGGGTGGGGACCGGCCCCTTCTCACCGTGGACCGCGGCGGGTCGCCGCTGCACGGGGCACAGGCCTCACCCATCGCGGAACCGCCCGGTTCCCGGGCCTGGCTCGAGCCGGTGCCTTCCTCCAGCCTTCCACTCCCTTTCGGGACCGCGCAACGCCACGGACCCCGCCGGGGGACGCGTCAGGCCTGCCCCACCGGCTCCACCGGCCCGGCCGACCCACGCCGACCGCCCCGGCACCGGAGGCGCGTCCGGCCCCGGCCCTCCACGTGGCCTCCCGCCGAAGCGCCGTCCGACTCGTTCGACTCATCGGCCTCGTGCGACTCGTCCCGCGTCGCCGTCCCGGACTCGACCTGGCCGGAGCAGGGTGGCGACGGCCGGGTCCGGCCCCGGCCGGCCCCGCCCCGCGTCGGCCGAGCCCGCCCCGGCCACCTCGTCCGGAACCCGCCCGCCCCGAAGGGGCGCCACGTGGCTACCCGTGCCAGGACCGCCACAGCGCCGCGTAGGCGCCGTCCGCCGCGACGAGTTCCTCGTGGCTGCCCAGCTCACTGATCCGCCCGTTCTCGACCACGGCGATGACGTCCGCGTCGTGGGCGGTGTGCAGACGATGGGCGATCGCGATCACCGTGCGTCCGTCCAGGACCCGGGCCAGGGACCGTTCGAGATGGCGTGCGGCCCGTGGGTCGAGCAGGGACGTCGCCTCGTCCAGCACCAGGGTGTGCGGGTCGGCGAGCACCAGGCGGGCCAGCGCGATCTGCTGGGCCTGCGCCGGGGTGAGCGTGAAGCCGCCCGAGCCGACCTCGGTGTCCAGCCCTTCGTCGAGTCCGCGCGACCAGTCGTCCGCGTCGACCGCCCCCAGCGCCGCCCACAGCTCGGCGTCGGTCGCGCCGGTCCTGGCGAGCCGGAGGTTGTCGCGCAGGGAGCCCACGAAGACGTGGTGCTCCTGGTTGACGAGGGCGACGTGCGAGCGGACCCGCTCAGCGGACATCCGGGACAGCTCCGCGCCGCCCAGGGTGATCCGGCCCTCGCGGGGCCCGTAGATGCCCGCGAGCAGCCTGCCCAGCGTCGATTTGCCGGCGCCCGAGGGACCGACCAGGGCCAGCCGGGTACCGGGGGCGACCTCCAGCGACACCTTGCGCAGCACGTCCACCCCCTCGAGGTAGCCGAAGTGCACCCGGTCGGCGTGCACGTGGCGTCCGTCGGGGGCCAGCGTGCCGTCACCGGCGTCCGGCTCGATGTCCCGCACGCCCACCAGCCGGGCCAGGGAGACCTGGGCCACCTGCAGCTCGTCGTACCAGCGCAGGATGATGCCGACCGGGTCGACGAGCATCTGCGCGATCAGGGCGGCCGTGGTCAGCTGGCCGACCCCGATCCAGCCCTGGAGGACGAAGACACCGCCGATGAGCAGGACGGAGGCGAGTACGGTCACATGGGTGACGTTGATGACGGGGAAGAGCACCGACCGCAGCCAGAGGGTGTAACGCTCCCAGGCCGTCCACTCCCTGATCCGGCGCTCCGACAGCTCGATGCGACGGGCGTCCAGACGGTGGGACTCGACGGTGCGCCCGGCGTCCACCGTCTCGGCGAGCGCGGCGGCCACCGCGGCGTACCCGGCGGCCTCCGAACGGTAGGCGGAGGGCGCCCTGCGGAAGTACCAGCGGCAGCCGATCACCAGCAGCGGCACCGCGATCAGCACCGCGGGCGCCAGCGGCGGCGCCGTGACCACCAGGCCACCGAGCAGCAGCACCACCCACACGACGCCGATCGCGAGCTGGGGCACGGCCTCGCGCATGGCGTTGGCGAGCCGGTCGATGTCCGTGGTGATCCGGGACAGCAGGTCGCCCGTGCCGGCCCGTTCCAGCACGCCGGGCGGCAGCCCGACCGAACGCACGAGGAAGTCCTCGCGCAGATCGGCCAGCATCCGCTCGCCGAGCATGGCCCCCCGCAGCCGTACCTCGCGCACGAACACGGCCTGCACCACGAGGGCGAGCACGAAGAGCGTGGCCGTGAGGCCGAGACGCAGCTCCTGCGCGTCGTCCGAGACCCGCTCCACGAGCCCGCCCAGCAGGTAGGGGCCCGCCATGGAGGCGATCACGGCGACGGTGTTGACGGTGACGAGGAAGAGGAACGCACGACGATGCCGGCGCAGCAGTTCTCCCACGTACGCGCGCACGGTCGGGCGGGCGCCGACGGGCAGGGTGCTCGCGGTCGTGGGTGCCGCCGGGTCGTAGGACGGTGGCGCGACGCCGATCATGCCGTCTCCTCGATCTCTTCCAGTCGGTGCAGTACGTCGTCGTCGCTCAGGGCGCCGTCGCGGACGTCGGTGAGGCCGTCGTCGGCCGGCGACCGCGCCGGCTTCCTGCCGGCCGGTACGGCGTCGGGGTGCGCCGCGGCCTCCTCGTCGGTCTCGCGGGTCACCACCGCCCGGTACCGGGGCTCGGTGTGCAGCAGTTCCCGGTGGGCGCCGACCGCGGCGACCTCGCCGTCGTGCAGGAACACGATCCGGTCCGCGCGGTCCAGCAACAGCGGCGACGAGGTGAACACCACGGTGGTGCGCCCCGCGCGCAGCGCCCGCACGCCCTCCGCGATCCGCGCCTCGGTGTGCGAGTCGACGGCCGAGGTGGGCTCGTCCAGGACCAGCGCCTCCGGGTCCGTGATCAGTGACCGGGCCAGTGCCAGCCGCTGGCGCTGGCCACCCGAGAGCGAACGGCCCCGCTCGGTGATGCGGGCGTCCATCGGGTCGTCGGCGCCGAGCGAGCCCTGCGCGAGCGCCGCCAGCACGTCACCGCACTGGGCGGCGGCCAGCGCGTCCTCGGCGGCGACCGCACCGGACGCGGGCACGTCCAGCAGCTCGCGGAGCGTTCCGGAGAGCAGCACCGGGTCCTTGTCCTGCACCAGGACCGCGGTGCGCGCGGACTTCAGGGGCAGCTCGTCCAGTGGCACCCCGCCCAGCTGGGCCGACGCGCCCTGCTCCGAAGGATGCCCGCCGAGCCGTTCCGCCAGCCGCCCGGCCGCGTCCGGGTCACCGCACACCACGGCGGTGAGCCGGCCCGCCGGGGCCAGCAGACCGGTGGCCGGGTCGTACAGGTCCCCCGTGGGGGTCTCGGCGGCACGCGAACCCCCGGTGTCCGTGGCGCGTTCCAAGGACAGCACCCGTGCGGCCCGCTTGGCCGAGGGCCGGGAGAAGGAGTACGCCATGGCGATCTCCTCGAAGTGCCGCAACGGATAGGTGAGGATCATGACCGAGCTGTAGACGGTGACGAGTTCGCCGACGCCGATGCGGCCCTCGCGGGCCAGGTGCACGCCGTGCCAGACCACCGCGATCAGCAGCAGTCCCGGCAACAGCACCTGGATCGCGGAGATCAGGGACCACATGCGGGCACTGCGCACGGCCGCGTGGCGCACCTCCTGGGAGGCGCTGCGGTAGCGGTCGAGGAAGAGTTCCTCGCCGCCGATGCCGCGCAGCACGCGCAGTCCGGCGACGGTGTCCGAGGCGAGTTCGGTGGCGCGGCCCGCCTTGTCGCGCTGGACGTCGGCCCGCCGGGTGGCCCGGGGCAGCAGGGGCAGCACCGCGAGGGCCAGCACCGGCAGGCCCACGATCACGACGACGCCGAGCGCCGGCTCGTAGACGACCAGCGCCACGCAGACCAGCACGATGGTGAGCGCGGCGGCGGTGAAGCGGGAGAGGGCCTCCACGAACCAGCCGATCTTCTCGACGTCGCCGGTGGACACGGCCACGACCTCACCGGCCGCCACGCGTCGGGTCAGCGCCGAGCCCAGCAGCGCCGTCTTGCGGGCCAGGAGTTGCTGGACGCGGGCCGCGGCGGTGATCCAGTTGGTGACGGCGGTGCGGTGCAGGAAGGTGTCGCCGAGTGCGTTGCCGACGCAGCACAGGACCATGACGCCGCCCGCGAGGGCGAGCCGGCTGCCGGAGCGGTCGACGACCGCCTGGATGGCGAGACCGACACAGAAGGGCAGGGCGGAGACGGAGGCGAAGTGCAGCAGGCCCCAGGCCAGTGACTTGAGTTGGCCACCGAGCTGGTTGCGGAACAGCCACCACAGGAATCGGGGGCCCGAGCGTGCGTCCGGCACACCCGGGTCGGGATACGGAAGGTCTTGGATTTGCATGACGTCCCAGTGGCTCGTGTCAGGGGGTGCCGTGGCCATACGGCATCAAGAGGCTGCAAACCGTGAAAGGTTCGCGTCGCCGCATGCCCAAAATCAAGCGGTTTTCCGCGATGGGGCACGAATCCGGCTGCGCGCCGCCGCGTGCCGTCCGCCGGCGTCGGCAGTGGTCCACCCGCCCCCGTCCGCAACCGTCGTGACGACCTGCCCGCCGGGAGTGCGACGATGGACGAATGGCACGTGGTGGTGGACGGCGTACGGCGGTCGCGGTGGCGGCCCTTGGATCCCTGCTGGCGGTGACGGCGCTGTCCGCCTGCGGCGGCCCGTCTCAGGACGGCGCGGACTCCCGGGCGAGCGGACCCCCCGGCGGGAGCGGCCGGAGCAGTGCGGCGTCCGACCCGACCAGGATCCCCGGCGTCGGCGACCGGCTCCAGGAGCGGATCCCCAGCGACTCGCGCCAGGTCGTCGCGGTGTACGGGGACGGAAAGGATTCCGCCGACTCCACGGTCGTGCTCTACACGAAGCAGGGCTCCGCCTGGCACCGCGCCAGGAGTTGGGCGGCGCACAACGGCACGAAGGGGTGGACGACCGACCACCACGAGAACGACAAGCGCAGCCCCGTCGGGGTGTTCACACTCAGCGACGCGGGCGGCGTGCTCCCGGACCCGGATCCGGCCCCCGGCACGGGGCTGCCGTACAGCAGATCCGCGAGCTTCGCGGCACCGCGGTGGTGGGCGAAGCCGTACTGGCACGACTTCGACTACGTCATCGCCATCGACTACAACCGCGTCAAGGGCACCCCGCCGAACGACCCGACCCGCCCCGAGGGCGCCTCGAAGGGCGGTTCGATCTGGCTGCACATGGACCACGGCAGCGGCACGTCGGCCTGCGTCAGCCTGCCCAAGCCGGCGATGGAGTACCTGCTGCGCACCTTGGACCCGGACCGGCACCCCGTGGTGGTCATGGGGGACAGGGCGCACCTGAAGGCCTGAGCGCGCACCTTCCGGCACGCGGCACCGCCAAGATCGTCCGTCCCCACCGATCGCCGGGATTGCTTAGATCGCCCGGATCACGCCGTCCGGCAGCCCTCGCCCGTGCCGGACCCGGGCTCGTGCCCGTCGATCAGGGTGTCCAGCAGTCCGCCCAGTACCGCGCGCTGCTCGTCCGTCAGCGGGGCCAGGATCTCCTCGGCGGCGGACCGGCGCGCACCGTGCAGTTCCCCGAGGGCGGCGCGTCCGTCGTCGGTCAGCTCGATCCGGATGACCCGGCGGTTGGCGGGATCCGGGGCGCGGCGCACTTTCCCGGCCGCTTCGAGCCCGTCGACCAGGGTCGTCACCGCCCGGGGCACGACCTCCAGGCGCTCGGCGAGGTCCGCCATGCGCGGGGGCGAGCCGTAGTGTGCCAGCGTGCGCAGCAGCCGGGACTGGGCCGGGGTGATGCCGAGGTCGCGGTGCTCGAGATGGCGCTTCTGGATGCGGTGCACCCGGCGGGTGAGTCGCAGCAGCTGCTCGGCGAGCAGGCCGTCGGGATCGGGGGCGGTCATGGGGGAACAATATCAGGATGATGTTCATTGTGAGCATAGGTAACAATGACCTATGATCCGTGAGGTCCGAGAATGCCTGCCGCAGGCCCTGGAGGTCTGCGCTCCGAAGGCTTCGCGGGCCTCCCCTCGTCCGCCTCCGAAGGAGCCCATGCACCCCGATCGCGAATCCGCCTGGACCGCACCCGCCGACGCCGAGGAACAGCCCCGGCAGGTGCGCCGCATCCTCAAGCTGTTCCGCCCCTACCGCGGCCGCCTCGCGGTCGTCGGCCTGCTGGTCGGCGCCGCGTCCCTGGTGTCGGTCGCCACGCCCTTCCTGCTCAAGGAGATCCTCGACGTCGCGATCCCCGAGGGGCGCACGGGCCTGCTGAGCCTGCTCGCCCTCGGCATGATCTTCGGCGCCGTCCTCACCAGCGTCTTCGGCGTGCTGCAGACCCTGATCTCCACGACCGTGGGCCAGCGGGTCATGCACGACCTGCGCACCGCCGTCTACGGCCGGCTCCAGCAGATGTCCCTCGCCTTCTTCACCCGCACCCGCACCGGCGAGGTCCAGTCCCGCATCGCCAACGACATCGGCGGCATGCAGGCCACCGTCACCTCGACGGCGACCTCGCTGGTGTCCAACCTCACCAGCGTGGTCGCCACCATCGTGGCCATGGTCGTCCTCGACTGGCGCCTCACCGTCGTCTCGCTGCTGCTCCTCCCCGTGTTCGTGTGGATCAGCCGCCGCGTCGGCAGGGAACGCCGGAAGATCACCACCCGGCGCCAGAAGCAGATGGCCGCGATGGCCGCCACGGTCACCGAGTCGCTCTCTGTCAGCGGCATCCTGCTCGGCCGCACCATGGGCCGGTCCGACTCGCTCACCCGCGCCTTCGCGGACGAGTCCGAGAGCCTGGTCGACCTGGAAGTGCGGTCGAACATGGCGGGCCGCTGGCGGATGGCCGTCATCACGATCGTCATGGCCGCCATGCCGGCCGTCATCTACTGGACCGCCGGCATCGCCCTGCAGCTCGGCGGCCCCGACGTCTCTCTCGGCACGATCGTCGCTTTCGTCTCGCTCCAGCAGGGGCTGTTCCGCCCGACCGTGAGCCTGTTGTCGACCGGTGTGCAGATCCAGACCTCGCTCGCGCTGTTCCAGCGCATCTTCGAGTACCTCGACCTGCCGATCGACATCACCGAGCGGGAGGACCCCGTCCACCTCGACCACATCAAGGGTGAGATCCGCTTCGAGAACGTCGAGTTCGGCTACGGCGGCAAGGGCGGCCCGGTGCTCGACGGCATCGACATCGCCGTCCCCGCCGGCAGCAGTCTCGCCGTCGTCGGTCCCACCGGCGCCGGCAAGTCCACGCTCGGCCACCTGGTGCCGCGGCTGTACGACGTGACGGGTGGCCGGGTCACCCTCGACGGGGTCGACGTGCGCGATCTCGATTTCGACACCCTCGCCCGCGCGGTCGGCGTCGTCTCGCAGGAGACGTACCTCTTCCACGCCTCCGTCGCCGAGAACCTGCGCTTCGCCAAGCCGGACGCCACGGACGCGGAGCTGGAGGCGGCGGCCAGGGCGGCCCAGATCCACGACCACATCGCCGCCCTGCCAGACGGCTACGACACCGTGGTCGGCGAGCGCGGCCACCGCTTCTCCGGCGGTGAGAAGCAGCGCCTGGCCATCGCCCGCACCATCCTGCGCGACCCGCCCGTCCTCGTCCTGGACGAGGCGACCAGCGCCCTGGACACCCGTACCGAGGCCGCCGTGCAGGGCGCCATCGACGCTCTGTCCGCCAACCGCACCACGATCACCATCGCGCACCGCCTCTCCACCGTCCAGGGCGCCGACCGCATCGTGGTCCTCGACTCCGGACGCCTGGCCGAACAGGGCACGCACGAGGCGTTGCTGGCGCAGGACGGGAGGTATGCCGCGCTGGTCCGCAGGGACGCCCGACTGGAGCCGACAAGATGACGATATGCCGGGTTTGTCGCTATATGGGGGTTACCGTGCCCGCATGCAGATGAACACACCGCCACGGAGCGCGAGAAGCGTGAGAAGCGCGCGGAGCGCCAGAGGTCCCAGAGGGAGCCTCGGAAGCCCCACAGGCCTCGGAGGTCCCAGAAGCCCCAGAAGCCCCAGAAGCCCCAGGAGAGCGGTCCGGCTGACGCGCCGGGGCCGTATCGCCCTGATCGCGGTCGGCGCCGTCGTAGCCGGTACCGCCGTGGCGGTGCCGTTGCTGACGGCGGACGAGGAGGGCGAGTCCCGTCCCACCTCCCTGGTGATCCCGGAGGGCTGGCGGGCGACCCAGATCTACGGCGCCGTCGACAAGGTGCTCGCCCTGCCCGCGGGCACCACCAAGAAGTCCCTCGCCAAGGCCGGCCTCAAGCTCCCGAACGACGCCGAGGGCAACCCCGAGGGCTATCTCTTCCCCGCGACCTATCCGCTGGGCGAGAACCCCACCCCGGAGAAGCTGCTTGCCGCCATGGTCGACACGGCGAACAAGAAGTTCACCGGCGCGCCGGTCGCCGCGGGCGCCCAGCGCAACGCGCTGAACGTCTACCAGGCGGTCACCATCGCCAGCATCGTGCAGGCGGAGGCCGCCGCCAAGGAGGACATGGGCAAGGTGGCCCGGGTGATCTTCAACCGGCTGGAACGCGGGATGCCGCTGCAGATGGACTCCACCATCAACTACGCCCTGGACCGTTCCACCCTGAAGACCACCGACAAGGACACGAAGATCGACAGTCCGTACAACTCGTACCAGCGCATGGGGCTGCCGCCCACCCCCATCGCCAATCCGGGCGACGAGGCGATGAGTGCCGCGATCAACCCGACCCCCGGTGACTGGCTCTACTTCGTCACGGTCAAGCCGGGCGACACGCGCTTCACCGCCGACTACGCCGAACACCAGCGCAACGTGGACGAGTTCGACCGACTGCAGCAGAGCGCCTCGAAGCAGGCCGGGGCCGAGGCCGCCAAGTGACCGGTCGGGGCGTCACGCGGCGACCGGCTCCCCCTCGGCCAGCAGCCGTCTGATGTCCCGCACGGCCGCGCGTCCCGCCCGGTTGGCGCCGATGGTGCTGGCGGAGGGCCCGTAGCCGACGAGGTGGATACGCGGGTCGGCGACCGCGCGCGTGCCCTCGACCCGGATGCCGCCGCCCGCCTCCCGCAGCCGTAGCGGCCTCAGATGGTCGACGGCGGCCCGGAACCCGGTCGCCCACAGGATGACGTCCGCGGCCACCCGCCGCCCGTCGCTCCACTCCACCCCCTCCGGGGTGATCCGGTCGAACATGGGCTGCCGGTCCAGCACCCCGGACTCCAGTCCGGCCCGCACCGCCTCGTTCAGCGGCAGCCCGGTCACCGACACGACACTCTTCGGCGGCAGCCCCTGCCGCACCCGTTCCTCCACGAGCGCCACCGCCGCCCGGCCCGCGTCCTCGTCGAAGGGCCCCTCGCGGAAGACGGGGGGCCTCCTGGTCACCCACGTGGTGGCCGCCGCGTACGGGGCGATCTCCAGCAGGTGCTGCGTGCCCGAGGCACCGCCGCCGACCACGACCACGCGCCGGCCCGCGAACTCCTGTGGCCCGGCGTACTGCGCGGTGTGCAACTGCCGCCCCCGGAAGGTCTCCTGTCCCCGATAGCGCGGCCAGAAGGGCCGGTCCCAGGTACCGGTCGCGTTGATCAGCGCGCGCGTCGACCAGGACCCGGCCGACGTCTCGACGAGCAGCCGTCCGTCCGCCCCCTCGCGCACGGCGCGCACATCGACCGGCCGCAGCACCCGCAGGTCGAAGGTCCGCTCGTATTCGGCGAAGTACCCGCTCACCACCTCGGCGGACGGCCGGGCCGGATCCGCGCCGGTCAGTTCCATCCCCGGCAGGGCGTGCATGCCGTGCACCTTGCCGTACGTCAGGGACGGCCAGCGGAACTGCCAGGCCCCGCCGGGCCCCGGGGAGTGGTCGAGCACCACGAAGTCGCGCTCGGGCTCGAAGCCCGTGCGCCGCAGGTGATAGGCGGCGGCGAGCCCGGCCTGACCGGCCCCGATGACGACGACCTCGACCTCGCGTGTGTTGTTCACGGTTCTACCAACGGCGTGGCAGGCCCCGATCTTCCCCCGGTGTCAGGATGGGGTCATGCCAGATGCCTTCACCACCCGAGTCCTCAACCTCGCCACCGGCTCGGCGGAGCGGGTCGCCGACATCACCGGTGACTGCGAGTCCTTCCTGCGCGAGGCGGCGTCCGGTCGCGACGGCCTCCTCAACGTCTTCGTCCCGCACGCCACCGCCGGGATCGCGATCATCGAGACCGGCGCCGGCAGCGACGACGACCTGCTGTCGGCCCTGCACACCCTGCTCCCCGCCGACGACCGCTGGCAGCACCGCCACGGCAGCCCCGGGCACGGCCGCGACCACGTCCTGCCCGCCTTCGTAACCCCGCACGCCACGCTGCCGGTGATCGGCGGCCGCCTGGAGCTCGGAACCTGGCAGTCGGTGTGCCTGGTGGACACCAATCGGGACAACCCCGATCGTCAGGTGCGGTTGTCGTTCCTCGGGTGAGGCCGCCACGGGACGACGTGCACACCGGACACCGTACGGGCCCGGCCGGATACGAGTGGCACGAGAACGTACTGGAGCGCGACGAGATCGTGCGCTGCCTGACCGAGCCCGGCACGACGACCGCTCCCGAGCACGCGGACGCGCCGTCGGACCGGGCCGGGGATCAGGCGTCCGCGCGGGTCCGGCCCCGGACCACCAGGTGCTTCACCAGCGGCCAGGCCAGCAGCAGCACGATCACCGCGTACACCGTCACCGAGAACGGCGTGTTGACCAGCCCCGTCACGCTGCCGTCGCTGATCTGCAGGGCGCGACGCAGCTGCTGCTCGGCGTTGGGGCCGAGGATGACGCCGATCACGGCGGGCAGAACGGGCAGCCCGTAGCGGCGCATTCCGAACCCGATCAGACCGATGACCAGCAGGATCACCAGGTCGACCACCTCACCGCCGACGGCGTACGCGCCGACCGCCGCGAAGAACATGATCCCCGCGTAGAGGTACGGCCGCGGGATCCGCAGCAGCTTGGCCCACACCGGCGCCAGCGGCAGGTTCAGGGCGAGCAGCAGCACCATGCCCACGAACAGCGAGGCGATCAGGCCCCACACCAGCTCGGGCTCGCGCTCGAAGAGCAGCGGCCCCGGCTGGATGCCGTACTGCTGGAAGGCGGCCAGCATCACCGCGGCGACCGCCGTGGTCGGCAGGCCGAGCGTCAGCATGGACACCAGCGTGCCCGCGGCCGAGGCCGACGCCGCCGACTCGGGGCCCGCCACGCCCTCGATGGCGCCCTTGCCCCACTCGTCCTTGTGCTTGGACAGCCGCTTCTCCGTGACGTACGACAGGAACGTGGGGATCTCCGCGCCGCCCGCCGGGATCGCACCGAACGGAAAGCCGATGAACGGACCGCGCAGCCAGGACTTCCAGGTGCGCTTCACATCATCGCGGCCGAGCCAGGGACGGCCCACCGGTATCGGTTCGGCCCCTCCGCGCCGCAGGTGGGCCGCCACCCACAGCGCCTCGCCGATCGCGAACAGACCGACCGCCACGATCACCACGTCCACGCCGTCGGCGAGTTGCAGCGAACCGAAGGTCAGCCGCTGCTGGCCCGTCATCTGGTCCAGGCCCACGAGGCCGATCGTCAGACCGATCAGCAGTGAGGCCAGGCCCCTGATCCGCGACGAACCCAGCACCGAGGTCACGGCGATGAACGCCAGCACCATGATGGCGAAGTAGTCCGGCGCACCGATGTCCACCGCCAGGTCGGCGACCGTCGGAGCGAGCGCCACCAGCAGGATCGTGCCGATCATGCCGCCCGCGAAGTGACCGATGGCCGCGGCCGCCAGCGCCTGTGCGCCGCGCCCCGCCTTGGCCATGGGGTTGCCCTCCATGGCCGCGACCACGGCGGCGCTCTCGCCGGGGGTGTTGAGCAGGATGGAGGTGGTCGAACCGCCGAACATCGCGCCGTAGTAGATGCCCGCGAACATGATGAACGCCGCGACCGGATCGAGGCCGTACGTCACCGGCAGCAACAGCGCCACCGCCATCGCCGGGCCGATGCCGGGCAGCACGCCGATGGCCGTGCCGAGCAGCACACCGAGGGCGGCCCACAGCAGGTTCAGCGGCGTCAGGGCCGTGCCGAACCCGTCCATGAGGGAGTTGAGGGCGTTCATGTCAGAGCACTCCCATCAGCGGACCGCCGGGCAGCGGCACGCCGAGCAGCTTGTCGAAGACGACATAGGTGATCAGGGACAGCACCGCGGCGATCAGCGGATCGCGGTCCACGCGGCGACTGCCGAGCGCGAAGGCGGCGCCCCAGAAGAGCAGCGCACCGGCGACGGGGAAGCCGGCCGGCTCGATCAGGGCGGCGGCGCCGAGGAAGATCCCGGACAGCAGCAGCACCGTGCGCCAGTCGGCCGGTTCGGACAGGTCGATGTCCTCGCCGCCCTCGGCCTCGCCCCGGCCGCCGCGCAGCACGTCGACGGCGAGCAGCGCGGCGATCACCAGCAGGCCGATGCCGACCACGACCGGCACGGTCTTCGGGCCGACCGGGCCGCGCTGGGTGATGTCGACGTCCATGGTGAGCGCGTCGGTCAGCACGAGCACGCCGAGCGCCAGCAGCAGGGCGCACACGCCCAGTTCGGAGTGGTCGCGCAGCCACGAGCGACGGCCGGTGGCCGTGCCCTCGCCGTCCTCGGGGAGTTCGGTCGGCGTCGTCACAGTCCCAGCTCCTTCAGCACCGACACCACACGCTTGTCCTGCGCCTCCAGGAAGTCGCCGAACTCCTCACCGGTCAGGAACGCGTCGTCCCAGCCGTTCTGGTCCATGGACTTCTTCCACTCGGGCGAGCCGTGCAGTTCCTCGAACAGGCGGATCAGCTTGTTCCGCTGCGCCTCGGACAGACCGGGCGGGGCGACGATGCCGCGCCAGTTGGTGAAGTCCACGTCGTAGCCCGACTCCTTGAGCGTGGGAGCGTCCCTGAGGTCGTCCACCCGCTCGGGACCGGTCACCGCGAGCACCCTCAGTTCGCCCGCCTTGATCTGGTCCAGGTACTCGCCGACTCCGGAGACCCCGAAGCCGACCTTGTTGCCCAGGATCGAGGCGAGCAGTTCGCCGCCGCCGTCGAAGGGGATGTAGTTGACCGACTTCGGCTGGATCCCGGCGGCCTGTGCCATCAGCATCGGCGCGAGGTGGTCGGGCCCGCCCGGCGACGAACCGCCGCCCACCGGGATCTTCCCCGGGTCCTCCTTCCAGGCGTCGATCAGCTCGCCGATCGTCTTGTAGGGCGAGTCCTTGGCGACCACGACGACGTCCTGCTCCTCGGTGAGCCGCGCGATCGGCGTGGCGTCGGCGAGGGTCTTGGGCGCGTGGTTGGAGCGGGCGGCGCCCACGACACCGAGGCCCATGGACATGGCGAGCTTGCCGTTTCCGTGCTCGCTCACCAGCCGGCTCAGGCCGACGGTGCCGCCCGCGCCGGGCAGGTTGAACACCTCGATGTTGTGCGTGAGCCCGGCGTCCTCGGCGTTCTTCGCGGCCGTGCGGGCGGTGATGTCGTAGCCGCCGCCGGGCGTGTTGGGGACCATGAAGCGCAGGCCCGGAATCTGGGTGCCGGAATCCGAGTCGTCGCCCGAGGAGAGCAACGGCGGTCCCGCCAGTACGAGCACGGCGGCCCCGAGCAGGGCAAGGGGGGTGCGCAGGCGCACGTGTGACACCACCTGTCGGTTGGGTAGTTCGGTACGGGGAGCCCTGTGGGGGAGGGTGACGTGGGCCACATGGTGCCCGCGCGCCCGCCGTCTGTCTTCCTTGCGGAACCAAGGGAGGTTGTGTTCATTGCGGTCGCCGGAACCGGTCGGCCGACATCGCTTTCGGATCGCCGCTTCATTGCGAAGCAGGCACATCCCTTTCCTTCGTCGCAGGTGGGCGCCATGATGGCGACTCGGCCCCCCGCCCCTCAGCCAGCCCGAGAACGAGTCCGCCGTGGCCCCCACCTTCCGCCGTCAGACCCTCGCGGGCGAGATGCTGGTCCTCCAGCTCGCCATCGTGGTGGTCGTCCTGCTCGCGGTGGCCGCCGTCTCGCTCGCCCAGTCCAAGGCCACCTTCAACCGCGTCGAGGGCCGCCGGGTCACCGCCCTGGCCGAACAGCTGGCCGCCACGCCGCTGGTCCGCAGCCAGTTGCTGCGCCCGGTGCCGCAGGAGGCCCTCGCCCCGCTGGTCAACGCCACGCAGACCCAGTCCGGGGTCACCTCCGTCACGGTGGCCGATGCCGACGGCCGCGTCGTCAGCTCCACCGACCCGACGCTGATCGGCGCCCGGCTGCCGCGCGGCGCGGGCGCCGGTGTCTCGAGCGGCTGGTCGGGGCCGCTGACCGTGCAGGGCAGCCGGGAGCTCGTCGCCCAGGTCCCGGTGCTCGGCGCCACCCGGCAGACGCTCGGCCGGCACCTCGGCACGGTGATGGTCGGTGAGGCCGACCCGACGGCGTGGCAGCGCCTCAGCGGTGCCTCCTCCTACCTCCTCGCCTACCTCGGCATCGCCAGCGGTCTCGGGGTGGCCGGTTCCTGGCTGCTGGCCCGGCGTGTCAAACGGCAGACCCTCGGCCTGGAGCCGCGCGAGATCGCGGGCCTGGCCGAACACCGGGAGGCCATGCTGTACGGCATCGCCGAGGGCGTCGTCGCCCTCGACCCGCAGCACCGGCTCACCCTGGTCAACGAGATGGGCCGGCGCCTGCTCGACCTGCCCGCCGACTGTGTGGGCCAGAGCCTGGACGGCCTCGGCATCGACGGCCGGCTGCTCGACGTCCTCGCCGGCGTCACCTCCGAGACGGCCGAGCCGCGCGACGAGGTCGTCGTCCGCCGCGGCCGGGTCCTGGTCATGAACCGCATGACCGTCACCAAGGACGGCCGCCCGTTCGGCTCGGTCACCACCCTGCGCGACCGCACCGAACTGGCTCGCCTGGAGCGGGAGATCGGCTCCTTCCGCAGCACCTCCGAGCTGCTGCGCGCCCAGGCCCACGAGTTCGCCAACCAACTGCACACCATCTCCGGGCTCATCCAGATCGGCGAGCAGGACGAGGTGGTGCGCTACGTCCGCGGGCTCAACCAGCGCCGCCAGTCCCTGGACGTCACCCTCAGTCGCCGGGTCCGGGACACCGCCGTGGCCGCGCTGATCACGGCGAAGTCCTCCCTCGCGGCCGAGCGCAGGGTCGCCCTGCGCGTCTCGGACCGTACGGCGCTGGACCGGCTGGAGCCGGCCGACGCCGCCGATGTGGCGACCGTGGTCGGCAACCTCGTCGACAACGCCGTGGACGCCGCCGCGCCCCCGGACGACGCCCACGAGGCCTGGGTCGAGGTCGAGCTGCGGCAGGACGCCGCCAGCGTCGAGATCGTGGTCCGCGACTCGGGGCCCGGCGTGGCGCCCGAACTGGCGCGGGAGGTCTTCTCCCACGGCTTCACCACCAAGGCCGCCCGGCAGGGCGAGCGCGGTATCGGCCTGGCGCTGACCCGGCTGGTCTGCGAACGTCACGGCGGTGAGATCTCGGTGACCAACACCCCCGAGGGGGCCATGTTCACCGCACGCATGACCGTCAGCCACCTCACCGACGCGGTGGCGGAAGGAGCAGCACCATGACGGCTACGAGCGGCACGCCCGACGCGACCGCGAGCGCCGCACCCCGCGGGACGACCCGCGCCGCCGCACCGATCGGCGTGCTCGTGGTCGACGACGACTTCATGGTGGCCCGCGTCCACCGCGCGTTCGTCGAACGGGTCGAGCCCTTCCGGGTCGTCGGCGCGGCCGGCACCGGGGAGCAGGCGCTGACCGCCGTCGCGGAACTCCGCCCCGACCTGGTCCTGCTCGACCTGTACCTGCCGGACGTCTTCGGCCTCGACGTCATCCCGCGGCTGCGTGCCGCGGGCCACGACTGCGACGTCATGGTCATCAGCGCGGCCCGGGAGGCGGACGCGGTGCGCGGCGCCGTGCGGCACGGTGTCGTCGACTACCTCCTCAAGCCCTTCGAGTTCGAGGACCTGCGGGTCCGGCTGGAGCGCTACGCCGTTCTGCGGGGCCGGCTGCTCGGCACGGTGGTGCGCAGCCAGGCCGACGTCGACCGGGTCCTGGCCGGGGCCGCGGCACCGGCCGCACCGGCCCCCACGCTGCCCAAGGGCATGAGCGTGGAGACCGCCGGACTCGTCGAGCGGACCCTGCGCGAGGCCGACGGCACCCTGTCCGCCAGCGAGTGCGCGGCGCTGACCGGCATCTCCCGGGTCAGCGCGCGCCGCTACCTGGAGTACTTCCACACCGTGGGCAGTGCGGAGGTCTCCCTGCGCTACGGGGCGGCGGGCCGCCCCGAGCGCCGCTACCGCTTCCGGGGCGCGGTCACCGGCCCGGCGCTCCGACCCGCAGGCCGTCCATGACGAAGTCCAGGAACCGGGTGACCCGCGGCTGCCAGCCGTCGCCGGGATCGATCAGCCAGAGGCCGCCGATGACGAGGAAGAAGTCGTCCGAGGAGACCCCGGGGCGGATGGTGCCGGCCTCCTGGTTGGCCCGCAGCAGAAGCTCGGCCGCCTCCATCACCGGCGCGGGCTCCGGCTTCTCCGGTCCGCCGGGCGCGCTGGTGACCAGCCGGATCGCGTCCGCCAGCCCGGCCTTGGTCATGGCGAACCGGGCCAGGTGGTCCAGCCACTCGCGCAGGGCCCGCTCGGGGTCCAGGGCGGCCAGCAGCGCGGGCGCGGCGTCGGCCACCTGCCGCATCTCGTAGCGGTACACCTCCAGGACGAGGGCCTCGCGGTGCGGGAAGTTGCGGTAGAAGGTGCCCTGCCCGACGCCCGCCTTCTTGGCGATGGCGCTCAGCGGGACGTTCGCGCAACGCGTCAGTTCCTCCGTGGCCACGCGCAGGATGCGCTCGCGGTTGCGCTGTGCGTCCGAGCGCAGAGGCGCGTCCGCCTTGTCCCTCTTCGATGGCGACACTCGCCCTCCTCCCGGGTTCGTGGCCGAATCCCGTCCTTGCTAACCGGACAACTGTCCGTTACGTTTCCAGTGAGCGGACAGTTGTCCGGTTACCCGCCCAGTCTAGCGGCGGACGCGGCCGCGAGAACCGGCCGGTGGCCGACCGGCCGCGGATGACCCCCCACTGCCTACAGCCCGTTTCTCCCTGACAACAGACGCCCCCTGTCACCGGACACCAAAGAAGGCTGACCATGGCCCCAACGCCCTCGTCGACGTCCAGCGCCATCACCCTGAACATCAACGGCGAGAAGCACCAGCTGACCGTCGACCACCGCACCACCCTGCTCGACGCCCTGCGCGAGCGCCTGGATCTCACCGGCACCAAGAAGGGCTGCGACCAGGGGCAGTGCGGCGCCTGTACCGTCCTGGTCGACGGGCGCCGCGCCGTCTCCTGCCTGAACCTCGCCGTCGCCGCCGAGGGACGCGAGATCACCACCATCGAGGGCATGGCCGAGGGCGACCGGCTGCACCCCGTGCAGCAGGCCTTCCTCGACCTCGACGGCTACCAGTGCGGCTACTGCACCCCCGGGCAGATCTGCTCGGCGATCGCGGTCATCGAGGAGCACGCGGCCGGCTGGCCCAGCGCCGCCACCGAGGACGTACGCCCCGAGGCCGGACCACCGCCCCTGACGCCGGACGAGATCCGCGAACGGATGAGCGGCAACCTGTGCCGCTGCGGCGCCTACGTCTCCATCGTCCAGGCGGTCACCCGCGCCGCCGAGGCCCACGAGGCCGCGGCCCACGACGACGACCGTGCCGACCGGCGCGAGACCACCGAGGAGACGGCCGCATGAGGGAATTCGGATACCAGCGCGCCGAAGACGTCTCCGGCGCCGTCGCCCTGCTCGCCGCCGACCCGGACGCCCGCTTCCTCGGCGGCGGCACCAACCTCGTCGACCTGATGAAGACCGGCGTCGAGCGCCCCGCCCGGCTCGTCGACGTCCGAGAACTCCCCCTGGACGGCATCGAGGAGACCGCGGACGGCGGCCTGCGCATCGGCGCCACCGTCACCAACAGCGACCTCGCCGCCCACCCCGACGTACGCCGCCGCTACCCGGCCCTGACCCAGGCGGTCCTGGCCGGCGCCTCCGGCCAGCTGCGCAACATGGCCACCGTAGGCGGCAACCTCCTCCAGCGCACCCGCTGCGGCTACTTCACCGACCTGAGCAAGCCCTGCAACAAGCGTGCCCCCGGCAGCGGTTGCTCCGCGCTCACGGGCGAGCACCACAACCACGCCGTCCTGGGCGCCTCCGACCACTGCGTGGCCGTCCACCCCTCCGACATGGGCGTGGCCCTCGCCGCCTTCGACGCCGTCGTCGGCTACGAAACCCTCGACGGGCCCGGCGAGCTGCCGCTGGCCGACTTCTACCTCCCGGTCGGTGACACCCCGCACCGCGAGACCGCCCTGCCGCCCGGCGCGCTGATCACCGGCATCACCCTGCCGGCCGCCGCGGTCGCCGCCCGCTCCCGCTACCGCAAGGTGCGCGAGCGTGCCTCGTACGCCTTCGCGATCGGCTCGGTCGCCGCCGCGCTCGACGTCGAGGACGGCGTCGTGCGCGAAGCCCGGCTGGCCTTCGGCGCGGTCGCCTCGCGGCCCTGGCGGGCCCGCGCGGCCGAGGCCGTACTGACCGGAGCACCGGCCGACGGCGACACCTTCGCCGCCGCCGCGGACGCCGAACTCGCGGCCGCCAGGCCGCTGCCCGACAACGGATACAAGGTGACCCTCATGCGCAACCTCGTGGTGGCCGTCCTGACCGAACTCGCCGAGGAGACCGCCCGATGACCACCGCCACGACCGGCCGTGCGGCGCTCAAGGGCGTCGTCGGCACCCCGCACACCCGCGTCGAGGGCCGCGACAAGGTCACCGGAGCGGCCCGCTACGCGGGCGAGATCCCCTTCGCCGACCTCGCGCACGGCTGGCTGGTGCTGTCCACCGTCGCCCGCGGCCGGATCCGCGCGATCGACACCGAGCCCGTCCTCGCCATGCCCGGCGTACTGGCCGTCCTGCACCACGGCAACGCCCCGCGCGTCGAGACAGACTACACCGGCCTGCTCGGCATGGCGCCGGACCCCACCGCCGCCGTCTTCCAGCAGGACCGGGTGCACCACGTGGGCTGGCCGGTCGCCCTCGTCGTCGCCGAGACGCCCGAGCAGGCCCGGGAGGCCGCCGAGGCCCTCGTCGTCGCCTACGACGAGGAACCCCACGACACCGCCCTCACCACCGGCCACCCTGGTGCCCACCCGGCCGGCGGGGTCATGCCCGGCGAGACCGCCAAGGGCGACCTGGAGGCCGGCCTCGCCGCCGCCGCGGTCGTGGTGGACGAGGAGTACACCACCCCCGAAGAGCACCACAGCATGATGGAGCCGCACGCCGCCACCGCCCTGTGGGACGGCGGCCGGCTGGAGGTCGTCGACTCCAACCAGGGCACCACCTGGATCCAGGGCGAACTGGCCAGCATGTTCTCCCTCGACGCCTCCGCGGTACGGGTGCGCTCCGAGCACATCGGCGGCGGCTTCGGCAGCAAGGGACTGCGCGCCCACCAGGTCGCCGCCGTGATGGCCGCGACCGAGTTGCAGCGGCCGGTGCGCGTGGTCATGACGCGGCGGCAGATGTTCTCGCTGGCCGGCTACCGCAGCCCCACCCTCCAGCGCGTGCGGCTCGGCGCCGACGCCGACGGCCGGCTGCGCGCCCTGGAGCACCGCTCGCTGAACCAGACGTCCACCGTCTACGAGTTCGTCGAGCCCAGCGCGGGCGTGGCCCGGGTGATGTACGACGCCGACGCCCACCACACGGCCAACGAGGTCGCGCCGCTCGACGTGCCGTCACCGACCTTCATGCGCGCGCCGGGCGAGGCACCGGGGTCCTTCGCCATCGAGTCGGCCCTCGACGAACTCGCCGAGCGCACCGGCATCGACCCCATCGCACTGCGCCTGCGCAACGAACCCGAGGTCGGCCCGGTCTCCGGCCTGCCCTTCAGCAGCCGCAACCTGGACGCCTGCTTCCGCGAGGGAGCCCGGCGGTTCGGCTGGGCGCAGCGCGACCCGCGCCCCGGCACGCGCCGGGACGGGCGCTGGCTCCTTGGCACGGGCACGGCCGCCGCCTCCTTCCACGCGGGTGCCGGTCCCTCCACGGCCCTCGTCACCGCGCAGGCCGACGGCGGCTTCACCGTGCGGATCGCCGCCGCCGACATCGGCACCGGCGCCCGTACGGCGCTCACCCTGGTCGCCGCCGACGCCCTGGAGGTCGCGCCCGACCGGGTCCGGGTCCGGATCGGGGACAGCGACTTCGGCCCCGCGATGATCGCGGGCGGCTCGATGGGCACGCGTTCCTGGGCCTGGGCGATCAGGGAGGCGGCCCGCGAACTGCGGGAGCGGCTGGCCCTCGGCACGACGATCCCGCCGGAGGGCATCACCGTACGGTCCGACACCACCGAGGCCCTCGGTGCCCTCGCGCAGAAGGAACGGCACTCCTTCGGCGCGCAGTTCGCCGAGGTCGCCGTGGACCCCGCCACCGGTGAGGTGCGGGTGCGCCGCATGCTCGGCATCTTCGCGGCCGGCCGGATCGTCAACCCGCTCACCGCCCGCAACCAGCTCGTCGGCGGCATGGTCTGGGGCATCTCCATGGCCCTGCACGAGGAGGCGGTCCGGGACCGGACCAGCGGCGGCCTGTACGCCCCCGACCTCGCCGGCTACCACGTGGCCACCAACGCCGACGTGGGCGACATCCAGGCCGACTGGGTCGACGACCCCGACCCCGACGACCCGGTCGGTATCAAGGGCGTCGGCGAGATCGGCGTCGTGGGCGCCGCGGCGGCCGTCGCCAACGCCGTCTGGCACGCGACCGGCGTACGCCACCGCAACCTGCCGATCAGGCCGGACCGGGTGCTGTCGGCGGGGGTGCCCGCGGCAGAGGGCGGCCCGCATGCTTGACATCGCCGACGAGCTGAACGGCTGGCTGACGCAAGGGCGGGAGTTCGCCGTCGCCAGTGTCGTCTCGGTGGGCGGCAGCGCACCGCGCGGGCCCGGCGCGGCCCTCGCCGTCGACCGCGACGGCACGGTGATCGGCTCGGTCTCCGGAGGCTGTGTGGAGGGCGCGGTGTACGAGCTGTGCACCGAGGCCCTGGACAGCGGCGAGAGCGTGCGCGGGCGGTTCGGCTACAGCGACGAGGACGCCTTCGCGGTCGGGCTGACCTGCGGCGGGGTGATCGACGTGCTGGTCACGCCGGTCGGCGCGGACGCGCCGTCGCGCGAGGTGTTCCGGGCGGCGCTCTCCACCGCCGCCCGGGGCGGGACCGTGGCCCTCGCCCGGGTCGTCCGGGGCCCGGCCGAGCTCCTGGGCCGGGCGCTGCTGGTCCGTCCCGACGGCACCCACGAGGGCGGTCTCGGCGGACACCCCGACCTCGACCGCACCGCGGCCGCCGAGGCGGGTGCCCTGCTGGACGCCGGACGCACCGGCACGGTCGGGCTCTCGGAGGACGGGTCGCACTGCCCCGGCGGGCTCACCCTCCTCGTCGAGTCCAGCGTGCCGCCGCCCCGCATGATCGTCTTCGGCGCGGTCGACTTCGCCGCGGCGCTGGTGCGGGCCGGGAAGTTCCTCGGGCACCACGTCACCGTGTGCGACGCCCGGCCGGTCTTCGCCACGCGGGCCCGCTTCCCGGAGGCCGACGAGGTCGTCGTCGACTGGCCGCACCGCTATCTGCGGCAGACCCCCACCGACGAACGCACGGTGCTGTGCGTACTCACCCACGACGCCAAGTTCGACGTGCCGCTGCTGACCGAGGCCCTGCGCAGGCCCGTCGCGTTCGTCGGCGCCATGGGCTCGCGCCGCACCCACGAGGACCGCCACCGCCGGCTGCGGGAGGCGGGCCTGACCGAGGACGAGCTGTCCGGGCTGCGCTCACCGATCGGCCTCGACCTCGGCGCGCGCACCCCGGAGGAGACGGCCCTGTCCATCGCAGCGGAGATCGTCGCGGCCCGGCGCGGCGGAACGGGCGTACCCCTGACGGGCGGTTCGGCACCGATCCACCGGGAGCGGGAGGTGACGGGGGCGGCCGCCTGAGGGACTCAGGGCAGCGTGGACTCGCCGGCCAGGCGGACCGCGCACTCCAGCATCAGCGCGTGCACGAAGGCCTGCGGGAGGTTGCCGCGGAGCTGGCGCTGGCGCACGTCGTACTCCTCGGCGAACAGCCCGGGCGGCCCACAGGCCGCCCGGGTGCGCTCGAACCAGCGGAACGCGCCGACCCGGTCGCCGACCCGGTGCGTGGCGAGCGCCATCGTGAAGCCGCAGAGCAGAAAGGCCCCCTCGGCCTCGCCGAGCGGCACCCCGGGATGTTCGAAGCGGTACAGGTACCCGTCCTCGGCCAGCCGGGACTCCACGTACGCGCGCGTGGTGGCGTCGCCGTCACCGTCCCCGAACGCACAGCCGCGGGCCGTCGGCACCAGCAGCGCGGCCTCCGGCCCGTCGTCGTCCTCGGCCCGCCGCCAGCGGCCGTCGGGGCGCAGGCAGCGGCGCCGGGTCTCCCGCAGCACCGTGTCGGCGAGGTCGGCGCACCGGCGCCCCGCGGGTCCGGGCAGCACCTCGGCCATGCGCCGCAGACCGCACACCACGCTCAGCCGGGAGTGGGTCCACCACCGGTTCTCCAGCTCCCACAGGCCGGCCTCCGGCTTCAGCCACTGCCGCTCGACGACGTCCACGGCGACGGCGGCGGCCCGTTCCGCCTCGTCGGTCAGCCGGTCGTGCGCGGCGGCCGCGGCGAACAACTGCAGCGCCTCGCCGAAGGTGTCCAGCTGGAACTGGGCGCCCGCGTCGTTGCCGACGTGGTCGTTGCCACCGGGGTAGCCGGGCAGCCGCAGGGAGCGTTCCTTGCCGACCGGCCGCCCGTCGACCGTGTAGGCGGGGCGCACCCCGTCGCCGTCCGCGAGCACGCGCTCGGCGACGAAGCGCACCGCGTCGTCGACCAGGGGGTGCGGCCCGTGCGCGGCGACCGCGAGACCGGCGTAGCACTGGTCGCGCAGCCACGCGTAGCGGTAGTCGTAGTTGCGCCCGCTGTTGGCCCGCTCCGGCAGGGACGTGGTCGCGGCGGCGACCATCCCCCCGGAGACGCTGGTCAGCCCGCGCAGCACGGCGTACGCGTGCCGGGCGTCGCGGGGCGCGACCAGCCGCGAGCAGTCCGGGACGGCCCGCGCCCACTCCCGTTCCGTGGCCCGCCACAGCGCGTCGGGGTCCAGCGGTCCGGTCTCCGGGCCCTCGGACAGTTCCAGCACGAGGTCGTGGGTCCGGCCCTCGCGCAGCCGGAACCCGCCGCACAGCCCGGCCCCGTCCCGCCACACCGCGTCCGGTGCCCCGGCGAGCCGAAGCCGCAGCCCCTCCGTCCGGGCCGTCCACACGCCCCCTTCCCGCCGGGGGTCGCGCATCCGGACCCCGCCGAAGCCGGGCCGCGGGTCCAGATCCATGCGCAGCCGCGCCTCGCCCCGCTCCACCCGCATGCGGCGCAGCAGCACGAGCCGGTCCGTGCGGGTCGGCAGGGCCAGGGCCTCCCGGCACTCGATCACGCAGTCGGCGGTCACCCACCGGCTGATCCGGATCAGCGTGCCCTCCTCGTAGGAGCCGCCCCAGACGTGCCAGGGGTCCGCCGGTTCCACGGTGAAGTGACCGGCTCCGCCGATCAGCGCCGAGAACACCGCGTCGTCGTGCCACCGCGGGGCGCACAGCCACACGATCCGGCCCCGGGGGTCCAGGACCGCTCCCCGCTCGCCGTCGGCGAGTACGGCGTACTCGCGCAGCGCCCAGGGCGGGCACGACCTGTCCGGTTCCGGCGCGCGCCGCTCGTCGCTGTCCTTCATGACGGTACGGCTATCCCGGCGCCGGTGACCGAAACGGCGCCGTCCCGGTGGTCCCGGTGGTCCCGGTGGTCACCCCGGTAACGGATGTCACCGCGGTCCGGCCGGTCCCGTGCTCGCCGAGCGGGCCGACGGTCCACCCCGCCGCGCGGCAGTCGCGCACGATGTCCGGCAGCGCGCCGAGGGCGGCCCGCCAACTGCCCGGGGCGGAGGCGTGATCGGTGTCGTGGAGGAGGACCGTGCCACCCCCGCGCAGGTCAGCCGCGACGGTCGCGCGTACGGAGGCGGGCGTGGCGTCCTGCCGCCAGTCCTTGCCCCACGCGGTCCACAGCACGGGCCGCAGCCCGGCCCGGCGGGCGGCCGCCCAGCGTCCGGAGGTGAGGATGCCGTAGGGCGGCCGGTACCAGCGCGGGACACTTCCGGTCACCTCGGTCACCACCCGGACGGCACGCAGCACCTCGCGCGCGTCCCGTGCCGGCGACGGCCACCAGGGGCGGTCGTGCGCCCAGCCGTGGACGGCGAGTTCGTGTCCGCGCCGGACCAGCTCACGGACCAGTGCGGGATGGCGCTCGGCGTTCTCGCCCAGGACGAAGAACGTGGCCCTTGCCCCGAGCCCGTCCAAGGCGTCGAGGAACCGCGGCGTGGACGCCGGATCGGGGCCGTCGTCGAAGGTGAGCGCGACATGACCGGGGTCGCCCAGGCCGGCCAGACCCGGGAAATGGCGACGGCGCAGTTCCGGCAGCCAGGTCGCGGCCGGACCGATGTGGGCGAGCGCGGCGGCGACGACCGGGGCGGCGGCGTACACCGCCCGACCGGCGCGAAACCCGTGACCCATCGTGGTACCTCCGCTTCGTCCCCCTGCCTTCCGTCCCCCTGCTTTCCGTTCGCCTCTTTTGGGTGCCCCTGCGTTGCCGTTCCCGGTCGTCCGGACCGCGCGGTCCCGACGCGTGCCGTCCGTCCGCTCACCGCCTCACCGCCCGCCCGGGGCCGTCCCGTGCCGCCGGGGCCGTGTCCCAGGCGCCGTGCACCGACGGTGCGCGGGCCAGCCCGACACTGCCGAGGCCGATCAGCGCCACGCCGATCAGTTCGGGCAGCACCCGCACTCCGAGCAGGATCTCCTCGCCGAACAGGGCCCAGCCCAGGGCGACGCTGGTCAGCGCGTCGCCGAGGGTCAGGGCCGGCTGCGAGGCGGCCAGGGTCCCCGCCCGCAGGGCGCTCTGCAACAGCAGGAAGCTGGCCACGCCCACCACCGCGGTGGCGTACGGCGGCCACTGGGTCAGCACCTCGCCCACCCCCTGGGGGAGCCGCCCGGTCAGCTCCTTGAGCAGCGCCGCCGTACCGCCGAACCCCACCGCGGACGCCGATCCGAACAGCGCCGCGCGGGGCGCGCCGTGCACCAGGCTGCCGATCGAGGCGAGGACCGTCATGAGGACGACCAGCGCCAGCCCCGCCCAGATCCACCGGCCCCCGGTGGCGGTGTCGTGCCCGGCCGACGGAGCGGCGGAGCCCAGGAACAGCGCGAGGCCCACGGCCAGTGCCACGAACGCCAGCCACGTCCGGGTGTCCGGCCGCCGGTGGAAGACCGCACTGCCGACCACCAGCGTGAACAGCAGTTCGGTGGCCATCAGTGGCTGGACGACGGCGAGACTGCCCACCGCCAGCGCGGCCGCCTGCAGCACCGTCGTCAGCGCGAGCAGAGCCGCCCCGCCGACCCAGTACCGGTCCCGCACCAGCCGCAGCAGTGAGCGCACGACCGTGTGCCTGGCCCCCGCCCGGTCCTCGTCCTGCGCCGCGGCCCGGCGTTGCAGTACCGACGCCGCCGCGTTGGACAGCGCCGCGAACAGGGCGAGGACGACGGTGAGGACACTCACCGCGGCGCGCTCCAGGTCATCGCGCTCCCGGTCATCCGAACCGTGCGGCCAGCCGTCGGTACAGTCCCGGAGCCGCGCCCCGCACCCGGCACGGCAGACGCAGCCACGAGGGCACGTACACCTCGTCCCGGCCCCGTACCACCGCCGTGCGCACCGCGTCGGCCACGCGCTCGGGCGGTACCGGGCGGGGGCGGGAGCGCCGGTAGGGAGTGCCCCGGCGCTCGAAGAACGGAGTGTCGACGACACCCGGCACCACGTGGGTGACCCCCACGCCCGTGCCCCGCAACTCGTAGCGCAGCGAGTCCGCGAAGGCCCCGACCGCGGCCTTGGCGGCGGAGTACACGGCCTCGTCGCGCACCCCGACACTGCCCGCCAGCGATCCGATGAGCACCACCCGTCCCGAACCCGCCGCCACCATCCCCGGCAGCAGCAGCCGCACCAGCCGCAGCGTGGCCAGCACGTTGATGTCGAGCACCTCGTCGATGGTGTGCGGGGGCATGTCCAGGAACTCCCCGGCCCAGCCCACCCCGGCCCCGGCCACCAGCAGGTCCACCCGGCCCGACGTGGCCAGGGCGAAGTCGGTGAGCTGCCGGTCGGCGCCGGGGAGTGTGAGGTCCGCGGCGAACGCGGTGGCCGAGGTGTCGTCGGCCACCTGGCGCAGCCGCACCGGGTCACGCCCGGTGAGCACCAGCCGCCAGCCGTCCTCGTCACCCAGCCGACGCGCCACGGCCGCGCCGATGCCGGAGGACGCCCCCGTCACCAGCGCCGTGCGGGTCCGCGTGTCCAGGACTCCGACCGGACGCCGCCCGGGCGGCCTCGCGTGGTCCGCGTCGGGTGCGACGACCTGCGGTCCGGGAACGGGCCGGGGACGGGAGAACGCATGCGCCATGGGGACCACCTTGGCTCGGGGCGGGCACCGGGGAGCGTCCGACCGGGCGGTCGGGGCTCCGGCGTCCGGCCGGACGGGCGGTCACGGAGTATCCCCCAGGGTCCGCCCGAAACGCCCGCTTGTGCGGCGGTTTGGAAGCCGCCGCACCGGCAACTTGGTCCGCCGTGCATCCTCGCAGCCCATCAGTGCCCCGCCGGACCGGGGCCCCGCGCGGTCCGCGGGGCGGCAGACGGCTGCTGGTGATCAGCGCGAGCATGGGCGCCGGACACGACACGGTGGCCGCCGAACTGGTCGGGCGGGCCCGGGAGGGCGGCGACACCGCCCAGGTCGTCGACGTCCTCGCCCTCCTGCCGTACGGCCTGGGCACGGCCCTGCGGTGCTTCTACCGCGGGTCCGTGCGGCACTTCCCGTGGGCGTACGCCGCCCTGTACCGCCTCTTCCTGCGGCCCGGCACGGGACCCCGGCCCAGCGGGACCCCCCTGGCCCGGCTCGCCGGGAGGAGACTGCGCGAGCTGGCGGAGCGCACCGGCGCGGACGTGGTCGTGCCCGTCTTCCACCTGGGTGCCCAGTTGACCGGCCACCTGCGGGACCGCGGACTGCTGCCCGTGCCCAGCGTCGTCCTCGTGATCGACTTCGAGCCGCACCGCCAGTGGCTGCACCCCGGCAACGACCGCTGCCTGTGCCTCACCGAGGAAGCGGCGCGCGAGGTGCGGGGGAGCACCGGCACGCCCGCGACGACGTGCGCGCCCCTCGTGGCGCCGGAGTTCTCGGCGGACGACGTCCCGGGCGCGGCCCGGTGGCGGGAGACGTTCGACCGGCTCGGCTCCGGGCGGCCCGCCGTGGTGCTCTCCGCCGGCGCCTGGGGCGTCGGCTCGCACCTGGACGCCACCGTCCGGCTCCTGGCCGACCACGGCTACCTGCCGGTCGTCCTGTGCGGCGACAACCAGCGGCTGCGCCATACCCTGTCCGGCGCGCCGGGCGTCCTGGCCCTGGGCTGGGTGACGGACATGCCGGGCCTGTTGCACGCCGCCCGTGCCCTGATCGACAACGCGGCCGGCCAGACCGCCGTACAGGCGCTCGCGGCCGGGCTGCCGGTCGTCGGCCACCGCCCCATACCCGGCCACGGCGCGGACGGCGTACGACGGATGGCCGCGCTCGGTGTCTCCGAGGTCGCCGAGGACGGGCCCGCGCTGCTGGAAGCGCTGCGGCGGCTCACCGCACCGGGCCGGGACCGGCGGCGGCGGATCGCCGCCGGACGCGCACTGTTCACCGGGAACGCGGACGTCCTGACCCTGGTGACCGAGGTCGCCGACGCCGCGCGCGCGGGTGTCCGTTTCCCATGACCGTCACAGGGCACCCGCCCCGGAGCGCGAACCGGCACAAGGAGGCGACGCCGTGCGGCTCGACGAATTCCTCACCCGGGTCCGAGACCGGGGTGAGTTCCACGGCGACGACGAGGCCGAGCAGGTCGCCACGGCCGTCCTGTGGGTGATCGCGTCCCGCATCCCGCCGGAGGAGGCCGACGGCCTGGCCCGCGAACTGCCCGCCCCCCTGGACGACGCGCTGCGCCTGGAACGCGGCCGCATCGAGACCTTCGGCCGTGCGGAATTCCTCCGCAGGGTGGCCCAGCAGACCGGCGCCCGGCCGCGCACCGCCGAATGGGACGCGGGCGCCGTACTGTCCACCCTCGCCGACGCGGTGCCCCGCGAACGCGTCGACCGGCTGCTGGCCCACCTGCCCGCCGACTGCGCCGACCTCTTCGGCGGCCCGGCACCCCACTGAGCAGCGCCCGGAGACGGGCCACCGAGACCGAGGAGGCATCCATGACGGACGTCGAGCAGCGCTACGCGGACGGGGAGGAGACCCCCCTCGTCGGATACGCGGCGCTCGCGGCGACCTTCGCGGCCACCGCCGGCGTGTTCGCGGTGACGGTGCGGCGCCGCGGGGTCCGGCTCCCCGACACCGTCCCCGGCTGGGACGTGGCCCTGCTGGGCACGGCGACGTTCAAGGCCTCCCGGCTGCTCACCAAGGACAAGGTCACCAGCTTCCTGCGGGCGCCGTTCACCCACCGCGAGCGGCAGGGCAACGCGAACGAGGTCATGGACGCCGGGCGCGGTACCGGTCTGCGCCGCGCCGTCGGCGACCTGATCTCCTGCCCGTTCTGCACCTCGGCCTGGGTGGCCGGCGGGCTCGTGGGCACCTACGCCGTGGCGCCCCGGGCGGCGCGGCTGGTGTGCGCGGGCCTGAGCGCGGTAGTGGTGTCGGACTGGCTGCAGTACGCGTGGAGCCTGACCGCGCAGAAGGCCGAGGAATGATCAGCTGACCGCCCAACCGGGCGACCGCCGGGCCGGACCGGGCGGTCGGTCACCGAGGAGGCCGGCACCGGCGAAGCCCGTCACCGAGGAGGCCGGTCAGTCGCGCTCGGCGCGCTCCGCCCGCTCGGCGTGCAGCTTCTTCACCCGGGCCGCCTCCTTGCGCACGTCGGCCTGGACCGCCTGCTCCCGCTCCAGCCACTCCGGACGCTCCTGCTTCAGCGTCTCGATCTGCTCCGTGGTGAGCGGCTCGGTGATCGCGCCCCGGTGCAGACCCGCGATGGAGACGCCCAGCTTGGCGGCCACCACCGGCCGCGGGTGCGGACCGTCGCGCCGCAGCTCGCGCAGCCACGCGGGCGGGTCGGTCTGGAGCGCGTTCAGCTCGGCGCGCGTGACGACGCCCTCCCGGAACTCGGCGGGTGTGGCTTCGAGGTACACACCCAGCTTCTTCGCCGCGGTCGCGGGCTTCATGGTCTGGGTGTTCTGGTGCGACGTCATGCGGTCAAGGGTATCGATCGTGTGAGTGGCTCCCGACCACGCCCGGTAACCTGGCGGCGTGACAGCCTCGGAAGCTCCCCCCTCGTTCCGGCTCGCGTACGTCCCGGGGGTGACGCCCGACAAATGGGTGCGCATCTGGAACGAGCGGCTGCCGGACGTCCCCCTCGCCCTGACCCAGGTGACCGCCGCGGAGGCGGACGGTGTCCTGCTCGGCCGCGACGCCGACGCCGGGCTCGTACGGCTGCCCGTCGACCGTACGGCGCTCAGCGCCATCCCCCTCTACACCGAGACGACGGTCGTGCTGATCCCGAGGGACCACCTCGTCACCGCTGCCGACGAGGTGACCGTCGGGGACCTCGACGACGAGATCGTGCTGCACCCGCTGGACGACGTCCTCGACTGGGAGCGGCTGCCGGGCAGGCCCGCCCTGGAGCGCCCGGCCACCACCGCGGACGCCGTCGAACTGGTGGCGGCCGGGATCGGTGTGCTGCTCGTGCCCCTGTCGCTGGCCCGCCTGCACCACCGCAAGGACCTCACGTACCGCACGGTCACGGACGCTCCCGAGTCGAGCGTCGCCCTGTCCTGGCCCGAGGACGCGCACACGGACCACGTCGAGGACTTCATCGGGATCGTCCGGGGCCGGACCGTCAACAGCACCCGGGGCAGGCAGCCCGAACCGGCACGCTCCAAGGGCGGGAAGCAGACCTCCGCGAAGCAGACCTCCGGGAAGCAGACCGGGGGCGCCCGGCGCGGCACCGGGGGCAGCCACCGGGGCGCGAGCGGCGGCAAGGGCAAGGGCAAGAGCGGCGGACAGGGCGGCAGGACGCGCCGGCGCTGATCCCACGGACCCGGACTCCCGGCCTCGACGCGTCAGCGGACCGTCGGGCTCGGCGTCGGCGCGGAGGTGTTCACCTCGAGGCCGGGCGGCGCGGTGAGCGAGAGCACCGGTTCGCCGGGCTGCGGAGCCGGTGGCGTGAGCTGCGCCTTGGGCAGGTTCGGCGGGGCGGTCTGCTGGAAGTTGACCTGGTCGAAGTTGACCAGCCCGGTCTTCTCCAGCACGGTGATGTGGTCCAGGACGGTGTCGTTGGCCTGGTCGGCGAGCTGCCGCACCAGGGAGTTCTTGGTGTTGGCGCGGATGTTGGCGATGGCCGGGAAGATCTGGCCGTGGGTGATCCGCATGATGTTGACCGCGGTGGTGTCGAACTGCTTGCCCGTCGTGCCGTTCACGGTCGACACGAACTGCTGCTGCTGCGGCGAGGCCAGATTGGGCAGGGTGATGCCCAGCTCCGGCGCGATCCTGCGGCACGTGGCGTCCAGCCGGGAGTGGCCGACGACCAGGTGCTCCCCGGCCTCCCGCATCTCCGGCGTCGTCCCCCGCTCCATGGCCATCAGCCCGAGCGGGTGCTCCCACAGCCCCGCGGCCCGCACCTTCACCACGAAGTCCCGGTCCTGCTCGGTGAGCGGCCCGTACCGCGTGTTGGTGACGACCCGGGCCTGGTCACTGCCCGCGTTCTGCACCCCGAGCATGGTCGGGTAGGCGAGTGCGGTGAGGGTGAGGACCAGGGCACCGGCCACGAAGGCGGTCCCTGCCGTGGTGCGCGTGATGCGCATCGTGCCTCCTGGGGCGAAGACAGGCTCGGACACCAGGGGGTACGGATACGGAAGGCGATCTGATCACCGCCTCGGGCAAAACCTCGCGACCCGAGGCGCGCTCCGTCTCACCTCAGGAGACGCGCGCCGTCCGCGCGAGCCAGTCGTGCGCCGCCCGCGCGGTGAACTCCTCCTGGCCCCCGCGCACCAGCAGCCCCGCGGTGGCGAACTCCGGGGCGTCGGCCTGGGCCGCGACGTACGGGATCGCGATGCACCGCATTCCGGCGGCGTACGCGGCGGCGGCACCGGGAGCGGCGTCCTCCAGGACCACGCAGCGGGCCGGTTCCGCGCCCAGCCTGCGGGCCGCCTCCAGGAAGACGTCGGGGGCGGGCTTGCCCCGCGCCACCTCGTCGGCCGAGACGACCGTGCCCAGGTGCGCGTCCAGGCCGGTGCGGGCCAGGATCGCCGCGATCGCCTCGGGCGACGAACCCGAGGCCACCGCCATCGGTACGCCCTCGCCCGCCAGCAGTTCGACGAACTTGCGCATCTCGGGGTACGCGCGGGCCGAGCCGCGGGCGAGCCCCAGGTAGTGGCGGTTCTTGACGGCGAGCAGTTCCTCGACCGTGGCCCGCAGCCCGTACCGCCGCTTCCAGTCGGCGACCGTCTCCCGGGTGCTGATGCCCACGTACGCCTCGTGGTCGGCCCAGGTGAAGTCCGTGACGCCGTACTCGGCGAGGGTGCGCCGGCCCGCTTCGTAGTAGTTCGGCTCGCTGTCCACGAGGGTTCCGTCGAGGTCGAAGATGACCGAGATGCCGTCAAGCGTGCCCATGGTGCTCATGGCGTCCAGGATGCCAAGGATCATCTGCGGGCCGAGCGCCCGATCGACTCCACGAGCGGGAGCAGCCGGTGCGGCACCCGCTCGCGCAACGCCACCTCGCTGCGGGTGCGCACCACACCGGGCAGGCTGATCAGCTTCTGCACCACGTCCTCCAGGTGCGCGTTGTCGCGGGCCACGACGCGGGTCAGCAGGTCCCCGCCGCCCGTGATGGAGAAGGCCTCGACGATCTCCGGCACCGCCGCCAGCGCCTCGCCCACCTCGTCCAGACGGCCCTGGGTGACCTCGATGTGCACGAACGCGAGTACCGGGTGACCCAGCGCGGCGGGGGAGAGGGACGGAGCGGCACCGGTGATCACACCGTCCCGCTCCATACGGTCCAGCCGGGCCTGGAGGGTGCCCCGGGCGATCCCGAGGAGGCGGGCGTACTCCCGCACGCTGGTGCGCGGCTGCTCCAGCAGCAGCCGCAGGATGCGGGTGTCCAGCTCGTCGACGGCCATGGCGGGTGCGGCCCCCTCTCGTCGGCCATTGGCCCTCCGATGGCCGCAGGCATCCGGCGATCACTGTACCAATGGCTCACTCTGCCAGCAGCCTGTTGAGCCAGTGGTGGCGAAGATGCTCCCATAGGGGTGTCGATGGCGCTGCGGACCCCGCGGCGCCTTTTGCGTGCGGTGACTTCATGGCCGGTCGGCGAGAGCGAGCGAGGGGGCGGTAGTCAGTGCTGAAGAAGGTGTTCGTGAGCCCGGACCCGGGACGGTCCCGGCTGCGGTTCGCCGCCCGGGCCGTCCTCGGCATCGGGCTGGCCGTCGTGGTGTGCGCTCTGGCCGGGACCTCCCTGGTCGGCGCGATCACCGGCGGTCTCGCCGCCCTGCTCGCGCTCTTCACCGTCACCGACGCCACCGTGCGCGGCCAGGCCGTCACCACCGCGCTGCTGCCGGTCACCGGGCTGCCCGTGCTGACCGCCGCCGCCGCGCTGCACGACCTCCCGGTGGCCCGCGACCTCACCTTCCTCGCCGTCGTCGGCGCGGGCGTGTACGCGCGCCGCTGGGGCCCGCGCGGGCACAGCCTCGGCGTCTTCGCCTTCATGACCTTCTTCATCGCCCAGTTCCTGCACGCGACCACGGACCGGCTGCCCGAGATGTTCGCCGCCGTCCTGCTGTCCGTGGCCGCCGCCGCGGCGGTGCGGTTCGGCCTGTGGTGCTACGAGCGCCGCCGTCCCGCGCCCGCCGTTCCCGCGCCGCCGCCAGGCACCGGGCTGGCCCGCATCACCACCCGGCAGGCCGTGCAGGCCACCGCGGGCGCCGGTTTCGCCCTGGTCGTGGGACAGCTGGTGTCCGGCGACCGCTGGTACTGGGCCGTCGGCGCGACCTGGTGGGTGTTCGTCAACACCACCTCGCGCGGCGAGACGCTGGTGCGCGGCTTCCGCCGGGTCCTCGGGACGGTCGTCGGCATCGGCCTGGGCTTCCTGATCGCCGTACCGGTGGCCGGGTCCCCGGTCCCCACCGCCGTGCTGGCCGCAGCCTGCGTCTTCGGCATCTTCTACACCGCCGCGGTCTCCTACACCTGGATGATGCTCTGCGTGACCCTGCTCGCCGAGCTGCTCTACGGCCTCCTGGGCGTCCTCAGTCCCGGTCTGCTCGCCCTGCGGATCGCCGAGACCGGCGTGGGCGCGCTCGGCGCCGCGCTCGCGGTGCTCTTGGTCCTGCCCGTCACCACGCACGCCGTCACCGACGTCTGGATCCAGCGCGCCCTGCGGTGCGTGCACGCGTGCACGGCGGAAGCCGCCGCCCGCCTCGCCGGAACCGAGGGCGCCGACCCGGCGCCGCGCGTGGCGGAACTGGAGCAGCTGCTGGGCCGGGTACGCCTCTCGGTCGCCCCGCTCGTGCACCCGCTGAGCCCGATGCACGGCCGCAGGCGGCGGGCCCGCCGCGTCCTCGACCTGCTCGACGACTGCGCCCGGGAGATCCGCGGCCTGGTCGCCGTCGCCGCCGACCCCGAAGCCTCGCACGACGCACGGTTGGCCGCCGCCTGCTGGCGCGTCGAGGCCGCGGTCGAGGCGCTCACCGGCGGGGGAGCCGTCCCGGCTCGCGCGGGCGGGCCTCGCGCCGCCGAACCCGCGCTGGCCCACCTGCACGACCTGGAACACGCCCTCGCCGAACTCGCCGCGCCCCTGCGTGGCCGTTCCGGTTCGCGGCTGGCCGACGCCTGACCCGTCCCGCCCGGCGCCCCTGCGACACCCGTTTGGTCTAGACCGCACGTGATCGACTGCTACCGTCGCTCCGGGGCGGACGATCAGGGTCGGCCCTCCACGCGGCGCAGGACGAAGCGGGACGAGAGGGGCAGCGGTGACGGACGGCGGCAGGCGGCAGCGGCGGGCATACATCGGGTCGTTCACGGCGGCCGGCGGCCCCGGGATCCTGACGGCGACCGTCGCCCCCGACAGCGGCGCCCTCACGGTCGTGAGCGGCACGGACGGGCCGGCCGACCCCTCCTACCTGGCCCTGGCGCCCGACGGGGACACCCTTTACGCCGTCAGCGAGACAGCCGAGGGAGCCGTGGCCGCCTACCGGGTGAGCGGGGACAGGCCCGAGCCCGCCGGGCGGCCGGTGCCCGTCGAGGGTGACGGACCGACCCACCTCAGCCTGTACGCCGGGCACGTGCTGACCGCCAACTACGGCTCCGGCACCGTCACCGCCGTACCGGTCCGCCCCGACGGCACCCTCGCCCGCTCCGCGTCCGGCGTCCTGCGGCACACCGGCTCCGGCCCGCACGCACAGCGGCAGCAGGGACCGCACGCCCACCAGGTGCGGCCCGATCCCGGCGGGCGGTGGGCCGTCAGCGTGGACCTCGGCACCGACTCCGTACGGGTCTGCACCCTCGCGGACGGCGCCCCCGTGGTGCACCGGGAGATCGCCCTGCGGCCGGGGTCGGGACCGCGGCACCTGGCCTTCCACCCGGACGGCTCCCACGCCTACGTCCTCAACGAACTGGCACCCACCGTCACCGTCTGCCACTGGGACGCCGCCGACGGCGCGCTCAAGCCCCTCACCGAGGTGCCGGTCCTGCCGGGAGCCCCGGCGGGCGACGCCTACCCCTCCGGGATCGCCGTCTCGCCCGACGGCCGCTTCGTGTGGACCGCCACCCGCGGGGAGGACGTGCTGTCCGTGCTCGTCGTGGAGCCCGACGGGCTGCGGCTGTCCGCCACCGTGCCCTGCGGCGGACACTGGCCCCGCGACATCACCGTGTCGGACGGCTTCCTGTACGCGGCCAACGAACGCTCCGGAGACGTGACCTGGTTCGCCCTGGACCCCGCCACCGGCATCCCCCGCCGCACCGGCTCCCTCGCGGTCCCGGCAGCCTCCTGCGTCATCCTCGCCCCCGCGTAACGCCGCTGCCGGCCGACCGTGCGTGAAGGGGCCCGCTCCCGTCCCGGAGCGGGCCCCTTCACCTACGCCTGAACGCGCGAGCGCACGCGTGCCTACCGAACCGGCGCCCCCTGCGCCTGCTGCGGCGAGATCCCGAGCGCCGTCGTGTACTTGGCCAGCGCCAGCTTGCCGATCGCCGGGTACGGGCCGAGCGGCTCGGCGGTGGAGCAGCCCGCCTCCTTGGCCGCCTCCTCCAGCACGGAAGCCTCGATCTCCGGGCCGATCAGATACGGCGCGAGCGCCAACTGCTGGGAGCCCGAGGAACGCAGCTGCTCGGCCACGGACGCGATCGAGCCCTCCTCGTCCAGCGCCGCCGCTATCACCGGCACGGCGAGACGCGCGGCCAGCAGCATGCCGGTGATCCCGGCCGCCTGGACGGCCTCGTCACCGCCCACGGAGGCCAGGATGATGCCGTCCGCGGCGGTCGCCACGGTGAACAGACGGGCGCGGTCGGCACGGGCGAGACCGGCCTCGGAGAGCCGCACGTGCAGGGCCTCGGCCAGCAGCGGGTGCGGACCGAGCACATCGGTCAGCTCGGCCGCGATCTTGCTGTCCATCACCGCCTGCCGGATCCGGCGCAGCAGCGCGTTGTCCGGCCCCGCGAGCAGCGGCACGACGACCGCGACGGGGCCCTCGGGCTCCTTCACGTCCAGTCCCGCGGCGCGCGCCTGCTCGAAGCGGGCGGCGCGCTCCTCGGCGGCCCGGACGAGCACGCTGGTCAGCGAGGGGAACTCGGCGTCGTCGTCCCCGTCGAGGTGGCCGATCCGGGCGTCGAGCCCGGGCAGCTCGGAACGGGCGATGCTGATGACCTCGTCGGCGAGGCTCCGGGTGGCGCTACTGGGCGTCCCCGGCACCGCGAGGACGAGCGCCGGCGCGCCCTCGGGAGCCACCAGGGGTTCGGGACGGCGGTGCCGTCCGGGCTGGCGGGGGCGCGGCATTCGTACTGGCAGGCCGGACGCGGGCCCAGTGGGGGAGCTCATGGCGCCGCATGTTACTGGTTTCCGGGGTTTCCCTGTTCGGGGAGGGTGCGGGTGAGCGGTATCCGTCCGGTTTTGTCTGATGAGTGATGTACGGATCGGCCGACATCGGCACGATTCACCTCGTCGGCCGACCACTTCTCAGCCGCCCGGCACGGCCGTCACCCACAACATCCTGTCGTCGTCCGGAAGGGTGAGTGAGCCGGCCGCCAGGTCGGTCGCGATCCGGACCGCGCCGTCCAGCGGATCACCCTCCGCGGTCGTCCACCGGGCCTGCGGCAGCCGCTTCGCCAGCTCCTTCGCCAGCGGCGCGAGGAGCGGATCGCCGAGCCGCCGCAGCCCGCCGGTGACCGCGACGAGGGGTTCGCCGCCGGCCGGACAGACCGCGGCGGCGGAGTCGGCCATGTGCCGGGCGGCGGCCCGCAGGATCTCCGCCGCGACGGGGTCGCCGGCGGCCGCGCACGCCGCCACCTCGGGCGCGAAGGAGGCCAGGGCGGCCGGACGGTCGGAGCGCGGGTACACCTGCCCGGGCAGTCCCGCCGCCGGGCCGAAACGCTCCTCGGCGCGGGCCAGCAGCGGTGCGGAGCCGCCCTCCCGCCCGTCATGGGCGCGCAGCGCCGCCTCGAGGCCCGCCCGCCCGATCCAGGCGCCGCCGCCGCAGTCGCCCAGCAGATGCCCCCAGCCGTCCGCCCGGCGCCAGCGGGACAGGTCGGTGCCGACGGCGATCAGGCCGGTGCCCGCGGCCACCACCGTCCCGGCCCGCGGACCCAGCGCGCCCACGTACGCGGTCACGGCGTCGGCGGCCAGGGCGACCGTCCGCACGCCCAGCTCCCGGGCCAGCGCGCCCGGCAGTTCGGCGCGCAGCGCGTCGCCCAGCGTGGCCAGCCCGGCGGCCCCGAGTACGACGGTGCCCAGCCGGGTGACGCCGGTCTCGGCGGCCAACGCCCTGGCCATGGGCAGCAGTTGCCCCATGAGGTGCCCGGGGTCGATCCCGCGCGCACCGGTGCGAACGGGCTCCCCCGAGACCCGCCGACCGAGCGCGCCGTGTCCGCCTCCGCTGCCTCCGGCTCCGCCGCCTCCGCCTGCGTCGACGGCGCCGACGACGACGCGCAGCCCCGAGCCGCCCGAGTCCACGGCCAGGAAGCCGGCGCTCACGGCAGGCGCCAGTCGACCGGCTGACCTCCCAGGCGCATCAGCAGGTCGTTGGCCCGGCTGAACGGACGGGAACCGAAGAAGCCCCGGTCGGCGGACATCGGGGACGGGTGCGCGGACTCCACGGCCGGCAGGTCGCCGAGCAACGGCCGCAGATTGCGCGCGTCACGGCCCCAGAGGATGGACACCATCGGCTTGCCGCGCGCCGCGAGCGCCCGTATCGCCTGCTCGGTGACCTCCTCCCAGCCCTTGCCGCGGTGGGCCGCGGGCTTGCGCGGGGCCGTGGTGAGCGCCCTGTTGAGCAGCAGCACGCCCTGCTGTGTCCAGGGCGTCAGATCCCCGTTGGAGGGCTGCGGGAGATTCAGGTCGGTGTTCAGCTCCCGGAAGATGTTGACGAGGCTGCCGGGCAAGGGGCGTACCTCGGGCGCGACGGAGAACGACAGTCCGACGGCGTGCCCCGGAGTGGGATAGGGGTCCTGCCCGACGATCAGGACCCGTACGTCGTCGAAGGGCTGCTGGAAGGCCCGCAGGACGTTCGCCCCGGCCGGGAGGTAGGTGCGTCCGGCGGCGATCTCCGCGCGCAGGAACTCGCCCATCGCGGTGATCCGCCCGGCGACGGGTTCCAGGGCCTTCGCCCATCCCGCTTCGACGATTTCGTTCAAGGGTCGTGGTGCCACGGGCGTCACCCTACTGCCGTACGGGCGACGCCGATCAACCGGTGGCCGAGACCGGTCCCCCCGTTCCGGTTCATCCGACGACCGCGGCCCGCACGCACAGCACGTCCGGCAGGTGGGAGGCCAACTGCCGCCAGCTGTCGCCGTCGTCGGCCGACGCGAACACCTCGCCGTTGCGGTTGCCGAAGTACACGCCCGCCCGGTCCGCGTCGTCCGTGGACAGCGCGTCGCGCAGCACCGTGCCGTAGTGGTCCTCCTGGGGCAGGCCCGCCGAGAGCGGCTCCCAGCTCTTGCCCGCGTCCGAGGTGCGGAAGACCCGGCACCTGTGGTCGGCGGGGACCCGGTCGGCGTCGGCGTTGATCGGGAAGACGTACGCGGTGTCGCCGCGGTGCGGATGGGCGGCCACCGCGAAACCGAACGTGGAGGGCAGGCCCTCGCCGATGTCCGTCCAGTGCGCTCCGGCGTCGTCGCTGCGGTACACCCCCCAGTGATTCTGGAGGTACAGGCGGTCCGGGTTGGCAGCGTCCCGCGCGACCTTGTGCACGCACTGGCCGAACTCCGGGTCGGGGTCCGGCAGGAAGACGGCGGAGACGCCCGAGTTCGACGGTGTCCAGCTCGCGCCGCCGTCGGTGGTGCGGAACACGCCCGCGGTCGACACGGCGACCGTCACCGACCGGGGGTCGCGCCGGTCGGTGAGGACGGTGTGCAGCCCCTCACCGCCACCGCCCGGCACCCACTTCGAGCGCGTGGGGTGCTCCCACAGCGGGCGGACCAGTTCGAAGCTCTCACCGCGGTCCTCCGAGCGGTACAGCGCCGCCGGTTCCGTGCCCGCGTACACCACGTCCGGCTCGGCGGCCGCCGGGTGCAGCTGCCACACCCGCTCCAGGGAGGCGCCGGTCTCCTTGGGGAACTTGACGGCGGGCGCGGCCGGTTCGGTCCAGGTCCGGCCCAGGTCGTCGGAGTGGAACACCGACGGCCCCCAGTGCGCGCTGTCACCGCCGGCCAGCAGCCGCGGGGTGTCGCCGCGGGTGTCGAGGGCGACCGAGTAGACGGCCTGTGCGTTGAAGTAGGGACTCTCGTCGAACTCCCAGCTGTCAACCCGCCGGCGCCCGATGAACAGGCCCTTGCGGGTGCCCACGGCGAGCAGTACCTCGGTCATGCCGATCACCTCCGCGGCGTCCTCGTCGACGCCTTTGTCTCGGACACGGGCCAGTCTGCACCGAGCCACTGACAGTCACCCCTGCAAAGGATGCCGCCGCAGGTCAGACGGTGGCGTCGGGTCCGCTGGGGGTGCCTTCGCGCCGAGCGCTCAGCTCCCGCCCGGCAGCGCCCGCGCCAGGATCCCGCCGAGGTCGGCCGTGTCCGGCAGGGTGCCGAAGGCGTGCCCCCAGTCACCGCCGAGCCGGGTGGCGCAGAAGGCGTCCGCGACGGCCGGCGGGGCGTGCCGCACCAGCAGGGAGGCCTGGAGGGTGAGGGCCATCAGCTCCACCAGGCGGCGGGCACCGGTCTCGGACGCCTCGCCGAGCCCCGCCCGGAGCCGGGCCACCGCGGCGTCCAGCCGGGCGTCCGCCCCGCGCGCCAGGGCCAGTTCCTCGAAGAGGGCGTGTGCGCAGGCGGGGGAGCGGCCGAGGGCCCGCAGCACGTCGAGGGCGTTGACGTTTCCCGAGCCCTCCCAGATCGACAGCAGCGGCGCCTCGCGGTAGTGGCGCGGCATGCCCGACTCCTCCACGTAGCCGTTGCCGCCCAGGCACTCCAGGGCCTCCGCGGTGAACGCCGGCCCCCGCTTGGTCACCCAGTACTTGCCTGCGGCGGTGGCGATCCGCCGGAACGCCGCCTCCCCGGCGTCGCCGCGCACGGCACGGTCGGCCGCGCCGGCGAGGCGCAGGGTGAGGGTGGTCGCGGCCTCGGACTCCAGCGCGAGGTCGGCCAGGACGTTGCGCATCAGCGGCTGGTCCACCAGCCGGGCGCCGAACGCGCTGCGGTGCCGTACGTGGTGACCGGCCTCGACGAGGGTCTTGCGCATCAGCGTCGCCGAGGCCATCACGCAGTCCAGCCGGGTGCAGTTGACCATCTCGATGATCGTCTTGACGCCCTGCCCCTCGGGCCCGACCAGCCAGGCCACCGTCCCGTCGAACTCGGGCTCCGAGGAGGCGTTGGACCGGTTGCCGAGCTTGTCCTTCAGACGCTGGACGCGGAACGTGTTGCGGCTGCCGTCGGGCAGCACGCGCGGCACCAGGAAGCACGACAGGCCCCCGGGAGCCTGCGCCAGCACCAGGAACACGTCGCACATCGGCGCCGACGTGAACCACTTGTGGCCGCGCAGCGTGTAGACGCCGGGCTCGGCGGTCGGAGCGGCCGTCGTGGTGTTCGTGCGGACGTCCGAGCCGCCCTGCTTCTCGGTCATCCCCATGCCGGCCAGCAGGCCGCGCTTGCCGGTGGGCGTCCGCAGCCCCGGTTCGTACTCCCGCGAGGTCAGCAGCGGCTCGTAGACCTCGGCCAGGTCCGGCTGGGCGCGCAGGGCCGGGACGGCCGCGTACGTCATCGAGGTCGGACACCCGTGCCCCGCCTCCGTGTGACCCCAGACGAGGCCGCCGGCGGTCCGCGCGACGTGGGCGCCCGCCCGGTCGTCGGCCCACGGCGCGCCGGCCAGGCCCTCGCCGACCGCCACCCGCATCAGGTGGTGCCAGCTCGGGTGGTACTCGACCTCGTCGACCCGGTTGCCGTACCGGTCGTGCGTGCGCAGCACGGGCTCGTGCCGGTTCGCGAGGTCGCCCCAGTCCTGCGCCTCGACGCTGCCCGCCCGGCGGCCCAGCCGCCGCAGGCCGTCCTCGGCCCACCCGGCGCCCTCCCGCCGCACGCCCTCCAGCAGGACCGTGTCGTCCGACGCGTCGTAGGGGGCCAGGGGAGGAGGCTGGTTGGTGACGTCGTGCGTCGCGTAGCCCTCCGGGCGGCCCCAGGGCTCCTCGGACGGCTCGTAGGACTCGTACGGCGGTTCCTGTGCGAGTGTCGTCATGAGGCGAGTGTTGCATTCCCGCTGCGGTCGCAGCAATAGTGCAACACCGGGGGCGCACGTACAGTACGTGCTCATGTGGACGAACGACACGTGCCCGCGCGGATGAGCGGTTCCGGGGCCGCCGGCGGGCTCACCCTGCGTCCGCTGTCCGCGCGGTCGGTGATGCTCAGCCTGCTGCTCGGCACGCACCCTCCGGAACTGCCGGCGCGGGACCTGGTGCGGCTCGTGGAGAAGTTCGACGTCGGCGCATCCACCGCGCGCGCGGCGCTGAGCCGGATGGCCGCCGCCGGGGACCTGCGCCGCACGGGCACCGGCTACCGGCTCAGCGAGCGGCTGCTGGAGCGCCAGCGACGCCAGGACGAGGCACTGCGCCCGCACACGCGCGCGTGGGACGGCGACTGGGAGACGCTCGTGATCACCGCGACCGGGCGAGGTCCCGCCGCCCGCGCCGAGCTGCGGACCGGGCTGAGAGCGCTGCGTCTGGCCGAACTCCGCGAGGGCGTCTGGCTGCGTCCCGCCAACCTCGACCGCCCGCTGCCCGCGGGGCTCGCCGGGGTGGCCGAGCGGCTCGTCTCACGTCCCGAGGCCCCGGCCGGTGAACTGGCCGCGCGCCTGTGGCCGCTGGGCGACTGGGCGGACACGGCACGGGCGCTGCTCGCCCATGTCGACCGGGCCCGGCGTCCGGCCGACCGCCTCACCGCCTTCGCGGCCGTCGTGCGGCACCTGCTCGCCGACCCGGTGCTGCCCGCGGAGCTGCTCCCGCCCGAATGGCCGGGGACTGCCCTGCGGGACGCCTACGCGCGCTACCAGCGGGAGCAGTCCGGACAGGTCCGGGCGCACGGCGCCCGGACCTGACGCGTCACTTGTAGGTGATGTCGGACGAGGAGTACTTGCAGTACGTGCCGTCGGCGCCCGAGCCGTTCGAGTCCGGCTCGTCGCCGTCGTCGTTGCCGATGTACTTCTGGCACGGGACGATCTTCTTGCCGCTGTCCCCGACGATCGTGATGTTGCGCAGGGTCGCGCTGTCGCCGTAGTTGGTGTTGATCCCGGCGATCCTGCCGCCCTTCCAGTTCACCTCGAGCCCGCTGAGGTTGATCGTCCGCTTGTACTGCGTCGAACAGTTGCCGCAGGAGCGGACGAAGGTGCCGAAGTTCTTGACGGCGAAGCCGGAGACGTTCAGGGTGCCGGCCCCGTTGAACTGGAACACCTTGTCGCTGGCCTCCTTGGCGCCGCCGCCCGAGACCGTGTAGACGTTCGACGACGAGGAGCCACGGAAGGTCGCCGCGTCCTCGCCGACGTCCTCCCACCAGACGTTCTGGAGCGTGCAACTGCCCTTGCAGTGGACGCCGTCCGCGGCGGGGGCGCCGATGATCACGTTCTTGAGGACGGCGCCGGGGGCGAGTTCCAGGATCGGGCCCTGGTCCTCGTCCTGGCCGCCGGAGCCCAGGTCGCCGGTGCCGTACAGGCGCTTCATCCCGTAGTCCTTGGTGCCGGACACCGAGATGGTGGAGGAGACGCCCTGGCTGCCGTTGGGGGTCGGCCAGGTGGCGGCGTGCGCCGAGGAGGCCCCGGAGGTCATGAGCATGCCAGCCGACAGCCCGAAGGCGGCGAGCGCTCCGGCCGCCGCCCGCCGTGGTGCGCGAAGGGGTTTCGCAACGGTCATGTTCTGATCCCTTCCAGAGGGAGTGGGGGTGGAACGGAACATGTACGTGAACGATGAACTTCATCATGGCCGCTGTCACGGACGTCAGGGCGTGCTGGTGGGGAATGTCCGGCCCCGCACGTCCGCGACGGTCATGCTGATGAACGGGACCGTAGAGGGCAAGCGCTTTCTAGTCAACGCTTCCGACGAAACCCCGGCTCACATGCCCCAGCCGTACTGGTCCGGCATCCGGGCGTCCACGCCGAGCTCCCGTGCCGCGTGCTGGGCCCAGGACGGGTTGCGCAGCAGCTCGCGCCCCAGCAGCACCGCGTCGGCCTCGCCGTTGGCCAGGATCTTCTCTGCCTGCCCGGCGTCGGTGATCAGGCCGACGGCGGCGACCGGCAGCGTGGTCGCGGACTTCACCCGTGCGGCGAACGGCACCTGGTAGCCGGGCCCGGTCGGGATCCGGACGCGCGGGACGTTGCCGCCGGTGGACACGTCGAGGAGGTCGATGCCGTGGGCCTGAAGGTCGCGGGCGAAGCGGACGGTGTCGTCCGGCGTCCAGCCGCCCTCGTCCAACCAGTCGGTCGCCGAGACGCGGAAGAACAGCGGCTTGTCGTCGGGCCAGACCTCGCGTACCGCGTCGACGACCTCCAGGGCGAACCGGGTGCGGTTCTCGTACGAGCCGCCGTAGGCGTCGGTGCGGCGGTTGGAGTGCGGCGACAGGAACTCGTGGATCAGGTAGCCGTGGGCGCCGTGGATCTCGGCGGTCTCGAACCCGGCGGCCAGCGCCCGGCGTGCGGCGTCCGCGAACCGGCCGACGATCTCCTGGATCTGCGGGACCGTCAGCTCGGTCGGCACCGGGTGCCGCTGGTCGAACGGGAGCGCGCTCGGGGCCAGCGGCTGCCAGCCGTACGCGTCCGCTCCGACCGGCGCCCCGCCCTTCCAGGGCTGCGCGGTGGAGGCCTTGCGGCCGGCGTGCGCCAGCTGGACGCCGGGAACCGTGCCCTGGGAGCGCAGGAAGCCCGTGATCCGGCGGAAGGCCTCGACCTGTGTGTCGTTCCACAGTCCCAGGTCCTGCGGGGAGATGCGGCCCTCGGGCGACACGCCGGTGGCCTCCACGACGATCAGGCCGGTGCCGCCCACCGCACGGGCGCCGTAGTGCGCGAAGTGCCAGTCGCCGGGCACGCCCGCCGACGGGCCTTCCGGCGCGGCGGAGTACTGGCACATCGGCGACATCCAGATCCGGTTCGGGATCGTGGTGTCACGCAGGCGGAGGGGCTCGAAGAGGGAGCTCATGGCGGGCTGCTCCTGGGTCGCGACGGATCGGGGACGGCTCGTACGGTAACTCTCGTAGTACGTCAAGTGTCAAACTACGGCGTCCTTCGTACAATAGGGAGCTCCCCTCCTGACCGGTGGGACCCCTGGACGAACTGGAGTCGCCGTGACCCCCGCCGCCACTGCCGCCGGCACCCGCGAGCTGCCGCATCCGACGCGGGGTGAGATCCGGCTGGAGGGAGTGCTGCACGCGCTCTCCGATCCGGTACGGCTGCGGATCGTGCGGGACCTCGCCGCCGACAGCGGCGCGCTCTTCTCCTGCTCGCACTTCGACCTGCCGGTCACCAAGTCCACCACCACGTACCACTTCCGGGTGCTGCGCGAGAGCGGGGTGATCCGGCAGACCTACCGGGGCACGGCCAAGATGAACGGCCTGCGCAGGGACGACCTGGACAGTCTCTTCCCCGGGCTGCTCGACGCGCTGCTGGCCGCGGCCGCCCGCCAGGCCGCCGTCGTCGTCGAGGGCGACTGACTCCCGGCGGGGGTCGGCACGCCCTCCGGGGGTGCGGTGTGCTCCGCTGACAGGGTGCCGCCCTCGGTGAACGAAGCGTGTTCCGTTCGTATGGAATGTGATCATTCGGTTACGTTGCGTATGTGCTCGAAGCATCCTTCGTTGATCGTTCTCTTCAGCTTTCCGACCGCTGTCCGGACGACGGTGAGATGTCCGTGCGACGGGCCTGGGTGGTGAGCGAGGGCTCCACCACGACCTCGTGGTTCGACGTCCGGCTGGCCTTCGCCGACGGTGCCCGGGTGGACGCGCTCGCCGTGCTGTCCGGCGAGGACGTGCGGGTCGAGGACGTACGGGCCCAGCCGCCGCTGTCCCTCGACGACCTGGCCGTGCTCGCGGAGTGGCTGGAGAGCCCTCTGTTCGAGGCCTGCGTCCCGGACCCCGCCCGTCGGGCGCCGGCCGCGGCGCGGCGGGCCCGGCCGGCGTGGCCGCGCGGGCGGGAGGGACGCAGGCTCGTCGCCCAGGAGTACCGGACGGCCCGGGAGGAGGGCGGCGATCCGGTCCTCGCGGTGATGCGCGCGACCGGGCACAGCAGGCGCAGGTCGCTCAGGCTGATCGGCCAGGCCCGCGACGAGGGGTTCCTGACGCCGCGTCGCGCGCGCCGCTGAGGCCCACCCGAGAGCCCGTCACGCCGGCCGCTCGATGGCACGTTCCGCCGCCGGAGCGCCGTGTCGTCACAGCATCGCGCGCATCCGCGAGATCTCGCTCGTCTGCTGGGCGACCACGTCGTCCGCCATCTCCTCGATCAGGACATTGTTGCCCTCGGACTTCACGTCCGTGGCCATACTGATCGCACCCTCGTGGTGGGTGATCATCAGGGTCAGGAAGAGCTGGTCGAAGGCCTTGCCCTCGGCCGCGCGGAGCTTGTTCAGCTGTGCCTCGGTGGCCATGCCCGGCATCGCGGCGTGATCGTGCCCGCCGCCCGTCACCTTCTCGCCGTGGGTCTCCAGCCAGCCCTCCATCGCCTTGATCTCCGGCCCCTGCGCGGCCGAGATCCGCTCCGCCAGTTTCTTGACCTGGCCGGACTCGGCCTGCTTGGGCGCCAGTTCGGTCATCTTCAGCGCCTGGGCGTGGTGCTGGATCATCATCCGCGCGTAGGAGACGTCCGCCGAGTTGGGGGAGTCGTCGTCCGCGCGCTGTTTCCCGGCGTCCTCGGCGGACAGGGTGCGGTTGCCCTCGCCCGGTTTGCCCGGCGCGATCACCGAGGGCCCGGCGGCCGCCGAACCGGTGTCCGAGCCCGAGTCGCAGGCCCCCAGCCCGAGCACGGCCAGTGCGGTCAGCGCGGCCGTGACGAGTGACGCGCTGGACATCGCGGGGCGAAAGGACACAACGACCTCCTGTGGCTGGGGTGCCCCTCTGAGGGAGGGATGCGGAACACCTTGGGGGGTGCGTGACCGTCCTAGCACGCTTCCGCGGGTCATTGATCAAAAAACTTCATTGCGAGTTTGTTGCCCCCTGTTGGTATGTGCATGGCGAAGACGATACTGCGGGGTGCGTGAACCGTTCCGACGGGAACGGACGTTGGGAGGAACAGTGACCCTGTTGAGCGACCCGCGAACGCGGCGCAGACGTCTGGGAGTCGCGGCTGCCGCCGCCGGACTCCTGTCCGCGCTGCTCACCGCCGGCCCTGCCGTGGCGACCCCCGACCCCGGGGACAGTCCGGCCACGTCGAAGGAGGTGTCCAAGAGCGCGCGCGCCGAGGTGCGCGACGCCATCGAGAGTGGCGACATACCCGGCCAGGACGAGATCGTCCACTCGGACAACATCGAGCACCTGACCAACATCCCCAAGGACGCGCTGCCCGGCACCAACTCGGACCTGGCCTTCCAGGGCCAGTACGCCTTCGCCGGCAACTACGACGGCTTCCGCATCTTCGACATCAAGAACCCGAAGAAGCCCAGGACCGTCGCCCAGGTGCTGTGTCCCGGCTCGCAGAACGACATCTCCGTCTCCGGGGACCTGCTGTTCCTGTCGACCGACTCCTCGCGCAGTGACAGCAGTTGCAACAGCACCACCCAGCCCGCGACCGAGAAGTCCTCCTGGGAGGGCATGAAGGTCTTCGACATCAGCGACAAGCGGAACCCGAAGTACGTCGCCGCCGTCGAGACCGCCTGCGGTTCGCACACCCACACGCTGGTGCCCGAGCGCAAGAACGTCTACATCTACGTCTCCTCCTACTCGCCCAACGCGGCCTACCCCGACTGCCAGCCGCCGCACGACGGGATCTCCGTGATCAAGGTGCCGCGCAAGGCACCCGAGCGGGCGGCCCTCGTGGGCTTCCCCGTGCTGTTCCCCGGTGAGGGCCCCGACGGCGGCGGCAACCCGGGCGGGCCCACCAACCCGGGCGTCTCCAAGACCACCGGCTGCCACGACATCACCGTCCTGCCCTCCGAGGACCTGGCGGCGGGCGCCTGCATGGGCGACGGCATCCTGTTCTCCATCAAGGACCCCGAACGGCCGAAGGTCATCGACCGCGTCCAGGACAACGTGAACTTCGCGTTCTGGCACTCGGCGACCTTCAACCAGAAGGCGAACAAGGTCGTGTTCACCGACGAGCTGGGCGGCGGCGGCGCCGCCACCTGCAACGCGGAGATCGGCCCGAACCGCGGCGCCGACGGCATCTACGACATCGTCGGCAGGGGCGACGCCCGCAAGCTGGTCTTCCGCAGCTACTTCAAGATCCCCCGCCACCAGGCGGACACCGAGAACTGCGTGGCCCACAACGGCTCGCTGATCCCGGTCAAGGGCAAGGACATCATGGTCCAGGCCTGGTACCAGGGCGGAATCTCCGTCTGGGAGTTCACCGACTCCTCGCGGCCCAAGGAGATCGCCTACTTCGAGCGGGGTCCGCTGACCACCGACTCGATGACCACCGGCGGTTCGTGGTCGGCGTACTACTACAACGGCTACATCTACTCGAACGACATCGCCAAGGGCTTCGACGTCCTCAGGCTCAGCGACCGGCGCACCGACCCGGCCGAGCGGGTCCACCTGCGGGAGCTCAACACGCAGACGCAGCCGGACTACTTCGACTGAGCGGCCGGGTCCGTCCCGTCCCGCTCCACCCGGTCCGGCCGGTCGAGTACGCCGGTCGCGAAGAACCGTGACAGGTCCGGGTCGCACGTCGTCCCGCCGGACGCCTCGGCGTCCGGCGGGACACCCAGCTTCCAGTCCAGCCGGTAGCGCTCGAACAACTCGGCGCGCAGCACCGGCACCGGCATCGGCACCCCGGGTACGAGGGCCGCGAAGACGGCGCCCATCAGCTGTGCGCGCAGCATCGGGTAGTCGCGGTCGACGTCCCGCGAGCCGTGCCGGGCCACCGTGTCCCTCAGCAGCTCCGCCAGCCGCCGCTGTTCCGGGCACGGCACGAAGCCCACCTCCGCCTGGAGCAGGCCCGCCATGTGCTGGCGCATGAGCACCGGCCGGTCCCGGGCGAGCCCCAGGATCGCGTCGATGGCCCGGGCCAGCCGCTCGCGCCCCTCGCCGGTGCGCGGCTCGCGCTCCAGGGCCTCCTCCAGGGTGCGGTGCATCAACCGGTGCACGGCGGACTGCACCAGCTGGCGCTTGCCGGGGAAGTAGTAGGAGACCAGCCCCCGCGCCGAGCCCGCACGGTCCGCGATGTCGCCCAGCGTGGTCGCCTCGTACCCGCGCTCGCCCACCAGCTCCACGGCGGCCTGCAGGAGACGCTCCTTCGAGCGCCGCCGCAATTCTTCATTGACCGAGGCGCTGCGCGGGGACATGCTGTACTCCTGCGTTGACTGGCTGCCAGCCAACTATACTCGGCGCAGGCGGACGGCCCTTAAGGACCGTTCCGGCTACCGTCTGTCTCGGGCGACACGGGGGATCGTCCGAGACGGACGGGTCCACCCGGTGGTTGCCCCGGGCTACGGGACGAGGTCCAGCACCGGCCGCAGCCCGGCCGGGCTCCACGCCCAGCGTGCGCAGGCGATGCGGAACAGCCGGGGATCGGGCTTGCGGATGCCGTGCTCGTACGACAGGACGTACGTGTCCACGTACCGGTCGAGGCCGTGCGCGCGGAACACGGGACGCAGGTCCCAGCCGATGTCGCTGACCACCCCCACGGCGATCCCGCGCCCGCGCAACGTGCTCAGCACCTCGGCGGCGTCCGCGTACGGGCTCCAGGCGCTCGGTGACATGTGCCGCTCGTACAGCGCGTCGTGCAGGCCCGGGTGAGGCAGCGGCACCGACTGCGACAGTCCTGTGCAGGCGGCCCGGTGCAGTGCGGAGCTGTCGTCGCGGACCTCCCGCACCTCGGCGGGATCCCAGGGGGGACGCGCGGGGGGCGGCGCCCGGTGCGTGCGGGGCCCGGCCCGGCGGAGCGCCGCGCCGCTCACGGATGCCGGCGCCGGTGCACCAGCACCGCGAGCGCCACGACCAGGGCGCCCAGGAGCCAGCCGCCGAGGACGTCCGTGGCCCAGTGCACGCCGAGCCACACCCGGGTCACGCCGACCCCCGCCACGCAGACCACGGCGACGGCGAGGCCGGTACGGCGCAGGCCGCGGCCGGCGCCGTAGTGGTGGAGCAGCCACACCAGCAGACCGCACACGAACGTCGCGGTCATCGCGTGGCCCGAGGGGAACGCGGCGTAGTGCGCGGAGTCCACGGGGTCCGGCCAGACCGGACGGGGGCGGTCCACCGCCGCCTTGAGGACCTGTTGCAGCAGGCTGCCCAGCAGACAGGTGGCCCCCAGCCAGACGGCCGTCCACCGGTCCACTCCGCGCCACCACAGCCACAGCACCACCACCGCGCACAGCAGGCGCATCGTCCAGGTGTCCCACACCCAGTCGGTGAGGATCCGCATGGCCTGCGTGATGCCGCCCTCTTCGACGGCCCAGCGGTGGGTCGTGCCGGCGATGTCCTCGTCCAGCCGCACCAACGGAGGCCATTCGACGGCCACCAGGATGAGCAGGAGCGTGGAGCACACGGCCAGTACCCAGGTGACGCGGAGGGCGGTGCGTGGCTGCGGCGGGGCGGGCGGGGAGTCGACCGGCGGCGTCTGCATGCTGCGATCCTCGCCGAACCGGTGCCTCCGGGGCCACCGCCGTGGCGGGGAGGTGCCCTATCCCAACGCCCGCAGTCCCGGCGCGAAAGCCAGCAGGACCGGGACGACCGGGACCAGCGCGCCCGCGGCCGTCAGCCGCAGCCTTCGGGCCGCCGTCAGCCGGTTCGGCGGGGTGAGCAGCCGGTGGACACGCTGCGGGACGTCGGCCCGGGCGGTCGGGCACGGGCCGAAGACCCCGCGGTCCTCGTTCAGTTCGACCAGGGCCAGGGCGGTCGTCAGCCGGCCGAAGCGGCGGGATGCCACGTCGTCGGCGGCGAGTTCGACCAGCCGGTGCATCTCGTCGCGGAACGCGGCGAAGACCGGAACCTGCGGAAAACCGTCCGCCAGCGCGGCGGAGCAGTGCAGCAGCCAGTCGTGCCGCGCCTGCGCATGTCCCTTCTCATGGGCGAGCACCGCGTCCAGCTGCCGGCCCTCGAGGCGGCGCAGCGCGGCGGTGGTGACCACCAGCTGAGGGGGAGCGCCGGGCAGCCACCAGGCGTCCGGCCGCTCGCCCTCCAGGACGACGAGCGGCCCCGGGCCGGGCTCCTCGCCGGGCAGCAGCGGAGCGCGCTGCCGCAGCTCCGCCCGGCGCAGCCGGCGCCGGGCGCGGGCCCGTACGACCTCCCGGGCCAGCATCACGGCGCTCCACACCCCGGCGCAGGCCAGCGTGACGGCGGTCGTGTCCGCCCAGAGGCCGGAGGTGCCCAGGGCGTAGGCCTCGACCACCGGGCCGGGAGCGGTCGCGAAGACGGGGCCGCCCACCGCGTGCCAGGCCGCCGCCGCGCTCAACGTCATCGACAGCGCGCAGCACACGATCACCGCCGCCACCACGCACTGCCAGACCCACAGGGCGACCACCGGTTCGCGATCCGGCCAGTCGGCCCGGGCGAGCAGCCTGGGGGCGAGCACGGCGGTCAGCGCGCCGAGCAGCAGCAGTGCCGCGGGGAGAATCATGGGGGCAGCCTATGAGCGCCGCGCCGTCGGCAGTACGGCCCGCGGCGCAAAGTGACGCAGGCAACGGTCGTCCCCAGCGGGCCTGGGGCAAGCCGGGCCCGGGCCGCCCATGTCACAGGGGCAGCAGCATGGCCAGCATCCCGATCGCCATGGAGAGCCGGCAGGCCCGAGCCAGCTCCGGCCGGTCGCCCCACCCGGCCACCGCACGCCCGTCGCGCACCGCACGTCCGTCGGCCACCGCACGTCCGTCGGCCACCGCCACGACGGGTATCAGACGTACGCCGGTCAGCAGCACGTACCCCGTGAAGTACGCCAGCAGCGCCCCGGTCAGCACCGGTGTCCCGGACGTGCCGTGCCCGTGCGCGTGGGCGGGGGCGCCGGTCATCACGAGAGCCATGTAGACCATCGCCGCCGCTCCCACGAGGTGGTGCAGATGGTGGCGCCCCGACCTGGCCGCCCACAACGCCCGCAGCCCGGCGGCCCCGAACACCACCGCGTAGGAGGGCCAGACCCAGGCCGGCGGGGTGAACACCGCGGCGGGCACGGCCATGGCGGCCATGCCGAACCCCATGAGGGCCTCGCCGCCCGCGGCGCGGCGCTGTTCCTCGACGCTGCTGCGCATCCGCAGCAGGCAGTAGGCGCCGGTCGCCGCGCACAGCGCGACCAGCAGCCATCCGGGCGACGCCGGTCCGTGCACACGCACCTCCCCGTTCGGCGGTCCACGGTCTGTCAAGGACTGCCCGGGCCATGCGGCGCGCACGCGAGCGCAAGGGTGTACGCGGGGGTATCCGGGGGAGCGCGCGCCCTCGCCGCGGTGAGTCGCCGCTGGTCGGTGAGAGGGAAGGGCACACATTCGGCATTTGATTTACAGGTAAAACACTTGTTAACCTCAATGCCATGAGCAGTGCGACCCCCACCTCCGGCACCTCACCGGTCCGACGTCTGTCCCTGGCAGGCGTGCTGCGCCTGCGCCGGCCCTCCGAGATCTGGTTCAAGCCCGCCCTCAGTTCGGTCGCCGCCGTGGCCCCTCCCAACCTGCTCCTGCTGGCGCTCGGCCGGCTCGACCTGGCCATGTACACGATGGCCGGGTCGCTGTGCGCGCTCTACGCCCACAACCGCCCCTACGCCGCCCGCGCCCGCACCCTGGCGTGGGTGGTGCTCGGCATGCTCGGCGGCGTCGCCGTCGCCCTGGTCACCGCCTCGCTCACCCGGAACGCCGTCGTCCTCGTCACCGTCGGCGCGCTGCTGGCCGCCGTGCAGAAGGCCCTGTGCGACGCCACCCGCGTCGGCCCGCCGGGCAACGTGGTCCTCACCTTCATCAGCTCCGCCTCCCTCTTCGTCCCGCAGACCCTCGGCCAGGTCCCCGGTCACCTGGCGCTGGCCGCCGCCGCCGGCGTCTGGGCCTGGCTCGTCGGCATGGCACCCGCCCCGGTCCGCCCGCACGGCCCGGAACGCCGGGCCACCGCCCAGGCCCTGAACGCCGCCGCCGCGTACGCCGCCTCCCACCGCACCGGCGAGGACCACGCCCCCGCCCGTGCCGCCGGGTACGCCGCCGTACAGGCCGCCTGGCAGACGCTGCTGGCCCTGCCGTCCACGGGCGCCCGCGCCGCCACCCGGCACGCCCTGGAACGCCTCGTCGTCCGGGCCGAGGTCGCGCTGGCCGCCCCCGCCGACACCGACCCGGAGCGGCTGCGGGCCTGGGCCCACGCCCTGCGCGGCGGCGGCCGGATCCCCCGCACCGGCGACGCCCCGGGGGACCGGGACGAACTCCTCGGCGTGGACGCCGAACTCGCCGCCCGCCCCGCGCCCCTGTGGCAGCGGCTCGGCCCGCTGGCCCCGATCGCCGCGCGCACCGCCCTCGGCTGCGCGCTGGCCGGGTACGCCTCCCTGGCCCTCGGCATCGGCCGCCCCTACTGGGCCCTGGTCACCGCCGCCGCGCTCTACCAGGCCAACCTGACCCTGACCTGGAGCCGGGCCGTGCAGCGCGTGGTCGGCAACCTCGCGGGGGTGCTGCTGTTCGCCGCCATAGCCCCGCTCGCGCACCTCGGGCAGGCGCTGCTCGTCCTGTGCTGCCTCGCCCTCAACTTCGGCGCCGAGGCCCTCATCACCCGCAACTACTGGCTCGGCAGCGTCTGTGTGACCCCGATGGCCCTGCTCGTCACCGAGTTCGCCGGCTACCAGGCCCCGGGCGACCTGATGACCGAGCGGGCCGTGGACACCGTCGTCGGGGCCCTGGTCGGCTTCCTCGCCGCCGTCGTCGTCACCAACCGGCGCGCCGGGAACCGCGTCGAACAGGCGGTGACCGCGGCCGACCGCGCCCGGGAGCGCGCCGCGCGCCTGCTCGCCGAGCCCGCCCCCGCCCCCGGCCCCCTGGAGGCCGCCCGCCGGGGCCTGGCCGCCGCGCTGACCGACCTGCGGGCCACCGCCGACGGGGCGGCCGGCGAATGGTGGGGGCGCGCGCTTCCCCAGGAGAGGGTCGTGCTCGCCGAGCGGGCGGGACACCGTACGCTCGCCGAGGCGGTGCGACGCCAGGCAGTGCGTCCGGACCGGGACGCGGGCACGAGAACGGAGGACGTACGGCCATGACCGCAACCGACGGGGGAGCGAACGGCGGGGGAGCCGGTGACGGCGGGAGGGGACCCGGCGGCGACACCGTGGCCGCGGTCGTCCGTCAGTGGCGCGCCGTCCACCCGGACCTCGACACCGCGCCGATGGAGATCATCGGCCGCATCAACCGCTGTGCCGCCCTCCTCCAGCAGGCCGAGGACGCCCCGCTGCGCCGAGCCGGTCTCAGCCGCGCGGAGTTCGACCTGCTCGGCGCGCTGCGCCGCACCGGGCACGAGCTGACCCCCGGGGAACTGGCCCGGGAGACCTTCTCCTCCGGTGCCGCCGTGACCAAGCGCCTCAAGCAGCTCACCGAGCGCGGCCTCGTCGAGCGGCGCGGCGACACCCGCGACCGCCGGGTCGCCCACGTCCGTCTCACGGACGCCGGACGCGCTCTCGTCGACGGCATCCTTCCCGAACAGCTCGCCTACGAGTCGGCCGTGCTGTCCGGCGTGGACGGGCCCCGGCAGGGCGAGCTGGCGGCGCTCCTCGGCGGGCTGCTGGGGCAATTGGAGGGCCGTCTGGACGCCTTGCGGGCCTGAGCGCCCCGTGGGGTGGTCGGCCGTGCGTGGGCGGGGCAGTGGTTGTCGCCGTCTGGTGGTCGGCGAAGGATCGCGGGCCCTGCCCGTCCGATCCGGCGGGGGACGCGCCCCGGCCGAGCGAGCTGGCGGCACTCCTCGCGGACCGCTGGGTCACTTACGAGGGCCGCCGCCTCGTGCGCGTTGCGGGCCTGAGTTCCTCCCCGGCTCGTGTGCCTGCCCGCGGCGCCCTCCCGCGCGTCGGGCCGATCAGCGCTCGTTGCCCGCGCCTCGGGCGGATCAGCGCTCGTCGCCCGCCCGGTACACGCCGAACATCGCGCCCTGCGGGTCCCGCAGTACCGCGATGCGCGGCCCGTCGGGCACGGAGGTCGGCTCCATGAGCACGGTGCCGCCGCCGTCGGTCGTGTCGACCGCGGCGGCGTTCACGTCCGCCACCGCGAAGTACGGCAGCCAGTGCGCCGGCACCTCGTGCGGGAACTTGTCGTCCATGGTCACCATGCCGCCGAAGTCCGCCCCGTCGATCCCCCACTGCGGATAGCGCTCCGAGGCGCCGACGCTCCAGCCGAACACCGTCGTGTAGAAGTCGGCGGCCCGGTCGGGCTCCCGGGTCAGCAGCTCCACCCAGCCCAGCGAACCGGGCGCGTTGAACAGCCCGGCACCGGGGAACGAGCGCCCCTGCCACAACTGGAACACCGCGCCGGCCGGATCCGCGGCCACCGCGAACCGACCCGAGTCGAAGACGTCGGCGGCCCCCTGGAGGACCGCTCCGCCGGCCGCCGTCACCTGCCGTACGGCCGCGTCCGCGTCGCGCACGGCGAAGGACACGTTCCACGCGACCGGCTGCCCCTGCTGGTACAGCGGCGCCAGGGCGGCGACCGCGGCTTCGGCGATCCGGGCGATCGTGTAGCCGCCGGCCTGCCGGCGCGGGTCCGGCTCCGGATGCCAGCCGAACAGCTTGGTGTAGAACCGCTTGGCCGCTTCCAGGTCGGTGGTCCCCAGCTCCGCCCAGCAGGGCCCGCCGGTCACCGGTTCGTGGAGCTTCATCGTGCGTCCTTCCGCCGGGTCCGCGGAGTCTCCGTCCCCCTCCAGCACGCTAAGGCCGGGCCGGGGCCGCGGCCATCCGGCACGTACGCGCCCCGGTCGCGGTGCCCGGGCGGTGGCTCAGATCCCGGGCCGGTAGCGCAGCGGATGCTCCGCGGGCACCTCCACCAGCACGATCCGGGTGCCGTCCGGGTCCGCGATCCACATCTCCACCAGTCCCCAGGGCTCCTTGACCGGCGGCCGCACGATCTCGACCCCCTTGGCGCGCAGTTCCTCGTGGGCCGCGGCCGCGTCCTCGACCTGGAGCCACAGGGCGAGCCCGGGGGTGAGGGGGGCGTCGGAGCGTCCGGAGACCTCCAGGAAGCCGCCGCCGAGGAAGTAGACGGTGCCCCGCTCCGGACCGGTGCCGAACTCCCGGTGGACGGCGAGGCCGAGCTGCTCGCCGTAGAAGGCGCGGGAGCGGTCGGGATCGGTGGGGCGGAGCAGGGTCCGGCTGCCGAGTACGTTCACCATGCGGCCCGAGCCTAGTCGCGGGCACCGACGGCGTTACGCTCATCGGTGCCCGCGCCGTGCCCGAGACCGAACCGGAGACGCCCGATGGACACCGCCGCCCGACCGCTGACCTACCGTGACGCCACCGACGCCGACGTGGACGCGCTCGTGGCGCTCATAGAGTCCGCGTACCGGGGCGACGCGAGCCGGGCCGGGTGGACCACCGAGGCGGACATCCTCCAGGGACAGCGCACCGACCCCCAGGGCGTGCTGGAGGTCGTCCGGGCGCCGGACAGCCGTCTGCTGGCGGTCGAGCGGGACGGCCGGATCGTGGCCTGCTGCCAGCTCGAGCACCAGGGGGCGCACGCCTACTTCGGGATGTTCGCCGTCAGCCCGGCGCTCCAGGGCGAGGGACTGGGCAGGGCGATCATCACGGAGGCCGAGCGGCAGGCCCGCGCGACGTGGGGCGCCACGGAGATGCACATGACGGTGATCTCCGTGCGCGAGGACCTCATCGCCTGGTACGAGCGCCGCGGCTACCGCCGTACGGGAGAGATGACCCCCTTCCCGTACGGCGACGAGCGCTTCGGCATTCCGCAGCGCGACGACCTCCAGTTCGAGCTGCTGGTCAAGCCGCTGGTGTGACGCGGGCCCGGACCCGGCCGCTCGGGCCGTTCACGCGGTGAAGCGGCCGGTGCGTTTGATCTCCGGATAGTCGGTCGTCGCGCCGTCCAGGCCCAGGGCGCGCACCAGCCGCAGGTGGTCCTGGGTGTTCACGGTCCAGCAGAACACCCGCAGCCCCGCCTTGCGGGCCTTGGTCACGATCTCCAGAGTGACCCTGTTGATGTCCAGACACAGGGTCCGGGCGCCCGCCTCCACGGCGCGGTCCACCACCTCGGGGCCGTAGTACTGCGCGACCAGGGCGGTCCGCACCCCCGGCACCAGCCGGGCGATCTCGACGATGGCCTCGTCGTGGAACGAGATCACCTCCACCCGGTCCACCAGATCCCGGCGGAGCATCACCTCGGCGAGGCCCCGCGCGGCCGCCGCGTCCTTGATCTCGGCCTGCAACGGCACCGAGACGGCGTCCAGCACCTCCTCGAAGACGGGGATCCGCTCCCCGCGGCCGGCGTCCAGGGCGCGCAGTTCCTCCAGGGTCTTGTCGGCGATCGCACCGGTGCCGTCGGTGGTGCGGTCCACGTCGGCGTCGTGCATGACGACGAGCGCGCCGTCCTTGCTCAGGTGCAGGTCCAGTTCGACGACGTCGAGGCCGGCCTGCTCGGCGGCGACGAAGGAGCGCAGGGTGTTCTCGGGTTCGACACCCATCGCTCCGCGGTGACCGATGGTGAGGAAGTTCAAGGCTCGACTCGCTTCCGTCGACGTCGGCGTGGCAGGGCGGCAGCCTAACGGCCCTGCCGGACCGTTTCCCCCGTGCCGCGCCGGGTATACGAACCCGGCGTTCGACAGGAAAAAATGCGGCGTAGCCGGGGGTGAGGCAGGATAATTTACGGAGCCTTCCCTTGATTGGAGGAACGTCGTATGCATACGGTGTCTTGACGCAAGCTTCTCCCGTGGAGGATGGGACATGACGGAAATTCTTGTGCAGGTGGGCATGGAGGAAAACGTTCCTCCGGCGAGCAGGGTGGTGGAGCACCCGGCGTGGCCCGTGCTCAAGGATGCCGTGGAGCGGATCCGGCCATGGCAGTCCAAGGACGGGTCGATCGACTTCGACGCCGAGGGCGCCCCGGAGCGGGCCGCCGTCGAGGACGCCGTACGCGGCGTCACCGAAGCCGTGCGCGCGCTGTCCCCGCTGCTGCCGCACGACCGGGAGTACCACGAGGCGCTGGTGAAGGACCTCGGCCGCTGGGCCGACGGCGGCTTCGAGGTGCCCGACTTCCTCGACTCGCTGCTGGCCTTCCAGCCCGCCGCCAACCGCGCGGACGGCCTCCAGCACCTGGTCGTCTTCCCGATGTACACGCAGAACGGCAACCCGGACCGCAACCTCGAAGCGGTCGTGCTGCGCATGGTCTGGCCCGACTGGCTGGCCGAGCTGGAGCGCACCCGCTACGACAACCCGCTGTTCTGCGGCATCACCTTCGAGGACTTCACGGCCGGCTACGACACCAACTCGGCCGTCCTCTTCCCGGAGACCATCGCCGTGCGCGAGGCCCCCGAGCGCTTCTCCTGGGGCGGCATCTTCTGCGACCGCGAGGCCGCCCGCTTCCGCCGCGTCACCGAGGCCGCCGTGGACCTGCTGGGCCTGGAGCTGCCCGAGGACGTCGCCGCGATGGTCCACGACCAGAAGCGCTGCGAGGAGGCGTTCGTCCTGTGGGACATGGTCCACGACCGCACCCACAGCCACGGCGACCTGCCCTTCGACCCGTTCATGATCAAGCAGCGCCAGCCGTTCTGGATGTACGGCCTGGAGGAGCTGCGCTGCGACCTCACCGCCTTCAGGGAGGCCGTGAAGCTGGAGGCCGACGGCGTCCCGCAGGCACGCGACGTGCAGTACGCGGTGCTCTTCGACCGCATGTTCCGCTTCCCGGTGACCGGCGAGCGCGTGCGCAACTACGACGGTCTCGGCGGCCAGCTCCTCTTCGCCTACCTGCACAAGCACGACGTCGTGCGCTGGACGGACAACAAGCTCTTCATCGACTGGCAGCGCGCCCCGCAGGTCACCAACCAGCTGTGCGCCGAGATCGAGAAGCTCTACCGCGACGGCATCGACCGCCCGAAGATCGTCCACTGGTTCGCCGGCTACGAGCTGGTCTCCACCTACCTCGCCCCGCACCCGGGCTCGAAGTGGGCCAAGGGTCCCGACGCCCTGGACCTGACCCTGCCGCCGCGCAAACTCGTCGACGACGTGCTTCCGGACGAGTTTCCGCTGAGCATGTTCTACGAGGCCCTGTCCAAGAAGCTCAAGAAGGTGATCGCCTCCACCCGGGGCATCACCGCTACCGCGGACGGCGCCGAGCGGGCCGCCGCGTGAGCGACGGCGGCGCCTCGCACGGCCAGGCGCAAAAGACACAGGCTCAGCAGGCTCGGGAGGCGAGGACCATGGTGAACGGGGCGCTCGACGGCGCGGTGATCGCGGTGGCCGGGGCGGGCGGACCCGCCGGACGGGCCGCGCTGCTGCGGCTCGCCGAGGCGGGCGCGACCGTCGTCGGCGCGGACAACGACCCGGAGCGGCTCGCCGAGGCGGTGGACGCGGCCCGCTACGCGCACGGCGGCGCCACCGTCACCGGTGAGACCGTCGACCTCCTGGACCTGGACTCCACCCGGGCCTGGGCCGACCGCACCGAGGAGGAGTACGGCCACGTCGACGGCGTCGTCCACCTCGTCGGCGGCTGGCGCGGCAGCAAGACCTTCACCAAGACCGAACTCGGCGACTGGGACCTCCTGGAGAAGCTGCTCGTGCGCACCGTGCAGCACACCTCCCTCGCCTTCCACGAGGCGCTCCAGCGCAGTGACCGCGGCCGCTACGTCCTGGTCAGCGCCGCCGGCGCGTCGCAGCCGACCGCGGGCAACGCCGCGTACTCGGCCGCCAAGGCCGCCGCCGAGGCGTGGACGCTGGCCATGGCGGACTACTTCCGCAAGGCGGGGGGCGAGCAGGGGCCGACGTCGGCGGCTGCGATCCTGGTGGTCAAGGCGTTGGTGCACGACGCGATGCGCGCCGAGCGCCCCAACGCGAAGTTCGCGGGCTTCACGGACGTGCGTGACCTCGCCGAGGCCGTCGCAGGCGTCTGGGGCAAGCCCGCCGCGGAAGTGAACGGAAACCGTCTGTGGCTGACCGAGAAGCCGTGAACCCCCCGAAGACCGACGCGCGTCGCCATCACGACCCCGAGGTCCGCGGTTTCGCCAGTGACAACTACGCCGGCGCCCACCCGGAGGTGCTCGCCGCCCTGGCGCTGGCCAACGGCGGGCACCAGGTGGCGTACGGCGAGGACGACTACACCGACAACCTCCAGCGCGTGATCCGCAGCCACTTCGGCTCCGGCGCCGAGGCGTTCCCGGTCTTCAACGGCACCGGCGCGAACGTCGTCGCGCTCCAGGCGGTCACCGACCGCTGGGGCGCGGTGATCTGCGCCGAGAGCGCGCACATCAACGTCGACGAGGGCGGCGCCCCCGAGCGCATGGGCGGCCTGAAGCTGCTCACCGTCCCCACCCCGGACGGCAAGCTCACCCCCGACCTGATCGACCGGCAGGCGTACGGCTGGGACGACGAGCACCGGGCGATGCCGCAGGTCGTCTCGATCACCCAGAGCACCGAGCTGGGCACCCTCTACACGCCCGAAGAGATCCGCGCCGTCTGCGAGCACGCCCACGCGCACGGCATGAAGGTGCACCTGGACGGCTCCCGGATAGCCAACGCGGCCGCCTCCCTTGACGTCCCCATGCGGACGTTCACCAACGCGGTCGGCGTCGACCTGCTCTCCCTCGGCGGTACCAAGAACGGCGCCCTGTTCGGCGAGGCGGTCGTGGTGCTGAACCAGGACGCGGTGCGGCACATGAAGCACCTGCGCAAGCTGTCCATGCAGCTGGCCTCGAAGATGCGCTTCGTGTCCGTGCAGCTGGAGGCGCTGCTGGCCAAGGACCTGTGGCTGCGCAACGCCCGGCACTCCAACGAGATGGCCCAGCGCCTGGCCGAGGGCGTGCGCGCCGTGCACGGTGTCGAGATCCTCTACCCGGTGCAGGCCAACGCGGTCTTCGCCCGGCTGCCGCACGAGGTGAGCGAGCGCCTGCAGAAGCGGTTCCGCTTCTACTTCTGGGACGAGGCCGCCGGTGACGTGCGCTGGATGTGCGCCTTCGACACCACCGAGGACGACGTCGACGCGTTCGTGGCCGCCCTCAAGGAGGAGATGGCGCGCTGACGCGAGACCCTCCCGAATATGCATAGGTATGCGGTCACCTGGAAAGTCATTGACTGATGGGTGATCGCTTTCCTATGCTCTGCGGGCATGGAGCTGATCCAGCAAGACCCTGACCTGTCCGCTTACCTGGCTGCCGACGAGGCCATCGACCACGATCATCCGCGCGTATGGGAGGTGGCCGACCGGCTGGCGAAGGAGGCGGAGGACTCGTATGCCTATGCGCGACTGGCCTTCGAGTTCGTGCGCGACACCATCCCGCACTCACAGGACTCCGGGGACCCGCGCGTCACCTGGCGGGCCTCCGACGTCCTGGAGCGCCGCACCGGCATCTGCTACGCCAAGGCGCACGCGCTGGCCGCGCTGCTGCGGGCCGAGGACATCCCCACCGCGCTGTGCTACCAGCGGTTCGACGTGGTGCACGGACTGGTCGCCGTGCGCCTGGACGGCGCCTGGCACCGGCAGGACCCGCGCGGGAACAAGCCCGGCGTGAACGCGCAGTTCTCCCTGGGGAGGGAGCGACTGGCCTTCACGCCGGACCACGCGGCGGGCGAGGCGGACTACCCGGAGCTGTACGCGGCGCCGCACCCCGCGGTGCTGGACGTCCTCAAGGCCGCCACCGACCGCCCGCACCTGTGGCGGACGCTCCCGGCCGCGCTCTGAAGCGCCCGGCTCAGTGCGCCTGGGCCGTGCGCAGCTGCTCGGGCGTCGGGGCGGTGCCGCCGAGGTGGGCCGGCATCCACCAGGTGTCGTCGGCCCCCTTGGGGCGTACCGGGTAGGCGCGCTGCGCGGCCTCCAGCAGCTCCTGCACCCGCTCGCGCAGCCGCCGGGTGATGGCGCCCGCGTACTGCTCGCGCGAAGCCTCCATCGCCTCGCCGACCCGGATGGTGATGGGGGTGTGGCTGCGCTTGAAGTTGCGCGGGTGGCCCTTGGTCCACAGGCGCTGGGTGCCCCACAGGGCCACGGGGACGAGGGGGACGCCCGCCTCCTGCGCGAGCCGGGCGGCTCCCGACTTGAAGCTCTTCAGGGTGAACGACTCGGAGATCGTCGCCTCCGGGAACACCCCGACGATCTCGCCCGACTTCAGCGAGTCCAAGGCGTGCGCGTAGGCCGCCTCGCCCTGCTTGCGGTCGACCGGGATGTGCTTCATCCCGCGCATCAGCGGACCGGAGATCCGGTGCCGGAAGACCGACTCCTTCGCCATGAAGCGCACCAGCCGCTTCTGCGGCAGCGCGGCCAGGCCGTCGAAGATGAAGTCCAGATAGCTGATGTGGTTGCTCACCAGCACGGCGCCGCCCGAGCGCGGGATGTTCTCCGATCCCTGGCAGTCGATCTTGAGGTCCCACGCCTTGAACAGGGTGCGGGCGAGACCGATCACCGGGCGGTAGACGAGTTCTGCCATGGGCGGGTCGAACCCTTCCTTCTCAGCCTGGGAAGGGGCTCCCAGTCGAAAGTTACGCACCCGTAGGTTTACGGGCTTGTCGCAGATCGTGCCCCAAGAACGGCCGGTGTACCAGCCTTGGTGCCCGGGTGCGGCGAGATCCTCATCACTTGCCCGCCCTCGCGTGGCCGAAATGCGACGCTGGGCGGGAATCTCCGCGGCTCCGTGAACGCTGCACCTTCGGAGTACCGAACCGGTGGCGTGCGGGGTACGCGCGCCGACGAGTGCCGCGACGGCGGCGGAACGGGAGAGCGCCGGTGCGCGGGCAGGACGACGACAGGCGGGCAGCGGCCGCCCCGCGGCTCGACGCGGCCGACCTCGGTGCGGAACTCGGCGCCCGCGCGACGCTCGTGCAGTTCTCCAGCGCCTTCTGCGCGCCCTGCCGGGCCACCCGGCGGGTGCTGGGTGAGGTGGCGGGCCTGGTTCCCGGCGTCGCCCACGTCGAGATCGACGCGGAGGGCCATCTGGAACTTGTCCGCGCCCTCGACGTGCTCAAGACCCCCACCGTGCTGGTCCTGGACGCCGACGGGCGCGTCGTGCGGCGTGCCGTCGGGCAGCCGCGCAGGGCGGACGTGATCGCCGCGCTGGGTGAGGCGGTGTGACAAGCGCCACGCCATGGGTGAGGTCCTCTCCACAGCCTCCGCATCCGGGACGTAATTGACTGTGTGTGCCACCCGTCGTCAGCCTGCCCATATGCCCCGCTCGGCGTTTCCCGGACCGAGGCGCAACGCAGAAGGACCACCCCGTATGACGGTCACACCCGACCTCGCCGCACCCCGGACGGCCACCGACGACCTGCTGCGGTCCGTCTTCCGGCGGCACGCGGCGGGCGTCGCCGTGATCACCGCGCTGGGCCCCCGCGGTCCGGTCGGTTTCACGGCCACGTCCCTCACCTCCGTCTCCGCCAACCCGCCGCTGCTCTCCTTCGGCATCGGTACCGGCTCGTCGAGCTGGCCCGCGGTGTCCGAGGCGGAGCATGTCGGCGTCCATGTGCTCGGCGAGCACCAGGAGGAGCTGGCGGCCACCTTCGCCCGCAGCGGCGCCGACCGCTTCGCGGCACCCACCGTCTGGCGCGAGGGGCCCGAGGGAGTGCCCGTGCTGGACGGCGTGCTCGCCTGGCTCGTGTGCCGGGTGGTCGGCCGGGTGCCCGCGGGAGACCATCGGATCGTGCTGGCGGAAGTCCTCCTCGGCGACACCGCCGGAGTCGGCGCGCCGCTGCTGTACCACCAGGGGCGTTACCGGGGTCTGCGCGACTGAACGGTCGGCGGGACGGCTTCTGCGAAGGCGTCGGGTTCCGGTTACGCTGCGTTGCGAAGGTCACAGTTCAAAGCGCTTGCTTAGCGGGCAGGAACTGGGTGTACTGACGAGTAATATTCCGGGCGGAGCGCAGGTCGCCCCGACCGGGATCGGCCGCTTGGGGCGCCTATGCTGCCTGCAAGAGGCAGCACTGAAATGTCGACGCAGTAGGAGAGCCGGCGTGAGCTTGAGGATCGTTGTCACTGTGAAGTACGTGCCCGACGCCACTGGCGACCGGCACTTCGCCGATGACCTGACCGTCGACCGGGACGACGTGGACGGTCTGCTCTCCGAACTGGACGAGTACGCGGTCGAACAGGCGCTGCAGATCTCCGAGAATTCCGATGACGACGTCGAGGTCACCGTCCTGACGGTGGGCCCCGAGGACGCCAAGGACGCCCTGCGCAAGGCGCTGTCCATGGGTGCGGACAAGGCGATCCACGTCGAGGACGACGACCTGCACGGCACCGACGCCATCGGCACCTCCCTGGTCCTGGCCAAGGCCGTCGAGAAGGCCGGCTACGACCTGGTCGTCTCCGGCATGGCCTCCACCGACGGCACCATGGGCGTCGTTCCGGCGCTGCTCGCGGAGCGCCTGGGCGTGCCGCAGGTGACGCTGCTGTCCGAGGTCTCGGTCGAGGGCGGCGTCGTGAAGGGCCGCCGTGACGGCGACACGGCCACGGAGCAGCTGGAGGCGTCGCTGCCGGCGGTCGTGTCGGTCACCGACCAGTCGGGCGAGGCGCGTTACCCGTCCTTCAAGGGCATCATGGCGGCCAAGAAGAAGCCGGTGGAGTCCTGGGACCTGTCCGACCTCGACATCGACGAGGACGAGGTCGGTCTGGAGAACGCCTACACGGTCGTCGAGTCGGCCGCCGAGCGTCCGGCGCGCACCGCGGGCACGATCGTCAAGGACGAGGGCGAGGGCGGCAAGCAGCTCGCCGAGTTCCTCGCGGGCCAGAAGTTCATCTGAGCCCTGCCGGTTCCGCAGACCGCCCCTCACATCTCGCAAGCAGGAGAGAAGAAGTCCCATGGCTGAAGTTCTCGTCTACGTCGACCACGTGGACGGTGCCGTCCGCAAGCCCACCCTGGAGCTGCTGACGCTGGCCCGCCGCGTCGGCGAGCCGGTCGCCGTCGCGCTGGGAGGCGGCGCCGGTGACACCGCCGCCACCCTCGCCGAGCACGGCGCGGTGAAGGTGCTGACCCACGAGGCCGCCGAGTACGCCGACTACCTGGTCGTGCCGAAGGTCGACGCCCTCCAGGCCGCCGTCGAGGCCGTTTCCCCGGCCGCCGTGCTGGTCCCGTCCTCCACCGAGGGCAAGGAGATCGCCGCCCGTCTGGCGCTGCGTCTGGGCTCCGGCGTCATCACCGACGCCGTCGACCTGGAGGCCGGCGACGAGGGTCCGGTGGCCACGCAGTCGGTGTTCGCCGCCGCCTTCACCACCAAGTCCCGCGTGTCCAAGGGCACTGCGGTCATCACGGTCAAGCCGAACTCGGCCGCCGTGGAGGCCGCCCCGGCCGCCGGCGCCGTCGAGGCCCTGTCGGTCACCTTCTCCGCCGCCGCGACCGGCACCAAGGTCACCTCGCGCACGCCGCGCGAGTCGACCGGCCGCCCGGAGCTGACCGAGGCCGCGATCGTCGTCTCCGGCGGCCGCGGGGTCAACGGCGCGGAGAACTTCGCGATCATCGAGGCGCTCGCCGACTCCCTCGGCGCGGCCGTCGGTGCCTCGCGCGCCGCGGTGGACGCCGGCTGGTACCCGCACACCAACCAGGTCGGCCAGACCGGCAAGTCCGTCTCCCCGCAGCTGTACATCGCCTCGGGCATCTCGGGCGCGATCCAGCACCGCGCCGGCATGCAGACCTCGAAGACGATCGTGGCGATCAACAAGGACGCCGAGGCCCCGATCTTCGAGCTGGTCGACTACGGCGTCGTCGGCGACCTCTTCGACGTCGTCCCGCAGCTCACCGAGGAAGTCAAGACCCGCAAGGGCTGACCGCCCGCCGCACCGCACGCCGAGGCCCCCGGTGACGTCCACGGACGTCGCGGGGGCCTCGGCGTACGCGCAGGATGGTGTTGACCGGCGAGAGACCGGCAGATAACTTCGCTCTACGGATAAGTGATTCCGTTCAGCGGAAAAATGAACATCAGGAGGGTGTCGGATGGGTCAGCAGGAGAAGGTGGCAACGAGCCTCGCGGGCGCCGTCGGCGAGGAGATCAGTGCCTCCCTCGCACCGGTCGACGCGGAGCTGGAGCGCCGCTACCCCGGAGACCCGGGCACCCGCCAGCCCGTCCACACGGTCTACGTCCCCGGTGACGTCTTCGCCGCCGACACCATCCGCTCCTGGGGCGACAAGGCCCTCGCCGCGCTCGACGAACACGCCCCGGACGCCGCCTCCTTCGCCGCCGTCCTCGGCCTCGGCGACGACCTCGCCGAACCCGTGTACACCCGCGTGCGCGCCAAACTGGAGCGCGAACCGATCGAGGACCTGCGCGTCGACTTCGAGGACGGCTACGGCAACCGCTCGGACAGCGAGGAGGACGAGGCGGCCGCCCGCGCCGCCCGGCTGATCGCCGAAGCGTACGAGCAGGGCACGGCCGCTCCCTGCATGGGCATCCGCATGAAGTGCATGGAGGCGCCGGTGCGCGCCCGCGGCATCCGCACCCTCGACGTCTTCCTCAGCGGTCTGATGGAGGCCGGCGGCCTCCCCGACGGGCTGGTCCTCACCCTGCCCAAGGTGACCTACCCCGAGCAGGTCACCGCCATGGTGCGGCTCCTGGAGGCCTTCGAGAAGGCGCGCGGCCTCGCCCCGGGCCGGATCGGCTTCGAGATCCAGATCGAGACCAGCCAGTCCATCCTCGCCGCCGACGGCACCGCCACCGTGGCCCGCATGATCCAGGCCGCCGAGGGGCGCGCCACCGGCCTGCACTACGGCACCTTCGACTACAGCGCCTGCCTCGGCGTCTCCGCCGCCCACCAGGCCAGCGACCACCCGGCCGCCGACCACGCCAAGGCGGTCATGCAGGTCGCCGCCGCCGGCACCGGCGTACGCGTCTCGGACGGCTCGACCAACGTCCTGCCGGTCGGCCCCACCGCGCAGGTGCACGACGCCTGGCGACTGCACTACGGCCTCACCCGCCGCGCCCTGGCCCGCGCCTACTACCAGGGCTGGGACATGCACCCCGGCCACCTCCCCACCCGGTACGCGGCCGTCTTCGCCTTCTACCGCGAGGGCTTCGAGCAGGCCGCCGCCCGCCTGTCCCGCTACGCCAACCGCACCGGCGGCGACGTCATGGACGAGCCCGCCACCGCCAAGGCGCTCAGCGGCTACCTGCTGCGCGGCCTGGACTGCGGCGCCCTCGACATCGGTGAGGTCGCCCGGCTGACCGGCCTGACCCGCGCCGACCTGGAGGGCTTCTCCGGTCCGCGGCGCGGCGACCTCACGGCATCGGCGCGGTAGGCCCCGTCGACCGCGTCCGGCTCCCCGCGAAGGGATCGTCCGGCCCGGAGCCCGCGTACCGCTCCAGGCCGGACGCCGTCACCCGCTTCTCCTCGGCGAACAGCCGCGTCCCCCGGTCGCACAGCCGCCGGTCCGCCCGCGCCCGCGCGCAGAACTCCTCGGGCGTCCCGCCGAACAGCTCACGCAGCCGCGCCGACCCGTGCAGCAGCTCGGTGATCAGGGGCCGTTGCGCCCCCGGATGGCGCCGCGGCGCGCCGGTGCCGTCGTGCAGGACGCCGTGGCGGTTGACGTACGCGTACGCCCCGCGCAGCACCGAGCCGTCCCCGGGCTCGACGCGTACGTCGGGCGCGGGCAGCCAGACGCGGTCGAAGTTGCCGCCCGCCATCGGCACGCCCTCGCTGGCGTCGATCACCGCTAGCTGCTCGGCGTCGAGCCACAGGACGAACAGCTCCCGCACGACTCCGGGGGCGCCCACCGGTGAGGCGGACACGTAGCCCATGCGGCTCACGTGGGCGGAGACCCCGATGTCCAGTCCGGTCACCCGCGACCTGACCATCGGGACCGGCGAGGCGATCCCGAACTCGGCCATCTTGTGCCGAAGCTGCCCGGGGCTCGCGTTGGACCCGATCGCCAGCACCGGGACCCGGCCGTCCTCCTCCCCGTACACCGCCCCGTCCAGCGGCAGCAGCCGGTCCCCGTCCAGCAGCCCGGACTCCCGGGGCCACGCGCCCGGGTACAGCAGCGGCTCCTCGCGCGGCACCCCGGCCAGCCCGAGGGCGTCCAGGGTGCGGTCCCGGCCGGGCGGCCGCGCGGATTCCCCGCCCTCGGTCGGTGGTCGCGACACGGTGTGTTCCCTCCCGGCGGTGGTGCGGACGGCGGGACGGTGTGTCCGGCCGCCCGCATGGCGGCGGGCCCACTCGGACGCCGGACCGGCGCCGGGCCCGTACGGTCGTCCGGCGCGGGCCGGTCAGTCCGACGGCGGCAGCTCGCCCGAGCCCCGGGTGACCAGCCTGGTCGGCAGTTCGATGCGGTCGGGGGCGAGGAGGGTGCCGTCCAGCTGCCGGAAGAGCCGCTCGGCGGCGGTGCGGCCGAGGGCGGCCGCGTCCTGTGCGACCACGGTGACGCCCGGCTGGAGCAGGTCGGCCAGCTCGATGTCGTCGAAGCCGACCAGGGCGACGCCCCGGGTGTGCTCGGCGAGGACCCGGATCACGGTGACCGTCACCCGGTTGTTGCCGGTGAAGATCGCGGTCACCGGATGCGGGTCGGCGAGCATCTCCTCGGCCGCCCGGCGCACCCGCACGGGGTCGGTGACGCCCAGGGACATCCAGGAGTCCTTGACCGGTATGCCGGCGTCCTCCATGGCGGCCCGGTAGCCGCGCAGCCGCTCGGCGGCGGTGTGGATGCGGGGCATGTCGCCGATGAAACCGATCCTGCGGTGCCCGTGCGCGATGAGGTGGGCCACCCCGTCGCGGGCGCCGCCGAAGTTGTCGGACACCACCACGTCCGCGTCGATCTGACCCGCCGGACGGTCCACGAACACCGTGGCGACGCCCGCCTTCAGCTCGGGCTCCAGATACCGGTGGTCGTCCCCGGCGGGGATCACCACGAGACCGTCCACGCGCCGCGCGCACAGGGCGAGCACCAGCTCCTGCTCGCGGTCCGGGTCCTCCGCGCTGGACCCGTTGATCAGGAGGGCGCCGTGTGCGCGGGCCACCTCCTCCACGGCACGGCTGAGCGGCCCGTAGAACGGGTCGGCCAGATCCTCCAGGACCAGGCCGATGCTCGCGGTGCGGCCCTTGCGGAGCACCCGTGCGCTGTCGTTGCGGCGGAAGCCCAGCGCGTCGATGGCCTCCTGGACGCGGCGCTCGGTCTCCGGGGTGACGCCGGGCTCCCCGTTGACCACCCGGGAGACGGTCTTGAGGCCGACCCCGGCCCGGGCGGCGACGTCCTTCATGGTCGGGCGATTGCCGTAACGGTTCCCGGGGAGGCGGTCTGCGCGGCGGGTCGTGTCGGGCACGATGCGGTGTCCTGTCCTGTCGTCCACGGGATTGCGTCGGCTCCTGCTGTCCGGGGGGATGTGTCGGTGATGGGCTTGTATGAGGATGTGGCGTCGAGCATAGAGCCTGGACAACGTTGTCAGATGCGGGAGACACTGTCCATCGCACTCTGCCGGTTCTCGTCCCCACCGCGGGACCGGTCGCTGCGCGCTCTTGGGTACGACATTTTTTCGCTTTCGGTCCGACGGGGAGATCCGACTCTGATGCACACCGACCTCGTGGCAGCGCTGGACATCGGCGGCACCAAGATCGCCGGCGCACTGGTGGACGGCCACGGCCGCATCCAGGCGCGCGCACAGCGTGCGACACCCGCCCGGGAGGACGGTGACACCGTGATGGGGGCCGTCGAGGCCGTGCTCGCGGAACTGACCGCGTCGCCCCTGTGGGGGCGGGCCACGGCCGTCGGCATCGGCAGCGCCGGTCCGGTGGACGCCTCGGCCGGCACGGTCAGTCCGGTGAACGTGCCCGGCTGGCGCGACTACCCGCTGGTGCGCCGGGTCCGGGACGCCGTCGGCGGTCTGCCCGTGGAGCTGATCGGGGACGGGGTGGCCATCACGGCCGCCGAACACTGGCAGGGCGCCGCCCGCGGCCACGACAACGCGCTGTGCATGGTGGTCTCGACCGGCGTCGGCGGCGGCCTGGTGCTGGGCGGCCGGCTGCATCCCGGACCGACCGGCAACGCCGGCCACATCGGGCACATCAGCGTCGACCTGGACGGCGACCCCTGCCCGTGCGGCGCGCGCGGTTGCGTGGAGCGCATAGCGAGCGGCCCCAACATCGCCCGCCGCGCCCTCGACGCCGGCTGGAGCCCCGGCCCGGACGGCGACACCTCCGCCGCCGCGGTCGCCGCCGCCGCCCGCCTCGGCGACCCCGTCGCCGTCGCCTCCTTCGAGCGGGCCGCGCAGGCGCTGGCCGCCGGTATCGCCGCCACCGCGACCCTCGTCGAGATCGACATCGCCGTGGTCGGCGGGGGAGTGGGCAAGGCGGGGGAGGTCCTCTTCGCCCCCCTGCGCAAGGCGCTCACCTACTACGCGACGCTGTCCTTCGTCCAGCGGCTGGTGGTCGTCCCCGCCCAGATGGGGACGGACGCCGGGCTGGTCGGCGCGGCCGCGGCGGCGCTGTCACGGACGACGGCTGCGACGGCCGCTCACGTCTGAGTCCGGGTGGTGCGGCGGCGTGCGTCTCCGAGTACGGCGGGTGGGGGCGACGCGCACGGTCCCGGTGTCCGGGAGCCGGTGGGAGCCGGTGTCCTGGGAGGCTCCGCCGGTGCAGCCCGTGACCCGCGCGCGGCGGCGTAGTTGAACGGGGCATGAAGAAGCGCAGCATGCTCGCCCTCGCGTCCCTGGCCACCGGCTTCGTCGTCGCGGCCGTCAGCCCGTCCCACGCCGCCCCGGGCGACCTCCCGCTCGGTCTCGGCGTGGACGACACCGTCAGCACCCTGGAGGGCACCGTCGCCACCGAGAGCCTGACCCTCGACGACGACGCCCTGGGACAGCTGGGCTGACCCCCTCCGGCCGGGCCGCCGCGCCCGGTGCGGACCACGCGGCGCCGGTGCCCCCGAGGGGGTGTCGGCGCCGCTGTCATATGCCCTTTCCTCCGCGCTCAACTGGGCTGGTTTCCGTGGCAGGGTGAAGCGGGCAAGCCACAGGGGGCCAACAGAAGAGGGGGACCTGTGACCGTCGTCTGGATCAACGGCGCGTTCGGTGCGGGGAAGACCACCACCGCACGGGAACTGATCGAACTGATCCCGAACAGCACGCTCTTCGACCCCGAGGTCATCGGCGGGGCGCTCGCGCACCTGCTGCCGCCCAAACGCCTGGCCGAGGTGGGCGACTTCCAGGACCTGCCGATCTGGCGCCGGCTGGTGATCGACACGGCGGCCGCGCTGCTCGCCGACCTCGGCGGGACGCTCGTGGTCCCGATGACCCTGCTGCGCCAGGAGTACCGGGACGAGATCTTCGGCGGCCTCGCCGCCCGCCGGATCGAGGTCCGGCACGTCCTGCTGGCCCCGGCCGAAACGATCCTGCGCGAGCGAATAGCGAGCCGCGGGACACCGGACGGCGAGACGCGGGTACGGCAGTGGTCCTGCGACCACATCGAGCCCTACCGCGCCGCCCTCGCCTCCTGGCTCACCGCCGACGCCCACCCCGTCGACACCGGCGCCCTCACCCCGTACGAGGCCGCCGTCCGGGTCGCCGAGGCCGTCGGCACGGGCGCCGTGCCGGCCTGCGAGATCGTGCAGACACCGGAACCCACCGGCGAGACCGTCGCCGCAGGCGTCCTGCTCTTCGACGAGCGGGACCGGGTCCTGCTCGTCGACCCCACCTACAAGCCCGGCTGGGAGTTCCCCGGCGGCGTCGTCGAACCCGGCGAGGCTCCGGCCCGCGCCGGCATGCGCGAGGTCACCGAGGAGACCGGGCTCAGCCTCGACGACGTACCGGCCCTGCTGGTCGTCGACTGGGAACCACCGGCACCCCCCGCCTACGGCGGCCTGCGGCTGCTCTTCGACGGCGGCCGGCTCGACACCGCGGACGCGGGCCGCGTGCTGCTGCCGGGACCCGAGCTGCGCGACTGGCGCTTCGCCACCGAGGACGAGGCCGCCGACCTGCTGCCCCCGGTACGCTACGAGCGGCTGCGCTGGGCGCTGCGGGCCCGGGAGCGCGGCGCCGCCCACTACCTGGAGGCCGGCACGCCGGTCGGCTGACGTCAGTCCGCCGCCCCGTACGTCCGCGCCGACGCGCGCAGCACATCCCCGGCCCGCGCGGTCACCGGATCCCCGTGACCGAAACAGGCCACCTCCGGGTCGAGGGCCGCCAGCCGCCCGAAGGAGGCGACGGCCCGGTCCCGGTCGAGGTTGAACACGCCGAGGAGCACCCCGCCGTCGACCGGCGACGCGGCGACCGCGTCCCCCGTGAACAGCACACCGTGGGCCGGCAGGTGCAGCGCGATGCTCCCGTCCGTGTGGCCCGGCGCGTGCACGACCCGGGCGCCGCCCCCGAAGTCCAGGACGTCACCGTCCTCCACCTCGGTCACCCGGGCCGGCCGGGCGAAGCCGCCTCGCGGGAGCCGGCGCACGGCGCCCTCGTGCAGCGGACGCTCCCAGTCCTCGAGCACGGGCGGCGGACCGGGCACCTCGCCGCGCACGACGGGCGCCTCGACGGTGTGCGCCACCACCTCGGCCCCGGTGAGCGCGGCGACCTCCTGCGCCCCGCCCGCGTGGTCCTCGTGGAAGTGGGTGAGCACGACACGCCGTACGCGGCCGGCGGCCCGCGCGGCCTCGGCGATGCGCGCACCGTACCCGGCCGGTCCGGCGTCGATGAGCGTCACCTCGTCGCCGTCACGCCAGAGATAGGCCTGTCCGACCGGGAAACGCAGCAGACTCAGGCGCGGGAGGAGTTCGACGACGTCCATACGACGACCGTAGGCAGGGCCCCGCCGGGTGGCGAGACCCCTCTGCCGACGGCAGAACCCGGAACCGGGCGCCGGGATCAGCTCGCCGCGTAGTTGCGCAGGAAGTGGGCCTCCGCCACCGACAGCCGCTCCAGTTCCTCGGGGGACACGCTCTCGTTCACGGCGTGGATCTGGGCCTCCGGCTCGCTCAGGCCGATCAGCAGGATCTCCGCCTCCGGGTAGAGGGCCGCCAGGGTGTTGCACAGCGGGATGGAGCCGCCCTGACCGGCGTACTGCATCTCCTCACCCGGGTACGCCACCGCCATCGCGTCCGCCATGGCCTGGTACGCCGGGCTCGTGGTGTCGGCGCGGAACGGCTGGCCCTGGCCGATCTGCTCGACGGCCACCCGCGCGCCCCACGGGGTACGGGTCTCCAGGTGGGCCCGGAGCAGCTTGGTGGCCTCGGCGGCGTCCACGCCCGGCGGCACCCTCAGGCTCACCAGCGCCCGCGCGCTCGCCTGCACCGAGGGGGTGGCGCCGATGACCGGCGGGCAGTCGATGCCGAGCACCGTGATGGCCGGCCGCGCCCAGATCCGGTCGGCGACCGAGCCGGAACCGATCAGCTCCACGCCGTCCAGCACCCGCGCGTCCCGGCGGAACTGCTCCTCGTCGTAGGCCAGGCCGTTCCACGAGCTGTCCGCCGCCAGACCGTCCACGGTCGTCGAGCCGTCCTCGGCCCGCAGCGAGTCCAGTACCCGGATCAGGGCGGCCAGCGCGTCGGGCGCCGCACCGCCGAACTGGCCCGAGTGCAGGTTGCCTTCGAGCGTGTCGACCTTCACGCGCAGCATCGTCATGCCGCGCAGCGTGGAGGTGACCGTCGGCAGACCGACGCGGAAGTTGCCCGCGTCGCCGATGACGACGGTGTCGGCGGCCAGCAGCTCCGGGTGCGCCTCCGCGTACCGCTCCAGGCCGCCCGTGCCCTGCTCCTCGGAACCCTCGGCGATCACCTTGACGTGCACGGGCACGCCGCCGTGCGCCTTCAGCGCGCGCAACGCCAGCAGGTGCATCAGCACGCCGCCCTTGCAGTCCGCGGCGCCCCGCCCGTACCAGCGGCCGTCGCGCTCGGTCAGCTCGAACGGCGGGGTGTCCCAGCCGGCCTCGTCCAGCGGCGGCTGCACGTCGTAGTGGGCGTAGAGCAGCACCGTCTTCGCGCCCGCGGGCCCCGGCAGGTACCCGTACACCGACTGGGTGCCGTCCGGCGTGTCCAGCAGGTCCACGTCCTGGAAGCCCTCGGCGCGCAGGGCCGCCGCTATCCAGTTGGCGGCACCCACGCTCTCGCTGCGGGGGAACTGGTCGAAGTCGGCCACCGATTTGAAGGCCACCAGCGCGGCGAGTTCCTCCCTCGCGCGGGGCATCAGCGAAGCGACGGTCTCGGCGACCGGATTCGACGACATGGGCACGCTCCTTGTGGGTGCGACGTTGTACCAAGGAGTACTTGGAATGACGGGCCGATCCTCCCACAGTGGCCTGCGGCGATGCCCGCCGTAGGATGCGGGGGTCAGGTGCGGCATGCGGTTTGATCGGAGCAGTAGACCATCGTGAGCAGCGAGAACTCTTCGGCGGACGACACGCGTCAGGTCTGGGACGTCGTCGTGGTGGGCGCGGGACCGGCGGGGGCCTCGGCCGCCTACGCGGCGGCGGTCGCGGGGCGGCGCGTGCTGTTGCTGGAGAAGGCGGAGCTGCCCCGCTACAAGACATGTGGCGGCGGCATCATCGGTCCCTCGCGCGACACCCTCCCACCCGGCTTCGAACTGCCCTTCCGGGACCGTGTGCACGCCGTGACCTTCTCGAACAACGGGCGCTTCACCCGGACCCGGCGCTCCCGGCAGATGCTGTTCGGGCTGATCAACCGGCCCGAGTTCGACCTGCAGCTCGTCGAGCACGCCCAGAAGGCGGGCGCCGAGCTGCGCACCGGAGCGACCGTGACCCGGGTGGAGCAGCACGGGTCGGCGGTGCCGGACCGGCGCACGGTCGCCGTCGTCCTCCAGGGCGGCGAGACGGTACTGGCCCGGGCCGTCGTCGGCGCGGACGGCAGCGCCAGCCGGATAGGCGCGCACGTCGGGGTGAAGCTCGACCAGGTCGACCTCGGCCTGGAGGCGGAGATCCCGGTGCCCGAGACGGTCGCCGAGGACTGGAAGGGCCGGGTGCTCATCGACTGGGGCCCGATCCCCGGCAGTTACGGCTGGGTCTTCCCCAAGGGCGACACGCTGACGGTCGGGGTGATCTCGGCGCGCGGCGAGGGCGCGGCGACCAAGCGGTACCTGGAGGACTTCGTCGCCCGGCTGGGACTGGCCGGATTCGAGCCCAGCGTCTCCTCCGGCCATCTGACGCGCTGCCGCGCGGACGACTCGCCGCTGTCGCGCGGCCGGGTCCTGGTCTGCGGGGACGCGGCCGGGCTCCTGGAGCCGTGGACCCGCGAGGGGATTTCCTTCGCGCTGCGCTCCGGGCGGCTCGCGGGGGAGTGGGCGGTGCGCATCTCCGAGGCGCACGACGCCGTGGACGCGCGCAAGCAGGCCCTGAACTACGCGTTCGCGATCAAGGCCGGTCTGGGCGTGGAGATGAGCGTGGGCAAGCGGATGCTGACGGTGTTCGAGCGCCGGCCGGGCCTCTTCCACGCGGCCCTGACCGGCTTCCGCCCGGCCTGGAAGGCGTTCAAGGACATCACGCAGGGCTCGACCTCGCTGGGTGAGCTGGTCCGCAGCCATCCGCTGGCGCAGCGGGCGCTGGGGGCGATGGACCGGCGGTCCGCGACGGCCGAGCCGTCCGCGTCCGCACCGTCCGCGCCGTCCGCGGTGGAGGAGACCGGCACCTGACCGTCGGCGTCCGGCTGTCGTCGTCGGCTGCGGCGGTTCGTCCGAGCCCGGCGCCCGCCCGGGGTGAGGCGGTACGTGTCCGCGGTCCCGCCCACCCCTTACGCGTAAGCGCTGACCCACGGGCCGCCGGTGCGGGGCACCGTGGCCCGAGGACGCCGTCCCGGCCGCCGGGGCGGGCTAGGTACTCGTCGGCATCCTGCGCGAGGCGTACCGGCGCACGGGCCCGCCGGGCCGGTGCTGCCCGCGGAGCCGCTGGTCGGGTTCGAGGCGTTCGGGCAGTTCGACCGGGTCGTGGAGGACCGGGGGACGTTCTCCCGTCGCGCGGCGGACCGGCTCGCCCACTCGGTCGGCCCGGTGTTCCCCTGACGCCCCGGCGGTCACGCGGCCGTGCGGGGGGCGTACTTCCCCGGGAGTACCTGTGATCACCACGCGCGGGTGACGCCGCCCGCGGTGCCCGGCGTCTAGCGTGGCGGACATGGACGGACAGCGCGAGCGCGAGGGCCGGGCGCCGCAGTGGTGGCGGCACGGACCCCCGTGGTGGAACCTGCGGGGTGACGAGGAGCAGTGCCCCCGGTGGCCCTGGCGCTCCACCGTGCTGATCACGGCGTTCGTGCTGTTCGGCTCGAACTTCGCCGCACACGCCCAGGAGGGGGAGCGCGCCGCCCTGGACCCCTTCGCCCGCACACTGCTGTTCGTGACGGGGGCCGCCCTGCTGTGGCGGCTGCGCCATCCGGTGCCGGTCGTGTTCGGCACGGCGGTCACCACCCTGGTCTACCTGGGCGCCGGATACCCGTACGGTCCGGTGTTCGTGGCCGTCGCGGTCGCCTGTTTCAGTGCCGTCGTCGCCGGGCACCGCAAGGCCGCGTGGGCGGCGATGGGGACGCTGTGGGCCGGGCACGCCCTGGTGGCGCACTGGCTCTACCGGTGGCTGCCGCCGTCCGGGGACTCGGCCGCGTCCTGGGGGCAGGAACTCGTGATCGCCACCTGGGTCGTGGCCGTCGCGGCCCTGTCGGAGCTGGCCAGGGCCCGCCGCGAGCAGTGGGCGCGGGAGCGGGCCGAGCGGGCCCAGGCGGCGCGGCGGCGCGCGGACGAGGAGCGGCTGAGGATCGCCCGCGAACTGCACGACGTACTCGCGCACAGCATCTCCGTCATCAACGTGCAGGCCGGCGTCGGACTGGCCCTCCTGGACACCGACCCGGAACAGGCCCGCACCGCGCTCAGCACCATCAAGGACCAGAGCAAGGAGGCGCTCGGCGAGGTGCGGCAGGTGCTCGACACCCTGCGCACGCCCGGGGACGCGCCGCGCGCTCCGGCCCCCGGCCTCGACCGGCTCCCCGAACTGGTCGAGCAGGCGGCGAGCGCGGGCCTCACCGTCGAGGTGGTGGGGAAGCCGCCGCGCCTGTCGCCCGGTACCGACCTGGCCGCGTTCCGCATCGTGCAGGAGGCGCTCACCAACGTCGTACGTCACTCGGGCTCCCGGCACGCGCGGGTCCGCCTCGACCGGGACGGGGGCACGCTGCTGCTGCGCGTGGACGACGACGGTCCCGCGACGGGCGCCGAGGCGGGCGGCAGCGGCAACGGGCTGGCCGGGATGCGGGAGCGCGCGGCGGCGCTGGGTGGCACCATCGAGGCGGGCCCGCGTCCGGACGGTGGTTTCCGGGTGCTGGCGGCCCTGCCGGTCGACGTGAAGAGGGCGGCCACGTGACCCGTACGACGCAGTCGAAGGAGGACGACCGGTGATCCGTGTACTGCTCGCCGACGACCAGTCGCTGGTACGGGCCGGTTTCCGGGCGCTGCTGGACGCGCAGCCGGACATCGAGGTGGTCGCCGAGGCCGCCGACGGCGAGGAGGCGGTGCGCTCGATCCGCGAACTGCGCCCCGACGTCGTCCTCATGGACATCCGCATGCCCCTGCTCGACGGCCTCGCCGCCACCCGCCGGATCACCGGCGACCCGGGACTGCACGACGTGAAGGTGGTCATGCTCACCACCTTCGAACTCGACGAGTACGTCTTCGAGGCGATCCGCTCCGGGGCCTCCGGCTTCCTGGTCAAGGACACCGAACCCGAGGAACTGCTGCGCGCCGTGCGGGCGGTGGTGGACGGCGACGCGCTGCTGTCGCCGGGGGTGACGCGCCGGCTGATCGCCGAGTTCGCGGCCCGTTCCAAGGAGCCCGCGGCGGCCGCCGAGATGGCCAGGCTGACCGAGCGGGAGTGCGAGGTGATGGCTTTGGTCGGCATCGGACTGTCCAACGAGGAGATCGCCCGCCGGCTGGTCGTCAGCCCGCTGACCGCCAAGACCCACGTCAGCCGCACCATGGTGAAGCTGGGCGCCCGCGACCGGGCGCAACTGGTCGTCCTGGCCTACGAGTCGGGACTGGTGCGGCCGGGCTGGCTCGGCTGACCACCGCGCGAGAACCGGACCAGCACGCTCACCACCCGGACGAAGAACACCACCACGGCCAGCGCCACACCCGTCCCGACGAGCCCGGCGCGCACCCCGCCCGTCAGGGCGAAGAGATACGCGGGCCCCGCCACCGCCCCGAACAGCACGGCCGCCGCGAACGCCGCGCTGCACAGCGCGTATCCGATCTCGACCGTGATCGCGTCCCGCTCGCCCTGCGTGCGCCGTCCGCCGTAGGCATCCATGGCTGCAAGTCTCCCAGGGCGGCGGCGTTTCGGCAGCGCCGTGCCGGTCGTGCGGGGGCTCTGCTACGGTGCGCGGATGGCGGCGAAGAAGGCCGAACAGGCGCTCGTGACCCGGTGGCGCTCGATCCTGGTCCTCCACGCCCGCGTCCAGTGCGAACTCGACCGTGCGCTGCAGGGACACGGCCTGTGCGGAAGCGACTTCGAGGTCCTCGACGTCCTGGCCGGCACCCGGGACGAGGACGGCTCCGGTTCCTGCGGATACCGCGTCCAGCAGATCTCCGAGCGGGTCCACCTCAGCCAGAGCGCGCTGTCGCGGCTGGTCGCCCGGCTGGAGAGGGAGGGCCTCGTCGAGCGCACCATGTGCCCCGAGGACCGGCGGGGCGTGCGGGTGGCGCTCACCGCGAAGGGGCGCGCCAGGCACGGCGAGGCGCTCCCGGTGCAGCGGGCGGTGCTGCACCGGCTGCTGGCCGGCTGACCTGCGCCCCCGAGCCGACCGGGCGACCTGCCCCCCGGCTGACTTGCGCTTCTCGCTTACTGGCTGACTTGTGCCCCCCGCTTACCGGCTGACCTGCGTCCCGTCCTACCGGCCGACCCGCGCCTCCGGCTGACCCGCGCCTCCGGCTGACCCGCCCCTCCGGCCGACCCGCCCCTCCGGCTGACCCGCGCCCCCGGCCTGTCGGCGCGGCCCGTCTCACTTCCAGGTGACGCCCGACCGCTCGCGCCACAACGCGGCCAGCGAGCCGTCCCCGGTGATCTCCGGGAACGGCCTGCGGTTCCACAGCGCCGGGTAGAGCCGTGCGGCGGGGCCGGACAGCTCGCAGTCGGCGTCCCCGATGTCCTCCCGCACGGTCACCGGCGGCCGCGCGGACAGCCGTACGGTCCACACGGCGTCCGGCGCGTCTGTCGCCCGCACCCGTAGCGTGCGGGGTTCCTCGGTGCGGACGGCGCTCTTCTCACGGGCGTGGAAGGCGCACAGCAACTCGTCGATGCCGTCCACCGCGAAGTCCACGCCGACACCGGTGGGTTCACCGCCGCGGGCCGACTCGGCGTCGATGCGGTGCACGGTCGTCTCGTGGGCCTGCCGACGGGCCCAGAAGGCCAGCGGTGACGGCGCGGGCAGGAAGTGCCAGCACCGCACGTCGGGTGCGGCACCCACGAGGGCCTCGACGAGCCGCCCGTGTCCCTCCCGGAACCAGGTCAGAAGCGGGGTGCCGTCGAGGTCGGGCAGGTCGTCGGCGGGCCGGGGGCCGGTGTGCCCCTCGGCGACGAACGCCGTCGCCCAGCGGTGCACCATCCCCGTGTGCCGCAGCAGGTCCCGCACCCGCCAGCCGGGGCAGGTCGGCACCTCGGCGTCGCTGCCCGCCGCCGCGGCGGCCGCGGCCAGCAACGCCCCTTCACGGTCCAGGATCTCGACGTACGCTGCGGTCTTCATGGCAGGGAGTGTGCCGCATGGAGCGGACTCGAAGGCAGGCCTCCCCGGCACACTCCCTGGGGCCGGACGGCACGGCTCAGCCCGGAACCGCCGCCCGTCGCGTCGCGACCGCGACCAGCACCGCCACCGCCGCGAGCGCGGCCACGCTGGTGAGGGCGGCGGACAGGGACAGCCAGTCGGCCATGAAGCCGATCGCGGGCGGACCGAGCAGCATGCCCCCGTAGCCCAGGGTGGACGCGGTCGCGACGCCGCCGGGGCCGCCGAGCGCGCCGGCCCGCTCGATGGCGACGGGGAAGATGTTGGCGAGCCCGAGGCCGGTGATCGCGAAGCCGAACAGCGCCGCCCCCACGGAGGGGGCGAGCGAGCCGAGCAGCATCCCGGCCACCGCGGTGCTGCCGCCGGCCACCACCGTGGCCGTCCGGCCCAGGCGTTCCAGCAGCGTCGTCCCGGTCAGCCGGCCGACGGTCATGGCGAGCGCGAAACACGAGTAGCCCGCCGCCGCCAGGCCCGGGGAGGCGTCGAGGTCCTGCTCCAGGTGCAGGGCGCCCCAGTCGGCCATCGCCCCCTCGCCGTACGCCGTGCACAGCGCGATCAGACCGAAGGTGACGACCAGGCGTCGGGTGCGGCGGTCCCGGGGGCGCGGCGCGCCGTCCCGCTCGGGCGTGCGCTCCGGTGGCGCGGCGGGCTCGCAGCGCAGCAGGGCACGGCCCGCGAACAGGGTGACGAGCAGGCCGGTCACGGTGAGCGCGAGCAGGTGCCGCGTCGGCGACAGGGACCCGGCGACCAAGCCGCCGAGCCCCGCGCCGACCATGCCGCCGAGGCTGAACGCCGCGTGGAAGCTGGGCATGATCGGGCGCCCCAGGACCGCCACCAGATCGACGGCGGCACTGTTGAAGGCGACGTTGATCCCGCCGTACGCGCTGCCGAAGACCAGCAGTACGGCGCCGAGGGCGAGCGCCGAGTGGGTGAGCGGGGGCAGGGCGATGCTGAGGCAGAGCAGGACCGCGCAGGCGACGGTGACGGGGTGGCTGCCGTAGCGGCGGACGAGTCGTCCGGTGAGGGTCATGGTGACGACGGCGCCCGCCGAGACACCGAGCAGGGCGAGTCCCAGGGCGCTGGCGGAGGCGCCGGTCTGCTCCTTGATGGCGGGGATCCGGACCACCCAGCCGGCGAAGACGAAGCCGTCGAGGGCGAAGAAGGCGGTCAGGGCGATGCGGAGTCGGGTGAGGTCGTCGCGGGTGCCCGGCACGGCGCTGTGCGATCGGGCTTTGTTTATTTGCGGCACAAAGTCAGGCTAGGTGCCGGGCGGGGGCGCGACAAGGGTGCCCGGGAGGGGGAGGTCCAGGACGCAGGAGCGCCGGGCGGCCCTCAGCCGACCGGTGCCCCCACCGTGCTCTGCCGCACCAGCAGCCGGTGCGGCGCCTTGGCCTCCGTCGGCGCGGGCGCCGAACCGTCGATCACGCCGAGCAGGGTGCTGACCGCCGTGCGCGCGATCGCGGCCTTGTCCGGGGCGACGGTGGTCAGCGACGGCGAGCTGTACCGGCCCTCCTGGATGCCGTCGACCCCCACGACGGCGATGTCCTCGGGCACCCGTACACCGGCCCGGGTCAGGGTGTGCATGGCGCCGATGGCTAGCAGGTCGTTGTAGCAGAAGACCGCGTCGGGCGGCTCGGGCAGGGCGAGCAGGCGCTCCATGGCCTCGGCGCCGAGATGGCGGTGGAAACGCGGGGTGGGGACGATCAGTTCCTCGTCGACGGTGAGCCCGGCCCGCTCCAGTGCCTGCCGGTATCCCGTCGTACGCAACTGCGCGGTCTCGCCGGTGCTGTAGGGCTGGTCGCCGATGGCCGCGATGCGCCGACGGCCGAGGCCGAGCAGATGCTCCGTCGCTTCCCGGGCCGCGCCGACGTTGTCGATCGCCACGTGGTGGAAGCTGCCGTTGAAGATGTGCTCGCCGAGCAGCACGACGGGCACCTTGTTGGTGCGCCGGCGAAGCTCCTCGGCGGAGATGGACAGCGGGCTCAGCAGCAGCCCGTCGAACATCGTGGCGCGGGACTCGCGGCCCAGCAGTTCCCGCTCGCGGTCGCCGTCGCCGTCCGTCTGGTCGAGCATCACCACGTACCCGTGCGAGCGGGCCGCGGTGATCACCTCGCGGGCCAGTTCGGCGAAGTACGGCACGTCCAGTTCGGGGACGACCAGGGCGATCATGCCGCTGCGGCCCCGGCGGAGATTGCGGGCCACCAGGTTGGGCCGGTAGTCGAGTTCGTCGAGCGCGGCCTGCACCCTGACCCGCAACTCGTCGGAGACGGGCACCGAACCGTTGACCACGTTGGACACGGTGCGGATCGAGACTCCGGCGCGTCGGGCGACGTCGCGGAGTGTGGAGCCGGCCATCCAGTTCCCCCTCACGGCCCCCGCGGGGCCTCGGTCGGCAGCATCTCGTGTTCGGGCCGGTGTGCACCGGCGCCGATGCAGGTTGATGTTACTCAGCTATTGCATCGTTGCAAAAGGCGACGCATCATCTCTGCATCGTTGCAAAGCGGGGGCGGCGGCACGGGCCAGGTGCGTACCGCCGCGCCGACGACGACGCCTGCGCGCGTCCCTGTCCACTCCTGCTCAGCCACCCCTCTCGCGCATTTCAGCCCGTACCCCAGCCCGCATCCCCGACCGAGGAGCCGTGCTCATGTCCAGATCATTCGTCCCGCGGCGCAGCGTTCTGCGCGGCGCGCTCGGCGCCGGCGCGCTCGCCGCGGCCGCCGGTCCCCTCGCGGCGTGCGCCCCCGGTTCGTCCGGGGCCGAGCCGCGCAAGCTCACCGGGACGCCGAGCGCGTCGGCCAAGGGCGAGATCACCATCTGGAACCGCTCGGGCGACCTGTTCAAGGTCTTCGACGCGGCGATCGACGCCTTCCGCAAGGCCTATCCGCACATCAAGGTCAACCACCAGGCCGTCGACATCGACGCCAAGCTCGCCAACACCCTGATCAGCGGCACCGACCTGCCCGACGGCAGCTTCTGGGACGACGCCAAGATCGGCGGCCAGGTGGAGCACCTGTACGACCTGACGGACCTGATAGCGCCCTACCGCGACAAGACCTCGGCGTACAAGCTCTCGGTCAACACCGTCGACGGCCGGATCTACGGCGTGCCCTGGGACCTCGACCCCGGGCTGCTCTGGTACCGCGAGGACCTGCTGGAGGACGCCGGCGTGGACCCGGCCGGACTGAAGACCTACGACGACCTGCTGGCGGCGGCGCGGTCGCTGAGGGAGAAGAACCCCAAGGCCCGCCCCCTCCACATGGAGAAGGACCCCTTCCTCGGCCAGCTCTGGCTGGAGATGCTCGCGGGCCAGCAGGGCACCAGCCTCGCCGACGCGGACGGACAGGTGCGGCTGGACTCCAAGGAGTACCGCAACATCCTCAACTGGGTCCGGGACGCCGTCGACGACGACCTGGTCACCCACGCCGAATACCTCAAGCAGGCCGATGTCGCCGCCCTGGAGAACGGACAGCAGGCCCTGGTCCCCTGGGCGGTGTGGTGGTCCTTCGCACCCCAGCAGCTGCTGAAGAAGGGCAAGGGCAAGTGGCGCGCCGCACCCCTGCCGGCCTGGACCCCGGGCGGCGCGCGCAGCGGCGCCATGGGCGGCAGCAGCTTCATCATCCCGGCGAAGGCGAAGAACCCCGAACTGGCCTGGCTGCTGTATGAGTTCCTGTGCTTCAAGGAGCCCGGCTACAGCGCCGTGTACGGGCCGAGCGAGGTCTACCCGGGCGGCCTGACCACCTCGGTGCCCAGCTACGGGCCCGCCCGCCGCCCCGACAAGCCGCTGTTCGAACCGGTGGCCGCGCTCGGTGGACAGGACCTGTGGAAGGTCGCCGTGGACGCCGCCGACACCATCCCGTCCGCCGCGCCGATCCCGGCCTGGTGGGCCAAGTCCGTCGACTACCTCGGCAACAACCTCCAGCGGCTCATCGAGGGGAAGATGGCACCCGACGACGTCATCGACGACTCCACCAAGAAGATCCAGCGCAACCTGGTGGACCGCGCATGACCTCCGGCACCCTCACCCCGCCGCGCAAGAAGCGGTCGGCACCGGCCTCGCCGCGCCCCGCCCGCCGCTCCCGGCGCAAGCCCTTCCTCGCGCCGTACCTCTTCGTCGCGCCGTTCTACATCGTCTTCGCGGCCTTCGGCCTCTACCCCCTGGTCTTCGCGCTCCAGTTGAGCTTCACCGACTGGAAGGGCGCCGGCGCGGCGAACTTCATCGGCCTGGAGAACTACACCTACCTGCTCACCAGCGAGGAGTTCTGGTCCTCACTGGGCAACAGCGCCGTGATGTGGCTGCTGATCGTGCCCCTCCAGATCGTCGGCGGCCTGGCCGCGGCGGTGCTGCTCGCCAACGCGCGGCTGCGGCTGAAGGGCATGTTCCGGGTGGCCTTCATCGCGCCGTTCGTCACCCCGCTGGTGGCGATGGCCCAGGTGTGGATCGTCGCCTTCGACACGGACTACGGCCTGGTCAACCACCTGTTCAACCTCGTCGGCCTGCCCGACGTCGACTGGCTCCAGTCGACCGCCTGGGCCAAACCGACGCTCGCGCTGCTGTTCCTGTGGAAGACCACCGGGTTCGCGATCATCATCCTGCTCGCCGGACTCCAGGCCGTGCCCTCCGACGTGTACGAGGCAGCCGCCCTCGACGGAGCCTCGCGCAGGCGGCAGTTCTGGTCGCTGACCCTGCCCCTGGTCCGGCGCAGCATCGCCTTCCTCGTCGTGGTGCAGACCCTCGCGGTGTTCCAGATGTTCGCCGAGCCGTTCGTCGTCACCCAGGGCGGCCCGTACGGCTCGACCACCACCGGCGGGCTGTACCTCTACAACCACATCCTGGCGTCCGACCTCGGGACCGGCGCCGCGAACTCCTTCCTGCTGGTGCTGCTGGTGTTCGCCCTGTCCCTGCTGTCCGTGCGCCTGCTCCGCTCCCGAGACGAGTGACCATGACCAGCCAGACCAAGAAGCCGAGCAGGAGTCTGTCCCAGCCCCGGCCCGGGCCGCTCCAGTACCTCGTGCTCGGCCTTCTCGCCCTCGTGTTCGTGTATCCCATCTGGTGGGCCGTCAGCTCCTCGCTGAAGCCGCCGGCCGACATCGTCCGCGACCCCCTGTCCTTCTCGCTCGGCTCGGCCACGCTCGACAACTACCGGGCGATGTTCGACGACGTGCCGATCGGCACCGGCTTCGTCAACACCGTGCTCGTCGTGGCCGTCAAGGGCGCGATGACCATGTTCTTCTGCCCGCTGGCCGGCTACGCCTTCGCCAAATACCGCTTCCCCGGCAAGGACCTGCTCTTCGGCGTGCTGATGCTCACCCTGATGCTGCCGACCCTCGTGCTGGTCATCCCGCTGCTCCTGGAGATGAGCGAGCTGGGCTGGGTCAACACGTACCAGGCGCTGATCCTGCCCGGCAGCATCGACGCCTTCAGCATCTTCTGGATGCGGCAGACCATCGCCGCCGTGCCCGACGAACTCCTCGACGCCGGACGCGTGGACGGGGCGAGCGAGTTCGGCATCTTCGCCCGGATCGTGGTGCCGGTCATCCGGCCGGGGATCGCCGCGCTCGGCGTCCTGACCGCCATGAACATCTACAACGACTTCGTCTGGCCGGTCGTCGCCGTCAACGACGAGAGCCACCAGACGCTCCAGGTGGTGCTGTCCACCCTCGCGCAGAACGTCACCGGCAACCGCGTCGGCGCCGACTTCGCCACCGTCTGGGGCGAACTGCTCGCCGCCGGAAGCATCGCGATGCTGCCCGTGCTGGCCCTGTTCGTCCTGCTGCAACGCCACTTCATCAACGGGATCCTCGCGGGCAGCGTCAAGGGCTGACCTCTCCTCCCGTACACCGCCGCCTCTTCCCCAGCCGCACCGAATCGGAGCACACACGCCCATGACCACCCCCCGTCCCGAATACCCCCGCCCCCACTTCGACCGGTCCCACTCCTGGCTCACCCTCAACGGCACCTGGGACTTCCGCGCCGACCCCGCCGAGCGGTACTCCGCCGACGCGGCCGAGGGCTACGACCGCGCCATCACCGTGCCCTTCGCCTGGGAGACGCCCGCCTCCGGCATCGCCGAGCACTGGCTGCGGACCGCCTGGTACCGGCGTACCTTCACCGTGCCCGCCGACTGGGCCGGACAGCGCGTCGTGCTGCACTTCGGCGCCGTGCACCACGCCGCCACGGTCTGGGTGAACGGCACCGAGGTCGCTCACCACGAGGGCGGCTACACCCCCTTCGCCGCCGATGTCACCGACGCGCTCGGCGACGGCGAGCACCTGCTCACGGTGCGGGTCCACGCCCCGGCGGACAAGCGGGACATCGCCCACGGCAAGCAGCGCAGCATGCCGCGCGACGACTACGACGGCGTCTGCTTCACCCCCTCCTCCGGCATCTGGCAGAGCGTCTGGCTGGAGGCCCGCCCTGCCACCCACCTCGCCGCTCTCCGGCTGCGCCCGAACGACGACCTGACCGGCATCACCGTCGAAGCCGTCGTGCACGGCCCCGCGGCGGACCGTGCCGAACTCCGGCTGCGGGTGCGTGAGGAGGACACCGCCGTCACGGCGACCGTGGAACCCGGCGGACGGCTCCGCACCGAACTCCCGCTGGCCGCGCCCCGACTGTGGTCGCCCGAGGACCCGCACCTCTACCACGTCGACGCCGAACTCACCTCGGCCGACGGCACCGACCGGGTCACCGCCTACACCGGACTGCGCACCATCACCGTCGACGGAGAGGCCCTGTACCTCAACGGGCGCCGCCTGTTCGTACGGGGCGTGCTCGACCAGGGCTACTGGCCCGGGACCGGCATCACCGCCCCCGACGACGACGCCCTGCGCCGGGACCTCGAACTCGCCGCCGAGGCCGGCTACAACCTCGTCCGCAAGCACCTCAAACTGGAGGACCCCCGCTTCGCCCACCACGCCGACACCCTCGGCATGCTCCTGTGGGCCGAGCCCGCCTCGCCCGGCCGCTTCTCACCCGCCTCCGTCAGCGCCTTCGCCGGGCAGATCGAGCCGATGGTGGAGCGCGACGGCAACAGTCCGGCCATCGTCATCTGGGGCCTGTACAACGAGGAATGGGGCCTGGACTGGGACATCCCCGGGGACCCGGCGAAGCAGCGCGCCACCGCGGACGCCTACGACCGCCTCAAGGCGCTCGACGCCACCCGTCCGGTCGTCGACAACTCCGGCTGGACCCACGTCAAGACCGACCTGCTCGACTGGCACTACTACGACGAGAGCGCTGCCTCCTGGGCCACCACCGTCGCCGACCTGCTCTCCGGCGAACGCGACGACTTCCCCGTGAAGCTCGGCCCCGACTTCGTCGTCCACAAGAAGCTCGCCGTCCCCGGTCAGCCGCTGCGCGGCCTGCCCAACCTCAACAGCGAGTACGGCGGCGGCTTCACCGGCCTGGACCGCGCCTGGCACCTGCGCTGGCAGACCCAGGAACTGCGCCGGCACGACCGGCTCGCCGGGTACGTGTACACGGAGCTGTACGACATCGAGCACGAGAGCGCCGGGCTGCTGGACTTCGGGCGCGGCGCCAAGGACCTCGCGGGCGTCGACCCGGCCCACGCCAACGCGCCGACGACCCTCGTCCTGGACGTGACGCCGGTGGCACCCGGCCGCGACCTGCTCGTCCCCGGCCCCGACTTCACGGTCGACGTCCACGTCTCCCACCACGGCGCCGACCCGGTCGCGGGGACGCTGCACACGACCTGGACCCCGGTGTACGCCAGGACGCCCGACGCGCCCGGCGACGCCGTCCCCGGCTGCCGCGCGGAGGCCAAGCCGTACCTGCTCGGGGCCCCCGTCACCGTGCCCGCCACGCTGCCCGAGGGCTGGACCAGCGGCCGGCTGCACCTGGCGCTGGTCGTGGACGGCACCGTCGCCGCCCGGACCGCGCTGGACGTGGACACGCGTACCGCCGCGTACATCGGCGACGACCCGCTGGCCCGCTCCACCTCCTGACCCCCGGCTCACCCCGCACCACCCGATCCCGCACCACCCGGCCTCCCCGACACCAAGGAGTCGACCCGTGCGCAACCCGTCACTCACCCGCGGCAGATCACCGGCCCTGCTCGCCGTGCTCGCCCTGGTCACGGCCCTGCTGTCCCTGTGGGCACACCCCGCGTCGGCCGCGCCCGCCGGCCAGGTGCTGGCGTCACCCGACCTCGCGGCCCACCCGCAGGGGGACAACAGCTACCCGCGCGCCGTCCGCCTCGACCACGACGGCTCGGCCGGCCAGACCATGCTGGCCACCTACGCCCGGCGCGAGCAGGGTGCCACCAACACACTGCCCGTCCACCGCAGCACCGACGGCGGCCGCACCTGGAGCGCCGCCCCGATCTCCACCATCAGCTCGCACACCCCGGGCTGGGACATCGAGGCACCCGTCCTCTACGAGGTGCCGCGCACCGCCAACGGCCTGAACCAGGGCGACCTCCTGGCCGCCGGCACCGCCTGGCAGGCCGGTGACTACACCACGCAGCGCGTCGAGGTGTTCAAGAGCACCGACCACGGCCGGAGCTGGCAGTACCTCTCCGACTGCACCCGCACCAGCGGCCTGCCCGACACCATCGGGCACGGCATCTGGGAACCCTGGTTCCTGCTGGCCCCCGACAACACACTGGCCTGCTTCATCTCCGACGAGCGGCCCGCGAACAGCCCCACCAACAACCAGGTCATCGGCCACTACACCTCCGGCGACGGCGGCCGCACCTGGAGCGGCACCCTCACCCAGGACGTCGCCTTCCCCGCCGACAACCTCGCCCGCCCCGGCATGTCCATCGTCGTCCCGCTGCCCGACGGGCGGTTCATGATGGCGTACGAGATGTGCCGGGACGCCACCGACGCCGACCACGCCTGCGAGGTGTACACCAAGACCAGCCCCGACGGCCTGAACTGGGCGCCCGCCGACAACCCCGGCACCCTGGTGCGCACCGCCGACGGCAGGGAACTGCTGCACACCCCCTACCTCGCCTGGGTGCCGGGCGGCGGTCCCGAGGGCACGCTGCTGATGTCGGGCCAGCGCGTGGTGAGCGGACCCACCGGGAACAAGACCGTGCTGGCGGAGTCCGGCACCGTGGTCTTCGCCAACACCCGCCTCGGTGCGGGGGAGTGGACCGAGATCGAGGCCCCGGTCCTGACCGGCCCGACCGGCGGCTACAACCCCGGCGAGCCCTCCTGCCCCGGCTACAGCTCCCCGATCGTGCCGCGCGCCGACGGCACCTCCTTCCTCTACCTGACCGCCACCTGGCTCGGCACCGGCAACCAGTGCCAGGTCCGCTTCGGCACCGGCGGCCTCGGCGGCCCGGTCGGCCAGGTGACCACCCCGTGGGTCGCGGGCAAGTGCCTGGACGTCGACACCAACACCAGCCGCAACGGCAACGCCGCCCAGCTGTGGGACTGCGGCACCGCCACCGGGCAGCGCTGGTCGGTGGCCCCGGACGGCACGGTGCGCGCGTTCGGGAAGTGCCTGGACATCGACGGCAACGGCACGGCCAACTTCACCAAGGTCCAGGTGTGGGACTGCGCCCCGGGCGTAGGCGGCCAGCAGTGGCGCCACCGGAGCGACGGCTCGCTGTTCAACCCGCAGTCCGGCCGATGCCTGGACATCCCGTCCGGCGGCACCGCCAACGGCACCAAGCTGCAGATCTACGACTGCAACGGCCTCGGCACCCAGAGGTGGAACCTGCCCGCCTAGCCGCGGGGGCGCACCCGGGGCCCGGCGCCCCGGGTGTCGCATACGCTCGACGGCACCATGATGAACAACCTCACCCCCCTGGAGCCGAAGGCCGGCAAGGCCACGGTCAGACGGCACAACCTCAGCCTGGTCCTGAGGGCCGTGCACGACGCGGGGGAGGCGACCAGGGCCCAGGTCGCCACGTATGTCGGACTGACCAGGGCGGCGGTGTCGTCCCTGGTCGAGCAGTTGCTGGAGTACGGCTTCGTCTCCGAGTGGGGCAAGACCAGCAGCGGCCAGGCGGGGCGGCCCGGCACCGTCCTGAAGGTGTCCCGCTCGGGCCCGGCGGGCCTCGGCGTCGAGATCAACATCGACTACATCGCGGTGTGCGTCGTCGACCTCGCCGGCACCGACCGGGTGCGGCTCGTGGAGCACGTCGACAACCGCGGGGTCCAGCCCTCCGAGGTCCTGGCGCGCGCGGCCCGGCTGGCGGCGCGCGCCATCGGCTCGGCGGCGGAACAGGACCTCGCACCGGCCGGTGTCCATGTCGCGCTGCCGGGCCTGGTGACCGGCGGCGCCGTCCGCCAGGCACCCAACCTGGGCTGGCAGCGGGTCGCCGTCGAGGGGCTGTTCGCCCAGGCGCTCCTCGCCCTGCGCCCCGCCCACCGCCCGCTGCCGGTCAGCTCCGACAACGAGGCCAACGCCGCCGCCCTCGCCGAGCTGTGGTTCGGCGCCGGCACCGAGGGCGTGCGCAGCTTCCTGTACCTGACCGGCGAGATCGGCATCGGCGGCGCCCTCGTGCTGGGCGGTGAACTGCTGCGCGGCGCGCACGGCTTCGCCGGGGAGATCGGGCACATGGTCGTCGACCCGGAGGGCCCGCTGTGCCGGTGCGGCGCCCACGGCTGCCTGGAGCAGTACGCCGGACAGGCCGCGCTGCTCGCCGCCGCCGGCCTCGACGCGGACGCGGGTGCGCAGGGCGTCGCCGCACTCGAAAGCCGTGCCCGGCGGGGAGACCCCTTGGCGCTGTCGGCGATCGAACGCGCCGGACGGCAACTGGGCGTCGTGGTCTCGGGCGCGGTGAACCTCTTCGACCCCGAGGCGGTGATGCTCGGTGGCGTCTACCGCGAGCTGATGGACTGGCTCGCCCCGGCCGTCGACCGCGAACTCGCCCGGCGCGTGGTGTCCGGGCTGTGGAGCGAGGGCGGCAAACGGCTGCGCGCCTCGTCCTCGCTCGGCGACGCGGCCCGGGGCGCGGCCGGCGTGATCGTCCGCGAGGTGCTGGCCGACCCGGGGGCCTACGCGGAACGGGACGCGGGCTGACGCGGAGGGCCGCCGCCCGGCGGCCCTCCGCGTCAGCCCGTCCGGCTCACCCGCGGTTCGCGGCGATCAGCTCCCGGTACCAGCGGTAACTGTCCTTCGGCGTGCGCTCCTGCGTGCCGTAGTCCACCCGCACGATGCCGAAGCGCCTGTCGTAGCCGTACGCCCACTCGAAGTTGTCCAGCAGCGACCACACGTAGTACCCGCGCACGTCCACCCCCGCGTCGATCGCCGCCCGCAGCGCGCTGAGGTGGTCGCGCAGGTAGGCGACCCGGTCGGTGTCGTGCACCGCACCGTCGGCGGCCGGCGCGTCGTCCTCCGCCGAGCCGTTCTCCGTGATGTGGACCGGCGGGAGCGCGTCGCCGTACTGCTTCTTCAGGGCGACCAGCAGGTCGGTGAAGCTGTCCGGGACGACCGGCCAGTCCATCGCCGTGTGCCGCACCCCGGGGAGCCGCACCTCCTCGTACCGGTTGTCCGTGGCCACGCGCCGGGCCGGGTCGCTCTCGCGGTACGGGGCGTCGGCGACCACGATCGGCCGGTAGTAGTTGATGCCGAGGAAGTCCAGCGGCCGGGAGATCAGCTCCAGGTCGCCCTCTCGCCGGAAGTCCGCCCCGGTGATCAGCTCGCCCCAGGTCTCCTCCTCGGTGGCCGGGTAGCGGCCCGCGAGGATCGGCTCGGTCCACACCAGGTTGTGCTGGGTGTCGGCGCGGACCACCGCGGCCAGGTCGGCCGGGGAGTCGGTGGCGGGCAGGTTGCGGTCCAGGTTGAGCGTGATGCCGACCTCGCGCACCCCGGCCGCGCGCAGCGCCTGCACGGCCAGTCCGTGGCCGACCAGCAGGTGGTGGGCGGCGGCCAGCGCGCCCCGGCCCTCCTTGGCGCCGGGGGCGTGCCGGCCAATGGAGTAGCCGAGGAAGGAGCTGCACCACGGCTCGTTGAGGGTGATCCAGCGCGGCACCCGGTCGCCGAGGTGCTCCGCCACCACCGCCGTGTACTCGGCGAACCGCTCCGCCGTCTCCCGTACCCGCCAGCCGCCCCGGTCCTCCAGCGCCTGCGGCAGGTCCCAGTGGTAGAGGGTGGCGGCCGGTTCGATGCCCGCCGCCAGCAGTTCGTCCACCAGACGGGAGTAGAAGTCGAGGCCCTTGGGGTTCACCGCGCCCGACCCGTCCGGCACGATGCGCGGCCAGGCGATCGAGAAGCGGTAGGAGTCGACGCCGAGGTCGCGCAGCAGGGCCACGTCCTCGGGGTAGCGGTGGTAGTGGTCGCAGGCCACGTCACCGGTGTCGCCGTTCGCCACCAGGCCGGGGGTGTGGCTGTAGGTGTCCCAGATCGACGGACCGCGGCCGTCCTCGGCCGCCGCGCCCTCGATCTGGTACGAGGCGGTCGCGGCGCCCAGGACGAAGCCGGGCGGGAAGCTGGGGAAGTCACTCATGCTGTGCTGCTCATCTCCGTGCGTACGCGGTGGTGCGAGGTTCACTTGACGGAGCCGCCGGTGATCCCGGCGGCGATGTACTTCTGGGCGAGGACGAGGAGGACCGCCGCCGGCACCGCCGACAGCACGGACGCGGCCATCACCGAGCCCCAGTCGCCGACGTGCGCGCCGATGTACTGGTAGATGCCCAGGGTGATGGGCTTCACGTCGTCGGTCGTGTTCAGGGTGAGCGCGAACATGAAGTCGCTCCACGAGAACAGGAACGCGAACAGGCCCGAGGTGATCAGCGAGTTGCGGCTCATCGGCAGCACCACCCGGACGAAGGTGCGCACCGGCCCGGCCCCGTCGATCTGCGCGGCCTCGATCACCTCGCCGGGGATCGACACCATGAAGGAGCGCATCAGCACGATGGAGAACGGGATGCCCAGCGAGGCGTCCGCCAGCATCAGGCCGAAGTAGGAGTTGACCAGCCCCAGGTCGACGTAGGAGTTGTAGAGCGCGTTGGCGATGACGATGCCCGGCACCATCTGGGTGATCAGCGTGCCGAAGACGATGGTGCGCGAGCCGCGCAGCCCGAACCGCGCCAGACCGTAGGCGGCCGGCGCCGAGATGGCGAGGCAGATGGCGACCGCGCCGAGCGAGACCGCCAGCGAGGTCAGCAGGTGCCCGCCCTGGTCGCTGATCGCCTTGGAGAAGCCGGACAGGTCCAGGCTGCCGGGCACCGGGTCGACCTGGAGCAGCCCCGAGTCGGGCTGGAGCGCGGTGTTGAGCATCCAGTACAGCGGGAAGAGCATCACGCACAGGATGAGCACGCCGGCGACGGTGGAGCCCCAGCGGCGCCGGGAGGCAGTGGGCGTGTGGGAGGCCATGGACGTCACTTCCCCTCGGTGCGGTTGGCCCGCAGGTAGAACACCGCGAACACGGCGGAGATCAGGATGAGTACGTTGCCGACGACGGCGCCCGCGCCGAAGTCCAGCTGGACGAAGGAGTTCTGGTAGGTCAGGGTGCCGAGCGTCTGGGTCGCGTCGGCCGGGCCGCCGTCGGTCAGGGCGAGGATCAGGTCGAGGATCTTCACCGTCGACATGAAGCCGAGCACCAGGACGACCGTGACGACGGGCTTGAGCATCGGCAGGGTCACCGAACGGAAGGTCCGCCAGGCCGAGGCGCCGTCCAGCGCGGCCGCCTCGTGCAGCTCCTTCGGGATCTCCTGGAGACCGCCGTACAGGATGACCATGTTGAACGGGATGCCGATCCAGATGTTGACCAGGATGACCGACAGCAGGGCCATCTCGGGGCTGGTCAGCCAGGGCGTGTGGCCACCGATGCCGAGGGTGTCCAGGAACGAGTTGAGCACGCCGGTGTCCTGGTCGAGGATGCGCCGCCAGACGATGCCGGACACCACCATGGGCACCAGCCAGGGCAGCAGGATCAGCGAGCGCAGCACCCCGTTCAGCGGGAAGCGGCGGCTGAAGAAGACCGCGAGGGCCAGGCCGATGCCGAACTGGCCGAGCAGCGAGCCCGCCGTGAAGACGAGCGTGTGCCACAGGGCCTTGCCGAACAGGGCGTCCTGGAACACGTTGGACCAGTTGTCGGCGCCGTTGAAGGGCGCCTCACCGGTGAAGAAGGTCTTCGGCGTGTAGTCCTGGAAGCTCATCACGACGTTGCGCACGAGCGGGTAGCCGAAGAACAGCAGCATGAAGACGACGGCGGGGGCGACGAACCCCCACTGGGTGAGCCGGCGGCGGCGCGCGATCCGGCCGGGATCCGGCGCGGGGGCGGACTTGGACGCCTCGGCGGGCGTGCGCGCGGTGACGGTGGACGTGGTCATGGGGGCGTACCTCAGTTCCCGCTCGTGGCCCGCTGCTGGGCGCGCTTCAGGGCGGTCTCACTGGACTGGCCGGTCAGGGCCGACTGGAAGGCGCTCTGCAGCGCGAGCGACACACTCGACCAGCCGGCGCCGAGCTTCGCCGTACGGGACCGGGCGACGGCCACCTGGTCGGCGAGGGAGTCCAGCTCGGGCACCTTCTCGCGCCAGACGGCGGCCGCCTTGGCGTTGGCCGGGACCATCCAGCTGTTGAGCGCGTAGGTCAGCTGCTCCTTCTGGCTCGCCAGACACGCGACGATCTTTCCGGCCGTCTTCTCCCGGGCCTCGTCGCCGGTGTTGGGCACGGTGAGGACGGCACCGCCGAGTGGGCCCACCGAGTCGTCGCCGGCCTCGGGCACCGGGATCGGCGCGATGCCCCAGTGCAGCGACTTGTCGCTGTTGAGGGTCTCCACCTGCCAAGGACCGTTGACCATCATCGCCGCGTTGCCGGCCATGAACTGGTCGTTGACGTCCGCCTGGGTCCAGTTGACCGTCGACTTGGAGAGCGAGCGGTCCTTCAGCAGGCTCTTCCAGTAGTCCAGGGCCTCGACGACCTTCGGGCTGTCCAGGTCGGTCTCGTCGCCGCCGTTGGACCACATGAACGGCGTGAACTGGAAGACACCGTCCTCCGCGCCGCCCGCGCTGAGCGCCAGGCCGTACCGCTTGCCCTGTGTGAGCTTCTTCGCCGTTAGGCGCAGCTCGGCCCAGGTGGTGGGGACCTCGACGCCCGCCTTGTCGAGGACGTCCTTGTTGTAGAAGAGGGCGAGGGTGTTCACCGAACGGGCCGCGCCGTAGTAGGTGCCCTTGTACGAGCCGAAGTCGACGATGCCGTCGGGGATGTCGTCGGTGCTCAGCCCGAGGGTCCTGAGGTCGACCAGCCCGCCCGCGTCGGCGAAGGTCGGCATCTCGGAGGCGTCGAACTGCACGATGTCGGGCAGCGACTTGGACGAGGCCATGCGCAGCGCCTTGGTCATCACCTGCGCCGCCGGGACGCTCTGCTGCTCGATGGTGACCCCCAGCTCCTTGCCGCAGCGGGCCATCGCCTCCGCGTCCCAGCGGTGGTACGACTCGTCGGTCGAGGAGTTCATCACGGTGTACGTGTCGGCGTCGCGCTGCTGTCCGCAGCCGGCCAGTGCCGCCCCGGCGACCAGCACGGACACCGCGGTGAGCGGGGCGACGACTCGGCGTGAGCGTCCTCGCCCGCGGCGCGTGGCAGCCGGAGGGTGTGCTGTCAAGGCGAGCGAGGTGAAGCGCTTCGACATGGTGCGGCCCTTGCTGTCGTACCGTCCGGCTTCCTCGCCGGACTGTTTTGTTTGATGTGATGACTAATACGTCACGGACCCGCTTCCGCGCTAGAGGAAAGTGGCCCCGCTCTCTTCGCTCCGCCGGGTGAGGAAGCCGTTCTCATGCGTAATAGTGCCAGCTCAGCGCGCTGAAGTCGGCGTAGACCCCTCGGCGTGGGGATTTGTTTTGTGTACGATCAAAACGCTGTGAGACGGCCCCCGTGCTCCCACCCGACAGCTCCCGCCCCACCCAAGGAAGATCATGAAGTTCACCGACGGCTTCTGGCTCATCCGCGAGGGCGTGCATCTCTCGTACGCCACTGAGGTACGCGATGTGCGCCCCGAATCGAAGCGCTTCACCGCCCATGCCGCCGTGAAGAAGGTGACGCGGAGGGGGGACACGCTCAACGCGCCGCTTCTCACGGTCGAGTGCTTCTCTCCCGCCGAGGGCGTCATCGGCGTCCGCGTCACCCACCACTCCGGCAAGCGCCGGCCGGGCCCCGACTTCGCTCTCACCGGGGCGGCGGACGGCGCCGGCGAGGTACGCCAGGACGGCACCGTCACCGAGCTGACCAGTGGCCCGCTCACCCTCCGCCTGGACCGCGAGGGCCCCTGGGGCCTCACCTTCCACGACGCGGGCGGGCGCGAGCTGACCCGTGCCGACGCCAAGGGCACCGCCTTCGCCACCACCGGCGACGGCGCCCACCACATGCTGAGCCGCCTCGCCCTCGGCGTCGGCGAGCAGATCTACGGCCTCGGCGAGCGCTTCACCCCGTTCGTCAAGAACGGCCAGGTCGTCGACATCTGGCAGGCCGACGGCGGCACCAGCAGCGAGCAGGCGTACAAGAACATCCCGTTCTACCTCTCCTCGCGCGGCTACGGCGTCTTCGTCAACCACCCCGGCGCGGTCTCCTTCGAGGTCGGCTCCGAGTCCGTCGGCCAGGTGCAGTTCAGCGTCGAGGACCAGACGCTGGAGTACTACGTCGTCGCCGGGCCCACCCCGAAGGACGTCCTCACCCGCTACACCGCCCTCACCGGCCGCCCCGCCCTGCCGCCGGCCTGGTCCTTCGGCCTGTGGCTGACCACCTCCTTCACCACCTCCTACGACGAGCGGACGGTCACGTCGTTCGTGGACGGCATGGCCGAGCGCGGCATCCCGCTCTCCGTCTTCCACTTCGACTGCTTCTGGATGCGCGAGTACCAGTGGTGCGACTTCCAGTGGGACCCGGACGTCTTCCCGGACCCGGACGGCATGCTCGCCCGGCTCAAGGCCAAGGGACTGAGGGTCAGCGCCTGGATCAACCCCTACATCGCCCAGAAGTCCCCGCTCTTCGACGAGGCCGCGGCCCTCGGTCACCTGGTGCGCAGGCCGGACGGCGACATCTGGCAGTGGGACCTGTGGCAGGCCGGCATGGGCCTGGTCGACTTCACCAGCCCCGCCGCCCGCGACTGGTACGCCGGGAAGCTCAAGCCGCTGCTCGACCAGGGCGTGGACTGCTTCAAGACCGACTTCGGCGAGCGCATCCCGACCGACGTGGTCTGGCACGACGGTTCCGACCCGGAGCGCATGCACAACTACTACACGCACCTGTTCAACCGCACCGTCTTCGAACTCCTGGAGAAGGAGCGCGGCCAGGGCGAGGCCGTCCTCTTCGCCCGCTCGGCGACCGCGGGCGGCCAGCAGTACCCCGTCCACTGGGGCGGCGACTGCTGGTCGTCCTTCGAGGCGATGGCCGAGTCGCTCAGGGGCGGCCTGTCCCTCTCGCTGAGCGGCTTCGGCTTCTGGAGCCACGACATCGGCGGCTTCGAGGGCACTCCCGACCCGGCGGTCTTCAAGCGCTGGCTCGCCTTCGGCCTGCTCTCCTCGCACAGCCGGCTGCACGGCTCCTCGTCGTACCGGGTGCCGTGGGAGTTCGGCGAGGAGGCCGTCGACGTCGCCCGCCGCTTCACCCTCCTCAAGCACCGCCTGATGCCCTACCTGTACGGCGTCGCGGCCGAGGCGCACCGCACCGGCGTGCCCATGATGCGGCCGATGGTCCTGGAGTTCCCGCACGACCCGGCGTGCCGTCCGCTGGACCGCCAGTACATGCTCGGCTCCGACCTCCTGGTCGCCCCGGTCTTCACCGAGGACGGCGAGGTCGAGGTCTACCTCCCGGAGGGCACCTGGACCCACCTCCTGTCCGGCGAGCGCGTCACCGGCCCGGCCTGGCGCACCGAACGGCACGGCTACGACAGCCTGCCCCTGTACGTCCGCGAGGGCGCCGTCCTGCCGCTGGGCTCCGACGACCAGCGGCCCGACGGCGACTGGCTGGACGCCCCGACCCTGCTGGTCCACCCGGCCGCCGGCGCCGACTACGCGGCCGAGGTCACCGTGCCCGACCTGCTGGGCACACCGGCCGCGACCTTCCGCGTGCGGCGCGACGGGGACGTCCTGCGGGTCACCGCGAGCGGCACCGACCGCCCCTTCACCGTCCGGGTCGCGGGCGGCGCGAGCGCGGAGGGCGCCGCGGAGGTGGCCGTGCCCCTGGCCTGACCCCCGGCAGGGCGGGCGGCACACACACGGCGAAGCGGCACGCGGGGGGCGTGCCGCTTCGCCGTGTTCGTCTTGCGGTGCGTGTCGCGGGATGGGCCGAGGGCGTGTCGCGGGGTGTGCCTCAGCGCTCCAGGGCGCCGAGCGCCGTCAGCAGCCGGTCCACGTCCTCCGCGCTGCTGTACGGCGCGAGGCCGACGCGTACGCCGCCCTCGTCGCCGAGGCCCAGCCGGCGCGCGGCCTCCACGGCGTAGAAGGAACCGGCCGGCGCGTCGATCCCCCGCTCGGCGAGCCGGCGGTAGACGTCGGCCGGGCGCAGGCCCGCCACGGTGAACAGCAGCGTCGGAGTGCGCCGCGCGGCCCGCGAGTACACGGTGATCCCGCCGAGGTCCGCGAGCCCTCGTTCGAGCCGCTCGCGCAGCACGTCCTCATGCGCCTCCAGCGTCGCGAAGGAGGCGACCAGCCGCTCCCGGCGAGAGCCCCGGGCCTCCGGGTCGAGCCCCGCCAGGAAGTCCACCGCCGCGCTCGTCCCGGCCAGCAACTCGTAGGGAAGGGTGCCCAGTTCGAACCGCTCGGGCACGGTGTCGGCGGACGGCAGCAGCTTGTCCGGGCGCAGCGACTCCAGCAGCTCGGCCCGGCCGCTCAGCACGCCCAGGTGCGGGCCGAGGAACTTGTACGGCGAGCACACCAGCGTGTCCGCGCCGGTCGCCGCCAGGTCCACCACGGCGTGTGAGGCGTAGTGCACCGCGTCGACGTGGAAGTGCGCCCCATTGGCGTGGACGAGGGACGCCAGCGCCGGCAGGTCCGGCATGGTCCCGATCAGGTTCGACGCGGCGGTCACCGCGACCAGCCTGGTGCGCGGGCCCAGCACCGCCGCGAGGTGCTCGGACCGCAGCTCGCCCGTGGCCGGGTCGAAGTCCGCCCACCGCACGCGTGCCCCCGCCGCCTGTGCCGCCTGCACCCACGGCCGTATGTTCGAGTCGTGGTCGAGCCGGGTGACCACCACCTCGTCGCCCGGTCCCCAGCCCTTGGCCAGGGTCCGGGACAGGTCGTAGACGAGCTGGGTGGCGCTGCGCCCGAAGACGACCGTCCCCGGCGTGGTGCCGAGGAGGTCGGCGAGGGCGGACCGGGCCTCCTCGACGATCCGGTCCGCGTTGCGCTCGCCCTCGGTGTTGCGCCCCCGGTTGGCGAGCGGGGCGGTCAGCGCCGCCGCGATCGCGTCGATCACCGGCTGCGGGGTCTGCGTACCGCCCGGCGCGTCGAACCGCGCGGTACCGGACTTCAGGGCGGGCACGTGCGCGCGGATCGCGGCGACGTCGAGGGCCATGCTTCAACTCCAGGGTCGTGGGGCCGGGCGGACGGGGATGGTCGTCAGGCGATGCGGTCCTTCGGCCGGGGCGGCAGACAGGTGGTACGGCTGGGCCGCACCCCGAGCCGCACCTGCGACTCCAGCCACATGATCGCAGCCCCCGGGGGTCCACGACAGGGACGAAGGGGCCCTCGGCGCCGAGCACGCCCACCTGCTCACCACCCTGCGGGTCTTCCTCGAGCACGGCGGCTCCGCCGCCACCGCCCGCGCCCTCGGCCTCCACAGCAACACCGTGGCCGCCCGGCTGCGTCAGGTCCGCGCACGGCTCGGCGTCTCCCTCTGGACGACCCCAGCGACCGCCTCGCCCTCCAGATGGCCTGCCGTGCCCTGACCTGAGCACCGGCGGGCCCTCAGGACGCGGCGGCCTCCGGTGCGGCCTCCGGCGGCTCCTTCTCCCGTCCGCCGGGATGCCGGTGCCGCCAGACCCAGAAGACCGTGCAGGACAGCAGCGCCCACCCGCCCAGCACCAGGAACGGGAACGCGTGCTGGTGGCCCTGGAAGTACACCGCGGTGTGCTGGGCGTTGACCGAGGCGCCGGGCGGCAGCCACCGGCCGATCACCCCCAGCGGCGACGGCAGCAGCGGCCAGGACACCGCGCCGCCCGAGGAGGGATTGCCGATGATCACCATCAGGCCCCAGGTCGGCAGCATCGCCCAGCGGCCGAACAGGGTGTTGAACATGGTGAAGACCATGCCGGACACGAACATCGTGAGCGCCAGGATCAGCCACGACTCGGCGAACGGCAGGTCCACCGCGCCCAGCAGCCAGTCCACCGCGGCCGCGATGACGAACCCGCCGAGCAGCGCGTAGGCCACCGTGAACAGGATGCGCTCCAGCGGGGTGAGCGCCCGCGCGTGCACGCTCAGCTGGATCGCCCCGACGAAGCCGATGATCACGGCGGCCAGGGAGATGTAGAAGATCGCCAGCCCGCGCGGGTCACCCTGTTGCAAGGGGTTGACGTCCCGGACGGTGACCTGGACGCCGAGCTTCTTCCCGACGGCCGGCGCCGTTTGCGCGAGCAGCTCGGCGACCGACGCCCCGGACGCGCCGGACACGTCGAGGGCGGCGTACCGCCCGTCGTCGCGCAGCTCGAAGACCGCGAAGACCTCCTGCTGCTCGATCGCCGAGCGGGCCGCGGCGCGGGTCTCGTAGGGATGCACCCGCACCGAGGTGTCCAGCGCCTGTTCCAGACCGCGCAGGAAGGCCTGGCCGCCCGCCTTCTCGTAGGAGCCGACCACGGCCGTGGGGATCAGACGGGGGGTCGGGTTCGCCATCGAGTAGGTGTACGAGCCCGCGAAGAGGCCCGCCGCTGCGGCGAGGATCAGCACCAGCACGGTGGCGGGCCAGAACGGCGATTGCCGGAACGCGGGCCACCGCCCGCGCACCGGCGGGCCGCCGCCGGCGTCCTGTGACGTGTGCGCCATGTCCGGCGGGGTCAGGCGTGGACCAGCGGCGTGTCCACGAGGTGTTCCGCCACGAACCACGCCTGGAGTTCGTTGGTGCGCACGACCTCGGAGACCAGCAGGTCGTTGGTGCCGTCGTCGCCGTACTCCTGGGTGCGGGCCGCCGCGTCGTGGCACTCCGTCAGGATCAGCTCGTGCGCCTCCAGCAGCCGCGAGAGCATCGACGGCACCTCCTCCACCCCGTCCGGCGGGCGCGGCACGGTGGTGATCTCGGCGACGTGCCGGGGATCGCCCACCGCGACGCCGCCGAGCGTCTGGACGCGTTCGGCGACGGTGTCGATCAGTTCCAGCTGCTCGCCCGCGTGCTTGTCCAGCAGCAGGTGCAGTTGGTAGAACGTCGCTCCGCGCATCAGCCAGTGGTACTTCTTGTACAGGTCGTGCAGGATCCGGGTGTCCGCCAGGACCTTGTTGAGCCGCTGGCAGGAGTAGAGCCGGGTCTCCATGGTCAGGGCCACGGGGAACTGCTTGACGGTGCCGAACTCCTGAATGGTCCGGCCCTTCTGGTGCAGCCAGGGCTGGCTGCCGTCCGACCGCTGCTCCGCGGTCGACGAGGGCTTCGGCTTCGGGGAACTCACGCCGGGACTCCTTCCGGAGAGGTCTGAAGGGTGGGCCGCCGCGATACCGCCGGCCCCGGTCCCCCCGCGACAGTCGACCAGCCGCGGGCCCGCCCCGCAAACGGTGGGGGTTGTCCGGGCCATCGCTGCGCGCTTATGGTCGGCCTCGCGTGAAAGCGCTTGCTACCCGACGTGCGCGTGCCGCGGCGTCGCTGTCCGAGGAGGACCGCATGTCCCCACGTCCCGCCCGCCGCCGGGTCGCCGTGGTCGGCACCGGTGCCATCGTCACCGGCAGTCACCTGCCCGCCCTCGCCGCCCACGCCGACCGCACCGAACTGGTCGCCGCCGTCGACGTGGACCCCGCGCGGCTCGCCGCCTTCTGCGCGCGGGTGCCCGGCGACGTCGCGGGATACGCGTCCACGGGCGCCATGCTGGACGCCGTACGCCCCGACCTGGTCCTGGTCGGCACACCGCCGTCGCTGCACCGGGAGCAGACGGTGGCCGCGCTCGAGGCGGGCGCGTGGGTGCTGTGCGAGAAGCCGCTGTGGCTCTCCCTCGCCGAGTACGACGACATCGCGGCGGCCGAGGAGGCGTCCGGGGCGTACGCGTCCGTGATCTTCCAGCACCGGTACGGCTCCGGCGCCTCGCACGCCCGCGAACTGATCACGAGCGGCGAACTGGGCGCCCCGCTGGTCGCCCACTGCCAGACGACCTGGCACCGCGACGCCGCCTACTACGCGGTGCCGTGGCGTGGACGCTGGTCCACCGAGGGCGGCGGCCCGACCATGGGCCACGGCATCCACCAGTACGACCTGCTGCTGCACCTGCTCGGCCCCTGGGCGGAGATCCGGGCCATGGCCTCGCGCCTGGTGCACGCCACCGAGAGCGAGGACGTCTCCACCGCCCTGGTGCGCTTCGAGAGCGGCGCCCTCGCCACCGTCATCAAAGCGTGCTCTCCCCGGACGAGATGAGCCGCCTGCGCGTCGACTGCGCCGACGCGACGGTCGAGTTGACACACCTTTACGGGCACCGCAACGACGACTGGGCCTACACCCCGGCCCGGCACGTCTCGCCCGAGCGTGCCGCCGCCTGGCGTACCCCGGGCGCCGACGTGCCCAGCTCCCACACGGCGCAGCTCGGCGCCGTACTGGATGCCTGGGAAGCCGGGGCCCGCCCGCCCGGCAGTGGCCCGGAGGCCCGCGCCACGCTGGAGTTCGCCGCGGCCCTGTACAAGGCGGCGTTCACCGGACGGCCGGTGCGCGCCGGCGAGATCGCCGCCGGTGACCCCTTCTACTCCGCGATGCACGGCGACCACCCCGGATGGGCCCCCGGGGAGTGCGCGTAAGGCGTCACGAATCCTGGGTGTTCACTGCGAGTTGGGCCGCCGGAGGTGTGAACGGGTGGCGGAGATGTGCATCCTCTTGACATGAACCTGCGGTCCGAGGGGCGGACCGCGTCCTCATGGAGGTGTGGGAATGCGCCGCAGACTCGCCACCGGACTCACCACCGCGGCCCTGGCCGTGACCACCGTCGTCGCCACCACCACGGCCGCCGACGCCGCTCCCGCCGACAAGACCCAGGTACTCGCGAGCTGGACCCAGACCAGCGCCTCCAGCTACCACGCCTGGACCGCCGCACGGGCGAACAGGTCCGCCTGGTCCGCCTACGGTTTCGACTGGACCACCGACTACTGCTCCTCCTCGCCGGACAACCCGTTCGGCTTCCCCTTCAGCACCTCCTGCGCGCGGCACGACTTCGGCTACCGCAACTACAAGGACGCGGGCACCTTCAGCGCCAACAAGTCCCGTCTCGACAGCGCCTTCTACGAGGACCTCAAGCGCGTCTGCGCCGGTTACGGCGGTGCCACCAGGACCGCCTGCAACAGCACCGCCTGGACGTACTACCAGGCCGTGAAGGCGTTCGGCTGACGAACCCGGGCCGGTGCCGCCACCGCCAGCGCGGCGGCGGCACTGGCGATGCCCAGGACGGCGCCGGCGGCGACGTCACCGGGATAGTGCACGCCGGTGTGGACCCGGGAGTAGCCGACGGCGCCCGCCAGCGCGCCGAGCGGCACGGCGGCCTCGGGAAGGACGACGCCGACGGCCGTGGCGAACGCGACCGCCGCGGCCGTGTGGCCCGACGGGAACGACGCCGACGCGGGCATGGGCACATACCGGTCCACCGTCACCCGCGCGGCCTCCCGGTCCGGACGCGCGCGGTGCACCAGACGTTTGCCCAGCAGGTTCGTCGCGGCCGACGCGACGGCGACCGCCCCCACGCCGACCAGGGCCGCCCGCCGTGCCCGCGCACCGCTCAGCGCGAGCGCGGCGGCGATCCCGAGCGAGATCTTCGAATGGTCGGCGGCGTGGGACAGGCGCCGCAGTGCCCGGTCGAGCGTGGGCGTGGACGTGGCGGCCACCGCCGCGTACAGCGCGCCGTCCACGGCACGCAGTTCCCGGAGCACGGCCGCGAGGGCGCGCTGGGGCGCGGACCCCGGGCCGGGAGGCGGCCCGAGCGGGCCACCGGTGCCGTCGTCGGCGTGGGTCGGCTCGGTCATGGGCTCCAGCTCCGTGGCGAGACGGGACCCGCACCATGCTGGTCGGCCGCGGACCCGGCGGCGCGTGGGCGGGGCCCGTCCGGGGGACGCCGGGACGGAGCGGGGCCCCGCGGCGGTGGTGGCGGATCGGCCCGGCCGGGGCCGCGCACCGGCGGGCCGCCGGCCGACCCTCGCGGAGTCGGCCGGCGGCCCGGTGCGGCGGCGGTGGTGGGTCAGGTCGCGGCCTTGAAGCCGCGCAGACGCAGGCTGTTGCCGACGACGAAGACGGAGGAGAAGGCCATGGCGGCTCCGGCGATCATCGGGTTGAGGAGTCCGGCGGCGGCGAGTGGCAGGGCGGCGATGTTGTAGGCGAAGGCCCAGAAGAGGTTGGACTTGATGGTGCCGAGCGTCTTGCGGGCGAGGCGGATGGCGTCGGCGGCGGCACGCAGGTCGCCGCGGACGAGGGTGAGGTCGCCGGCTTCGATGGCGGCGTCGGTGCCGGTGCCCATGGCCAGGCCCAGGTCGGCCTGGGCGAGTGCGGCGGCGTCGTTGACACCGTCGCCGACCATCGCCACCGAACGCCCCTCGCCCTGGAGGCGCTTGACGACGGCGACCTTGTCCTCGGGCATGACCTCGGCGATGACGTGCTCGGCAGCGATGCCGACCTCCGCCGCCACCGCCTCGGCGACGGCCCGGTTGTCCCCGGTGAGGAGGACCGGGGTCAGGCCCAGCGCGCGCAGCCGGGTGATGGCCTCGGCGCTGGTGTCCTTGACCGCGTCGGCGACCTCCAGGACGGCCCGGGCCTCGCCGTCCCAGGCGACGGCGATCGCGGTGCGGCCCGCGGCCTCCGCCTCGGCCTTCGCACGGGCCAGGCCGGCGGGCAGTTCCATGGCCCACTCGGCGAGCAGCTTCTCCCGGCCCACCAGGACGGCGTGGCCCTCGACGACACCCTGGACGCCGAGACCGGGCACGTTGGCGAAGTCCTCCGGGGCGGGCAGGGCGCCCACCTGTCCGGCGGCGCCCGCGGCCACCGCTTGCGCGATCGGATGCTCCGAGGCATGCTCCAACGCGCCTGCCAGCCGCAGGACTTCGGCCTGATCTGTGCCGTCGGCGGTGTGCACGGCGAGCAGGGTCATGCGGCCGGTGGTGACGGTGCCGGTCTTGTCCAGGACGATGGTGTCGACCTTGCGGGTGGACTCCAGCACCTCGGGCCCCTTGATGAGGATGCCGAGCTGGGCGCCGCGCCCGGTGCCGACCATCAGCGCGGTCGGGGTGGCCAGCCCCAGCGCGCAGGGGCAGGCGATGATCAGGACCGCCACGGCGGCGGTGAACGCGGCCGTCGGTCCCGAGCCGTTGCCGATCCAGAAGCCGAGGGTGGCCAGCGCGAGGGCGATCACGACGGGGACGAAGGCGCCGGAGACGCGGTCGGCGAGCCGCTGGGCCGCGGCCTTGCCGTTCTGCGCGTCCTCCACCAGCCGCGCCATCCGCGCCAGCTGCGTGTCCGCGCCGACCCGGGTCGCCTCGACCACGAGCCGGCCCCCCGCGTTCACCGTCGCCCCGGTGACCGCGTCGCCCGCCTGGACCTCGACCGGCACGGACTCGCCGGTGAGCATCGACGCGTCGACGGCGGAGGTGCCCTCGACGACCGTGCCGTCGGTGGCGATCTTCTCGCCGGGGCGGACCAGGAACCGGTCCCCGGCCCTCAGCTCGGCGACCGGGATCTGCTCCTCACGGCCGCCCCGCAGGACCGTGACGTTCTTGGCGCCCAGTTCCAGCAGGGCCTTCAGCGCGGCACCGGCCTTGCGCTTGGAACGTGCCTCGAAGTAGCGCCCGGCGAGGATGAACGCGGTCACCCCGGCCGCGGCCTCCAGGTAGATGTTGCCCGAGCCGTCGCCACGGGCGATCGTCAGCTCGAAGGGGTGGGTCATGCCGGGCGTGCCCGCGCTGCCGAGGAACAGCGCCCACAGCGACCACAGGAACGCCGCCGACGTGCCCACCGAGATCAGGGTGTCCATGGTGGCCGCGCCGTGCCGGGCATTGGTGAACGCGGCCTTGTGGAAGGGCCAGGCCGCGTACGTCACCACGGGCGCCGCCAGCGTCAGCGACAGCCACTGCCAGTACGTGAACTGCAGCGCCGGGACCATCGCCATCGCGATCACCGGGACCGCCAGCACCACTGCCGTCACCAGCCGCTCCCGCAGCGGCCGCAGCTCGTCCACGGCCCCGGAGCCCCCGGGCCCGGAACCGGCCTCGGCACGCACCGGCTCGGGCTCGCGGGCCGTGTACCCGGTCGCCTCGACCGTGGCGATCAGCTCCGGGACGGACACGTCGGCGGCATAGCTGACCTTCGCCTTCTCCGTGGCGTAGTTGACGGTGGCGGTGACCCCCTCCATCCGGTTCAGCTTCTTCTCGATCCGGGCGGCACACGAGGCACAGGTCATGCCGCCGATGGCGAGTTCCACCTCGGCTGGTGCGCTGGTCGTACTGGTGGTCATGGCTGCTCCTGATGCGGGGTCGTCGGCCGGGACCCGGCGTCGCGGGTCCCGGCGGTGCGGTGGGGGAGTGCGGTCGGTCAGACCCGGCCGGTCAGCTCGTAGCCGGCCTCGTCGACCACCTCGGCGACCGCGGCGTCGTCCGGCTCGGCCGCGGCGGTGACGGTGACCCGGCCGGTGTCGAGCTGGACGTCGACACCGGTGACACCGTCCAGCTCGCCGATCACCCGGGTGAGCGTCGCGCTGCAGTGACCACAGGTCATGCCGGCGACGGCGTAGGTGGTGATGACGGGGGAGACGGCGGGGGTGGTGACGTTCGAGGACATGACTTCCTCCGGAGGTCGTGAGACGAATACGGGGCGGGGGTATCCGCCCGGTGCGGTTCCATGTATACCCCTGGGGGGTACACGAAGCAAGTGCCTCCACGGCTTGACTGAGTACCCCCTAGGGGTATGGTGAAGTGCATGGAGGGGCCTCCGCGTGACCCGGAGCCCCGTAATCCGAGGAGACGACCGTCATGCACACCGGACTGAGGATCACCGCCTTCGCCGCCGCCCTCGCGGCGACCTTCGGCACCGCCTACGGCGTCGGGGCGGGAGTCGACCCGATCGTCGCGGACAGCGCGCCCGCGCCCCACGACGAGCACGGCGAGCGCGACGACCGGGGCGGCCCGGGTGAGCCGACGCCACGACCGGAGGACGGCGGCCACGGGGGACACGAGAGCACCCCGGCGGGTGGCCTGCAGATCTCCGAGGGCGGCTACACCCTCGACCTCGCCACCCCGCGCGTCACCGCCGGTCAGCGCACCGAACTGCGCTTCACGGTCCGGGACGGGAGCGGTGAGGCGGTCACCGCGTACCGGCGGGAGCACGACAAGGAGCTCCACCTCATCCTGGCCTCACGCGACCTGGTCACCTACCGCCACCTGCACCCCACCCGCGCCGCCGACGGCACCTGGAGCACTCCCGTCGACCTGCCCGCGGCGGGTGGCTACCGCGTCTTCGCCGACTTCACCCCGGCCGTCAAGGGCGCGGAGAACCTCACCCTCGGCGCCGACCTGGCCGCCTCCGGCCGCTACGAACCGGCGCGGCTGCCGGCTCCGAACAGCACCGCCCTCGCCGACGGCTACCAGGTCGAACTCGCCGGTTCCCTGCGCCCCGGCAAGGCGAGCGAGCTGAAGCTGAAGGTGTCCCGCGACGGCGAACCCGTCAACGACCTCCAGCCCTACCTCGGCGCCTACGGCCACCTCGTCGCCCTGCGCTCCGGCGACCTCGCCTACCTGCACGTCCACCCGAACGGCGAACCCGGCGACGGCAGCACCGAACCCGGCCCGGAGATCTCCTTCACGGCCACCGCGCCCAGCGCCGGCACCTACCGCCTCTTCCTGGACTTCCGGCACCAGGGCGGGGTCCACACCGCGGCGTTCACCGTGCGCGCCGGATCGGCACCGGGCGCCACGGAGTCCGCCCCGACCGCCACGCCCGGCCACACCGACGGCCACGGGCACTGACCGGCGCCCCCCTCAAGGACCCTCAGGCCGTGACGACCCGGACCCCGGCCTCCTCGAACCCGCGCACCAGCTCCGGGTCCGCCGCGCCGTCCGTCACCAGCGTGTCCACCGACTCGGTCGCACAGATCCGGGCGAACGCCCGCCGGCCCAGCTTGCTGGAGTCGGCGGCCACGACCACCCGCTCGGCCCGCTCGCACAGCAGCCGGTTGATCGCGGCCTCCGCCTCGTCGTGGGCCGCGGCGCCGTGCGCGACGTCGAAGGCGACGACACCCAGGACCGCCACGTCGAGGGTCACCTGGCCCAGCACGCCGTCCGCGAGCGGCCCGATCAGCTCGTACGACTGCGCCCGGGCCACCCCGCCGGTCACCACGATCTTGAACTGCGGCCGGACGGCCAGCTCGTTGGCGATGTTGAGCGCGTTGGTGACCACGGTCAGCGCGGGCGTGCCCGAGGCCAGGTCGGTGCGCACGGCCAGGGCGCGCGCCACCTCCGTCGTGGTCGTGCCCCCGGTCAGCCCCACCGCCTCGCCGGGCGCCACCAGGGCGGCGACCGCCTGCGCGACGCGCTGCTTCTCCGAAGCCCGGCGGGCGGTCTTGTAGCGCAACGGCAGCTCGTACGACACCCCGTGCACGACCGCGCCACCGCGCGTGCGCACCAGCATCTGCTGCTCGGCGAGCCGGTCGAAGTCGCGGCGGATCGTCGCGGCCGAGACCTCCAGCTCGGTCGCCGCCTCCTCGACGTCCAGCCGGCCTCGCTCGACGAGCAGCTCCAGCAGCGCCTTCCAGCGGGCGTCGCGCGACATCCGCGCCTCCGTTCCTCGATCCCCGCCGACCCTAGCGCACCGCACTCTTCCCTCGGATTGCTTGATTGTGCTCGAAAGATCGCTATATCTTGCAGGAACAATCAACCTGTCTTCGGGGAGTGTGCGACATGACGTATGTCGAGGACGAGCTCAACAGCCAGCCCGAGTGCTGGACGCGCGCGGCGGCCCAGGCCGCGCACCACACGGCGGCGCTCCCGGCGGCGGGGGAGCGGGTGGCGATCGTCGGCTGCGGCACCTCGTACTTCATGGCGCAGTCGGCGGCGGCGCTGCGCGAGGACGCGGGCCTGGGCGAGACGGACGCGTTCGCCGCCTCCGAGTTCCCGCGGGGACGGGCGTACGACCGTGTCGTGGCCCTGACCCGCTCCGGTACCACCACCGAAGTGCTGGAACTGCTCGCGGACCTGAAGGGCCGCACCCGCACCGTCGCGCTCACCGCCGACCCCGAGACACCGGTCATGGCCGCCGCCGACGACGTGGTCGTCCTCGACTTCGCCGACGAACGGTCCGTCGTCCAGACGCGGTTCGCGACCACCGCGCTCACCCTCCTCCGCGCCCACCTCGGCCTGCACACCGAGGCCGCCGTCGCCGACGCCCGCGCCGCGCTCGCCACCGAGCTGCCCGAAGGGCTCGTCGAGTGCACCCAGTTCACCTTCCTCGGCCGGGGCTGGACCGTCGGACTGGCCAACGAGGCGGGCCTGAAGATGCGCGAGGCCTCCCTGTCCTGGACGGAGGCCTACCCGGCGATGGAGTACCGGCACGGGCCCATCAGCATCAGCACGGCGGGCACGGCGACCTGGATGTTCGGCGAGGCGCCCGGGGGACTGGCCGACCAGGTCCGCGACACCGGAGCGCTGTGGGTGCCCGGTGAGCTGGACCCGCTGGCCGAACTGGTGCGCGCCCAGCGGCTGGCCGTCGCCGTCGCCGCCGCGCGAGGCCTCGACCCGGACCGCCCGCGCCACCTGACCCGCTCGGTCATCCTCGCCCCCTGACGCCCGCCCCCCCTGACGCCCGGGAAGGAACAGACCGTGCCCCTCGCCACCACCGGCGACCTGATCGGCCGTGCCGCGGCCGAGCGCTCCGCCGTCGCCGCCTTCAACGTCATCACCCTGGAGCACGTCGAGGCTGTCGTCGCGGGCGCCGAGTCCGTGCGCAGACCCGTCCTCCTCCAGGTCAGCGAGAACGCCGTGAAGTACCGCCACGGCCGCCTGCTGCCCCTGGCCCGCGCGGCCGTCGCCGCCGCCGAGGGCGCCGCCGTCCCCGTCGCCCTGCACCTCGACCACGTGCAGAGCGACGGCCTGCTGCGCCAGGCCCCGGACGCCGGGTTCAGCTCCGTGATGTACGACGCCGCCCGGCTGCCGTACGCCGAGAACCTCGCGGCTACCCGGGCCGCCGCCGACTGGGCGCACTCACGGGGTCTCTGGATCGAGGCCGAGTTGGGGGAGGTCGGCGGCAAGGACGGGGCACCGCCGCTCGACGCCCACGCCCCCGGTGCCCGCACCGACCCGGCCCAGGCGCGCGCCTTCGTCGCCGACTCCGGCGTGGACGCCCTGGCCGTCGCCGTCGGCAGCTCCCACGCCATGACCACCCGCACCGCGGCCCTCGACCACGACCTGCTCAAGGAACTGTCCGGCACCCTGGACGTGCCCCTCGTCCTGCACGGCTCCTCCGGCGTCCCGGACGCCGAACTCGCCGCCGCCGTCGCGGGCGGCATCGCCAAGGTCAACGTCGGAACCGCGCTCAACATCGCCATGACCGACGCGATCAGGGAGCACCTCGCCGCCCGTCCCGAGGCGGTCGACTCGCGCGGCTACCTCGGCGCGGGGAGGGAGGCCATGGTCCGGACGGTGGCGGCGCTCCTCCGGGTGGTCGCCCGGACCGCGCCCGCCCCTCCTCCGGCTACTCCTTGACCGCCTTCAGCACCACGAACTTCCGGTCGCCCGCCACCAGCCGGCTGTTGCCGAACAGGCGCCGCAGCTTGACGTGGTAGCCGAGGTGCCGGTTGCCGACCACCCACAGTTCGCCGCCGGGGCGCAGCACCCGCCGCGCCCCGGTGAACATCCGCCACGCCGTGGCGTCGGTCGTCGCCTGGTGGGAGTGGAACGGCGGGTTGTTGAGCACCAGGTCGGCACTGCCGTCCGGCACCCCGGCCAGCCCGTCGCCGACCCGGAACTCCGCCTGGCCCGCGACCTCGTTCGCCCGGTACGTCGCGCGGGCCGAGGCGACCGCCTGGAACGACTCGTCGGTGAACAGCAGCTCCGCGTCGGCGTCGGCCAGCGCCACGGCCGTACCGACCACACCGTTGCCGCAGCCCAGGTCCACCACCCGCCGGAAGACCCCGGGCTCCGGCAGGTGCCGGAGGAAGAAGCGGGTGCCGATGTCGAGCCGGTCGGCGCAGAAGACCCCGGCGTGGTTCACGACGGGGCGGCCGGACAGGAGCGGTCCGACGTCGTCGGGGAGCCGGTAGCCGAGCGGCCAGGGGTTGGCGGGCCGCTTCAGCGCGGGATCGGGCTCGGCGAAGATCAGCCGGGCCTTCCTCACGGCCAGTGAGGTCCGGGTCGGGCCGACGATCCGCTCGAACAGCCGGAGCGTCGAGGTGTGGATCTCCTTCACCATCCCGGTGCCGACCACGACCGTGCCCGCGTGCAGCGACGGCGCCAGCCGCAGCAACTGGTCCTCCAGCAGGGCGAGGCTCTTCGGCACCCGCACCAGCAGCACGTCGACGCGGTCCGGCGGCGGGTCCTGCGTGGTGAGCAGGCGCACCGAGCCCGGCTCGGCACCGCTCCGCTCCAGATTGGCCCGCGTCGCCTCCCGCGTGAGGTGGGAGTCGGTGATCTGCACCGGCCGGTGCGCCGCCAGCGCCGTCACCAGCGCTCCCCAGCGGTCGCCGACGACCACGACCGTGCCGTCCAGGGGGACGTCCCGCTCCGCGAGGTGCGCCAGCAGGTACTCGTCGGAGGCGTCCCAGGCCCGGAGCCGGTCGCGGGGGTCCTCGGGGAAGCGGGACAGCACATGCTCCCCCCAGGGCGTCCTCATGCGGTCGTCGCGGTCGCTGCGGTCGTTCGTGCTGCGGTCGTTCATCGTGTGTCCAGGCTAGCCGAGCCGCAGCTCAGCGCCGGTCGCGCCCGGCACGCGGAGCGCGGAGGCAGGATGGGGGACATGGACGCCGAGCTGTTCCCCAGGACCCGTGCCGAGACCGCGCCCGGCGCCGTCCACGTGCCGGACTGGCTGGCCCCGGGACGGCAGCGCGAGCTGCTGGACGCCTGCCGCGCGTGGGCCCGCCCGCCGGCCGGACTGCGCACGGTGCGCACCCCCGGCGGCGGCACCATGACCGCCCGGCAGGTCTGCCTGGGCCGCCACTGGTACCCGTACGGCTACGCCCCCACCGCCGTCGACGGCGGCGGCGCCCCGGTCAAGCCCTTCCCGGCCTGGCTCGACGACCTCGCCCGCCGCGCGGTGACCGACGCGCTCGGCGCCGCGGCGGTGGCACGGGAGCCGTACGACATCGCGCTGGTCAACTTCTACGACGGCGACGCCCGCATGGGCATGCACCGCGACGCGGACGAGCGCTCCGACGCCCCCGTGGTCTCCCTGAGCCTCGGCGACAGCTGCGTCTTCCGCTTCGGCAACCCCGGCACCCGCGCCCGCCCCTACTCCGACACCGAGTTGCGCAGCGGCGACCTGTTCGTCTTCGGCGGCCCCTCCCGGCTCGCGTACCACGGGGTGCCGAAGGTGCACCCGGGCACCGCGCCGCCCGAGTTGGGACTCACCGGGCGGCTGAACATCACGCTCCGGGTCAGCGGTCTCTAGGCACCCCGCGCGGACGGATCATGGGAGACTCCCCCTCATGAGCGGCAAGGCGGACCCCCGGGCGGCGGGGGAAGGTACCACCTCGAGGACGCGGCTGGACCGGGGGCGCGCAGCGCTCGGACCCGCGTTGGAGCTCGTGCACACCGGACGCGCCCCCACGAGGGCCGTCCTCACCGCGGAACTGGGCGTGACCCGGGCAACCGCCGGGGCGGTCGCCGCCGAACTGGAGGCGCTGGGCCTGATCCGGGTGGACGCCAGGCCCGGCGCGGCGGCCGGTTCCCAGGGCCGCCCCTCGCACCGGCTCTCGGTCGCCGAGGACGGGCCCGTCGCCCTCGCCGCCCAGATCCACGCCGACGGCTTCCGCGCGGCCCTGGTCGGTCTCGGCGGGCGGATCGTCGCCACCGCGCCCGGCTGCGAGGTCGTCGACGCCGACCCGGCGAAGGTGCTGGGCTCGGTCGTCGAGGCGGGCGCGGAACTCCTGCGGGAGACCGGGCGGCGCTGCGTCGGCGCCGGACTCGCCGTGCCGTCCGCCGTCGCGGAACCGGAGGGCCTGGCCCTGAACCCGCTGCACCTGGCCTGGCCCGCGGGCGCGCCGGTGCGGCAGATCTTCGCGCAGCAGGTGCGCGCCGCGGGGATCGGGGGACCGGCCTTCGCCGCCAACGACGTCAACCTCGCGGCGCTCGCGGAGCACCGCCACGGTGCCGGTCGCGGCGCCCGCGACCTGCTGTGCGTGGCGACGGGCCACCGCGGCGTCGGCGGCGCGCTGGTCCTCGACGGCCGTCTGCACACCGGCAGTTCGGGCCTCGCGCTGGAGGTCGGCCACCTCGCCGTCAACCCGGAGGGCCGCCCCTGCCACTGCGGCAGCCGGGGCTGTCTGGACGTGGAGACCGACCCGCTGGCCTTCCTCACGGCGGCCGGACGCCGGCCGGGACCCGAGGTGTCCCTGCTCCAGCAGTCCTACGACCTGATCCGCGAGCACTACGCCGACCCGGCCGTCCGCACCGCCACCGAGACCCTCATCGACCGCCTGGGCCTGGGCCTCGCGGGTCTGGTGAACATCCTCAACCCGGACCGCATCATCCTCGGCGGACTGCACCGGGCGCTCCTGGACGCCGACCCCGAACGGCTGCGCGCGGTCGTCGCCGGGCGCAGCCTGTGGGGCCAGAGCGGCGGGGTGCCGATCCTGCCCTGCGGCCTCGACCACAACAGCCTGGTCGGCGCGGCCGAGTTGGCCTGGCAGCCGGTCCTGGACGACCCGCTGGGCGTGCCGGCGTAGACGGCACGCCCAGCGGACCGGACGCCTCAGGGTGCGGGCCGGTCGCCGCCGCTCGGGGCGTGGCTGAGGTCGACGACGCAGAAGATGTTGTCGTCCGGGTCGGCCAGGACGACGAAGTCGGGGTCGGGCGGGTACAGGTCCCAGTCGACGGCCTTCGCGCCGAGCCCGATCAGCCGCCGCACCTGTGCCTGCTGCTCCTCGGCCGAGTCCGTGAACAGGTCGAGGTGGAGCCGGGGCCGCGGCTCGGGCGGCGAGTCACTGCGCAGCAGACCGAGGGCCCGCCCGGAGCCGTCCGCGTACTCCAGCGTGCGCCAGGTCTCGCTCTTCCACTCCTCCACGGCGACCAGGGGCAGCGCCTCCGTCCAGAACGCCACCGCGCGGGGGAGGTCCGTGACACCGATGACGGGGATTCCGAGTCTCAGCATGATCCCGACCCTACGTACTGCGCCAGTCCGTTGCCCAGCGACCAGTCGGCGGAGGAGTTCTCGGTCAGGGTGACGAAGACGTTGCGGGGGTCGGTCCCCGCGCACTCCTCGGCGAGCTGGGCGATCCGGCGGTACAGCGCCTGCTTCTGCCCGGTCGTCCGCCCCGCCCGCAGGGTGATCGCCACGAAGACGACGCCCTCGTCCCGGCGCACGCCGAGGTAGTCGTCGTAGCGCAGGGTGCCGCGTGTGGCGTCGTGGGCGGTCAGGACCTGGAAGCGGTCGTCGGCCGGAATGCCGAGCGTCTCGACCAGGGCGTCGTGGACGGCCCGCCCGAGCGCGTCGAGCCGCTCGTCGTCGGTGTCGCCGCCGTGGGCGTCGATGCGCACGAAGGGCATGAGTATCTCTTCTCCCGTCGGGTGGTGGCCGGTGCGCGGGCGGACGTCAGCGCCATGCGACGGCGAACGCCCGCGCCGGGTTCTCGGTGAGGACGCGCCGCACCAGCTCCTCGCCCACGGCGAGCGCCAGCCGTGGTGCCACGCGGCGCAGCAGGTACGGCATCCCCGGGCCGCCGTCGACCGACCGGGCGGACGCGGTCGTCGTGTCACCGCCGAGCAGCAGCCGGTCGCCGAACCCCGCCTCTGCGAGGTCCCGCACGGCGTCCGGCATCCGCCAGTCCGTGGCGTGATGGGCCCGCGACGGTCCGTCGAAGGCCAGCCAGCACCCCGATCGGGCGGCCTGCCGGTGCGTCACGGGGTCGGGCGAGCGGTTGAGGTGACCGAGGATCACCCCGTGCGGCGGGACACCCAACTCGCCGCACAGCAAATCCAGAACGTCCAGGGCGCCGGTGCCCAGCTCCAGGTGCACGGCGATGGGCGCCCCCGTCGCGTGGTGCGCCTCGGCCGCCGCCGACATGGTCCACCGGGCGTGCGCGTCGAGCGCGTGGAAGCCGCCCGCGACCTTGATCAGTCCGGCGCGGACCCCCGACGTCCCGATGCCCCGCGTCAGTTCGGTGACGAAGACGTCGGCGGCCCGGCCCCGCAGCGCGGTGAGCGTGTCCTCGTCGTAGTGGACGTCCTGGTGCAGTCCCGTCGCGGCCACCACGTGGACGCCGGTCTCCCGGGACAGGACCGGCAGATCGGCGGCCCGCCGGCCCAGTCCGTACGGCGTCCACTGCACCACCGCGCCCCCGCCCCGTTCCCGGAACGCGGCCAGCTCCGCCCGTGCCGCCGCCGGGTCGCTCAGCTCCTCGCCGGGCAGCCGGGGACTGGCGAAGAACAGGTGGTCATGGGCGTCGCACACACCCAACTCCCCTCCCGGCACGTCCCCGAGGACCGTGCGGACGGCGCCGCTCACCACTGCCGCCCCCTCGGCAGCAGGCCCCGCCCCGGCGCGGAGAGGTGCAGCACCTGGAAGACCTCGCCCCGCACCCCGTCGGGCGCGTCGCCCGCGTGGAGCGAGAAGTGCGCCAGCTCCCAGCGCCCGGTGTCCACGACCGCCGCCGCGAGCAGCCTCCCGTCCCCGGCCGCCAGCCGCGCGGCCTCCCGCACCGCGTCCGCCGCCACCTCCGACAGCGGCACCCCCTCCGGTACCGGCCGCCGCCGCAGTACCGCCGCCCGCGCGGGGGCGCCGGCGGCGGCGCCCTCCTCGTACGCCAGGCCCGTCCACTGCCGGACCGCGGGCCGGCCGAAGTCGTCGGTGGGCCGCTGGAAGGCGCCCCCCCAGAGGAAGGAGTTCATGCCCTCCACGGTGTGCCACAGGTAGAACGGCGCGTACTGGTTGACCGGCGAGCCGTCCTTCTCCCGCTCGCGGATCAGATACGCCTTGAGTCCGAGCCCGGGCCAGTCGTCCAGCAGGTGACCGGTGCGGGCGACCCGCTCCCTGATGACGTCCACCGGGTAGTCGGCCGGCAGGGTGAAGGTGTACTGCATGGAGTGCACGGGTCGTGAATCCTCCGGTCCTCTCGGGTGGGCGTGAAGTCCGCTAGCGCGTACGGGCGGTCGGCAGCGCGAGCAGCGAGAGCAGCCCCCGGACACCCGCGTCGAAGGCGGCCGGCGAGCCGGACGCGCGGGCCAGCACATAGCCGCCCTGGACGGTCGCGACGACGGCCGCCGCGATCTCCTCGCCGTCCAGCGAGGGAGCGAACTCGCCCTGCTCCTGGCCCTCCTCGACCAGCTGGGCGATCTGCTCGCGCAGCCAGTCGAGGGTCTCGTCCACCGGGGCGCGCAGGGCGTCGTCGGCGATCACGTCCGGGTCCATCGTCAGACGCCCGACCGGGCACCCGCGCAGCACGTCGCGCTCGCGCCGCAGATACGCCGCGATGCGCTCGTACGGCGTCCCCGGGCCGGTGAGCACGGCCTCGGCGGTGGCCCGCATCTCCTGGGCCGTGCGCCGGATCGCGGCGAGCGCGAGATCGGGCTTGCCCTTGAAGTGGTGGTACATGCTGCCCTGCCCGGCCTGGGCCCGCTCGAGGATCGCCTTGGGACTGGTGCCCACGTACCCGCGCTCCCAGAGCAGCTCGCGGGTGGACTCGATCAGTCGTTCCGAGGTGCTCATGCGCTCACTGTACATACCAGTAGTTACAGAAGTCGAGCGGGCCCGCGAGAGTCGGGAGAAGCAGTCGCGGACCGCCGGAGTACTCCCCGCGGCGTACGCACACTGCCGCTGGCCGTACGACGACCGGGACCCCCTCCCGGAGCGAGGCTCGGAAGCGGCACAAGGGACATCGCGACCGAGGAGTTGGACGACATGGAGACCCTGGCACAGTTCGGCGACGGCGGGCCCGGCCCGTGGATCCTGCTCTTCCCGGTGATCTGGGCACTCGTCATCGGCGGCGGCATCACCCTGCTGCGCCGCACGGTGTGGCGCGGACGCCGCGGACCGGGGCGGCCGACGACCGTCGAGGACAACTCGCCCATCACCGTGCTCGGCCACCGCTTCGCCTCCGGCGAGATCGACGAGGACGAGTACTGGCGCCGCCTGTCCGTGCTGGACGAGCAGTTCGGCCGGACCGGCAAGGGCGGTGCGGCATGACCACGACGACCGTCACCGGGGCCGCCGCCCGGGTCGTGGACGCAGTGAAGGTGTACGGCGGTGGCGACACCGCCGTACGCGCCCTGGACGGGGTCGGCGTCGACTTCCCGGCCGGCCGCTTCACCGCCATCATGGGACCCTCGGGCTCCGGCAAGTCCACCCTGATGCACTGCGCCGCCGGCCTGGACACGCTCACCTCGGGCACCGCCCGCATCGGCGACACCGACCTGAGCACCCTCGACGACCGCCGGCTGACCCTGCTGCGCCGCGACCGCGTCGGCTTCGTGTTCCAGGCGTTCAACCTGGTGCCGACGCTGACCGTCGCCGAGAACATCACCCTCCCGCTCGACCTGGCCGGACGCCGGGGCGACACCGAGTGGGTCGACGCGCTGATCGACGTGGTCGGACTGCGCGACCGCCTCCACCACCGGCCCGCCGAACTCTCCGGCGGCCAGCAGCAGCGCGTCGCCGTGGCCCGCGCCTTCGCCGGACAGCCGGACGTGGTCTTCGCCGACGAGCCCACCGGCAACCTCGACTCCCGCTCCGGCGGCGAGGTGCTGGGCCTCCTCGGCCGGACCGTCCGGCAGACCGGCCGCACGGTCGTCATGGTCACCCACGACCCCGTCGCCGCCGCCCACGCGGACGAGGTCGTCTTCCTCGCCGACGGACGCCTCGTCGACCGCATGGACGCGCCGAGCGCCGACAAGGTCCTGGACCGGATGAAAGCCTTCGAGGTGCCCTCATGAACGCCTCCGTCCGCCTGAGCGTCTCCTCGCTCAGGGCCCACAAACGCCGCTTCACCGGAACGTTCCTCGCCGTGGTCCTCGGCGTCGCCTTCCTGGCAGGCACCCTGGTCATGGGCGACACGCTCCGCGCCGGCTTCGACACCATGTTCGGCAACGCCACCGCCGGCACCGACGCCGTGGTGCGCAGCGCCGACGCCATCACCACACCGGGCGAGAGCCAGGGCGTACGGCAGCCGGTCGGCACCGACCTGGTCCGGACCGTCGAACGGGTGCCCGGCGTCGCGGCCGCCGCCCCCAGCATCCAGGGCGCGGGCCAGCTCGTCGGCGCGAACGGCGACCCGATCGGCGGTCAGGGACCACCCACCCTGGCCGGCAACTGGATCACCGACCCGGAGCTGAACCCGTACCGCCTCGCCGAGGGCCGTGCCCCGCAGCGGTCCGGCGAGGTCGTCGTCAACCGCGGCGCCGCCGAGAAGGGCGGCCTGGCGATCGGCGACACCACCACGCTGCGCACGCCCGACCCCGTCGAGGTGACCGTCGTGGGTCTCGCGACCTTCGGCGGCGAGGACGGCATGGCCCAGGTGACCTTCACCGGTATGACCAGGGCCGACGCCGAGAAGTACCTCACCGCGCGGCCGGGCGAGGCGGCGAGCGTCCAGGTGCGGGCCGAGCCGGGTGTCGGCCGTCAGGAGCTCGTCGACCGGCTGACGCCCGTACTGCCCGAGGGCGTCGAAGCCATCACCGGCGAGGAGTCGGCCGCGGAGAACACCGACATGATCTCCAGTCAGTTCCTGACCCTGTTCACGACCTTCCTGCTCGTCTTCTCCGGCATCGCCCTGCTGGTCGCGACCTTCTCGATCCACAACACCTTCGCCATCGTGGTCGCCCAGCGCACCCGCGAGAACGCCCTGCTGCGCGCGCTCGGCGCCTCCCGCCGTCAGGTCACCGCCGCCACGCTCGTCGAGGCGGCCGTCGTGGCCATGACCGCGTCCGCCGCGGGGCTCGTGGGCGGCATCGGCATCGCGGCCGGACTCCAGGCCCTGTTCCCGGCGATCGGCTTCCCGTTCCCCGAGGGTGCCCTGGTGATCAGCGCGTTGTCACTGCTGCTCCCGCTCGCCGTCGGCGTCGTGGTCTGCCTCGGCTCCGCCCTGCTGCCCGCCGTCCGGGCCGGCCGCACCGCACCGCTGGCCGCGCTGCGCGAGTCGGCCGTCGACACCTCCGGCGCCTCCCGCCCGCGGACGCTCATCGGCACGGGGACGCTCGGCCTCGCCCTCGCGGTGACGCTCGTCGGGGTCCTGCTCTCTCCGTCGGTGTGGCTGGCGGGACTGGGCGCCGTACTGACCCTGGCCTCCTTCGTGGTGCTCGGCCCGGTCGCCTCGGCCACCGCCGTACGCGTCCTCGGAGCCCCGCTGGATCGGCTGCGCGGCGTCACCGGAGTCCTCGCCCGGCGCAACGCCCTGCGCAGCCCCAGGCGGACCGCGGCCACCGCCGGGGCGCTGATGATCGGCGTGGCGGTCGTGTCCCTGTTCACCGTGTTCGGCGCCTCCCTCAAGGCGACCATGGACCAGACCGTCTCCCGGTCCTTCGCGGGCGATGTCGCCGTCAGCGCGCCCTCCTTCGGCGCGGGCGGCAGCGGCCTCAGCCCGCGGCTGGCCGGCGCGGTCCAGGAGCTGCCCGAGGTGGACACCGCCGTCGGACTCGGCCGGGGAGTGGCGGAAGTGGACGGCCAGGGGCGGGCGTTGACCGTCACCGACCCGGTCGCCCTGCACCGCACCTTCGACCTGGGCACCGTCCACGGCTCACTGGACGGCCTCGGCACCGACGGCATCGCGGTCACCGAGAGCGAGGCGGAGAAGCGGGGACTGGCCACCGGCGACACCACGCGCCTCACCTTCACCGACGGGCGCAGCGGGACGTTCACCGTCCGCGCGGTCTACGGACGGTCCGAACTCGCCGGCGACTACGTCATCACCCGCGCCGCCTGGGCCCCGCACCGCACCCAGGACTCCGACACCCTGGTCGCCGTCGCCTTCGAGGACGGCGTGGGCGCGGACGCGGGCAAGGCGGCGGTCGAGAAGGTCGCCGCCCGGTACGGCGACCCCGAGGTGCAGACCCGCGACGAGTACGCGCGGTCCTCGGCGGGCGGCATCGACATGATGCTGACCCTCGTCTACGCGCTGCTCGCCCTCGCGGTGCTCATCGCGCTGCTCGGCATCGCCAACACCCTGACCCTGGCGGTCCACGAGCGCACCCGCGAACTCGGCCTGCTGCGGGCCGTCGGGCAGACCCGGGCCCAGTTGCGGGCCATGGTCTGCTGGGAGTCCGTCCTGGTCGCCGCCTTCGGCACGGTCGGCGGGCTCGGGCTCGGCGCCTTCCTCGGCTGGGTCCTGGTGGCGGCCTCCGACGGCGCCTCGGACAGTGCCTTCGCCTTCGCCGTGCCGCCCGCGCAGCTCGCGGTGGTGGCCCTGGTCGGCCTCGCGGCCGGCGCCCTGGCGGGCCTGCGCCCGGCCCGTCGCGCAGCCCGCCTGGACGTACTGCGCGCCGTGGCCACGCAGTAGCCCACGCCGCGCCCGGCCGGTACGGCACCCGCCCTTCACCGCAACCGGGGATGCCGTACCGGCTGCCGGGCTGCCGGGCTGCCGGAGCGGCGGAGGCGGGCGACGGAGGCTCCGGGCGGCGACGGCCCGTGTCCCGCATCGACCGCTCCCCGGCCGGGCAGAAGCAGGTCCGGCAGGTGGGTGCCCACCCCGACCGGGCCCGTCACCGCACGCCCCGCCCGGCGTCCTTCCGGCTGGCCGACATACGGTCAGAGACCCGCCACGCAGCGGCGGTTGCCGACAGCGGAAGGCGCCGGCCCGCTTTCCCGACGTCGGCCGGCACCGTGCCGCACGGTCCGCGGCAGCGGACGGTCACCGCCCGGTCAGCCGACAACGGCCGACCGGGCGGGAGCGGGTTGGGGTCTGCCGACCTCGACCGCGTGCTCGACCTCGGCGAACGCGGCGGCCGGCACCTCCTCGACCAGACGGCGCGACGGGCGCGTGGCCCCGGGCGGCGCGGTGAGCGGCGCGGCGGTGACCGCCGTGGGAAGCGTGAACCAGACGACCTTGCCCGACTCGCCGTCCGGCCGGACGCCCCAGCTCTCGCTCATCGCGGCCACCATGGCGAGTCCGCGCCCGCAGGTCGCGAGGGGCTCGGCGTCGTCCACGACGGGCAGCCGCGGATCGTGGTCGCGCACCGAGACCGTGAGCCGGTCCAGGAGCAGTTCCATCTCCACGGTGCACGTGTTGTCGGGCCTGGCATGCAGGTGGACATTGGTCAGCAACTCCGTCACGCCGAGCACCGCCCGGTCGATCAGGAGATCCATATGCCAGTAGCGCAATTGCGCAGATACGATTCTGCGGACCTGGCCGATCCGCGACGGCAGGGCTTGGAGCTCCACCGTGCAGTGTCTGCTTGGGTGAGTGATCACGGCTGCGACTCCCCGACATAGAGGTCCGGAAGAACACGGAGTTCGGATCCAGCGAGGCGCACATGGCGCACGCCGCCCGCTGTCATGGCCGGCGGGCTGGTTCGCAGCGTTATCGCCGGTAAACCCAGAGTGACGTGAGACCAGCGTGACGCAAGGGGTGAGGCACCGCAACTTACGGACATCTCTCAGGCGCGGTGTCCGGCCGCCCTGCGCACCGCCTCGATGAAGCGGTGGGCCGCGGGCGGGCCCGGCTCGCCGGGAGCCGGGTCGCGCTCGCCGAGGGTCAGCAGGTACCGCTTGCCGTCGAGGTCGGCCAGTGCCCGGTCCTGCGGGGCGAACCACGGGCGTGAAGCGCGCACCGACTGCACCGGCGCGCTGTCTATCTCGCTGCCGTAGCTGGTGAGCAACTCCACCCGGCCACCGCTGATCCGGACCGTCCCGGCCCGGGTGAGTGAACGCAGCCGCTTGCCGATCCGCACCCCCGTGGCCCTGAACTCCGGCTCCGCCATGCCCGTCGCCCCCTCGTGCGCGTCGGTCCCCTGCCGCTGGCAGTCTGCCCGCACCGTGCTCCGAGCACCAGTACGCGCCGCCCGTTTCCGGGGTCGGCCGGAGCACTCGCGCGAATGCGCCCCCGCCGCGCGCCCGCCGCGTCGGCGCCGGTGCCCCAGGGGTGCCTTTGAGGTGCCCAAAGGGGTGTTTATGCAGGTGAGAAGCGTGTGGAAGGTGTTTATGATCCAGGTGTCGGCCGCGCTGTTCCGCCGTCGGCGCCGCAGCGTAAGGAGCCCTTGAAGTGAGCACAGACCGGCAGACCGCCACCGGCGCCACCCTCGACGTCGACCACAGCGACGCCGCCTACCGCGCCTGGCTGAAAGAGGCCGTCCGCAAGGTCCAGGCCGACGCCAACCGCTCGGCCGACACCCACCTGCTCCTGTTCCCGCTCCCGGAGCACTGGGGCATCGACCTGTACCTGAAGGACGAGTCGACCCACCCGACCGGCAGTCTCAAACACCGGCTCGCCCGCTCCCTGTTCCTCTACGGCCTCTGCAACGGCTGGATCCGGCCGGACCGCCCGGTGATCGAGGCGTCCAGCGGCTCGACGGCCGTCTCCGAGGCATACTTCGCGAAGCTGATCGGCGTGCCCTTCATCGCCGTCATGCCCCGCACGACGAGCACCGAGAAGATCCGCCTGATCGAGTTCCACGGCGGACGGTGCCACTTCGTGGACGACTCCCGGCGCATGTACGAGGAGTCGGTCCGCCTCGCGGCGGAGACCGGCGGCCACTACATGGACCAGTTCACCTACGCGGAACGCGCCACCGACTGGCGCGGCAACAACAACATCGCCGAGTCGATCTTCCGGCAGCTGCGGCTGGAGCGGTACCCCGAGCCCTCCTGGATCGTCGCCACGGCCGGCACCGGCGGCACCTCGGCGACCCTCGCCCGCTATGTCCACTACATGCAGTACGACACCCGCGTCTGCGTCGCCGATCCGGAGAACTCCTGCTTCTTCGAGGGCTGGACCACCGGCGATCCAGACGTCGCCTGCGACCGGGGCTCCCGGATCGAGGGCATCGGCCGGCCCCGGATGGAGCCGAGCTTCGTGCCCGGCGCGATCGACCGCATGATGAAGGTGCCGGACGCGGCGAGCGTCGCCGCCGTGCGGTCCCTGGAGCGGGCCATCGGCCGCAAGGCGGGCGGCTCCACCGGCACCGGGCTGTGGAGCGCGCTGAAGATCGTCGCCGAGATGGTGGCCGCGGGGGAGCGGGGCAGCGTCGTGACGCTGCTGTGCGATCCCGGGGACCGGTACCTCGACAAGTACTACTCGGACGCCTGGCTCGCCGGACAGGGCCTCGACATCGAGCCGTACACGGCGGCGATCGAGTCCCTGCTGCGCACGGGCACCTGGCCCCGCTGACGACCGGCGCGCCGGGCTACGGACGCCGCAGCCGCCGGTCCAGCGACGTGACCGCGCCCCGGAAGGCCCTACCCAGCCGCGGACGCGCCCGGTCGAGGACGAAGCGGAACGGCGCCGTACCGTCCGCCGCGAACGTCCACCGCACCCGCGTACCGGTACCGGCCGGCGTCAGCCGCCACTCCTCCAGCAGGGCCCGGGCGCCCGGCGCGTTGGTGACGTCGACGCGGTAGGCATACACCTCCGGCCGCTCGGCCGCCAGCACCGTCTCCACGAAACGCGCGCCGCCCCTGAGCCGGATCTCGCGCCCCGCGCCCTCACCGATGGGCCGGGCGAACGTCACCGCCGAGAACCAGGCGGTCCAGCCGGGCACGTCCTCGGCCAGGGCGCGGAAGACGGCGTCCGGGGCCGCGGAGATCTCCCACGCGAAGACCAGGCGCACCGGCGCCGTCTCGACGAAGTCGAGACCCACCGGACGCAGACGGCGAACCATGGACACAACCCCCCTGTGCGAAGCCGCGGGTGGCGGACGATCGGTCGGGTGGCGCCACGATAGACCCGGGCGCGCCGGGTGTCAGCGGGGCGAGCGCCGTACGGCGGGCCCTCGGACCGGCGCCTCGCCCGACAGGAGGCTCGGGCTCCCGCGGATGCCGACGTCAGTCCGCAGCGGGCTCCGGCTCGCCCGCCACGACCAGCCCGAGGTGCTCGGCGACTTCAGCGCGAGCCTCGGCGGACAGTCCCGAGTCGGTCACGAGCGTGTCCACCTGCTCCAGCGCGGCGAACGAACTCAGGCCCACGACACCCCACTTGGTGTGGTCCGCGACCACCACGACACGCCGTGCCGACTGCACGAGACGCCGGTTCGTCTCGGCCTCCGCCAGGTTCGGCGTGGACAGACCGGCCTCGGCCGATATCCCGTGCACGCCCAGGAAGAGCAGGTCGAAGTGGAGCGTCGCGATCGCCTGGTCGGCGACCGGGCCCACCAACGAGTCGGAGGGCGTGCGCACACCGCCGGTGAGCACCACCGTCGCCCCGCCCTGCCGCGCCCCCGAGGTGCGCTGCGCCACGTGGAACACGTCGGCCACCCGCACCGAGTTGGTGACCACCGTCAGATCCGGCACGTCCACCAGCCGGTGCGCCAGCGCGTACGTCGTCGTACCGCCCGACAGGGCGATCGCGGCGCCCGGCGCGACCAGCTCCGCGGCGGCCCGCGCGATGTCCTCCTTGGCGGTCGGCTCCAGACCCGACTTGGCCTCGAACCCCGGCTCGTGGGTGCTCGCCTCCGCCACCGGGACAGCGCCGCCGTGCACCTTCTCCAGCACACCCTGCCGGGACAGCGCGTCGAGGTCGCGGCGGACCGTCATGTCCGACACGCCGAGCTTGCGGGTCAGCTCGTTGACCCGGACACCGCCCCGGCGGCGCACCTCGTCGAGGATCAGGGCGCGCCGCTGCTCCGCGAGGAGGTTCGGATTCTCACTCACGTACGCTTCGGTCCTTTCGCCGCACAACCGCCCGACACGCCGACGCACTCGCTCTGATGAGGGCTTCTCCCCGCACCCGTGCGCGGACGTCCCATCCTCGCACGCCCCGCCACGGCCCGCGCCACCGCCCGCCCGGCGCCACCTGTCACACGGATCGGGGAGATTCCGTGCCGAGGGGTGTACGACGCCCGCGGACGGGAGATCCTGTGCCCGCACGGACACAGCCGACGGCGCGTCACGGGGGAGTGCGGACAGTGAAGAAGGCGCAGGAGCGGGCCGGGACGGGCGGGACCGACGCGAGGAGCGGCACCGCCCTGGAACTCCTGGTCCACGGAGTGGGCGGTACGACACCCGCCGAGATGCTGGACGACCCGCGGACCGTGCGGGTCACCGGCGACCACGTCGCGGCCGTCTTCCGGCGCACCGAGGACGCCGACGCCGAGTCCCGGCCCGAGGACTACCGGGGCCGGCCGGTGCCCGAGGCCTACGTCTGGTGCAACCTCACCTCCGGCAACGGCTCCCGCGCCCTGTGGCTGCTGCTCCTGCCCTTCATGGTGGTCAACATCGCCCACTGGATGCGGCCCGCCGCCCGCGGCCGGATCCGCACGGTCCGCCTCTACGGGCTGCTGCTGCGGCTCGCGGGCCTCACCCTGACGGTGCTCCTGGTCGCCGCCGCCTGCGAGGTCGCGCTGGACCTCGTGGCCTGGCAGTGCGCGGGCACGCGCGCGTGCGCCGAGCGGCACACCTGGCTGGGCTTCCTGTCGCCGGTGATGTCGGACGGCGGCTGGTGGAGCACGCCCGGCCGCAGGCTCGCCCTCGCCGCCGCGGTGCCCGCCGCGCTCACCGGGCTGCTGTGGTACCTGTCGCTGCGCACCTGGCGGGCCTACGAGTCCCAGCAGCCCATGGACCGCGAGGCAGGCCCCGGGGAGGACCCCCGCCACGCCGCGCTCAGCCGCCCCGGGTTCTGGTACGGGCGCCGTCTGGTGGCCCGGCTGCGCGCCGCGCACACCGCCGCCGGACTGCTGACCGTCGCCGTCGGTGTGGCCGCGCCGGCGGCCCGCTTCGACCGCCGGCCGGGCGGGCCCGCGCTGCTCGACACGCTGGGATGGCTGCTGCCGGCGGCGCTGGCCGCGGGGGCGGTCGCCGTCGTCGCGGTGGTGTGCCGCCGGGGCCGCAGCGAGCGGCGGCTCGACCGGCGACTCGACGGGCACCTCGTCCGCCGGCTGCCGCTCGCCGCCCTCCTGCTGTTCGTCCTCGCCCTGGTGTACGGCGGCTGGGCCCGCCCGGAATGGACGTCGGAGGGCCGGCTGGCCGGTGACACGGCCTTTGGCGGCATCGCCCTGGTGCAGGGGCTCCTGGTCATCGCGCTCGCCGTGGTCGCCCACCTGCTCCACCGCAGCCGCCCCGACGCCCGCGCCGCGATCCGGGGACTGGGCGGTCCCGCCGTCGCCATGCTGGCCTGCGCGCTGGGCGGCGTGATGTCCGGCGGCATCGCCCAGCGCGTCGCCGACTGGCTGGACGGCACCGGCACCTTCCTCGACGGCCCGCCCGTCCTGCTGACCTGGCAGGCGTCCGTCATCCCGCCGCTGCTCGTCGTCGTGCTGCTGATGTGCGCCGCGCTCGCCCGGCACACCCTGCGCCTGGCCCGCGCGGAACGGGACGCGGTGGAAGGCGACCACCCGGGGGAGGCCGGCGATCCGGGCCGGACCCGGCGCATCGCGCTCACCCGCGCCATGGCCGGCCTCACCGACCGGGCACCCCTCCTCGTCGCCATCACCTCCGCCGCCACCCTGCTCCTGGGCGCCGGAGCCCTGGTGGGCGCCCTCACGACCGACCAGGTGCCCGGCGAGGCCGCGCGGGGGTCGTACACCGTTGTCCAGGGAGCCGCGCAGACCGCGCAGGAGCTGGGCTCCTGGCTGATCGGCCTCGGCTTCATACTGTTCGTCACCTGGGGCAGGCGCGCCTACAAGGACGCCTCCGCGCGGCGCACCATCGGCATCCTGTGGGACGTCGGCACCTTCTGGCCGCGCGCCGCCCACCCCTTCGCACCGCCGTGCTACGCCGAGCGCGCGGTGCCCGACCTGACCTGGCGGATGGCGACCTGGACCCGCGCCACCGGCGGCCGGCTCGTCATCTCCGGGCACTCGCAGGGCAGCGTCCTCGCCGCCGCGGCGTCCTGGCAGCTCGAACCGTCCGCCCGCAGGCGCGTCGCCCTGCTCACCTACGGCTCCCCGCTGGAGCGGCTGTACGGCCGCTGGTTCCCGGCCCACTTCGGTCCCGAAGCGCTCGCCTCGCTGCACGAGGAGGTCGACTGCTGGCGCAACCTCTACCGGCGCACCGACCCCATCGGCGGCCCGATGCGCCTGCCGGGCGACGCGGGCCCCGCGGTGGACCGCGCGCCCCTCAAGGACCCGCTGACGTACGGCAGGACCGAACTCCATCCGCTGCCGGCGCCGGTCCTCGGCCACTCCGACTACCAGGCGGACCCGGCCTTCGCCGAGGAACGCGGACGGCTGCTGGCCCGGCTCCGGCCAGAGGTGCCGGCGCCGCGCCACACCGGCGCTGCCGCGGCGTCATCCGTCCCGGCGGCGGACGACGCGACCGAGGGCTGCTGACGCCCGGGCCGTCACGGCAGCTCGGGGAGGTCGTCGGGGTACAGCAGGGTCAGGTCGTCCGTGCTGGGGTCGGCCAGCTGGGCGACCCGGCTCGCGTGCCGCTCCACCATCGCCTCGAAGGTCTGGCGGGCGGTGCGGCCGTTGCCGAAGGCCGGGCCCTTGGGAATCTCCGTGAAGTACTTCGTCAGCGCCTCGGCCGCGCCCGGCGCCAGCCGGTACTCGTGCTCGTCGGCCTGCTGCTCCACGATCCGCAGCAGCTCCCCCGGGCCGTAGTCGCCGAAGGTGATGGTGCGTGAGAAGCGGGACGCCACACCGGGGTTGGCGGACAGAAAGCGCTCCATCTCCGCCGTGTATCCCGCGACGATCACGACGACGGCCTCCCGCTGGTCCTCCATCAGCTTGACCAGCGTGTCGATGGCCTCCTTGCCGAAGTCCCGGCCCGCGTCCTCGGGGGAGAGCGCGTACGCCTCGTCGATGAACAGCACGCCGCCGTGCGCCCGCTGGAACGCCTCCTGGGTGCGGATCGCCGTCGAGCCGATGTGCTCGCCGACCAGGTCCACCCGGGACACCTCGACCAGGTGGCCCTTGTCCAGCACGCCGAGCGAGGCGAGGATCTCGCCGTACAGCCGGGCGACGGTCGTCTTGCCGGTGCCCGGGGAGCCGGTGAAGACCAGGTGACGCTTGACCGACGCGGCCTTCAGGCCCGCCCGCTGCCGGCGCCGGCCCACCTCGATCATGTCGGTGAGCGCACGCACCTCGCGCTTGACGCTGTCCAGGCCCACCAGGGCGTCCAGTTCGCCCAGGACGGCCTTCGAGGTCCGCGCCGGCTCCTGGGCGGCGGTGCCCGCGATCAGCGGCTCCTGCTCCGTGGTGCGCTGCCCGGGGATCGAACCCAGCAGCCCGGGGGACTGTGCCGTCGTCTGCACCACCGGCTCGGCCGCGGCGGGCGCCGTCAGGCCGGTGCTCTCGTCACTCGTGCAGTCCTCGACGAGCGGCCCGGAGTCGTACGCCGTGTCGGGGCCGCCGTCCGCGAACTCGTACCCGCCGCGCGCGCACCGCTCCGTGCGGCACTTCTTCAGCGTCGTACGGCACCCGTCGATCACGTGGAAGCCGTAGCCGGCGCTGCCGGTGACCCGGCAGTTCAGGAAGCTGCCGCGGCCTCCGGCCGACACGTAGACACCCGCCTCGGAGGGCGAGTCCACCGTGCAGCGCTCGATCGTGGGGTCGGCCCCCTTGGTGACGATCACACCGGTGCGATTGCCGTCCAGGGCGCAGTTGTTCAGGGTGCCGCCGCTGCCGTGGTCGCGGAACCAGGCGCCGGTGGCGGCGTCCCGGATACGGCAGTCGTCGAGCTGCGCGGTGGCGCCGTCGCTCACCGACACGGCCGTGTTGCGCACCTGGGAGAGGTCGCTGTCGACCACGTCCACGCGCGAGCCCCGGTCCAGGACGAACAGCGCGTCCGGCACGTCGTGCACCCGGCAGGAGTCGAGCACCGCGGTGGCGCCGTCGCTGATCCAGACCGCCGGGTAGTCGCCGGTGCTGTCGAAGATCTCGCACTGGTTGGCGTCCACCCGGGTGCCCGGGTCCCACACCGACAGACCGTTGCGGCCGAACTGCCGCACGCTGGTGCGGGTCAGGGTGAGGACCGAGCGGGACCTGAGGTCGACCGCGTTCTCCGGGATGTCGTGGATGCGGCAGTCGGCGAGGGTGAGCACCGCGTCCGTGTCCAGCGTGACGCCGTCGCCGGTGGTGCGGTGCACGTCGCAGTCGGTCAGGTGGGCCGTGGCCCGGCCGGTCACCTGCACGCCGCTGCCGCGGACCTCGTAGACCTCGCAGCCCACGGCCTCCAGGGCGGAGCCCTCGCCGGTCGCCGTCAGCCCGGAACCCGCGGCGTGGTGCACCCGGCAGCGCTCCAGCCGCGGGTGGGCCCCGGAGCGCACCGCGACGCCCGCCTGGCCGGCCGCGACGACCTCGCACTCCTCGAACACGCCGCCCCCGCCGTCCAGGACGGCGATGCCGACACCGGCCGGATTGTCGACGGTGCAGCGCCGCACCGTGGGACGCGCGCTGCCGCGTACCTCTATCCCGGAGGCGGAACGCGCGACGACCCTCAGGCCCAGCAGCTCCGGCGTGCCGTCCTCGACCAGCACCGCGGGCGCCGCCGCGTCCTGGCCCTCGACGTGCAGGTCCTGGATCACCGCCGAGGCGCGCACGGTCAGCGGGACACCGTCCAAGGGCGCGATCCGGACCGAGCCCTGGGCGCCCTCGGGTCCGCGCAGGGTCACCGCTCGCTGGACGACGAGGTTCTCCCGGTAGGTCCCGGGGGCGACGGTGAGGACGTCACCGTCGGCCGCGGCCTCCAGGGCGGCGGCGAGCGATGCGTACTCACCCGTGCGGCGCCGCCACCGCGAGGTGCCGGTGTGCGTCACCTGGACCGTGCCCTGTGCCATGGCGTTGCTGTGCCCCCACCTCGTCGTACGCGGGTCGTCGCCGATTCGGTTCGGCCGGTCCACCGTAGCGTGCGCGCAGGTGGTGAGTTGACCGGAGGCCGAAGCCCGTCAACTGCCCGCGCCGGTCCTGCCCCAGTCCGGTCCCGCCCGCTGCCACTCCTGCTCCAGGCGCGCGTACCGGCGGCGGACCAGGCGCCAGACCACGATCCGCCGGGCGGTCTCCACCAGGGCAGCGGCCGCCACCGCGGTGCCGATCCCGGCGAGCACGGCGTGTGTGGTCGCGGTCGCGGAGTCCAGCGGGCGGGCCGCCTCGCGGCCCCGAGCGTCCGTCCACATCGCGAACCGGTCGCCGCTGTCCGGACGATCGATGCCCACCAGGACGGGCCCCTCGTGCCGCGAGCCGTCCGGCCCCCTCCAGGCGGCGAGGACACGGCTGCGCAGCTCTTCGCCGGAGGCACCTTCGGGGTCGACGGTCAGGGGCGAACGCTCCAGGGCCCGCACCACGGTGGCCGTCACCCGGTGCCGCGACTCGTGCTGTTCGCGCACGGACCGCTGCAGGGCGCTCTGTGCCGTGCCGCCCACGAGCACGCCTGTCAGCGGCGCCACGAACACGGTCAGCAGCAGCGCCGTCAGGGCCACCCAGGCCTCGGCCAGGTCGCTCGCGCGGCACAGCGGATTGCCCCGCCACCGCCACAGACCACTGATCGCCCGCACACACGGACCCCCTTCCCGCTCCGCTCCACCCCTCTCGAGCCGTTCACGCGGATCCCGGGCGGACCGGACCGCGGGGGCGCGTGGTCCCCGCTCGGTGGCCCGTCACGGCCCGGGTTCTCATGAACCTCTCACGAATCCCAACGCGCGGACCCCGCACCGGGTTCCCGTCACCGGGCCGTTTGTCCGGAACCGGAGCACGGCCCGGGCGAGCGGCCGGCCCTCACTCGATGATCCGCACCGGGTCGCCGACCTGGACCGTGCCGCGGCCGAGGGGGACCAGGTTCTGGCCGAAGACCAGTCTGCCGTCGACGCGCCGGTGCCGGCCGAGGCTGTGCAGGGGCTCGGCGCCGCGGTCCGCGGTGCCCTGGTCGGTGGTTGTCACGACGCACCGCCCGCACGGCTTGGCGACCCGCAGGACGACCTCGCCGACGGCGACGCGCGACCAGTGGTCCTCGGCCCAGGGCTCGGTGCCGGAGACGACCAGGTTCGGCCGGAAGCGGTTCATGGGCAGCGGGCCCTCGTCCGCGTGCTCACCGCGCGCGATCAGGGAGTTGAGGGCGTCGAGCGAGGCGGTGGTGGTCAGCAGCAGCGGAAAGCCGTCCGCGAAGGAGACGGTCTCGCCCCCCAGCGCGTACTCGGGGTCCACGGGCCGGCGGGTGGCCGGATCGTCCAGGTGCACCAGCCGGACGTCGGTCCCCAGCAGCGCGCTGCACCAGGCGTGCGCGGCCTCGTCCTCGGCGGGGAGCGCCTCCACCTTGTCCCGGAAGATCCGCACAGTCACGGTGGCGCCCGCGCGCGGGACCGGCACCGTGAGCGGCGGCGTGCCGGGCGCGGACAGCCGTACGCCGCCGCCGGGCAGAAGCTCGGCGGCGGCCAGGGCGAGGCGCGGCTGCCCGCGTTGCGTGACGACCTTTCCCCCGTCGTCGATCAGCATCCAGCGTCGGTCTCCGGCCGGCCCCCAGGGCTCCACCACGGCCTCCTGGAGCGACAGGCTCCGGAACGCCTTGACCGGATGGACGTGGATCGACTGCAGTCGCGCGTACCCCATGGGGTCATCGTGCCAGGTGGCACCGACGGCCCGGAGGACGGCTCAGTAGCCGCGGTACTGCTGCTGGTTGTACGGATCCTGGTACGGCGCGGGGGCCGGCCGGGGAGCCGCGGGGCGCATCGCCTCGTACCCCGCGGGAGCGGGCGCGGCCGGGCGGGGCTGCTGTGGCTGCTGGGGGCCCGGGTAGCCGCGTGGCGCGGTCGCCTGGTGCGGGATGTACGCGGCGGGGGCCTGCTGGAGCGGGGCGGGCTGCGGGGCCTGCTGCGGGTATCCGTAGGAGGGCTGCGAGGGGCCCGCCGGCAGGGCGGGCAGGGCGGACGGCAGCGCGGGCAGATGGCTGTTGCTCGGCATGTCGTACGCGGCGGGGACCCGGATCGGGGCGATCTGCGGTGTGCCCCGTTCGGCCACGAGCGAGTCGTAGATCGGGGTGTCCGGGAAGGAGGCGGAGTAGTAGCCGCCGCCATAAGTGGAGCGGGGGGAGGTCATGGCCATAAGTTAAGCCCACGATGTGCTGGTTGGGGAGACCGATAAGAGGGTTGTTTTCCGTGTCCGCAGTGACCGGGCATCCCCAATGCGAGCGAACTTGGCAAAATGGGGCGTCGGGCCACGCGATTGTGCGGTAAAGGCCGAGTTCCGGGCGGGTTACCGGCGGTTGGCCGAAGCTTCTGCCGGACTCTTCTTCTGGGGCGGGTGGCCCGGAGAATAGGTTGTGCGTCAGGAACTCGACGATTCGCCGGGACACCACCCGGTTCGGTGACACGTGATGGGGGCGGACATGTCAATGTCGAAAGGGTCCAACACCCCGGTGCCGACGACGGCGCTGCGGGTGGAACTGGGCTGGCGGTCCGGACCCGGCGTGCCCGACGCGGACGCCTCCGCCCTCCTGCTGGTGGGCGGCAAGGTCCGTTCGGACGCGGACTTCGTCTTCTACAACCAGCCGGCCCACGCCTCCGGATCGGTCCGTCACGAGGGCAAGCGGGACGCCGGCGGCCGGGTGACCGACAGCCTGCTCGTCGACCTCGCGCGTGTGGAGCCCGCGATCGAGACCGTGATCCTCGCCGCCTCCTCGGACGGCGGCCGCTTCGGGCAGGTGCCCGATCTGTACATCGAGGTGCGCGACGCCACGCAGAACACCGTCGTGGCCCGCTTCGACAACCCGGGCGCGACCGTCGAGACGGCCTTCGTGCTCGGCGAGTTCTACCGCCGCCAGGCCGTCTGGAAGTTCCGCGCCGTCGGACAGGGATACGACAGCGGACTGGAGGGCCTGGCCACGGACTACGGCATCTCGGTGGACGAACCCCAGCACGCGCCTCCGGCCGCCGCGCCCACACCCGCGCCCGCCCAGCCGGCGCCGATGGCCCCGCCGGCCTTCCCTGCCACGCCGCCCCCGCCGGCACCCCCCGCGCCTCCCGCGACGCGGCCGGCCGCCGCTCCGCCCCCGGCGGCCGCGCCCTCCGCCGAGCCGGTCCGGCTGACCAAGGTCACGCTCACCAAGGCGGCGCCCTCCGTCTCGCTGGCCAAGCAGGGCGGCACCTCCGGTGCCATGCGCGTCAACCTCAACTGGCAGGTGCGCAAGCAGTTCTCGGGCTGGGCCCGCAAGCTCGGCCGCCCGGTCGCCATGCACGACGACCTCGACCTCGACCTGTGCTGCCTGTACGAACTGAGCGACGGCAGCAAGGGCGTCGTCCAGGCACTCGGCAACGCCTTCGGGGCGCTGCACCAGCCGCCGTTCATCCACCTCGACGGCGACGACCGCACCGGCGCCGTGTCGACCGGCGAGAACCTCACCATCAGCCTCGACCACCAGCGGTACTTCCGGCGCATCCTCGTCTTCGTGACCATCTACGAGGGCGCCCGCTCCTTCGCCGACCTGCACGCCACGGTCACCCTGCAGCCGCAGTACGGCGCCGCGATCGACTTCTCGCTCGACGAGTGCAGCGTGCCCTCGACGGTGTGCGCCCTCGCGCTGATCACCAACACCGGAAACGACCTCGTCGTCCAGCGAGAGGCCCGCTACCTGGTGCCCGAGCGCGGCGTGAGCCCCCAGCGGACGGTCGACTACGCCTACGGCTGGGGCATGAACTGGACCCCCGGCCGGAAATGAGCCCGGGGGGCTGGGTAGGGCTCAGCCCGCCCGGCCCTCCTCGGGCACGGCCTCCGGACGGGCGTAGGTGCGGCCCTTCCAGGCCGCGCCCCGCCCCCGGTAGTGCTGCACCGCCGAGTCGACCGTCATCAGGAGATAGAGGAACGCGGTGAACGGCAGCAGCGGCGCGAGCCACGGGGGCTGCCGGTAGTAACGCAGCATCGGCAGATACGTCCCGGCCATCACCAGCCAGGCGGCGGCACCGAGCGCGGCCGTCGGGCCCCGCCCCGCCGCCAGACCGACCAGCACCGCCGCCGGCGGCACGAGGTACACCAGCGCCAGGCCGAGCACCGTTCCGGCGAGCACCAGGGGGTTGTGCCGCAACTGCGCGTACGCGCTGCGGGAGACCATCCGCCACAGGTCGTGCAGCCGCGGATACGGACGCACGCTGTCCACCCGGTCGGCCAGGCCCAGCCAGACCCTGCCCCCGGCGCCCTTGACCGCGCGGGCGAGGGCCACGTCGTCGATGACGGCGTGCCGGATGACGTCGGGAATCCGGGCCCGCTCGGCGGTGTCGGCACGCAGCAGCACGCAACCGCCCGCCGCGGCCGCCGTCCGCGTCCCCTTCTTCTGTTGACTCTGTTTCCTCTGCCCGCTCCCGGCGCGGCCACCGCCGATCCACCGGAACGGGTACAGCTGGGCGAAGAAGTAGACGAAGGCCGGCACCACGAGCCGCTCCCAGGTGCTCTCCACCCGCAGCCGGGCCATCTGGGAGACGACGTCGAAACCTCCGGTGCCCGCCGCCGACACCAACCCGCGCAGGCTGTCCGGGGCGTGGGCGATGTCGGCGTCCGTCAGCAGCAGGTACTCGGGCTCACGCGCGCGTGCCAGGGCGATGCCGTGCCGCACCGCCCACAGCTTGCCCGTCCACCCGGCGGGCGGCTCCCCGGGCGAGGCAACGGTCAGCGGCAGCCCCTCGTGCCGCCGGGCCAGCTCGCACGCCAGCTCACCCGTGCCGTCCGTGCTGCCGTCGTCGATCAGGAAGACCTCGGCCCGCCCCGGATAGTCCTGGGCGAGCAGGGACGGCAGGCTCGAGGACAGCACCGCCGCCTCGTCGCGCGCGGGGACGACGACGCACACCGGGGGCCAGACGGCGGGCTCCTTCCGGGCCGGGAGTCTGACGTCGGTACGCCAGAAGAAGCCCCGGGCGAGCAGCAGCCACAGCCAGGCGGCGAGGGAGAGGCCCGCCACGGCGGTCTCGACGGAAGTCCACACATCGGCGCTCACGTGCGCAGTCTGCCCCACGGCACCGGCCGGTGGCAGCGCATCGTCTATGGTGGCCGGGTGAAGATCGCGCTCATGGACTCCGGAATCGGTCTGCTGGCGGCGACCGCCGCGGTACGGCGGCTGCGACCGGACGCGGATCTCATCCTCTCCCTCGACCCCGACGGGATGCCCTGGGGCCCGCGCACGCCGGAGGACCTGACCGGGCGTGCCCTCGCCGTGGCCGAGGCCGCCGCCGCGCACCGTCCGGACGCCCTGATCGTCGGCTGCAACACCGCCACGGTGCATGCCCTGCCCGCGCTGCGGGCCCGGCTCGAGCCCTCAGTGCCCGTCATCGGCACCGTGCCGGCGATCAAGCCCGCGGCGGCCGGCGGCGGTCCCGTGGCGATCTGGGCGACGCCGGCCACCACCGGCAGCCCCTACCAGCGGGGTCTGATCGAGGACTTCGCCGGCGGGGCGAGGGTCACCGAGGTGCCGTGTCCGGGACTCGCCGACGCCGTCGAGCACGCGGACGAGACGGCGATCACCGAGGCCGTCGGCGCCGCGGCCGCCCTCACCCCCGGCGACGTGACGACCATCGTCCTGGGCTGCACCCATTACGAACTGGTCGCCGAACGCATCCGCGCCGCCGTGCAGCGTCCCGACGCCCCGCGCCTCGTCCTGCACGGCTCCGCCGGGGCGGTGGCCGCCCAGGCACTGCGCCGGATCGGAGCCCGCCCCGACCCCGGTGCCCCGGCGGAGGGCACCCTGACCGTGCTGCTGAGCGGACGCGAGGGCACCCTGCCCGCCCCGGCGCTGGCCTACGACGAGGGCAGGCTCCTGCGCGCGGTCACTCCGGCCCGCTGACGCACCGTTCCGCCCGGTCGGCTCAGTCACCCTGCGCGACGAGGTACCCGCGCAGCGAAACATGAGTAACCTCATATCCATGAGGCATCGCCACGGCGAGACCGTCCCACCGTCGAACGTCTGGACCGGCCGGGCCACCAACCGGGTCCAGTGGTTCCTGGCGCTCATCGGCGCCGCCTGCATGGCGCTCGGCATCGCCCTGGCCGTCGAATCGGCCTGGGAGTCGGGCGTCGCCCCGCTCGCCATGGCCGTCGTCGGCTGCATCGCGGCGGGACTGCTGGTCCTGTTCGGCACGCTCGCGTTCGTGCACGTCGCGCTGAGAGTCGACGAGGACTGTCTCGAGGTGCGCTGCGGCCACATCGGCGTTCCCCGCCGCCGCATCCCCCTCTCCCATGTCGCCGGCGCCGAGTTCGCGCCGCATGTCACCCCGCGCCACTGGGGCGGCTGGGGCTACCGGTGGCGGCCGGAGATGGGTACCGCCGTCGTCGTACGGCGCGGTGAGGGGCTGATCCTGCGGCTGTGGGACGGCCACACCTTCACCGTCACCGTGGACGACGCGGAGGCGGCCGTCCAGGTCATCAAGGACCGGCTGCGCCCGAAGACACCGGGCCCGGCCCACTGAACCGAGCGACCCGTCCCCGGGGCGGCGTGGGGCGAGCCGACCGGTCCGGGTCCGGTGGCGTCGGGCGTACGGTCCTCACCGGGGCAGCCGGTCGTCCCGCGGGCGGGCCGTGGCCAGTCCCGCCAGGACTCCCGCGCCCAGCGGCACCGCCGTGAAGCTCAGCGTGTTGCCGAGGGCGGCGATCGCCGCGAGCCCGGTGAGGGCCACACCGGCGGTGAGGACGACCGGCGTGGGACGCGGCGAACGCCACAGCGCGTACAGCACCCACAAGTAGGCCGCGGCCAGCAGCGCCACACCCACGACCCCCTGTTCCGCCGCCTGCTGCCACACCGCCGAGTGCGGCCGGCCGTCCGGCGACGGCGCCTGGGCGGCCGTGGGGCTCAGTGCCCCGAAGCGTCCCGGCCCCACACCGAGCGCAGGCTCCCCGCGCAGCAGTTCCAGGGCGTCGGCCCACAGCCGGACGCGATGGGAGGTCAGCCGCCCCTCGACGGAGAGGGCGAGCCCGTCCGGTACCAAGCCACCCGGAACCGCCCAGCTCGGGCCGGTCACCACAACCGCGCCCAGCCCCAGCCCGGCGATCGCCGCACCGCGCCGGCGTACGCGGCCCGCGGCGAGCGAGCACAGCAGTACCAGCGCACAGGCGGCACACCCGGCGACCGAGCCCATGGCGGCCGCGGTCACGGCGATCCCGACGGCCAGCACCCGTAACGCGGCCCGCACGGCCGGCCCCCCGCCGACCCACGCCCCGCAGCACGCGGCGCCCGCCGACAGCGCCAGCAGGGCGGCGGTCGCACCGGCGTGCCCGAGCGGTGCGGTGATCCGCGGCCCCGGCGCGAGATGCGGGACCGCGACCGTGAGGACCAGCCCGGCCAGCGCCGCCGCACAGGGCGCGGCGACCGGCAGCAGCGCCCCGCCGATCCGCCCCGCCGCGTAACCGGCGGCCACGGCCAGCAGCGCGAGCAGCACACCCTCCGGACGCCCGTCGCGCGCGGCCGCGGTGATCAACGACCAGGAGGCGCAGGCGGCGAGGATCACCACCCCCGCCGAGTCCGTGCCACCGCGTCTCCCGCCGTCCGCGAGCGCACCGTCCGCGGACGCAGTCCCCCTCGACCCCACCGTGTCCCCCGCCCCCGTCGCCCCCGACCTGACGGGCCCCCGCCGCCCGGCGGAATCGGGCCGGCGACCGGGGCTCGGGCACACGGTAACGGCTGGTCGGCGGATTGGGGACCGGTCGGCTCCCGGTTGTGGCGAAACGATGCGGCACAGGCTCTGCCCGGCCCTTCGACGTCCCCGGACCGTCCTGTCCGCGGCCAGGTCACCCGCCGTACACTCCGGGGGGTGACAGCCACCGCAACCTCCGTCGGCGAGTCGGACCGGACGCAGCCGCAGACCACGCCCGCCTCCCGGGCCGTCGCGCGGCTCGTGCGCCTCGCCCCGGCCGCCGCCGCGGCGCTCTCCGGAGTGCTCCTCTACGTCAGCTTCCCGCCGCGCACCCTGTGGTGGCTCGCACTGCCCGCCTTCGCCGCCTTCGGCTGGGTGCTGCGCGGCCGCGGCTGGAAGGCGGGTCTCGGCCTCGGCTACCTCTTCGGCCTCGGCTTCCTGCTCCCGCTGCTGGTGTGGACCGGAGTGGAGGTCGGCCCCGGCCCCTGGCTCGCCCTGGCCGCGATCGAGGCGCTCTTCGTGGCGGCGGTCGGCGCCGGCGTCGCGGCGGTGTCGAAGCTGCCGGGATGGCCGGTGTGGGCGGCGGCGCTGTGGACCGCGGGAGAGGCCGCACGCGCGCGCGTACCCTTCGAGGGCTTCCCCTGGGGCAAGATCGCGTTCGGGCAGGCGGACGGCGTGTTCCTGCCGCTCGCCGCCCTCGGCGGCACACCGGTACTCGGCTTCGCGGTCGTCCTGTGCGGTTTCGGTCTCTGCGAGGCCGTGCGCCTGGCCGTCCGGGCGCGCCGCGGCGACGAGGTACGGCGCGGCGCCGCGGCCGTGGCACTGCTCGGCGTGGCCGTGCCCGTCGTGGGTGCCGTGGCCGCCCGGCCGCTGGTGACCGACGCGGCGGAGGACGGCACCGCGACCGTCGCCGTGATCCAGGGCAACGTGCCGCGCGCGGGTCTCGGCTTCAACGCCCAGCGCCGCGCCGTACTCGACTACCACGCGCGCGAGACGCAGCGCCTGGCCGCCGAGGTGAAGGCGGGCAAGGTGGCACGCCCGGACTTCGTGCTCTGGCCGGAGAACTCCTCGGACATCGACCCGTTCGCCAACGCCGACGCCCGCCGGATCATCGACCGGGCCGCGCGGGCGATCGGCGCGCCCATCTCGGTCGGCGGCGTCGTGGAACGCGACGGCAAGCTGCTCAACGAGCAGATCCTGTGGGATCCGGACAAGGGCCCCGTCGACACCTACGACAAGCGGCAGATCCAGCCCTTCGGCGAGTACCTGCCGCTGCGCTCGCTCATCGGGGCGATCAACGACACCTGGACCACCATGGTCAGCAGGGACTTCAGCCGGGGCACCGAGCCCGGCGTGTTCACCATGGCCGGGACCGAGGTGGGCCTGGTGACCTGCTACGAGGCGGCCTTCGACTGGGCCGTGCGCTCCGAGGTCACCGACGGCGCCCAGATGATCTCCGTGCCCAGCAACAACGCGACCTTCGACCGCAGCGAGATGACCTACCAGCAGCTCGCCATGTCCCGGATCCGCGCGGTCGAGCACAGCCGGACCGTCACCGTCCCGGTCACCAGCGGCGTCAGCGCGATCATCATGCCGGACGGCAGGATCACCCAGAAGACCGGCATGTTCGTGGCGGACTCCCTGGTCCAGGAGGTGCCCCTGCGCTCCTCCGAGACGCCCGCCACCCGGCTCGGCATCGCACCCGAGATCGCCCTGGTACTGGTCGCCGCCGGAGGACTCGGCTGGGCCGTCGGTGCCGGTGTGCGCGGTCGGCGCGCCCACGGCGTGTAGCCGTACGCCCGGCGCACGCCCCACGACATCGGCGGGAGCGTGTGGGCTGCCCCCGTTAGGGTCGGGTCCATGGCTACTCCCGACTTCATCCGCGACCTGCGCGCCTCTGCCGGACACCAGCTCCTGTGGCTCCCCGGAGTCACCGCCGTCGTCTTCGACGACGAGGGCAGAGTGCTGCTCGGCCGACGGTCCGACAACGGGCGATGGTCGTTGATCGGCGGTATCCCGGAACCGGGGGAGCAGCCCGCCGCCTGCGCCGTGCGCGAGGTCGAGGAGGAGACCGCCGTCCAGTGCGTCGTCGAGCGGCTGGTCCTCGTGCAGGCGCTGAAGCCGGTCACCTACGACAACGGTGACGTCTGCCAGTTCATGGACATCACCTTCCGCTGCCGGGCCGTCGGCGGCGAGGCCCGGGTGAACGACGACGAGTCGCTGGAGGTGGGCTGGTTCGCGGTGGACGCCCTGCCCGACATCAAGGAGTTCGGGCAGACCAGGGTGAAGCAGGCCCTGTCCGACGCCCCCACATGGTTCGAACCCACTGGTTCCTTCTGAAGTATGGGGCGTGCCCACATGGGGGACGGAGTGGACGCTGCCTAGGGTCGGGACATGACCTCGCCCAGCGTCCTCCAGGCCCCTCACACCTCCTCGCTCGACCTCCAGGGCCGCACCGCCCTCGTCACCGGCGCCGCCGGCGGCATCGGCCGTGCCTGCGCGCTGCGGCTCGCCGCTGCCGGGGCCGAGGTCAGAGCGGTCGACCGGGACGCCGAGGGCCTCGAGGCGCTCGCCGGAAGCTGCGGGGACCTCGCGGGCAGTGTCGAGCCGCAGGTCCTGGACCTGACCGACCTGGACGCCGCCGAACGCGCCGCGGCCGGCACCGATGTCCTCGTCAACAACGCCGGGCTGCAACTGGTGCGACCCCTGGAGGAGTTCCCGCCGGACGTCTTCCACACCGTGCTCACCGTGATGCTGGAGGCACCCTTCCGGCTGATCCGCGGCGCCCTGCCCCACATGTACGGGCAGGGCTGGGGCCGCATCGTCAACATCTCCTCCGTCCACGGCCTGCGGGCCTCGGCCTACAAGGCGGCCTACGTGTCCGCCAAGCACGGACTGGAGGGCCTGTCCAAGACGGCCGCACTCGAAGGCGCCGCCCACGGCGTCACCTCCAACTGCGTGAACCCCGCCTACGTCCGCACCCCGCTGGTGGAGCGGCAGATCGCCGACCAGGCCCGCGCCCACGGGGTCCCCGAGGAGCAGGTGCTCTCCGACGTACTGCTGCGGGACAGCGCCGTACGGCGGCTGATCGAACCCGACGAGGTCGCCGAGGCGGTGGCGTACCTGTCCGGCCCGCACGCGGCCGGCATCACGGGCACCTCACTCGTGCTGGACGGCGGCTGGACCGCGCACTGAACCGGGGTTTTCCACAGGGCTGCCGAGACGGGCGGGTGATGGGGAATCCTGTGGGCATGTCCCGTGATCATGTGCAGTCCGCCGAGACGCCGTTCCTGGAGCTGTTGGCCCGCGGCGCCTCCGCCGACGCCTATGAGCAGCCGGTGCTGCTCGCCCGTGCCGAGGGCGGACCGGCCGAGCGGATCGACGCGCTCGACCGGGCCAAGCACCTCGCGCTGCGGGTGCGCTCGGAGCTGGAGGGCCGGCGCAGGCGCGAGGCCGAGCTGTCCGCGCTCTTCGAGACCGCCCACGACCTCGCCGGACTGCGCGACCTGGACGCGGTACTGCGGGCGATCGTGCAGCGGGCCCGCTCCCTGCTCGGCACCGACGTCACCTACCTCAGCCTCAACGACCCGGAGCGCGGTGACACCTACATGCGGGTCACCGAGGGCTCGGTCGCCGCCCGCTTCCAGCAACTGCGGCTCGGCATGGGGGAGGGGCTCGGCGGCCTCGTCGCCCAGACCGCCCGCCCCTACGTCACCGACGACTACTTCGAGGACGCCCGCTTCCAGCACACCGGCCCCATCGACGCGGGAGTGCGCGACGAGGGCCTGGTCGCCATCCTCGGCGTACCCCTCATGCTCGGCCACCACGTCATCGGCGTGCTCTTCGCCGCCGACCGGCGGGCCCGGGTCTTCGAACGCGAGCAGATCGCCCTGCTCGGCTCCTTCGCCGCCCTCGCGGCCGCCGCCATCGACACCGCGAACCTGCTCGCCGAGACCCGCTCGGCCCTCGCCGGCCTGGAGCGGGCCAACGAGATCATCCGGGACCGCAGCGGCGTCATCGAGCGGGCCTCCGACGTCCACGACCGGCTCGCCGAGCTCGTCCTGCGCGGCGGCGGGGTGCACGACGTGGCCGCCGCCGTCTCGCAGGTGCTGGACGGCACCGTGGAGTTCACCGAGGCGCTCGCGGTGCCGGAGTACGCGCTGGAGGCGTCCCGCGCGGAAGGACACGTGGTGCGGCACAAGGACGACTGGATCGCCGCCGTCGCCGCCGGTGACGAGCTGTTCGGCGCCCTCGTCCTGCGCGGCCACCCCGGTCTCGACCCCGTCGACCAGCTCACCCTCGAACGCGCCGCGATGGTCACCTCCCTGCTGCTGCTCGCCCGCCGCTCCGCAGCCGAGGCCGAACAGCGCGTCCGGGGCGAGCTGCTCGACGACCTGCTCGACGCCCGCGACCGCGATCCGCGCCTGCTGAACGACCGGGCCCGACGCCTGCACGCCGACCTCCTTGCCGCGCACGTCGTCCTCGTCGCCCGCCTCGACGCCACCGCGGCCGACGCCGACCAGGAGGCGGACGCGCGCCGACGCCTGTGGGCCGCGGCCTCCCACCTCGCGGCGACCCGGCACGGCCTGGCCGCCGCGCGGGACGGCGGCACCGTACTGCTGCTGCCCCTGGCGGACGGGGACGGGGCCACCGGTCTGGCCCGGCGCACCGCCCGGCACCTGGGCCGCGCGGTCCACGAGGCCGTCACCGTCGGCGCCTCCGCCCCCGTACGGGACCTCGCCGCCCGCCCCGACGCCGTGGCCGCCGCCTACACCGAAGCCGGACGCTGCCTCGACGCCCTGCGCCTGCTGGGCCGCTCCGGGGACGGCGCGGCGGCCGAGGACTTCGGTTTCCTGGGCCTGCTGCTCGCCGGGGACCGGAACGTACCCGGGTTCGTCGACCGCACCATCGGCCAGGTCGTCGCCTACGACGAGCGGCGCGGCACGGAACTCGTGCGCACCCTCGACGCGTACTTCGCCTGCGGGATGAGCCCGGCCCGCACGAAGGAGGCCCTGCACGTCCACGTGAACACCGTTGCCCAGCGCCTGGAGCGCGTCGGCCGGCTCCTGGGCGAGGACTGGCAGCGCCCCGACCGCGCCCTGGAGATACAACTGGCCCTCAGACTCCACCGGTTGTCGGCCCCGGCACGGCACTGACCCCCGCACGCACGGGCGTACGGGGGCCGGTGGTGGGCGGCTCAGACGGTGCGCGCCTGCTGCGCACGGGAGTCGGACACCGGCCCGGTCCCGCCTTCGTCGCCGGGGACGGTGCCGGCCTCCGCGAGGTCCCGGTGCCGGGTCTCCCGGGCCACCCCCACGGCGAACAGCGTCAGCACGGCCGAGGCGATGACATAGAGGGAGATCGGCGTCGAGCTGTCGTACTCGGACAGCAGCGCGGTGGCGATCAGCGGCGCCGGAGCACCCGCCGCCACGGAGGCGAACTGGGCGCCGATCGACGCCCCCGAATAGCGCATCCGGGTCGCGAACATCTCGGAGAAGAAGGCCGCCTGGGGCGCGTACATGGCGCCGTGCAGCACCAGCCCCACGGTCACCGCGAGCAGCAGACTGCCGAAGCGACCGGAGTCGATCAGCATGAAGAAGGGGAACATCCACAGCCCGACGCCGGCCGCGCCCAGCAGGTAGACGGGGCGCCGGCCGATCCGGTCCGACAGCGCGCCCCAGGCCGGGATGACCGCGAAGTGCACGGCCGAGGCGATCAGCACCGCGTTGAGCGCCGTCTGCTTGGAGACGTCGGCCGCGGACGTGGCGTAGACGAGGATGAAGGCGGTGATGACGTAGTAACTGATGTTCTCCGCCATCCGCGCGCCCATGGCGATCAGCACGTCGCGCCAGTGGTACCGCATCACGGCGACCAGCGGAAGCGGCTCGGCCTTCGCCTTCCGCGACTCGGCCTGCGCCAACGCCTGCTTGAAGACCGGCGATTCGTCGACAGACAGACGAATCCACAAACCGACCATGACGAGGACACCGGAGAGCAGGAACGGGATCCGCCAGCCCCAGCTGTTGAACGCGGCGTCCGACAGCACGGCCGTCAGCAGCGACAGCACGCCGGTAGCGAGCAGTTGCCCGGCCGGCGCCCCGGTCTGCGGCCACGACGCCCAGAACCCGCGCCGACGCGCGTCCCCGTGCTCGGACACCAGCAGCACGGCCCCGCCCCATTCACCGCCCAGGGCGAAGCCCTGGACGAGCCGCAACACGGTCAGCAGCACGGGAGCGGCAGTGCCGACGGTCGCGTGGGTGGGCAGCAGCCCGATCGCGAAGGTCGCCCCGCCCATCATCAACAGACTCAGCACCAGCAGCTTCTTGCGGCCGAGCCGGTCGCCGTAGTGCCCGAACACCAGGGCCCCGACCGGCCGCGCGGCGAACCCGACGGCATAGGTCAGGAACGACAGCAGCGTGCCCACCAGCGGGTCGGAGTCCGGGAAGAACAGCTCGTTGAACACGAGCGCGGCGGCAGAGCCGTAGAGGAAGAAGTCGTACCACTCGATGGTGGTGCCGATCAGGGACGCGGCGACGATGCGCTTGAGGTTGTTCGGGGCTGGTGGAGCGGCTGCGGGCGACGACATCGGCACCACTTCCTGGCGTTCGGTGGGGACGGTTGTGTGTCGCCATACCGTAGGAACACGCAGGTCAGCGGCGTATGTGGTGGGGCACCATAGTTTGGTGCGCGGGAGTGCGTTCCCACACCACTCATGGCCCCTCCCGGCTGCGGCGCCGCCCTGCCGGCGCATCGCCCGGCCGGTCACCTCCGCCGCGGTCACCGTCACGTCATGTCATTGGCGAGCCGCCCTGGCCCGGTTCTTGATCGCGGGGATGACGTCGCTCTTGGCGTCGGAGTAGTCGTTCATGTCGCTCCACCGCCGGTCGGGCAGGGCCCGTTTGACGCTCGCCGACGTGCCGTCAGCCGGCCAGGACTGCGGCGCGCCGGCGCAGGGCGTGCACCAGGGAAGCGGTCGGTGCCGAGGCCCGGTCCGGCAGCGACACCAGGTCGATGCGCCGTACCTCCTCGGCGACGCCCGTGACGCCGACGAAGCGGACACCGTGCGGGACGACGGGCAGCAGCGCCGGTGACGCCGTGGTGATGCCCGCCCCGGCCGCCACCAGGTGGAGCTTGGTCAGCCAGTCGCGGGCGGTGTGGGCGATCCGGGGCCGGCCGGGCAGCCCCGGCCAGACGCCGAGCAGCGGATCTCCCGTGCCGCCGGGTCCGGCGATCCAGGCCTCGGAGGCGATGTCCTCGACGTCGGCGGTGCCGCGTTCGGCGAAGCGGCTGTCCGCTGGAACCGCCAGGGCCAGACGGGTTTCCAGCAGGGGTTCGACGTGCAGGGGCGGGTCGTCCGTGTCGGGCGAGCGGTGCGGGGGCCGGGAGGTCAGCAGCGCCAGGTCGAGGGTGCCACTGCGCAGCGCGCGCACCAGCGCGGGAGTGCTCCCCTCCCGTGTCGACACCCGCACACGGGAGCGTTCCCGGCGCAGCGCCGTCAGCGCGTCGGCCACGATCACCGCGCCCGCCGCGGGGAAGTACCCCAGCCGGATACGGCTTGTGGCGTCCCGGACCCCGCGCAGTTCCCGGTCGGCCGCCTCCAGCGCGTCCAGGGCGGCGACGGCGTGGCGCAGGAGGGCGCGGCCCTCGCCGGTCGGCCGTACGCCGCCGGGGAAACGGTCGAAGAGCCGGGCGCCCGCAGCCTGTTCCAGCGCGGCCACCTGCCGGGAGACCGCCGACTGCGTGTACCCGAGGCTGCGCGCCGCCGCCGTGAAAGTGCCCCGCTCCGCCACCTCGCGCAGCACCCGCAGCCCGGTCAGCGTCACATCGGCCATACCCATGAGCCCACAGCATATCCGGCATGCGAAACATTCGCTGTCGGAATGGCGTGCGGGCTCCTAGCGTCGACGTCATGCCTCTGATCAGCATCTCCCTGCGAAAGGGAACCACGCCCGAGTACCGTCGCCTCGTCTCCGAGGCGCTGCACGAGTCCATGGTCGACGTCCTGAAGATCCCGCGGGACGACCAGTTCCACGTCTTCCACGAAGTCACGGACGACAACTTCGTCATGCAGCCGGTGGTGTTCGGCATACCGCGCAGCCGCCGCACCCTGTTCATCCAGCTGTCCTTCAACCAGCGCGGCTCGGAGCAGAAGGCGGAGCTGTTCCGGGCGATCGTCGACAACCTCCGGCTGCGCGCGGGCGTCCCCGAGGAGGACGTCATGCTGGTGGCCTTCGAGACGGCGCGGGAGAACTGGTGGGCCGCCGGCCGTGTCGTCGATCCCGCCACCGGCTACGACGAGCGCATGACCGGCGCGCCCGGCGTGCCCGCCGACCCGGGCCGGTAGGGTCCGCGCCCGGTCCGCGCCCGGTCCGCGCCCGGTAGCGTCAGGTACGTGCGCGGCCGGGCGCCCGCGCCGCCCCGCCCGGTGGCGCCGTGCTCTGCCGTACGACGAGGTGGGTCGCCAGCTCGATGCGCCGCCCGGCCCGGCCGGGGTCGTCCGGGCGGAACAGCATGCGGGTGGCCTCCTCGGCCATGTGCCGCAGCGGCTGGTGGACGGTGGTCAGCGGCGGGCTCGACCACTGGGCCAGCGGCACGTCGTCGTAGCCGACGACCGAGAGGTCCTGAGGGACCCTCAGGCCGCTGACGCGGGCCGCCTCCAGCACGCCGAGTGCCTGGAGGTCGCTGCCCGCGAAGACCGCCGTCGGCCGCCCGGGCCCGGCGAGCAGGTCCATGCCGTGCTCGAATCCGCTCTCCACGCTGTAGTCGCCGTACCGGACGAGGGCCGGGTCGATCGGCAGGCCCGCCATGGTCATCGCCGAGCGGTAGCCGTCGAGCCGGGCCAGTGAGCACAGCATGTCCTCGAACCCGGTGATGATCGCGACGCGTTCGTGTCCGTGATCGGTGAGGTGACGGGTCGCCGCCAGCCCTCCGGCCCAGTTGGCGGAGCCGACGGACGGGACGTCGGGATCGGGATCGCCGGCCGGATCGACGATGACGAAGGGGATGTCCCAGGAGCGGAGCCGGTGCTTGACCTCCGCGGGGAGCGAGGAGAAGACCAGCACGACACCCAGCGGCCTGCGCCGGAGCACACCTTCGATCCAGTCCGGCGCGGGCGCGTGCCGAGTGCCGCTGCGGGTGAGCACGACCTCGGTCCGGTTGGCCTTGGCGACGTCCTCCACACCCCGGACGAGTTCCATCGCCCAGACGCTGTCCAGCTCGTGGAAGACGAGCTCGACCAGCGGGGAGCGCGGCGGGCTCATGGTGCGGCGACGGTAGCCGTGCACCTCCAGGAGTCGCTCCACCCTGGCCCGGGTGGAGCTGGAGACATCCGAACGACCGTTGAGGACCTTCGAAACTGTCGGAGGGGAGACACCCGCCTCTTTCGCCACCTCGGCGAGGGTGACCCTGGCGCTCACCTCAACTTCATCGTGCATGCGGGAAGGATAGGCCATGCCGTCGATAACGTTTTGAGTCGGCAGCCGCACGGCCATTGACCAGAAATCCGGTCTCACTTTACTGTCCGACCAGCATGGACTTTCGGTGATGGCGCCGAAACTTTCGAAAGGCGAACGATGAAGACACGTGCGCGCTTGCCCAGACTGGTCGCCACCGGTGCGACGCTCGCCCTGGCGCTGAGCCTGTCGGCCTGCGGTGACGGTGACGGCGGGGCGTCGTCGGGCGACGGCAAGATCCATGTCCTGGTCTACGGGGACGCCAGCAACAAGGTCGAACAGAGAATCGTCGACACCTTCAACAAGACGTCCGACGTCAAGGCGGTGCTCGACACCATCCCCGGTGCCGACTACCAGACGAAGCTCCAGACGATCATCAACACCCCGCAGGCCCCGGACGTCTTCTTCAACTGGGGCGGCGGCAGCATCAAGCCGTTCGTCAAGGCGGACCTGCTGCTGCCGCTCGACGACTTCATCAAGAAGAACCCGGACCTGGAGAAGAAGTTCCTGCCGTCCGTCTTCGAGAGCGCGGTCGTCGACGGCAAGCCGTACGGCGTCCCGATGCGCGGCACCCAGCCGGTCCTGCTCTTCCACAACAAGAAGGTCCTCGACGACGCGGGTGTCCAGCCGCCGAAGACCTGGGACGAGCTGCTCGCCGCGGTGGGCAAGCTCAAGGACGCGGGCGTCACCCCGATCGCGCTCGGCGGCGGCGACGTCTGGCCCACCCAGATGTGGTTCCAGTACCTCTACGACCGCATAGCCGGCCCGGAGCTGTTCGCCGAGGCCGTCGGCGGCGACAAGAGCGCCTGGGAGAGCCCGGACAGCAAGAAGGCCCTGGACATGATCAAGGAGCTGGTCGACGCCGGCGCCTTCGGCAAGAACTACGACTCCGTCAAGTACACCAACGGCGGCTCGGTCCAGCTGGTGGCCTCCGGCAAGGCCGGCTTCGAGCTGATGGGCTCCTGGTACTACTCCCAGCAGCTCACGGACCACAAGGACTTCGCCGAGAAGGACCTCGGCTACAGCGCCTTCCCGAGCGTCGAGGGCGGCAAGGGCGACTCGGCCGACGTGGCCGGCAACACCAACAACTACTACTCGGTGATGAAGAAGACCAAGCACCCCGAGGCGGTCGCCGAGTTCCTGAAGCTCATGTACTCGGACGAGTTCGTCAAGGCGCAGCTGGACATCGGCAACCTGCCGACCACGACGAACACCGACAAGTTCATCGACAGCTCGGGCACCCCCGAGTACTCGCGCTTCCAGTACGACCTCGTCTCCAAGGCCCCGTCCTTCCAGCTGTCCTGGGACCAGGCGTACCCGCAGAAGGCCAGCTCGGACCTGCACAAGGCCATCCAGCAGTTCTTCAACGGACAGCTCGACACGGACGGCTTCATCAAGGCCATGCAGGCCCTCCCCACCGAGTGACGAACGGCTCATGACCACACACCTCACGAGCGCTCGGCCCGCCGCCGGACCCCGCAAGGAGTCCCGGCGGCGGCCGCCCGCCCCGTCCGCGACGACGGTGGGCCGCCCCGGCTTCGGCTGGGCGGTGCCCGCCGCACTGTTCTTCTTCCTCTTCGCGATCGTCCCGCTGATCATGGTGGCGGTGCTGTCCTTCATGAGCTGGGACGGCATCAGCTCGCCCGAGTTCGTCGGCACGGACAACTGGTCGCGCCTCATCGACGACCCGGTCATGCTCAAGAGCATCTGGCTGACCCTGCTGCTGACCGCGCTCGGCGTGGTCCTCCAGACTCCGCTGAGCATCCTGCTCGGTGTCTGGGCAGCGGGTCACCAGCGCAACCGCGCCGTCCTGTCGGTCATCTACTTCATCCCGCTGCTGCTGTCCGCGACGGCCGTGTCCGTGCTGTGGCGGGCGCTGCTCGACCCGAACTTCGGCATCCCGGCCGAGGCCGGCTGGCTCTTCGGCGACGGCAACCTCTTCGGCGAACAGACCACCGCGATCGGGGTGCTGGCCTTCGTCAGCACCTGGCAGTTCACCCCCTTCCACACGCTGATCTACCAGGGTGCCGCCCGCGCGATCCCGCCGGTGCTCTACCAGGCGGCGGAGATCGACGGGGCGGGCCGCTACCGGCAGTTCTTCCACATCACCCTGCCGCAGCTGCGCACCTCCATGATCACCTCGATGATCCTGATGATCGTCGGCGGCCTGACCACGTTCGAGACCGTCCTCATCCTGACCCAGGGCGGTCCCGGCACCGACACCACCATCAGCGCCTACTACATGTACGACAAGGCCTTCAAGAGCTTCGACTACGGCATCGGCTCCGCGATCGCCCTGGCCCTGGTCGTGGCGGCCACGATCATCTCGCTGATCGTCGTCCGGGTGTCCGGCTACGACAAGATGCGCAGCTCCATGGAGGGTGTGTCATGAGACGCCGACCCAACTACGTGGCCGGCATCGGCTCGCTCGTCTGGCTCGTCCTGGTCGGACTGCCGCTGTACGTGATGCTCGCCGCGACCCTGCGCACCCGCCAGGACTACGCCGAGAACGGCCCGGTCTCGCTCCCGGACAGCTTCACGCTGGACAACTTCACCGGCGCCTTCGACTCGGGCTTCGGCCAGTACTTCTTCAACACGCTGGTCGTGACCGCCTGTGTGATCGGCATCGTGCTGCTGCTGGTCCCGCCGCTCGCCTACGCGATCGTCCGCAGCCGCGGCAGGACGACGTCGGCGATCTTCCGGCTGTTCCTGCTCGGCCTCGCCATCCCGGCGCAGGCCGTGATCGTGCCGATGTTCTACCTGATCAGCGAAGCCGGACTGTACGACAACCTGCTCGGCGTCATCCTGCCCACGGCCGCGTTCTGCCTGCCGATGTCCGCGCTCATCCTCAGCGGAGCCATGCGCGACATCTCTCCGGAGCTGTACGAGGCCATGGCCATGGACGGCGCCAGCCCGCGGCGCATGTTCTTCCAGCTCGTCGTGCCGCTGTCCCGCGGGGGACTGTCCACGATCGTGGTGTTCTCCGCGCTCCAGGCGTGGAACGGCTTCCTGTTCCCGCTCGTGCTGACCCAGTCCGAGTCCACCAAGGTGGTCACCCTGGGCCTGTACAACTTCCAGACCGCGCACGGCATCGACATCCCCGGTCTGCTGGGAGCCGTGGTGCTGTCCATGGTGCCCATCCTGCTCGTCTACCTGTTCGCCCGTCGTGCCCTGGTCCAGGGGCTGATGGGTGCCGGAGGAAAGTGACTGCCGACGTGGCCGTAGAGACCACCCCCGAAATCCCCCTCTGGAACGACCCCACCCACCCCGTCGCCGCCAGAGTCGACGCGCTCGTCGCCGCGATGACCCTCGAGGAGAAGATCGCCCAGCTGTACGGGGTGTGGGTCGGCGCCTCCGACAAGGGCGGCGAAGTCGCCCCCCACCAGCACGACATGGAGGAGCCCGTCGACCTCGACGCGCTCGTGCCCGTCGGCCTCGGCCAGCTGACCCGCCCCTTCGGCACCGTCCCCGTCGACCCCGCGCTCGGAGCGCTCTCCCTGATGCGCACCCAGGCCCGCATCACCTCGGCGGGCCGCTTCGGCATCCCCGCGGTGGCGCACGACGAGTGCCTGGCCGGCTTCGCCGCCTGGGGGGCCACCGCCTACCCCGTCCCGCTGTCCTGGGGCGCCACCTTCGACCCGGACGCGGTGTGCCGGATGGCCGCCGCCATCGGCCGCGACATGCGGTCCGTCGGCATCCACCAGGGCCTCGCCCCCGTCCTCGACGTGGTCCGCGACGCCCGCTGGGGCCGGGTGGAGGAGACCATCGGCGAGGACCCCTACCTCGTCGGCACCATCGGCACCGCGTACGTGCGCGGCCTGGAGTCCGCCGGGATCGTCGCCACCCTCAAGCACTTCGTCGGCTACTCCGCCTCCCGCGCCGGCCGCAACCTCGCCCCCTCCTCCGTGGGCGCCCGCGAGCGGGCCGACGTCCTGCTCCCGCCGTTCGAGATGGCCGTCCGCGAGGGCGCCCCCCGCTCCGTCATGCACGCCTACACCGACATCGACGGGGTGCCCGCCGCGGCCGACGAGACGCTGCTGACCGGGCTGCTACGCGACACCTGGGGCTTCGAAGGAACCGTCGTCGCCGACTACTTCGGCATCGCCTTCCTCAAGACCCTGCACGGCATCGCCGGTGACTGGGCCGACGCCGCGGGCGCCGCGCTCGGCGCGGGCGTCGACGTCGAGCTGCCCACCGTCAAGACCTTCGGCGCCCCGCTCGTCGAGGCGGTCACCGAGGGCCGGGTCCCCGAGTCGCTCATCGACCGGGCGCTGCGCCGCGTCCTCGGACAGAAGGCGGAGCTGGGACTGCTCGACCCGGACTGGAGCCCCATCCCGCCCGCGCTCGACGGGGTGGACCTCGCGGACCCGGAGGCACTGCGCGCGAGCATCGATCTGGACCGGCCCGAGAACCGGGAACTGGCCCGCGAGATCGCCGAGAAGGCGGTCGTCCTGCTCAGCAACGACGGCACCCTGCCGCTCGCCCGGCCCCGCCGCATCGCCCTGGTCGGCCCCAACGCCACCGAGGCGACCGCCGTGCTCGGTTGCTATTCCTTCCCGCGGCACGTCGGGGTCCAGCATCCGCAGGTCCCGGTCGGCATCGACCTGCCCACCCTGCGCGACACCCTGACCGCCGAGTTCCCCGACGCGGACATCACCGTCGTCCGCGGCACCGGCGTCGACGACGGCGAGCTGTCCGGCATCGGCGCGGCGGTGGACGCGGCCCGCGAGGCCGACGTCGTCGTCGCCGTCCTCGGCGACCGCGCGGGCCTGTTCGGCCGCGGCACCAGCGGTGAGGGCTGCGACGCAGAGTCCCTCACACTGCCCGGCGCCCAGCAGCAGCTCCTCGACGCGCTGCTCGACTCCGGCACACCGGTGGTCACGGTCCTGCTCGCCGGACGGCCCTACGCACTGGGCCGCGCCGTGGCCGAGTCCGCCGCGATCGTGCAGTCGTTCTTCCCCGGCGAGGAGGGCACCGCCGCGATCGCCGGTGTGCTCAGCGGGCGCACCAGCCCCTCGGGGAGACTGCCCGTCAGCGTGCCCGGCAGTGCGGGCGCCCAGCCGACCACCTACCTGGGGGCACGGCTCGCCCACGCCAGCGAGGTGTCCAGCATCGACCCGACACCGGCCTTCGGCTTCGGGCACGGGCTCACGTACACCACGTTCGCCTGGAGCGACCTCGTGACGCACACCGGGCAGGCGCCGACCGACGGGGAGTTCTCGCTGGAGCTCACCGTCCGCAACACCGGCGAACGGCACGGCACCGAGGTGGTGCAGCTCTACCTCCACGACCCGGTCGCCTCCGTCGTCCAGCCGGTGCAGCGCCTGATCGGCTACACGCGGGTGCCGCTGGCCCCCGGTGAGGCCCGCAGGGTGCGCGTCCAGGTCCCGGCCGACCTCGCCTCCTTCACCGGCCGCGACGGCCGCCGCGTCGTCGAACCGGGCGGCCTGGAGCTGCGGTTCGCCGCGTCCAGCACCGAGCCGCGGCTGACGGCGACGGTCGCGCTCACCGGACCGGAACGGCGGGTCGACCACACCCGGCGGCTGCACGCCTCGTTCGCGCAGGAGGCCGTCGAAGGCGCCTGAGCTGCCACCGGCGGCGAGCGGTGGTCGCACACCACCGCTCGCCGGCGGCTCAGCGCACGACGTCGAAGACGTTCTTCTGGATGCCGTTGGCGTACACCTCGTGCTCGACGAGCCGCAGCCGCTGGGCGTCCTTGTCCGTGTCGCTGAACAGCCGCTTGCCCGCGCCGAGGAGCAGCGGGAAGACCAGCAGGTGGTAGCGGTCGATCAGGCCGGCGTCCGACAGGCTCCGGTTCAGGGCGGCGCTGCCGTGGACGATGACCGGGCCGCCCTCGGTCTCCTTGAGCGCGGCGACCTCGTCGAGCGAGCGCAGAATCGTCGTCTCGCCCCAGTTCGTCACCAGGTCGTCCTCGGTGAGGGTGGTGGAGACGACGTACTTCGGCATCGTCCGGTACTCGGGGAACTCCGCCATGTCGGGCCAGACCGGGCTGAACGCCTCGTAGCTGACCCGGCCCAGCAGCAGTGCCGCGGCCTCGCCCTGCTCGCGGCCCTTGATCTCGTACGCCTCGGGGAGGAAGTCCACGAGCCGGAAGGTCCACCCGGAGTTCCGGTAGCCGGGCTCGCCGCCCGGTGCCTCCACGACACCGTCGAGCGAGACGAAGGCGGTGCTGATCAGAGTGCGCATGCGAAGTTCCTCAACGTTTCGTGTCCGGTCCGTGTACGCCTATGACCCGGGGCGGGGGAAGAACTCATCGGTCCCCACCGCGGCGCGAGTGACCGGCCCTGCCCGCAGCGCGTCCACGGCGTGCAGGGCCACGTGGAGCTCCGTGCGCTGCTCACCGGACTCGAGGTCACGTCCGAGCAGCCGCTCGATGGTGCGCAGCCGTTGGTAGACCGTCTCCCGGGACAGACCGGCCGAGCGGGCGGCCACCGTCTTGTTGCCCGCGGCGTCCAGATAACCGCGCAGGGTCGCCACCAGGTCGGTGCCGTGCCGGGCGTCGTGGTCGAGCAGCGGGCCCAGCCGCCGTTCCGCGTAGTCCTGGACGCGGAAGTCGTCGCGCAGCGCGTACAGCAGGCGGCGCAGCCCGATGTCGGACCGCTCGTGGAAGGAACGGCCGGACGGGAGGGGCCGGCCCGGTTCGGTGGCCTCGGCCACCCGGGCCGCCTCACGGAACGAGCGCGCCGCGTCGGCGAGGTCCTCGGTGGGCGAGCCCACGCTCACCGTCGCATCCGGGGCCGCGTCCAGGGCGGTGCGGCCCACCCGCTCGACGGCCTCGCGCCACGGCCGGGACGGGCACAGCGCCAGCAGCACGCCGAGGCGGGTAGGGGACAGCAGCCCGACGAGGGCCCGCGCCCCCGTCCCGGACAGTTCCTCGGAGAGCCGGGTCTCGGCCGCCCCGGTGTCCGGCTCGGACGGCAGGTCCGCGAGGACGGCGACGAACCGGACGTGCTCCGCGGGCAGTCCCAGCGCCGCGACGCGGGCCCGCGCGTCCGCGGGGGAGCGGTGCCGCCGCTCGACCAGGTCGCGCAGGGCGTTGCGGTGGGCGGTGCGCTCCCACGGCGTGGGACGGGTGAGACGGGAGATGGTGAGCGCCATCGCGGTCCGCTCCAGCACCGTGACGTCCTCCGGCCCGAGGGCCCGGCCGGGAAGCGCGGCGGGGAGCATGACCACCCGGCCCCACCGCTCGCCCTGGTACTCCACCGGCGCCACGAGCCAGCCGCCGGGGCCGGACACCTCGGCGCGGTCGGTGGCCGGCGTGGTGCGTGAGCGCCGTTCCCAGTCCGCGAGCGCGGCGCGGACCGTGGTCCCGGAGGGCTCGCAGACCAGCGCCCGGTGGACCAGGTTCTCCAGCACGACCGTACGGCCGCTCATCTCCGCCGCGACGCGCAGCACCTCCTCGGGCCCCGCGCCGCGCAGGGTGAGCGCGGTGAACGCCTCGTGCACGCGCTGGGTCCGGCGGATCGCGTCCGCCTGGTGGCCGACGATCAGGGTGTGCACGACCTGGGTGACCTCCAGGAAGTTGACGTCCCTGGCGAGCGTGACGAGGGGCAGTCCGTGCGTACGGCAGGCGTGGACCAGGGCGTCGGGCGGCCGATGGTAGCGGCGTACCAGCTCGATGACGAGGGCGGCGGCACCGACGGCGGCGAGCTCGTCGACGTAGCGGCGGACACCGGCGGGGTCGTCGGGCAGGGGCATGCCGGTGGTGAGGACCAGTTCACCGCCCTTGAGGAAGGAGGCGGGGTCCGTCAGTTCGGTGACGTGGACCCAGCGGACCGGACGGCCGAGGTGCTGCCCGCCGGTCACCACCCGCGGCTCCCCGCCCGCCAGCACCGGCAGGGCCAGCACGTCGGCCACGGTGGGCGAGCGGCCCGCCGGGCCCGGTTGCCGGTTCTCGCTCACGGTGCCTCCCTGTGTACTCACGTTACGCCGAACGCCTGACACATCGTCCGGACACGCTGCCCCGGCCGGACAGATCACGCGTTGGCGCGTCCGCCGGGGCGGGAAGGCTCCCGGGACCGCAGCAGTCCGACGAACAGGCCGGGAGACGAGCATGACCGCACTGTCGCCGCACCTTCGCCAGGCCACCCCCGTGGTGGCGGTCCGGGGCGAGGGCGTCCACCTCGACGGCGAGGACGGCCGCCGCTATCTGGACTTCACCGCCGGCATCGGCGTCACCAGCACCGGCCACTGCCACCCCAGGGTGGTGGCCGCCGCCCAGGAGCAGGTCGCCACCCTGATCCACGGCCAGTACACGACCGTCATGCACCCGCCGCTGCGGCGTCTGGTCGACAAGCTCGGCGAGGTACTGCCCCAGGGCCTGGACAGCCTGTTCTTCACCAACTCCGGCAGCGAGGCGGTCGAGGCCGCGTTGCGCCTGGCCCGCCAGGCCACCGGACGGCCCAACGTGCTGGTCTGCCACGGCGGCTTCCACGGCCGCACCGTGGCCGCCGCTTCCATGACCACCTCCGGCACCCGCTTCCGCTCCGGGTTCTCGCCGCTGATGAGCGGCGTGGTCGTCACCCCCTTCCCGACCGCCTTCCGCTACGGCTGGGACGAGGAGACCGCCACCCGCTTCGCCCTGAGGGAACTCGACTACGCCCTCCAGACGATCTCCCCGCCCGCCGACACCGCCGCCGTGATCGTCGAACCGGTCCTCGGCGAGGGCGGGTACGTCCCGGCGAACCGCGCTTTCGTCCAGGGACTGCGCGAGCGCGCCGACCGGCACGGATTCCTGCTGATCCTCGACGAGGTGCAGACCGGCGTCGGCCGCACCGGCCGGTTCTGGGGCCACGAGCACTTCGGCGTCACCCCCGACATCCTCGTCACCGCCAAGGGACTGGCCAGCGGCTTCCCGCTGTCCGGCATCGCCGCCCCCGAGGAGCTGATGCGCAAGGCCTGGGCCGGCTCGCAGGGCGGGACGTACGGCGCCAACGCGGTCGCCTGCGCGGCGGCCTGCGCCACGCTGGACGTCGTACGCGACGAGAAGCTCGTCGAGAACGCCGAGACGATGGGAGCCCGGCTGCGTCACGGCTTGGAGGCGGTGGCGTCCAGGACCCCGGCCATCGGCGACGTACGGGGCATGGGACTGATGCTGGCCAGCGAGTTCGTCACCGCGGACGGCGAGCCGGACCCGGAGACCGCCGCCCGGGTGCAGCGGGCCGCCGTCGGCGAAGGTCTGCTCCTGCTGCTGTGCGGGGCCTGGAACCAGGTGGTCCGGATGATCCCGGCCCTGGTGATCGACGAGACGGCCGTGGACGAGGGACTCCGGGCGTGGGCCGCCGCCGTCGAGGCCGGCACGGGGGCAGCGGAATGACGACGGCCGCGTACCGCCGCACGACCCGCCCCGTACCCACGACGCACCGGCGATCAGGAGGCACCCCATGACCGACACCCCGGCCGACACCCCCACGCGGCTGTTCCTCGGCGGTGCCTGGGTGGACGCCGCGGACGGCGCCGTCATGCCCGTGGACGACCCCGCGACCGGCGAGATCCTCGCCCACGTCGCCGACGCGGGCCCCGAGGACGCCCGGCTCGCCGAGGAGGCGGCGGTCCAGGCGCAGCACGAGTGGGCCCGGACGGCACCGAGGGCGCGCAGCGAGATCCTGCGCCGCGCGTACGAGATCGTCCTGGAGCGCACCGACGAGCTGGCCCGCCTGATGACCTCCGAGATGGGCAAGCCGCTGGCCGAGGCCCGGGGCGAGGTCGCCTACGCCGCGGAGTTCCTCCGCTGGTTCTCCGAGGAGGCCGTCCGGATCGACGGCGGGCACGGGATCCTGCCCGACGGACGCAACCGCATGCTCCTCTCGCGGCGCCCGGTCGGACCCTGTCTGCTGATCACCCCGTGGAACTTCCCGCTCGCCATGGGCGCCCGCAAGATCGGCCCCGCGATCGCGGCCGGCTGCACGATGGTGCTCAAACCGGCACCGCAGACCCCGCTCTCCAGCCTGGCGCTCGCCGCGATCCTCAAGGAGGCGGGGCTGCCGGACGGGGTGCTGAACGTCGTGACCACCTCCAGGGCGGGGGAGGTGTGCGAGCCGCTGCTGCGCGGCGGGCGGATCCGCAAGCTGTCCTTCACCGGTTCGACGGCCGTCGGCCGGCTGCTCCTCGCCCAGTGCGCGGACACGGTCGTGCGGACCTCGATGGAGCTGGGCGGCAACGCGCCGTTCGTCGTCTTCGACGACGCGGACCTGGACGCCGCCGTGGACGGCGCGATGGTCGCCAAGATGCGCAACATGGGCGAGGCCTGCACCGCCGCCAACCGCTTCTTCGTGCACCGCTCGGCGGCCCGGGAGTTCGCCGACCGGCTGGCCCGGCGGATGGGGGCGCTCGTCGTGGGCCCCGGTACGAGTGACGGCGTGGACGTCGGCCCGCTCATCGACGCCGCCGGGCGCGCCAAGGTCGAGGAGCTGGTCGCCGACGCTGTGGAGCGCGGGGCCCGGGTACTGGTCGGCGGCCGTACGCCGAAGGGCCCCGGCTGCTTCTACCCGCCCACGGTGCTCACCGACGTCTCCCCGGACAGCCGCCTGATGGCGACGGAGATCTTCGGTCCCGTCGCCGCGATCCTCACCTTCGACGACGAGGACGAGGTGGTCCGCCGTGCCAACGACACGCCCTGGGGGCTCGTCGGCTACGTCTTCACCGAGGGCCTGGACCGCGCCCTGCGGGTCAGCGAGCGCCTGGAGGTCGGCATGGTCGGCCTCAACACCGGTCTGGTCTCCAACCCCGCCGCGCCCTTCGGCGGCGTCAAGCAGTCGGGCCTCGGCCGGGAGGGCGGGCGGGCCGGGATCGAGGAGTTCCTGGAGTACCAGTACGTGGCGCTGCCGACGGGGTGACGCAGGCGACCCGGGACGGGGCTTTGCATGGTCATGCGTAATCATGCATACTCTTCCTATGTCCAAGGTCCTCACCTCCCTCCCCACCGGCGAGCGCGTCGGTATCGCCTTCTCGGGCGGCCTCGACACCTCGGTCGCGGTCGCGTGGATGCGTGACAAGGGCGCCGTCCCCTGCACGTACACCGCCGACATCGGCCAGTACGACGAGCCCGACATCGCCTCGGTGCCCAACCGCGCGAAGACCTACGGCGCCGAGGTCGCGCGCCTGGTCGACTGCCGCGCGGCGCTGGTCGAGGAGGGCCTGGCCGCGCTCACCTGCGGGGCGTTCCACATCCGCTCGGGCGGGCGTGCCTACTTCAACACCACGCCGCTGGGCCGCGCCGTCACGGGCACCCTCCTCGTCCGGGCGATGCTCGAGGACGACGTCCAGATCTGGGGTGACGGCTCCACGTTCAAGGGCAACGACATCGAGCGGTTCTACCGGTACGGCCTGCTCGCCAACCCGCAGCTTCGGATCTACAAGCCGTGGCTGGACGCGGACTTCGTGACCGAGCTGGGCGGCCGCAAGGAGATGTCGGAGTGGCTGGTCGCCCACGACCTGCCCTACCGGGACTCCACGGAGAAGGCGTACTCCACCGACGCCAACATCTGGGGCGCCACCCACGAGGCCAAGACCCTCGAGCACCTCGACACCGGCGTGGAGACCGTGGAGCCCATCATGGGCGTGCGGTTCTGGGACCCGTCGGTCGAGATCGCCCCCGAGGACGTGACCATCGGCTTCGACCAGGGCCGCCCGGTGACGATCAACGGCAAGGAGTTCGCCTCCGCGGTCGACCTGGTGATGGAGGCCAACGCCGTCGGCGGCCGGCACGGCCTGGGCATGTCCGACCAGATCGAGAACCGGATCATCGAGGCCAAGAGCCGCGGCATCTACGAGGCGCCCGGCATGGCCCTGCTGCACGCCGCCTACGAGCGCCTGGTCAACGCCATCCACAACGAGGACACCCTCGCCCAGTACCACACCGAGGGGCGGCGCCTGGGCCGGCTGATGTACGAGGGCCGCTGGCTCGACCCGCAGTCGCTGATGATCCGTGAGTCGCTGCAGCGCTGGGTCGGCTCGGCGGTCACCGGAGAGGTCACCCTCAGGCTGCGGCGCGGCGAGGACTACTCGATCCTCGACACCACGGGGCCGGCGTTCAGCTACCACCCGGACAAGCTGTCCATGGAGCGCACCGAGGACTCCGCGTTCGGCCCGGTGGACCGGATCGGCCAGCTGACCATGCGCAACCTGGACATCGCCGACTCCCGCGCCAAGCTGGAGCAGTACGCCGGGCTCGGCCTCATCGGCGCCGCCAACCCGGCCATCGGTGCCGCCCAGGCCGCCGCGACCGGGCTGATCGGCGCCATGCCAGAGGGCGGCGCGCAGGCCATCGCCTCCCGCGGCGAGGTCTCCGCCGACGACGAGCTGCTGGACCGCGCCGCGATGGAGTCCGGCACGGACTGATCCCCGCGTCCCCACTCCGGGGACCACGCACCGGCGAGGGCCGGCTCGACGCCTCAGGGCGCCGGGCCGGCCCTTGTGTTTGTCGCGTCTGTTGCTCCACCTCGTGCACGGCTTGCGCGACTTGCGGGCTTCGAACGGTCCTTCCGGCACCGTCCGGCCCTTTGTTGCCAGTTCACATGCAGCGCAAGTGCGTCGCAAACAACGTAAGGCGTTTGCGTGCCAATTCCCGCCTCAACCGCGACCGTTGACAAACCGGTGACGCGCTAGAAACCTGATGACGCACTTTCCGCAAAGAATCGACTGTCCTGCTCAATTGGCGCGCAGAGTCGGTGCTTCCCCCCAACTGCCGGACCGTCGCGCCCTCCCCGACTCCCCACGGAACAGAGGACCCCATGAGACGGAGATCTCTCGGCCGACGGACGCTCACGGGCGCCGCCGTCGCCGGGCTGATGACGGTCGGGCTGCTGCCACTGCCCCTCGCCGCCACCGCGCGGGCGGCGACGGCGCCGGTGACGGCCGCCGCCGACGTCAATCTGGCCCTCGGCCGCCCCGCCAAGGCGGGCGGCTCGCACGGCGCCTACCCGGCCGGCAACGCCACCGACGGGCAGCAGGCCACCTACTGGGAGGGACCGGCCGGCTCCTTCCCGCAGTGGCTGCAGGTCGACCTCGGCACCGCCCGCGAGGTGGACCGCGTGGTGCTCAAACTGCCCGCGGGCTGGGAGAGCCGGACCCAGACACTCTCCCTGCGGGGCAGCGCCGACGGCTCCACGTTCCGCAGCCTCGACGCCTCGGACGGACGGGCGTTCGGACCGGCGCAGGCCGGCACCGTCGCCATCGACCTCGACTCGCCCTCCGAAGCCCGCTACGTCCGCGTCGACATCACCGGCAACACCGGCTGGAACGCCGCGCAACTGGCCGAGGTCGAGGTGTACGGCGACGACGTGGACACCGGCCCGCCGCCCACCGGTACCAACCTCGCCCGCAACAAGCCGGCCGAGGCCACCTCCACGACCCAGAACTACGTCGCCGCCAACGCCACCGACGACTCCACCTCCACCTACTGGGAGGCCGCCGGCAACCCGGCCGACCTCACGGTCGAACTCGGCGCCGACGCCGACGTCAGCGGGGTGGTGGTCAAGCTCGATCCGGACCCGGTGTGGTCCGCCCGCACCCAGAGCATCCAGGTGTTCGGACGGGCGCAGGGCGAGAGCGGCTTCACCTCGCTGCGCGACCGCGCCGACTACGCCTTCAGCCCGGGCCAGGACAACGCGGTGACCATCCCGGTCAGCGGCCGGGTCTCCGACGTACGGCTCCGGTTCTTCTCCAACACCGGCGCACCCGGTGGCCAGGTCGCCGAGTTCCAGGTGCTCGGCAGCGCCGCTCCCGCGCCCGACCTCACGGTCACCGGCCTCGACTGGTCGCCCGCCGCGCCGAACGAGCGCGACGAGGTCACCGTGAACGCCACGGTCCGCAACGCCGGCACCGCGGCCTCGGCCGCGACCACCACCGAGGTCACCGTGGAGGGCCGGGCGGCCGGCAGCGCCGCGGTCCCCGCACTGGACCCCGGCGAGTCCGCCGAGGTCGCCGTCGCCACCGGCGCCCACGCGGCCGGCAGCTACGCGGTCGCCGCCGTGGCCGACCCGCGGGACACCGTCGCCGAACTGGACGACACCAACAACAGCCGCTCGGCCACCGACCGCCTCGTCGTCGACCGGGCGCCCGGACCCGACCTCGAAGTGCGCTCCGTCACCACCAACCCGGCCAACCCGGCGGTGGGCGCCGAGGTCTCCTTCACCGTCGCCGTGCACAACCGCGGCACCAGCGCCGTCGAGGCCGGCTCGGTGACCCGGGTCCAGGCCGGCTCCAGCACCCTGGACGGCACCACCGGACAGGTCGCGGCGGGCGCCACGGTGAACGTGCCGATCAGCGGCACCTGGAAGGCGACCGGCGGCGGGGTCACCCTCACCGCCACCGCCGACGCCACCGCACGGGTCGCCGAGACCAACGAGAACAACAACGTGCTCGCCAAGTCCCTCGTCGTCGGACGCGGCGCCGCCGTGCCGTACACCGAGTACGAGGCGGAGGACGGCCGGTACGACGGCACCCTGCTCACCACCGACGCCAAGCGGACCTTCGGGCACACCAACTTCGGCACCGAGTCCTCCGGCCGCGAGTCCGTCCGGCTCGACTCGACCGGCGAGTACGTCGAGTTCACGTCCACCACACCCACCAACTCCATCGTGGTGCGCAACTCCATCCCCGACGCCCCGGGCGGCGGCGGAGCCGAGGCCACCCTCAGCCTCTACGCCGACGGACGGTTCGTGCAGAAGCTGAACCTGTCGTCCAAGCACAGCTGGCTCTACGGCAGCACCGACGACCCGGAGGGCCTCACCAACCGGCCCGGCGGCGACGCCCGGCGCCTCTTCGACGAGTCCCACGCGCTCCTCGACCGGACCTTCCCGCAGGGCACCGAGTTCCGCCTCCAGCGCGATGCGGGGGACTCAGCGGCCTTCTACGTCATCGACCTGATCGACCTGGAGCAGGTCGCGCCCGCCAGGACCAAGCCCGCCGAGTGCACCTCCATCACCGAGTACGGTGCCGTCCCCGGCGACGGACTCGACGACACCGACGCCATCCAGCGTGCCGTGACCGACGACCAGAACGGCAGGATCGACTGCGTGTGGATCCCCGCCGGACAGTGGCGCCAGGAGCAGAAGATCCTCACCGACGACCCGCTCAACCGCGGCCAGTACAACCAGGTCGGCATCAGCGACGTCACCATCCGCGGCGCCGGCATGTGGCACTCCCAGCTCTACACCCTGACCCCGCCGCAGGAGGCGGGCGGCATCAACCATCCGCACGAGGGCAACTTCGGCTTCGACATCGACGACAACACGCAGATCTCCGACATCGCCATCTTCGGCTCGGGCACCATCCGCGGCGGAGACGGCAACGCGGAGGGCGGCGTCGGCCTCAACGGCCGCTTCGGCAAGGACACCAAGATCAGCAACGTGTGGATCGAGCACGCCAACGTCGGTGTCTGGGTCGGCCGCGACTACTCCAACATCCCCGAGCTGTGGGGCCCCGGTGACGGCTTGGAGTTCACGGGCATGCGCGTCCGGGACACCTACGCGGACGGCATCAACTTCTCCAACGGCACCCGCAACTCCAGCGTCTACAACTCCTCCTTCCGCACCACCGGAGACGACTCGCTCGCGGTCTGGGCCAACAAGTACGTGAAGGACACCTCCGTGGACGTCGGCCACGACAACCACTTCCGCAACAACACCATCCAGCTTCCGTGGCGGGCCAACGGCATCGCGGTCTACGGCGGCTACGGCAACACGATCGAGAACAACGTCGTCTCCGACACGGTGAACTACCCGGGCATCATGCTCGCCACCGACCACGACCCGCTGCCCTTCTCCGGGCAGACCCTGATCGCGGGCAACGCCCTGCACCGGACCGGGGGCGCGTTCTGGGGCGAGGCGCAGGAGTTCGGCGCCATCACCCTCTTCGCACAGGGCCAGGACATCCCGGGCGTGACCATCCGGGACACCGAGATCCTCGACTCGACCTACGACGGCATCCAGTTCAAGACGGGTGGCGGCACGATGCCGGACGTGAAGATCGAGAACGTCCGCATCGACAAGTCGAACAACGGCTCCGGCATCCTCGCGATGGGCGGCGCCCGCGGCAGCGCGACCCTGACCGACGTCACGATCACCAACTCGGCGAAGGAGGACATCCGGATCGAGCCCGGCTCCCAGTTCAAGATCAACCAGTAGGCCGGTCAGGCAGGAGCCGGTCGGGGGGAGACCGCCCGGCGGCGCGGAACACCACCGCGCCGCCGGGCTTCCGCCGCGCCCGGGAGCCGGCCGGGGGTGCGATCGACGGGGACGCGCGTGTCGTCCTCCAGGCGTTCGGCGTTGAGTTCGTTCACCGCTCCGATCGCGTCGCCGATCGTCGCGTAGTCCACCGCGATGAAGTTGACCGGTCTGCCGCGCTGCCGTTCACAGGTGTGCGCCCGCTCCAGCACCCGCTGCCGGGAGTTGACGACCCCGGCGTCGAGCCGCAGCCCGCCGCCCGCCGTGACGAAGTGGTTCAGCAGGAACAGCCGCTTGTCCGAACCGCCCCGGTTGGGCAGGCAGGACATCTCGTCCGGGCTGCGGAAGGCGAAGGGCGTCTCCATGCCGTACCGGTAGAGGTTCCGGTACCACGGCGCGGGCCCGTCCGCCTTCTCCGCGAAGACGACCAGCCGCCGACCGCTGTCGATCATGTCCCCGAGCTTCGGCCACGGACGGTCCGGGTCCGGTTCCGGCTCATAGAGCAGATCCGACAGCCCGGCCCGGACGAAGGCGTCCTGGGTCGTCGCCGCGTCCACGCCGTCCTGGAGGATCAGTGTGACGACCTCCGTGGGGTTGTCGCGCAGCCACTCACCGATCTGCCGCAGTGTCGGCTCCAGTTCGAGGGCGCCGGCGCCGCACACCGAGTGGCACAGCCACAGGCCGGGGTGGGGCGGGTTCACCCGTTTCAGGATGGTGGTCAGCCGACGGCGTTCGGCGGGGGAGAAGTCGGAGGTGCTCAACCGCTCCGCCACCTCCTCGGGCCGCTCCCAGCGGTGGGTGTCGAGCAGCAGGACCCGCGACCCGGCGCCCAGCTGGCCGACGATGTCCGGGTCCTGGAGGGGGCCGATGAACCGGTCGGCCGTCGTCGCCATCGCGTTGTGCGACGCGAGCTGGGCGATCTCGTCGTAACGGGCGTCGCACAGCTCGGCGCTGCCCTGGCAGATCCGCGGGGAGGAACCGGTGATCGCCACCGGCGCCAGCATCGTCCCGACGAGGGCGACGGCGGTGACGGTGAAGGTCAGCGCCGGGACGTGCCGCGGATCGGTGAGGACCGGCACGCTGGGCCGGGTCTGCCAGACCCAGCCGACGGTGATCAGCAGGGCGCCCGCGGCGAGCAGGATCACCGCGACGACGACGGCGGTGGTCAGCAGCCGGTCGAGCGCGGCGGCCTGGACGTCGGCGAGCAGCCCCGTGGCCGCCGGCGGCCACGACGTGGGGGTGCCGAACAGTGTGTCGCCCAGCGTGAGCCGCAGCACGAGCACGGTGAGCGCCAGGAGAGCGGCGGCGGCCGCCGGCACCCAGCCCAGCGGAATCAGCCGCCGCTTGGCGGGCGACGGCGTCAGGAACCACAGCAGGGTGAGCGCGGCGGCGCACAGCACGGCCGCCGCCGGTTCCACCACGTCCTGGAAGAGCCGGGTGACGTGGCGGGCGCGGTCCAGCGGGGCCAGCGCCTCGGTCCCGGGCTCGACGTCGACGGTGACGACCCAGGTGCCCTGCCTCGCCTCCCGCAACAACTCCTCGGCGGCGTCCCGGACCTGGTCGGTCAGGGCGACCGGGGCGATCGCGGCCAGGGCCGAGGCCACGTCGCCCCGGTCCAGCGCCGTCAGGACGGTGGATCTGACCGCGTCCTGCGCCGCGCCGTCCGGCACCAGCCGCATCAGGGCGTCCGTGGCCGCGACCGCCTGGCCGTGGGAGAGCGGCAGCGTCGGCAGCTCCTCCAGCGGCGCCTCGCCGGCCACCACCCGCGCCACCAGTTCCGACACGCGTTGCACGAAGGCCTGGAAATCGGGCTCGGACCGCTTCTGCAGCGCGGCGACGGCGTCACCGAAGTACGCCTGGCTGAGCCGTTCGACGTTCGCGACGACCGGCTCCAGATCGACCGTGATCCGCAGCCGGTCGGAGTCGCCCTCCAGGTAGTGGACCATCTCCGCGATCTGCCCGTCGCCCATGGTCCGCAGCGTCTCCGGCGGGATCACCACCTTGAGGTTCGAGGTGATGGTCGACTGCGGAACGGGCAGCCGCTCCAGCAGGTCGCTGGTGAACGGCGTACTGCCCGGGTCCACCAGCACCTCGTCGTAGAAGCGCTGGTAGGCGCGCTCGTCCTCCAGCACCTGACCGTAGAACCCGGGGTCCAGCACCGTACTGCGGACGACGGCCGCCGCGGCCAGGACGGTCAGGCTCAGCACCGCCACGCACCAGACCAGCACCTCGACCCAGCGCGGGTGCCGGACCAGTGCGTTCATGGACCCATTCTCGTGTCAGCCGGCCGCCGTGCCGCACGGCGTCGGGAGGGGCGTGCCCTCACACGCATGCCCCGCCCCGGGCCGGCCGATACGTGTCGGCCTGCGCACGCCGTCCGCCTTCCGGCGGCGGGTACGGCTCCTCACGGACCCTCCGGCACCCGGAACCGGCAACGGGACCCGATCAGGCCGCCGGAGCCGGGTACGTCGGGTACTCCACCCCGGAGACGTGCTGCACGACGCGGACGACCTGGCAGGAGTAGCCGAACTCGTTGTCGTACCAGAGGTAGAGGATCGCGTTGTCGCCCTCGACCTTCAGCGCGCCGGCGTCCACGATCGAGGCGTGGCGCGAGCCGATGAAGTCGCTGGAGACGGCGTCGGGCGCGCTGATGAAGTCGATCTGGCGCTTGAGCGGCGAGGTCAGCGACACCTCGCGCAGGTGGTCCACGACCTCTTCGCGGCTCGCCTCCCGGGCCAGCTGGAGGTTGAGGATCGCGATCGACACGTCAGGCACGGGCACCCGGATCGAGCTGCCGGTGATCCGCGCCTTCAGGTCGGGCAGCGCCTTGGCGACGGCGGAGGCGGCGCCGGTCTCCGTGATGACCATGTTCAGCGGCGCGCTGCGGCCGCGGCGGTCCGACTTGTGGTAGTTGTCCAGCAGGTTCTGGTCGTTGGTGAAGGAGTGCACCGTCTCCACGTGACCGCGCAGCACGCCGTACTCGTCCTCCATCGCCTTCAGGGGCGGGACGATCGCGTTGGTGGTGCAGGACGCGCAGGACAGGATCCGCTCGTCCGGCTTGACGGTGTCGTGGTTGACGCCGTGGACGATGTTGGGGACGTCGCCCTTGCCCGGCGCGGTCAGCACGACCTTGTCGATGCCCGGACGCAGGTGCTTCGACAGGCCCTCGCGGTCGCGCCACTTGCCGGTGTTGTCGATGAGGATGGCGTCCTTGATGCCGTACGCCGTGTAGTCGGCCTGGGACGGGTCGTCCGCGTAGATCACCCTGATGGCGTTGCCGTTGGCGAGGATCGTGCTGTTGTCCTCGTCGACGGTGATCGTGCCCTGGAACTGGCCGTGCACGGAGTCGCGGCGCAGCAGCGAGGCCCGCTTGACGATGTCCTCGGCTGCCCGGTCGCCCCCACCGCGGACGACGATGGCGCGCAGGCGCAGGCCGTTGCCCGAGCCGGCCTTCTCGATGAGCAGCCGGGCGACGAGGCGGCCGATGCGGCCGAAGCCGTACAGGACGACGTCGCGCCCCTCGCGCCGGTCGATCTTGTTGGCGCCGGTGGCCCCGGCGACGGCCTCGGCCGTGAACTCCTCGACCGACAGACCCCGGTCGTCGGTCCGGTAGGTCGCGGCGAGCATGCCGATGTCGATCTGCGAGGGCCCGAGGTCGAGCGTGGTGAGTGCCCGCAGGAAGGGCATCGTCTCGGTGACCGACAGCTCCGCCCCGGCGATCTGGCGGGCGAAGCGGTGGGTCTTGAGGATGCTGACCACCGACTTGTTCACCAGGGAACGGCTGTGCAGCAGGATCGTGACGTCCTGCTCCCGGTGCAGCTTCCCGATCATCGGGATCATCGATTCCGCGGTCTCTTCGCGGTGCTTCCAGTTGGTGAACGAGTCGTCGTTGACAGTCACGTCTCTATCTTTCGAGCTAGGCGGCGCTCATATGCTAACCCCACCGCGTTGATGATCGATCAAGTGGGCCCCCGGCCGATCAGATGAGTACGCAACCGGGAGTGCGTCTCGAACAGGATTGCGCCGTGGACGTACCGGGTACGCGAGGCTGGACCGTGTCCGCGCCGATCGTCCGCGTGGGCCGCAACACCGCCGCTACCAGGGAATCTGCCATGGAGACACCCGCGAACGACCACCCCGTCACGCCCGCCCAGCGGGCGCTGGACACGCTGGCCGAGGCCCCCGAGGCCGCCGACAACACGTCGGCGCTCGACACACTCGCGAGCAGCGACGTCCTCGTGCCGGTGCCCGACGACGCGAACGACCAGGACGCCGCCGACCCGGGCATGCTGGCGCTGCCGGTCCTGGAACAGCAGGGCGGCCGCCAGGTGGTGCCCGTGTTCACCTCGGAGCTGGAGATGGCCGACCTGCTGCCGTACGTCTCCCGCTACCGCATGGTGCCGCTGGGCGCCCTCGCCGCGCAGTGGCCTGCCGACGACCTGTCGCTGTCCATCGACGCCGGCTCGGAGCACCGCCTCACCCTCACGTCGGACGGCGTCCGCACCCTGCTGGCCCGCCCCTAGGAGCGAGGCCGGTGGCGAGGGCCTCCGCTTCCCGTCAGGGGCGGGGGCCCTCGTCGTCGTCGCCGAGCGTGCGGGCCAGCGCGGCCCGCTGCAGCGGCAGTATCTCGGCGTGCAGGTCCCGGCCCCTGGGGGTCAGCGTGACGTACACGCCGCGCCGGTCCTCCGCGCACATCGAGCGCTGCACCAGCCCGTCCTTCTCCAGCCTGGCGATCAGCCGGGACAGCGCGCTCTGGCTCAGGTGGACCCGGCCGACCAGGTTCTGCACCCGGCACCGGTCGCCGGCCTCGGGCCCCTCGGCCACGAGGAGGTCGAGCACCTCGAAGTCGCTCGCGCCCAGGCCGTACGGGTGCAGTGCCCGGTCGATCTCGCACACCGTGCGCGCGTGCAGCGACAGGATGTCCCGCCACCGTTCCTCGAGCCGCGCACCGGCCGTCCTGGCTCCCATGTGTGAACGGTAGCACCGCGAGCGATATTGGTTGAATGTGCAAATGGCCCGGTCGGCGGAGAACGGGCCCCGGCTGCGGGAAGGTGGAGGGCAACGGCAGGGCCGGGCTCGCGCGGAGGGAGGACGAGATGCTCAGGACCCCCGTGCACGGCACGCGTCTCGACATCCTGGAGTGGCTGGAGGACCCGGCCGCGCACTTTCCGCCGCAGCGTCACGTCGACCCCGTCGAGCACGGCGTCCACGCGGGTCCCGTGGCCGCGAAGCTCGGGGTGCCGCGCCGGGTGGCCGAGCCCACCTGGGCCTCCTCGCCGCCGTCGGCCTGCTCCGGGCCAGGAGGGTCCGGCGCCGCACGTACTACCGGCGCGACGAGGTGCGGATCGCCGAGGTGGCACGGATGTTCGAGAAGGGCTGGCAGGGCGGGTCCCCTCCCGGATGACCCGGATGCCGCCCCGGCGTTACGCTGAGCACCGGCCGCGGCCCGCAGGGGCGCGGCGCGGCGGTGGGGCCCGCCGTACCCGAACCGCGGCTCAGGCGCCGCCAACGGTCCCTACTTGACTTGCGCACGGGGGCACCCCCCTGCCCGGCGAGTAGGAGACGCACGACCATGACAGTCCCGAGGACCGGGCGTCCCGGCGGGATCCGGGCCACCGCCCCGACACGGTCCGGGTGGCGTACCCAGGCACCGGTCGTCGCGGTCGTGGCCCTCGGCGGCGGCACCGGCGCCGCCGCCCGCTACGCGGCCTCCCTGTGGTGGCCGACGCAGAGCGGGGGCTTCCCATGGACGACCTTCGGGGTCAACGTCACCGGCTGTGCCGTGATCGGGGTGTTCATGGTGGTCATCACCGAGATCCGGGCCGCCCACCGCCTGGTCCGGCCCTTCTTCGGCACCGGCGTGCTCGGCGGCTTCACCACGTTCTCCACCTACGCGGTCGACAGCCGCTCCCTGTTCGCCGACGGCCGGGTCCCCACCGGCCTGGCCTACCTCGCCGCGACCCCGCTCGCGGCACTCACGGCGGTGTGGCTCGCCGCATGGGCGGCCCGCCTGGTCCTGAAGTGGAGGCAGTCATGACGAGACTGACCGGCAGCGCCCTGCGCCTGACCGTCTTCGTCGGCGAGAACGACACCTGGCACCACCGCCCCCTGTACTCGGAGATCGTCCACCGCGCCCACGCGGCGGGGCTGGCGGGTGCCAGCGTCTTCCGCGGCGTCGAGGGCTTCGGCGCCTCGTCGCTGATCCACACCACCAGGCTGCTGTCCCTGAGCGAGGACCTCCCGGTGGCCGTGGTCGTCGTCGACACCGAGGAGCGGGTCCGGGACTTCCTGCCGCTGCTCGACGAACTCGTCACCGAGGGCCCGGTCACCCTCGACCCGTGCGAGGTCGTCAGGTACGAGGGCCGGAGGCCTTCGTGAACTGGCTGCTGGTCGTCGTGGGCGGCATGGTCGGCGCGCCGCTGCGCTACCTCACCGACCGGGCCGTGCAGTCCCGGCACGACTCCGTCTTCCCCTGGGGCACCTTCACGGTGAACGTGCTCGGCAGCCTGGTCCTCGGCCTGCTGACCGGCGCCGCCCTGGCCGGAGCGGCCGGCTCCGGGGCGCGGCTGCTGCTGGGGACCGGGCTGTGCGGCGCCCTCACGACCTACTCGACCTTCTCCTACGAGACCCTCCGGCTGACCGAGACCGGCGCGCGGCTGCAGGCCGCCGTGAACGTGGCGGGCAGTGTGGCGGCCGGCCTCGCGGCGGCGTTCGCGGGGGTGACGCTGGCCGACGCGCTCTGGACCTGACGCCGGGCACACAGCTTGGTGTAGTAGGAACTGGATGCCATGAGCGCCATCAGCATCGGTCAGGCCGTCGTCCTCGGAGCCGTCGAGGGGGTGACCGAGTTCCTGCCCGTCTCCTCCACCGGACATCTCAAGATCGTCGAGGGGCTGATGGGCATCCCGGTCGACGACGACGCCGTCATCGGCTTCTCCGCGGTCATCCAGGTCGGCGCGATCGCCGCCGTGCTCGTCTACTTCTCCAAGGACATCGCGCGGATCGTCTCCGCCTGGGCGCGCGGGCTGCGCGACCGCGAGGAGCGGTACCACCACGACTACAAGTTCGCCTGGTGGGTCATCTTCGCCACCGTCCCGATCGTGCTCGTCGGCCTGGCCGCCAAGCCCCTGATCAAGGGCCCCCTCGCCTCGCTGTGGGTGGTCGCGGGCTCCCTGATCGTCGGCAGCGGTGTGATGTGGTGGGCCGACCGCACCGGCCGGCACAAGCGGGGCGAGGACGACACGTCCTTCAAGGACGCGATGCTGGTCGGCGGCTCCCAGATCCTCGCCCTGCTCTTCCCGGGCTTCTCCCGCTCGGGCGCCACCATGTCCACCGCCCTGCTGCTCGACCTCGACCGGGTCGCCGCCACCCGGCTGTCCTTCTTCCTCGGCATTCCCGCCCTGACCGGGGCGGGCCTGTACGAGCTTAAGGACGCCCTGGGCACGGGAGCGGGCGCCGCGCCCCTGGCGGTCGGCACCCTGGTCTCCTTCGTGGTGGCCTACGCCTCCATCGCCTGGCTGCTGAAGTTCGTCGCCAAGCACTCCTTCAACGCGTTCGTGATCTACCGGATCGCGGTCGGCGTCCTGCTGTTCGGTCTGCTCGGCGCGGGAGTGCTGCACAGCTGACCGCCGAGCGCCGGCGGCCCGCCGCCTGCCGTTCAGCGGGCCTCGCGCAGCGGCTCCCCGACGCTCCTCATGTGCCGCAGGGCCTCGCGGTGCGAGGCCAGCAGCCCCGTCTGGTGGTACGGCACGCCCAGCTCGGCGCAGTACGCCTCGGTGATGGCCTGGGCGCGGCCGAGGGCGGGGGTCGGCATGCTGGGGAAGAGGTGGTGCTCGATCTGGTAGTTGAGACCGCCCATGAAGGCGTCGACGAGCCCGCCGCCCCGCACGTTGCGGGAGGTCAGGACCTGGCGGCGCAGGAAGTCCAGCCGCATGCCCTCCTCGATCATCGGCATGCCCTTGTGGTTGGGCGCGAAGACCGAGCCCAGGTAGATCCCGAACAGGCCCTGGTGCACGGCGAGGAAGACGAGCGCCTTGCCCGGGGAGAGGACGGTGAACAGGCCGCCGAAGTACAGGGCGAAGTGGGTGACGAGCAGCGTGCCCTCCAGAACCGGCCGCTTCACGGCCCGGCTGCCCAGGGCCTTGAAGCTGTTGAAGCTCAGGTTGAGGCCCTCCAGCGTCAGCAGCGGGAAGAACAGGGCGGCCTGGTGCTTGCCGACGAACCGCGGCAGCCCGGTCGCCCGGGCAGCCTGACCCCGGGACCACACCAGGATGTCGGGGGAGACGTCCGGGTCCTTCTCCTCGTGGTTCGGGTTCGCGTGGTGGCGGGTGTGCTTGTTCATCCACCAGCCGTAGCTCATGCCGAGCAGCAGGTTGGCCGTCAGCAGGCCGCCCGTCTCGCTGGGGCGGCGGCGCGAGAAGACCTGCCGGTGGGCGAGGTCGTGGGCCGCCAGCCCGAGCTGTCCGAAGACGACGGCGAGCGCCACCGCGACGAACAGCTGGCCCCAGCTGTCCCCCAGGGAGACGAACGCGGCGACACCGCCGGCGAGCGCGAGGGCGACGGCGCCGAAACGGACCGTGTAGTACAGCGGGCGGCGCCGGAGCAGCCCCGCGTCGGCCATGCGCCGGGAGAGTTCGGAGAAGTCGCTCCCCTTCTCGCGTCCCTTTTCCTGTGCGGGTGTGGGCAGGCTCTCGACGAGCACCGTTGATTCGACCATGTACTCGAGTATGTGAACGGCCGCCCGGCCGCAGAATGGCGTCCGCCCCCGAAACGGGGGTGAGGCCAGCACCACCCCTCAGCGGGGGTCCACCCGCCGTGAGCCCCGTGCCGCCCGGACCGGCCCGGAGGGAGAATGGCGATCATGAGCACACCGACGACCTTCCGGCCGGTCCTGGAACGCATCGCCGAGGAGATCGAACGGACCCCGGGCAGCGGCCGGCCCGCCGACTACATCCCCGCGCTCGCCGCCCGCGACCCGCGCCGCTTCGGCATGGCCGTCGCCGAACCGGACGGCACGGTCTACGGGGTGGGGGACTGGCGGGAGCCGTTCTCCGCGCAGTCCATCACCAAGGTCTTCACCCTCGCCCTCGACCTGGCCAGGGAGGGCGACGCCCTGTGGGAGCACGTGGGCCGCGAGCCGTCCGGCAACCCGTTCAACTCCCTGGTGCAGCTGGAGTACGAGAACGGCATCCCGCGCAACCCGTTCATCAACGCGGGTGCCCTCGTCGTCACCGACCGGCTGCACACCCGCACCGGTGACGCGGCCGGCGAACTGCTCGCCTTCCTGCGCGCGGAGAGCGGCAACCCGGACCTCACCCACGACGAGGAGGTCGCCGCCTCCGAGGCCGCGCACGGCGACCGGAACGCCGCGCTGGCGCACTTCATGGCGTCGTACGGGAACATCGACAACCCCGTGCCGGTGCTCCTCGAACAGTACTTCCGCCAGTGCTCCGTCACCGCGTCCTGCGCCGACCTCGCCCTGGCGACCGGGTTCCTGGCCCGGCACGGGATCCGGGCCGACGGCACCCGGCTGCTCAGCCGCAGCCGGGCCAAGCAGATCAACGCGGTCATGCTGACCTGCGGGACCTACGACGCGGCCGGCGACTTCGCCCACCGGGTGGGCCTGCCGGGCAAGAGCGGGGTCGGCGGCGGCATCATCGCGGTCGTGCCGGGGCACTGCACGCTGTGCGTGTGGAGCCCCGGCCTGGACGAGCGGGGCAACTCGGTGGCCGGAGTGGCGGCCCTGGACCGCTTCACGACGCTGACGGGGCTGTCGGTGTTCTGAACGTGTGCGACGCTCCCGTCAACTGCCGTCGTCCCGGACGATCTTGAGCCGCAGGGCGAGCGCCGTGACGCCCGCGCCGAGCGCCGCCACGCCCAGGATCGCGCCGGTCTCCGGCCAGCCCGGACCGTCCTCGGCCGGTTCCGCCGCGGTCGCCGCCGCGGGTACGGCCTGGGGCCCCTGCCGGGCCCGGACGCCCTCGTGGGCCAGCGATCCCACCGGGTCGACCTCCCCGTCCGCCTCGAAGCCCCAGTCGAGCAGCGCGCGGGCCTCCTCGTACACGGCGTGGCCGCCGCCCTCCTGAGGGTTCATCACCGTGACGACCAGAGTCCTTCCGTCGCGGCGGGCGGCGGCGATGAGCGTGTTCCCGGCGTTGCTGGTGTAGCCGTTCTTGACCCCGATCAGCCCCGGGTACGGCTTCACGCCGTCGGCCCCGGTGAGCAGCCGGTTGGTGTTCATGATCCCGTACGAGCTCCCGTCGCGGCCGGGGAAACTCGCGTCGACCTTGGCGCAGTACCGCGCGAAGTCGGGACGGCGCAGTCCCTCCCGGCCGAAGACGGCCAGGTCGTACGCCGACGAGACCTGGCCCGGGGCGTCGTAGCCGTCGGGCGAGCTGACGTGGGTGTCGAGGGCGCCCAGCGCCCGGGCCCGGGCCTGCATCCGGGCCGCCGTGGCGCTCCAGCCGCCGGTGAGCGAGGCGAGGACGTGCACGGCGTCGTTCCCGGAGTTCAGGAAGACGCCGTTCCACAGGTCGGAGACCCGGTACGTCTGGCCCTCGACGACGCCGACCAGGCTGCTGCCCGGCCCGATGCCGGACAGGTCCTCGGCGCCGACCTCGTGGCGGATGCCGCCCGGCAGGGCGGGCAGCACGGTGAGGGCGAACAGCGTCTTGAGGGTGCTGGCCGGCGGCAGCCTGCGGTGCGCGTCGTCCGCCGCCAGCACGTCGCCCGTCCCGGCGTCGGCCACGACCCAGGACAGGGCGGAGACATCGGGAACCCGGGGCGCTCCGGGATGCGGCCGGACCTGGGTGCCGGAGCGGTACAGCGGCGACGTCCGGGCCGCCGGGGCGCCGTCGGTCGGGCCGGGGTCCGGCCGCTCCGCACGGGCGGCCGCGGCGGCCGGCGCGAGCGTCAGCAGTCCTGCCACGCAGAGCATGCAGGTGGATCGCGCCGCCCGGGATGAGAATCCGATAGTCATACCGCAAACGTAGGAACGGCCCCCCGCACCGCCACGCTGACCGGGCCGGGTCCGCCGCGCAAGCACCCGGATGCCGTAGCGGAGGCCGACGGCCCGTGCCTGTCGGTGACCTCGGCGGGAGGGGGAGAACACCTCGGCGGAAGCGTCAGTCGGCGGGCAGCGTCGGCTGCACCTGCCGCAGGAACGTGGCGTTGTCCGGCGTCCGGCGCAGCCGCTCCAGCAGGGTCTCCAGGCCGGACAGCCCGTCCCGGGTCCCCAGGGCCCGCCGCAGCCCGCGCACGGCGTTCGCCTCGGCGGCGGAGAGCAGGAGCTCCTCGCGCCGGGTGCCCGAGCCGACCGGTTCGACGGCCGGGAAGACCCGGCGGGAGGCCGGCTCCCGGCTCAGCCGCAGTTCCATGTTGCCGGTGCTCTTGAGCTCCTCGAAGTAGAAGTCGTCGGCACGCGAGCCGGTCTCCACCAGCGCGGTGGCGAGGATGGTGAGGGAGCCGCCCTCCTCCGCCTTGCGGGCCGCGCCGAAGAATCGCTTGGGACCCAGCAGCGCCCCGGCGTCGACGCCGCCGCTGAGCGTGCGGCCACCGGAGGAGGCGGCGTTGTTGTGCGCCCTGCACAGCCGGGTGAGGGAGTCGAGGAGGATGACGACGTCCTCCCCGGCCTCGACGAGCCGCTTGGCCCGCTCGATCACCAGCTCGGCGAGCGCGATGTGCTGCTTGGCGCTCTGGTCGAAGGTCGAGGAGTACACCTCGCCGCGCACCGAGCGCCGCATGTCGGTGACCTCCTCGGGGCGTTCGTCGAGCAGCACCACCATCAGCCGGGACTCGGGGTGGTTGCCCGCCACCGCGGCGGCGATCTGCTGGAGGAGGACGGTCTTGCCGGTCTTCGGCGGAGCCACGATCAGGCCGCGCTGGCCCTTGCCGACCGGAGCGAGCAGATCGGTGACGCGTCCGGTGAGGCCGGCCGCCGGGTGTTCGAGCCGCAGCCGCTCGTGCGGGTGCAGCGGGGTCAGGTCGGCGAAGTGCCGCCGCGCGCCCCGCCGGTCGGGCGTACGGCCGTTGACGCGGACGACGTCGGTCAGGGCGTGCCGGTCGCCGCACACCCCCTCGACGAGGTCGCCCTTGCGCAGCCCGTGCCGGCGGATCAGCGCGGGGGAGAGGGCGGGGTCGGAGGGTTCGGGCTGGAGGTTCCTGCCCCGTAGGCGGCCCTTCCCGCCCGCTTCGATGTCGAGGACACCGCTCGCGATCTCGGTCGGGGACTGCTGCACAGGGGGGTGTTCGAGTGTGGTGGTCATGTTCGGTCCTTTCGAGGACACGGGCATGGGACATGCGGAGGGAAGGGGGGAAGCCGCGCGAGGGGTCGGACGACACGCCTCCGGACGGCGAGGAACAGCACCTCGGACACGGCGGGGATGAAGTCCCTGCTCACGAGGTTGTGCTGAGAAGCGGACACGCCGGTCGCACCAGGACGGGCGGGTCCGCGAACCGAGGGGAAACTGGCACCGGCGCCCCGATATCTGGAGGGGCGTACACAAGTGCTGACTGCACCCTACCACGGGACCGTGCGCCGTGGGCGGTGGTGGGGCGGGAGGGGTGACGTCCCACCCTCTCCAGCGTGGCCGGCGCGCAACCTGTTCCGTCTCGCGCTCTCCGTCTTCCGTTCCGCGATGTGCCCCTGCCGGGCTCAGCCGCCCGAACGTGCCCGAGGGGCCTTCGCTGCCTCCTGCGCGATCCGTTCGAACTGCGCGGCCATCGCGGCCTGAAGGGCCTGCGCCCCCGACAGCGGGCGCACCATCACCGTCAGTTCGTCGATCCGGCCGGACGCGTCCAGGTGCAGGAAGTCGCAGCCGCCGATCTCACGGTCGCCCACGCGCGCCGCGAAGACCAGTGCGTGGTCGCGGCCGTCCGCCTCGCCGATGACGCGTTCGTAGCGGAAGTCCTCGAAGACGCGCTCGACCGCGCGCAGGATCGCCGCCGTGATCGCCTTGCCGTGGTAGGGCTTGAAGACGACGGGGCTGGAGAACACCACGTCGTCGGCCAGCAGTGCTTCGACGGCGTCCATGTCGTGTGCCTCGACCGCCGCGCGGAATGCCCGCATCGCCACTCCTTCATACTGAACTATTTGAATAGGTGTGGAGTAGAGTAGTCGTGGTGGTCCGTGCTTGCTAGCGTGTCGACATGTCTCTCAAGTACGCCGTCCTGGCCGCCCTGCTGGAGGGCGAGGCCTCGGGCTACGAGCTGTCCAAGGTGTTCGACGTGTCGCTCGCCAACTTCTGGCCCGCCACGCCGCAGCAGCTCTACCGGGAGCTGGAGCGCCTCGCGGGCGACGGACTCATCGAGGCCCGGACCGTGCAGCAGGAACGCCGGCCCACCAAGCGGCTGTTCTCGCTCACCGGAGCGGGCCGGGAGCAGTTGGGCGCCTTCGCCGCCGAGCCGACCCGGCGACCCACCGCCGTCCGCGACGAGTTCCTGATCAAGATGCAGGCCCTGGACGGCGTCGACCCGGCGGCGGTGCGCGCGCTGGTCGAGGAGCGCAGGGCCTGGGCGCTGGGCAAGCTCGCCCGCTACGAGCGGGTGCGGGAACGCCTCCTGGACGGCCGCACCGAGGAGGAGCACCTCCGGGAGGCCGACCGTGTCGGGCCCTACCTGACCCTGGCGGCCGGGATCGCGTTCGAGCGGGAGAACGCCCGCTGGTGCGACCACGTGCTCACCGTGCTCGCCGAGCGCCGCGCTCCCGCGGGGCCCGCAGGACAGCCCTTAGGCTGACCGGATGTTCAGCCCCGAAGGCCCCACCCTGCGCGAACTCGCCGTCCAGGCGCTGTCGTCGGTCGAGCGCGGCTACGACCTGCTCGCCCCGAAGTTCGACCACACCCCGTACCGGACGCCGGACCGGGTGCTGGACGCCGTGGCCCGCGCGCTGGAGCCGCTGGGCCCCTTCACCACCGGACTCGACCTGTGCTGCGGCACCGGCGCGGGCCTGGACGTGCTGGCCCGGGTGTGCGAACGGGGCGTGACCGGGGTGGACTTCAGCGCCGGGATGCTGGAGGTCGCGCGCGGGCGCACCCTGCCGCCCGGCCCGGCGGTCTCCTGGGTGCGCGCGGACGCCCGCGCCCTGCCGTTCGGCCCCGCCTTCGACCTCGTGGTGAGCTTCGGGGCGTTCGGACACTTCCTGCCCCGCGAACTGCCGGGCCTGTTCGGCCAGGTGCGCTCCGTGCTGCGGCCGGACGGCTGCTTCGCCTTCCCGGTCGTCGCCCCGCCCCGGCCCGGCTCCCCGGGATACTGGACGCTGCTCGGCTTCGACGCCGCGATGCGGGTGCGCAACGCGCTGTGGCGGCCGCCGTTCGTCATGTACTACCGGACGTTCCGGCTCGGGGGCGTGGGCCGCGAACTGTCACGGGCCGGCTTCCGGACGGACCTGCACGCCCTGCCGGAGTTCGGACGCCGCCCCGACGGCAGCCCGCGGGTGCGGCTGGTCGTGGCCCGGCGGCTCCCGTAGGGCGCCGGGTCAGCCGGCCGCCGGCAGGGTGAACTCGTAGACCAGGGCGTCCTGCCGGGTGTCCACCAGGAGGTCGGTGATCTCCAGCGGCCGCGCGTACTGGTCGTGCACCCGCCGCACGACCCGGACCGACGCGATGTCGGGCTGGAGCGTGATGGTGTCCCGGTGGTGCAGCGTCAGGCCCGCCCGGCGCATCCAGTCGTAGGCCCGCCGCAGCTGCGCGCAGGCGGTCCCGTCGGCACGGTCGCGGTAGCGGGCCAGTTCCTCGACCTCGGCGAGCGCCACGGCGGAAAACGATGTCACGGCCGTGCGCCTGCCGTTGCCCCCGGCCGCCGCCGACGTGTAGCGGTGCATCAGGGTCGGCCGGCCCGGCACCAGTCCCAGCGCCGCGGAGTGCTCCGGCGGCGGCGCCCCCCAGACCACCGTGGCGCGGTCGCCGGCGCGGGGCTCCGCCGCCCGGGCGCCGACCGGGAAGACCAGGGGTGCCGGGCTCCCGGCCGGCGTCCCGGGCAGGGCGACATGGCTGCCCCGCCGGTCGGTGCTGAGCAGACCGTCCCTGCGCAGCACGTCCAACGCCTGCCGTACGGTCTCCCGGCTGACTCCGAAGTGCTCCGCCAGCCGGCGCTCGCCGGGCAGCCGCTCACCCGGTGGGACGGTCCCGTCGCGCAACTCGCCGAGCAGCTGGTCCGCCACCCGCCGGTACAGGGGCGGCCGGGTGGCGACGGGCGGCGGGCCGACGCGGGCCAGGTCGACGGGGGACGGGTCGTGCGGGGTGGTGCGGGCCATGCCGCGCCTCCTGTTGATGACGTACGGTAGCCGTGCGGGCTCGGTGCGCCACCAGGATTACCATTGGTCTAAACCAGCTGGGAAGACCGGTCCGCCGGTTCGGCCGAAACACCACCCACGTGCCTCAGGCCCGGCGGCTCAGCCAGCGCAGCTTGGCGGCCTCCTGGTACGGCCCGCCGCCCTCGTGATCGTTGAAGTCGTACACCTCGATCGTCTTGTCCTCGTGCGTCCAGGCGTTGAACGCGGCGAAAACGGTCGACGGCGGGCAGGTCTGGTCCTCCAGGGCTGCCGAGAACAGCGCCGGAGCCCGGCCCCGCGCGGCGAAGTGCGCACCGTCGAAGTAGGACAGCGTGCGCAGCGCGTCCTCGGTCCGGCCGCGGTGCGTCTTCAGGTACAGGCCGACCTCGCGGTAGGGGTGCCGGTCGGTGAGCGTGGTCGCGCGCGGGAAGTCGCACAGGAAGGGCACGTCCGGTGCGACGGCGACCAGGTCCGGCACGAGTCCGCCCACCGCGATCGTGATGCCGCCGCCCTGGCTCGCGCCCAGCGCGACCGTGCGGGACGGGTCGGTCAGCGGGTGGGAGCGGGCCGCCTCGACGGCGCGCACGGCGTCGGTGAAGACCCGGCGGTAGTAGTAGTTCTCCGGGGCGTCCAGGCCGCGGGTCATGAAGCCCGGGTACGCGGGCGTGCCGCCGACGGGGTCGGGGGTCCCGCCGCCGCCGCCCCAGGCGCTGCCCTGGCCGCGGGTGTCCATCACGAAGTGCGCCCGGCCGGTGGACGCCCACAGCAGGTGCTCGTGCGGCAGCCCGCGCCCGCCGCCGTACCCGACGAACTCCACCACCAGCGGCAACGGCTCGGCCGCCGCGGCCGGCAGGGTCAGCCAGCCCTTCACCGGGTGACCGCCGAACCCGGCGAACGTCACGTCGTACACCCGCACCGTGGACAGTCCCGTCTCGACCGGTTCGAAGCGGGCGTCCAGGTCGTGCTCGCGGGTCTCGGCGAGCGTCTTGCTCCAGAACGCGTCGAAGTCCTCGGGCTCGGCCGACGCGCTGCGGTAGGCGCGGAGTTCGTCGAGCGGAAGGTCGAACAGGGCCATCGATAACCGCCTTTGCGGGGAGACGCGTCAGACCGTACGGGTGATCACACGGTACGTGAGCGCCTCGGGGAAACGCCAGGTCGGGCCGTGCTCGACGTGCGCGGACAAGGGTGCCGTCAGGCCCGGCGGTGCGTCCACTGCGGCTCGGTGAGCGCCCAGTCGCGGTCCCACTCCGCCATGCGCCGGCGCAGCGCCACCGCGCGTACGGCGCGGTGCGCGAGCAGCACCGTGAGCGCCGTCCCGATGGTGGTGAACGAGCCGACGGTGGCGCTGTGCTGCCAGAGCTCGGCACCGTCCGACGGCGGGGGCACGCTCTGGCCGCGGGAGTCCAGCCACACCTCGACCCTGTCACCGTGCCGGGTGTCGGCCGGCACCCGGGCCGTGGTGCTCTTCTCCGTGCCGTCCGACGCCTTCCAGTGGACGGTCGCACGGTAGGACTGCTGCCCGCTCAGCTGACTCGTCGGCAGGGTGGCGGACTGCCGGTCCACGACCGTGGCACGGACGTGGTGCCGCTCGGCCCGCTGCTCCGCGACGATCGACCGCGCCTGCCCGTAGCCCCACCACGCGGTGGCGGCCCCCAGCAGCGGCGCGGCCACGAACAGCAGGAGGGCGACGATCACCGTGGTCCACGCCTCCACGACGTCCGACCGGCGCCGCAGCCGATTGCGCCGCCAGCGCCAGCCGCGTACCCGGGTTCGCATGTCGACCTCCCCGCGATCACCGCGACCGGAGGGGCGGACGGACGGCCGTCGAGCGCGGGGGCCGCCGCGCCTTCGTGTCGCGCCACGTGTGCGAGTGCCCGCACTGGACTGGTACCCAGTCCTGCGGGCCTCGCTCACGATCCGGGCGGGTTCAGCCGAAGCGTTCGATCCGGATCCGGTCCACCGGCTGTCCCGCCGCCACCAGCAGCCGCGACGCGTGCTCCGCGAACGCGTTGGATCCGCACACGTACGCCTCCCAGCCGCCGGCGGGCGGCTCTGCCAGGAGCGGCGCCAGGTGCGCGGAGGCCAGCCGGCCCACGGGCGTGCCGGCCGGCGCGGTGCGGGTGAACACGGGCGTCGTCTCCGCGCCGTACTCACGGGCGTAGATCAGTTCCTCGGGCCCGCGCGCGGACACCAGGAGCCGCAGCGGCACGGTGAGCCCCCGCGCCCGGTGGTGCCGCACCATCGACATCAGCGGGACGACGCCGGATCCCGCGCCGAGCAGCAGGGCGGGCCGGTCGCCCGGCCAGGCGAAGAAGCCGCTGAGCGGGCCGCGCACCTCGATCTCGTCGCCGGGCCGGGCCACCGTGTGGAACCAGCCGGACACCTCTCCGTCGGGCACCCGGTCGAGGGTCAGCTCGATGTGCCCGGACTCGTCCGGGGCGGACGCCAGGGAGTAGTGGCGCTGGGCCCGGTAGCCGTCCTCGGCGGTGAGCCGCAGCATCAGGTGCTGGCCGGGCAGGTGGCCCGCCCAGCCGGGCACGGCGAGGCGGAAGGTCGACGCGCGGGGCGTCTCGCGGCGGATCTCGGTGAGCGTGGCCGTCTGCCACGTCCCGGCCACCCGGCCGTTCACCTCGATCCGTCCGGGCACGGCGAACCGTGTCGGGGGAGTGAAGCCCCCTGCCGTGTGCGTGGCCGTCTCAGTCACCGGAGTACCGCTGCTCCTCCCAGGGATTGCCGCGCGCGTGGTAGCCGTTCCGCTCCCAGAAGCCCGGCTCGTCGTGGTCGAGGAGTTCGAGCCCCGCGATCCACTTCACGCTCTTCCAGAAGTACAGGTGCGGCACGATCAGCCGTGCCGGGCCGCCGTGCTCGGGGGCCAGCGGCTCTCCGCCGTACTCCCACACGATCCAGGCCCGTGTGCCGGTGAGGTCGGCGAGCGGCAGGTTCGCGGTGTAGCCGGTGTGCGCGTGGGCGACCGCATGCGTGGCCGACGGCAGGGGGCCCGCCGCGTCCAGGAAGGCGTCCAGGGACACGCCCCCGAACCGCACCCCGAACTTCGACCAGCCGGTGACGCAGTGGATGTCGCCCGCGTACCCCGACGACGGCAGCAGGCGGGCCTGCGCCAGGTCCCAGGTGCGGGGCTCGGCCACCAGACCGCCCACGCGGAAGGTCCAGTCGGCGGGCGCGATCTCGGGCGTGACCTCGGCGGACAGCACGGGCCAGTCGTCGCCCGCGTCGTACTGGCCGGGCGGCAGCCCCGGCCGGGCGGCGCGCGGGCGCCCGGTGAAGCCTCGGGTGGTGTTCATGCGGTGGTGCCTTTCGGGCCGCCGGGGCGGGCTGCCCGCGGCCGGCGTGATCAGTGCGTACCCGTCCACCGTACGTGCCCTTTGCGCCGCTCAGTCCCGCTCCCCGTCCGAGGCCGCGCCCGGCCACGCGTTGTACCGCTCCAGGTACGCGGCGAAGCGGAGCAGGTCCTCCTCGGGCCAGTCGGCGAGCCGCTCCCGGAAGGCGGTCCTGCGGCGTGCGGTGACCCGGTCCAGGGCGTCCCGTCCGGACTCCGTCAGGTGCAGGACCTGGACACGCTGGTCGTCCGGGTCGACGCGCCGCTCGATCAGCCCGGCGCGCTCCAGCGCGGACACCTGGCGGCTGACGGTGGACTTGTCCAGCGCGTAGTGCGCGGCCAGGTCCGTGGCCCGGCGGCCGTCCCGCTCCTCCAGATGGCCGAGCAGCGTGTACGAGACCAGCGACAGCTCCGGGTGCATGCGCCCCGCCGAGGCGCGGGCCCGGCGGGCGAAGACCGTCATCTCGCGCTGGATGGTCTCCACGGCCGCGTCCGCGGGGCGCCCGCCGGGGACGACGGTCCTCTCGTCCGGTGTCTCGGCAGCCGGCACGGTTCCTCCTCCGCATTGCTCGTTGTACAGTACAACTTTGCCTGAAAGGTTGCGCGAGTCAACTACTTGCGGAGGGCCGGCGGCGTCTGATCATTGGGGTAGTGTGACCGTCGGCCGCGGACCGCCCCGGCCGCCGGACGACTGGGAGGTGAGACCGATTACCGCTGTGTCGGCCCGGGTGCTCTCACCTCACGCCAGTGCGGTCACCGGAAACGAGTGACCGGGAGAGCGCCCTTCGGTTCCCGAAAGGCTCTCGGCTCCCATGCCTCCCACCTTCTCCGCCTCGCCCGCTCCCGCCTCCTCCTCTGCCCCCGTCTCCCTCTTCTCGGCGGCTCTCCCCTCGCCTGACGCCGTCGTGGCCGCGCTGCGCGCCGCCGGCTGCGTCTTCGCCGAGGACGAGGCCGCGCTCATCCTGACCGCCGCCCGCTCCGCCGCGGAACTCACCGCGCTGGTCGACCGCCGTGTCACCGGTCTGCCCCTCGAACTCGTCCTGGGCTGGGCCGAGTTCCGCGACCTGCGCATCGCGGTCGCCCCGGGTGTCTTCGTGCCCCGCCGCCGGACCGAGTTCCTGGTGGCGACGGCCCTGGCCCATGCGCCGCACGCGAACGTCGTCGTGGACCTGTGCTGCGGGTCCGGGGCCGTCGGTGCGGCCCTGGCGGCCGCCCTCGACCGTCCCGAGGTGCACGCCGCCGACGTCGATCCGGTCGCGGTGCGCTGCGCCCGCGGCAACCTCGCGGGCGCGGGCGGCCGGGTGTACGCCGGTGACCTGTTCGACGCGCTGCCCGACGCCCTGCGCGGCCGGGTGGACATCCTCGCGGCCAACGTGCCGTACGTGCCCACCGGCGAGGTCGCTCTGCTGCCCGCCGAGGCCCGCGAGCACGAACCGCTGGTCGCCCTCGACGGCGGGAGCGACGGCCTCGACGTGCTGCGCAGGGTCGCGGCCGAGGCACCCGGCTGGCTCGCCCCGGGCGGCTGCCTGCTGGTCGAGACGAGCCGGCGACAGGCGCCCGACGCCGTCGAGGCCTTCACCCGGGCCGGTCTGACGACCCGCCTCGCGGTCTGCGAGGAGCTGTACGCCCATGTGGTGATCGGCGTCGGGGACTGACCGCCACCGCTCGGTGCCGCTACCGCACCGGCGGCGTGGCCCGGGCGATCAGCAGGGCCACGTCGTCGGAGTTCTCCGGCTCGTGCAGGGTGCGCAGCAGCAGGTCGCAGACCTCCTCCAGCGGGCGGTCCGGGCCCTCCAGCAGGGCGAGGAGCGCGTCCAGCCGCTCGTCCAGCGGGTGCCTGCGCGTCTCGACCAGACCGTCGGTGTAGAAGACCAGCCGGTCGCCCGGCTCCAGGCCGACCTCGGTGGTGGAGAAGGCGACGCCGCCCACCCCGAGCGGCACACCGGTGGGCAGGTCGAGCAGCTCGGGCGGACGGCCGGCCCGCAGGCGGACCGGGGGCAGATGCCCGGCGTTGGCGATCAGGCACCGCCGCCGGTGCGGGTCGTGGACGGCGTACAGACAGGTGGCGATGGCCTGGTCCAGACCCGCCGTGGTCCGCTCCAGGTGGCCGAGCAGCTGCGCGGGGTCCAGTTCGAGGGCGGCCAGGGTGTTCGTCGCGGTGCGCAGCCGCCCCATGGAGGCCGCCGCCGCGATACCGCTGCCCATCACGTCGCCCACCACGAGCGCGGTCCTGCCGCCGGCGAGCTCGATCACGTCGAACCAGTCGCCGCCGACCTCGCTGGTGCCCCCGGCCGGCTGGTAGCGGGAGGCGACCTCGAGACCTCCGGTCACCGGCGGATGGCTCGGCAGCAGACTGCGCTGCAGGGTGAGCGCGGTGTCGCGGGCGTTCTGGTACCAGCGGGCGTTGTCGATCTGCAGCGCCGCCCGCGCCGCCAGCTCCCCGGCCAGCAGCAGGTCGTCCCCGTCGAACGGCAGGGGGTTGGTGATCCGCTTCAGGTCCAGGGCCGAGCACCTCGCCCCGTGCGATCAGCGGCACGGCCAGGTACGAGTGGACACCCGCCCGGCGCAGCAGCTCGGCCGCCTCCGGCGAGCGGGCGACGCGTGACAGGTCCTCCCGCGTCACCCGCGCCACCATCACCGGCCGGCCGGTGCGCACGCACTCGGTGACCAGGCGGTCCGGTCCGTACCGGGCGACCCGGCCGGGCGGGTCGGCCGCCTCCAGCGCGTCCCGGGCGTCGTCGCCGGCACGCACGGCCAGCGCCCTGATCACCGCCGGTTCGGCCGGGCCCAGCGTGCTGCGCCGGCCCTCGACCACGGCGTCCAGCAGGTCCACCGCGGCGACGTCGGCGAGGCCGGGCACGGCCACGTCGGCCAGCTCGTACGCGGTGCGGTCCAGCCGCAGCGTGGTGCCGATCCGGGCGGAGGCGTCCGCCACGGCGGCCAGCCGGCGCCGCGCGGCCTCCGCCTCGGCGCTCGTCCGGTACTGCTCGGTGACGTCCACCACCGAAACGGCCACGCCCAGCACGGCGTCCATGGCGTCCTCCAGCCGGTACAGCGAGACCGACCAGGTGTGGTCCTCGTCCGGGTCGGCGGGGGTGCGGCCGGTCGCGGGCCGGTCGACGACCGGCCGCCCGGTCTCCAGCACCTCGCGTGCCGCCGCCTCCAGCGGGCCGGCGTCCACCTCCGGCAGCAGCTCACGGATCGTCCGGCCGAGGTGCTCCTCGGCCGGGATGCCGTTGATCCGCTCCAGGGCCGGGTTGACCGAGACGTACCGCAACCCGGTGTCCAGGACGGCCAGACCGATCGGGGACTGCATGATCACCCGCGTGGACAGGGCGACGTCCCGCTCCAGCCTGCGGACCATCGACTGGTCGGCCGCGAGCCCGAGGGCGTAGACGTCCCCGCGGTCGTCCAGCAGGCGCATGTTGCGGAACTCCACCAGCCGGGTGCCGCCGTCCTTGTGCCGGACGGGGAAGGCGCCGGCCCAGCTCCGGCCGGTCTTCATCACGTCCTCGAACAGCCTCACCACCAGGTCGAGATGGCGTTCGTCGACCATGATGCGGGCGGCGTACCGCCCCAGCGCCTCCGGCGCGGAATAGCCGAACAGCTCCTCGGCCTGCGGGCTCCACAGGACGATCCGGCCCTCGGCGTCCAGCACGATCGAGGCCACGTTCAGCAGGTCGAGCAGCCCGCTGGGGCGCACCGGGCCGCGCGGCGACGGCTCGCCCTCGAACCCGGCAGACCCCGCTGCACTCATCCCACGCCCCGCCTTCGCCGTCCGACGCGGCACGCCCTTCGATGCCGACCTCCTTGTTCTACCGCGTTCCACCGCGCACAGGGCCGGTTCGCCGGGGCTCCGCCGTCTCCTCCCAGCATCTCCCTGCGGGCCGGGGAACGCCGCACGAAGCGCGTCCGGAGTTGGTCTGTACATGACTCTGTGGACGGTCCAGACTGTGCGCCGAGTGCCTCACGCCCGCCCGTGCCGCCCGGCCACCCCCACCGAGGAGCCCCCATGCCCCTGCGTGCCCGGCAACGTTGTCACGCCTTCCTGACCGGCCTCGCCGTCCTCACCCTCTCCCTCTGCCTCGCGGGTCCGGCGGCAGCGGACGCCCCCGCGGCCGGAGCCCTCGCCGCCGACGTCTGGACCGAGGCCGGCTCCGACCGGGCCGACCCGCTGACCGAGAGCCAGGGTCTGGCGTCGGTGGAGGTGCCCGCGGGCAGCCCCAACCGCTACACCGGGATCGGCACCATTCCGCTCGGCCTCAGCACCCGCGGCTGGAACCACGTCGGCGACCCGGACGCCTCCTACGACGGCCACTACGTCGAGCCGTACCAGCGCGACGACGGGAACACGAAGATGTTCCGCGTTCAGGCACCGGACGGGAGCTGGTCGGAGTACGTGCACACGCTGAGCGCCGGGGAGGCGCTGAACAACTCCTGGTCCGCCGTCTCGCCCGACGGGCAGTGGATGCTGGCGGGGGAGTGGGGCACCATGAACCGCCTGCTGGTCTTCCCGACCCCCGGCGTCAACCCCGCCACCTCGCCCTCGGCGAACCTCCCGCAGGCGGCCACCGTCCACCTGGACCATGCCGTGCGCGATGTCCAGGGCTGCGACTTCCTGGACGCGACCACGCTGCTGTGCTCCTCCGACGACCCGGAGGGCGCGCTCTTCGGCCTCACCAAGCCGCTGCTGAGGATCGACCTGTCGGCCGCACCCAACGGCACCGCGGACGTCACCGGGCACGTCACCGCGCTGCGGCAGCTGCCCTTGCGCAGTGCCTGCTCCGGGAGCTTCGAGGCGGAGGGCGTCGACTACGACCGGCGTACCGGCACCCTGCGCGTGATCGTCGTGTCGCCCGGCTTCTGCGTGCTCACCGACAGCAAGACGTACAAGTTCACCCGGGGCTGACCCGGCCCCTTCGCGCCGGGCGGCAGGTGGTGCTTTTCTGGTGGTATCGGCCATGACCACGAGAGGGAGCGATCACGATGGACGGTGAGCGACTGCATCCGGAGTCCGTCTCGGTGGAGCTGAGCGGATGCAGCAAGGAGGACGCCCGGACCGTGTTCGACACCCTGTGCGCGTGCTTCACCTCCGACCGGCACGCGGGCGACGTGACCCGGGAGTACGACGAGGTGCGCCCCACCGTGTGGCTGGGCACCTTCGACGTGGCCGACGCCCTGCGGGGCGAGTGCGGTCCCGCCCGGCTCGGGGCCTCCGTGGAGGCCGACGCGCAGGGCGGCTACTGGGCGATCGAGAGGCTCCGGACGACCCTGGACTCCCTGTTCACCGTGCACGACCTGAGCCAGGCCTCCGGGGATCAGGAGCGGGAACTGCACGTCGTGCTCGAAAGTCGCTGAGCGGCGTCCCGCCGGGTGCGGTGAGGTGTGCGCCACCCCATTGTGCAACTAGTTGCACAATGGGGTGGCCGTCCTCTACAACAGAGGCACGTCACCGCGCACGGAGGGCCCGATGAGCCGTTACCCGCACCTGCTGAGCCCGCTCGACCTGGGCTTCACCACGCTCCCCAACCGGGTCCTGATGGGCTCCATGCACGTCGGCCTGGAGGAGGCCGAGCGCGGGTTCGAGCGCATGGCCGCCTTCTACGCCGCCCGGGCCCGCGGCGGAGTGGGCCTGATCGTCACCGGCGGCATCGCCCCCAACGACGAGGGCCGCCCGTACGAGGGGGGCGCCAAGCTCACCACCGAGGCGGAAGCGGAACAGCACCGGGTCGTCACCGACGCCGTGCACCGCGAGGGCGGCCGGATCGCCCTGCAGATCCTGCACTTCGGCCGCTACGCCTACCACGCCGACCTGGTCGCCCCGAGCGCGCTCCAGGCCCCGATCAGCCCGCACGTGCCGCGTGAGCTGACCGACGCCGAGGTCGAGCGCACGATCGACGACTACGTGCGCACCGCCCGCCTCGCCCGCGAGGCCGGGTACGACGGCGTCGAGATCATGGGCTCCGAGGGCTACCTCGTCAACGAGTTCATCGCCGCGCGGACCAACCAGCGCACCGACCGCTGGGGCGGCTCCTACGAGAACCGCACGCGATTCCCCGTCGAGATCGTCCGCCGGGTGCGCGAGGCGGTCGGCGAGGACTTCATCCTCGTCTACCGCCTCTCGATGCTCGACCTCGTCCCCGGCGGCTCCACCCTCGACGAGGTGATCACCCTCGCCAAGGCCGTCGAGACCGCCGGCGCCACCCTCATCAACACCGGCATCGGCTGGCACGAGGCCCGCATCCCCACCATCGCCACCTCCGTGCCCCGCGGCGCCTACACCTGGGTGACCAAGCGGCTGATGGGCCAGGTGTCGGTCCCGCTCGTCACCACCAACCGCATCAACACCCCCGAGGTCGCCGAGGCACTGCTCGCCGAGGGCACGGCCGACATGGTCTCGATGGCCCGTCCGATGCTCGCCGACCCCGACTTCGTCGCCAAGGCCGCGGCCGGCCGCCCCGAGGCCATCAACACCTGCATCGGCTGCAACCAGGCCTGCCTGGACCACACGTTCAGCGGCCGGATCACCTCCTGCCTGGTCAACCCGCGCGCCTGCCACGAGACCGAGCTGGTCCTGTCCCCGACCCGGCGGCGCAAGCGCGTCGCCGTCGTCGGCGCCGGACCGGCCGGGCTGGCCTGCGCGGTGAGCGCCGCCGAACGCGGCCACGAGGTCACCCTGTTCGACGCCGCGAGCGAGATCGGCGGCCAGCTGAACGTCGCCCGCAAGGTCCCCGGCAAGCAGGAGTTCGACGAGACGCTGCGCTACTTCCGCACCCAGCTCGCGGCACACGGTGTCGACGTACGCCTGGACACCCGCGTCGGTGCCGACGACCTCACCGGCCACGACGAGGTCGTCGTCGCCACCGGTGTCACCCCGCGCACGCCGGACATCCCCGGCATCGGCCACCCGTCCGTCGTCGGCTACCTCGACGTCCTGCGCGACGGCGCCCCCGTCGGCGAGCGGGTCGCGATCCTCGGCGCGGGCGGCATCGGCTTCGACGTCGCCGAGTACCTCACCGACGGCGGGGACAAGGCGCACGAGGACCCCGGGACGTACTTCCGTCTCTGGGGCGTCGACACCGACTACCGCGCGCCCGGCGGCCTCGCCGCGCCCGAACGCCCCGCGCCGCCGCGCACCGTCCATCTGCTCCAGCGCAAGACGTCCAAGGTCGGCGCCGGACTGGGCAAGACCACGGGCTGGATCCACCGCACCGAGCTGAAGCACCGCGGCGTCACCATGGTCCCGGGGGTCCGCTACGACCGGATCGACGACGCCGGGCTGCACATCACCGTCGGCGGCGAGTCCACCGTGCTGGAGGTCGACACGGTCGTCCTGTGCACCGGCCAGGAGCCGAGCCGGGGCCTGTACGACGACCTGGTCGCCGCCGGACACCGCGCGCACCTCATCGGCGGCGCCGACGTGGCCGCCGAACTGGACGCCAAGCGCGCCGTCAAGCAGGGCACCGAGCTGGCGGCGGCCCTCTAGAGGGCGGGCGCGGACGGAGGGCGGGCGCGGCGCGGGCCGTCCCTAGGATGAGCCCATGTCACTCCCGCACGCGATCCTCACCGCCCTGGTCGAAAAGCCGTCGTCGGGGCTGGAGCTGACCCGCCGGTTCGACAGGTCGATCGGCTACTTCTGGTCGGCGACGCACCAGCAGATCTACCGCGAGCTGGGAAAACTGGAAGCCGAGGGCCTGATCCGCGCGCTGCCCGACCAGCAGCCGGCCCGCGGGCAGAAGAAGTCCTACGAGGTCCTGCCCGCGGGCCGCGCCGAACTGTCCCGCTGGACCGCGACCCCGCAGGACCCCAAGCCCCTGCGGGACACGATGCTGCTGCGGCTGCGCGCCGCCGCCGTGGTCGGCACCGCCGGCGTGGAGGCTGACCTGCGACGCCATCTGGAGCTGCACGAGAGGCAGTTGGCCGAGTACGAGGAGATCGAGCGGCGCGACTTCCCGCCTGGCCGGGACAGCACCGAGGACCGGTTGCGGCACCTGGTGCTGCGGGCCGGCATCGACCTGGAGACGTTCTGGACCCAGTGGCTCCGGCACGCGCTGGCCCAGTTCGCCGAGCTGCCCGGCGACGGACCGGCCTGACCGGTCCGGCCGCCCCGCTCAGAACCGGTAGGGCTTCGAGCGGCGCCGCAGGAACCAGGCCGCGGCGATGACGCCGGTCCCCACCAGCGCGCCGCCCGCCACCAGGGTGGCCGTGCCGTAGTCCTGGACGGCTCCGCCCAGCCCGCCCATGACGCCGCCCGGCGACGCGGACGGGGCGGGGGTGGCGGAGCGGCTGGGCGAGGGGGAGGGGGAGGGGGCCGAGGAGACGATGACCGTCTGGGTGCCGGCGGTGCTGTTGTTCGAGCACATGACGATCACCGTGTACGTGCCCGGCGAGATTCCCGACCAGGCCGCGGACTGGCCCGAACCGCTGCCGGACAGCGCCACCTGACGTCCCTGGGCGAAGTCCCGCTGACTGCTGGTGAGCAGCGAGGCGGTGCCCCAGCTGCCGTTGAGCTGGGCACAGGCCGTGGTCGTGACCGACACGGTGGTACCGGTGGTGCTCACGGAGATCCCCGGTCCCGCCGCGGCCGTAGTGGCGGCCAGGGCGACGGGCAGCACGGCGGCGGCCGCCACGGTGGCACCGGAGCGGAGAAGTGGCGATGAGATGCGCATGTGGACTGCCCTCCGGCGGCACGGTCGGCGGTACATCCTTGCGCCGCCGGGATCGGGTACGCCCGTGCCCCCTCCGGCAGCCAACAGGGCACCGGCCGGGCCCGCATGCGGAGCGCGACCGCCCAGGTGACGCTCTCCCCGAGCCGGACGTACGTCAGCCGCCCGCGCCCAACGTCACCTTCCGCTCCGCCGAGAAGCCGCCCCACGTACCGTCGGCCAGCCTCGCCCGGACCCGCACCCGGTGCGTCACCCCGGCCTCGCGTCCGGCGTAGAAGCTGTACTCGGCGCGGTCGCGCGGCGCGTCCGCGCCGTAGACCAGCGACGTCGCCGCACGGCCGTCCAGATGGATCTGGTACTCGGTCACCGGGCTCTCGGCGCGCGGCGGGACCCAGGAGAGGTCCAGGTAGTAGGCCCCGTCGGCCCGGTGGGAGGCCGCGCGCAGCTCCGTGGGCGCGGTGGCGCGTCCGTCGTCGGTGCCCGGGGTGGTGAGCCGGACGGCGTCGCCCGCCGCGGAGACGTTGTCGGCGGCGTCCCGCGCCCGCACGGTGAACGAGTAGCGGGTGCCCGCCCGCAGCCCCGTGACCACGGCGGCCGTCTGGTTGCCACCGACGCTGTGGACCTTCGTGTCGCCCTGGTAGACGTCGTACGACACCACACCGCGGTCGTCCTTCGCGGCCGACCAGGTGAGCTGGACCGCCCTGCTGCCCGCCGCCCGGCCGTGGACGTCCCCCGGGCGGGTCGGAGCGGAGCCGTCGGCCACCGCGGCGGGAGTGGTCGCCCGCACCTCGCGGCTGAGCGGCCCGAGCCGCCCGTCGGCGTCCCGCGCCCGCACGGTGAAGACGTACGCCGTGGAGGGGCGCAGCCGGGTGACGTCCACCATCCGCTCGGTCGCCGGCACCTCCTTCACCAGCGTGCCGCCGCGGTACACCTCGTAGGTCCGCACGTCGTCGACCGCGTTCCACATCACGTGCACGGTGGTCGCGCTGCCGGCCTCGGCGGTGACGCCCGTGGGCACCGAGGGCAGCCCGCCGCCGTCACCGTCACCGTCATCGGCCGCGCCCCAGCCGCAGGACGTGAGCAGGAGGAGCGCCCCGCAGAGCAGGGCGCACCGGCGCGGGAGAGCGGGAACGGAAACCTCGCGCACGGCTCTGCCTCCCCGGTGGCGCCGGTGGCGACGCCGACGACTGTAAAGGTCCGGACCAATATGACGCCCGTGATGCGACCACATCAAGAGGGCCGTGGGTGAAGCGCACCCGGAAGGGTTACGTATGCTGGGGTACCTCACGGACGAACTCCCGGGAAGAACGGGGAAGTTCGGGCCGTTGGCGCGTGGACCGCTGTCGTCGCCATCCCGCGCCGGCACGGGCGGCCGGGCGGGCCGGAGCCGGACAGGCCCGGCCCGCCCGCCCCCGGTCGCGCCACCCCTGGGGACGCCGAGTGCACCTCGGGCGTGCACCGTCTGGCCCTGCGAAAGGTGGTCGCGTGAGCGATTCGGGGACACATGGGGCCGAGTGCCCGTCCCTGTCCCCGAGGAGAGGCCCACATCGTGCGTGTCCAGTCGCTGACACTGGTCGCGGCCAGCGCCGCCCTGATCGCCCCCACGACGTTCCCCGCCACTGCGCCCCCACCGCGCACCGATCCGCCGGCGCGGGTCCTGCTGCCCGGCGCTGTGGACCGGACCGGGGCCGTGCGCGCGGACCGGTCCGGAGTCCGGGTGGGCCCCGTCCCGCACGTCCCGGCCGGGCCATGGGCACCCCCCTCGCCGGACGGGCCGGCCCCCGGGTCCGAGGACCGTCCGCGGCAGGCCGGGAGCGAGGAGCCCGTCCGCGCCGCCGACCTGCTGGACAGGGTGCGGGAGTGCGAACCGGTCTCCTCCGGGCGCTACCGCAGCGACGCCGGAGCACCGGCGGACATCCCGGTGTGCGGCACACGCGAGGCCGTGTACTGGAAGGCCGACCTGGACGTCGACTGCGACGGGCGGCCCGGCGACCGCTGCAATGCCGGCACCGACCCGCACTTCAGCCCCGCCACCGCCTTCACGGAGTCCGACGGCCGCCCACTGGACGCCGAACGCCTGCCCTACGTCGTCGTGCCCGGCCCCAGCGACACCTGGGACCACCGCGAGGACGGCGTACGCGGCGGATCGCTCGCGGCCCTGGTCCACGGGGACCGGGTGCGGTACGCGGTCGTCGGCGACGTCGGCCCCGGCGAGCTGATCGGCGAGGCCTCCTACGCCGCCGCGCGTTCCCTCGGCATCCCGGCGGATCCCGAGGGCGGCGGCGTGGCCTCCGACGTCACGTACATCGTCTTCAAGGGCAGCGAGGTCGAGCCCATCGAGGACACGGCCGCGGCCGAGAAGGCGGGGGAGCGGCTGGCGCGGCGGTTCGTGGACGGGGACTGAGCGGACGGGGCGTGGGCCTTGCTTCCAGACCTCCTGATCGGACCTCCCGGTCAGACCTTCCGGTAGGAGTACGCCTCCGCGGCCGCCGCCTCCACGGCCGCGAGGTCGGCGCCCGTCGACGCCGTGACGACCGCCGCCACCGCGCCCTCGACGAAGGGCGCGTCCACCAGACGGGTGTTCTCCGGGAGTTCGTCACCCTCGGCGAGCAGCGCCTTCACGGTGAGCACGGCACTGCCCAGGTCGGTGAGGACGGCGACGCCCGCGCCCCGGTCCACGGACGCGGCGGCGGCAGCGACCAGTTCCGAACTGGTCCCGAACTCCCCGGACGCGGTACCGCCGGCCGGGGCGACGGCCACCGCGCCGGCACCGCCCGACAGGGCCTTGGCCAGCTCCGCCACCGACGCGGCGACCTCGGCGCTGTGCGACACCAGCACGATGCCCACCCGCTTGTCGTCACTCACCGGCCGTCTCCTTCAGTGCCTCGAACAGCAGTGCGGTCGAGGTGGCCCCCGGGTCCTGGTGTCCGATGCTGCGCTCGCCCAGATAGCTCGCCCTGCCCTTGCGTGCCTGCATGGGCGTGGTCGCCTCGGCTCCCTCCAGGGCCGCCGTGCCGGCCGCCGCGAAGGAGTCGCCCAGGGCGTCCACGGCGGGCACCAGGGCGTCCACCATCGTCTTGTCCCCCGGGGCGGCACCGCCGAGCGTCCGGACGGCGTCCACGCCCGCCCGCAGCGCCTCGGCCAGCTGCTCCGCGCTCACCTCGGGGGAGTCCCCGAGTGCCTTGCCGGTACGGCGCAGCAGCGTCCCGTACAGGGGCCCCGAGGCGCCGCCGACCGTGGAGATGAGCCGGCGTCCGGCGAGGATCAGGACGGCGCCGGGGGTGTCCGGTGCCTCCTTCTCCAGCGTGTCGGCCACGGCCGTGAACCCGCGCTGGAGATTGCTGCCGTGGTCGGCGTCGCCGATGGGTGAGTCGAGGGCGGTGAGCCGTTCCGCGTCGCGGTCGACCAGCGCGGTGGCCGCCGTCATCCAACGGCGGAAGAAGTCGGCGTCGAGCACAGGTTCTCCTTGCCTGGTAGGTACGTCGGGATTCTTCCCCCGTCGGCCGTCACATGCCCCACCGCAGACCAGGGGTACTGACCGGGGCGTCCCACAGCCCGAGCAGTTCCTCGTCGATCTCGCACAGGGTGACCGAGGCGCCGGCCATGTCGAGGGAGGTGACGTAGTTGCCGACGAGGGTGCGGGCGACGGCGACGCCCCGCTCGCCCAGGACCCGCTGCACCTCGGCGTTGAAGCCGTACAGCTCGAGCAGCGGCGTCGCGCCCATGCCGTTGACCAGGACCAGGACGGGGCTGCGCGGGGCGAGGTCGGTCAGCACCGCCTCCACGGCGGCGTCGGCGATCTCGCCCGAGGTCATCATCGGGCGCCGCTCCCGGCCGGGCTCCCCGTGGATGCCGATGCCCAGTTCCAGCTCACCGGCCGGGAGGTCGAAGGTGGGGCTGCCCTTGGCCGGCGTGGTGACGGCGCTGAGCGCCACCCCGAAACTGCGGGAGCTGTCGTTGACCCGGCGGGCGATCGCCTCCACCTGCTCCAGCGGCCGGCCCTCCCGCGCCGCCGCCCCGGCGATCTTCTCGACGAACAGGGTCGCCCCCGTGCCGCGCCGGCCGGCGGTGTAGAGGCTGTCCGTCACCGCGACGTCATCGTTGACCAGCACCTTCGCGACCCGGATGCCCTCGTCCTCGGCCAGTTCGGCGGCCATGTCGAAGTTGAGCACGTCACCGGTGTAGTTCTTGACGACGAAGAGCACCCCGGCCCCGCTGTCCACGGCCGCCGCGGCCCGCACCATCTGGTCCGGCACCGGTGAGGTGAACACCTCACCCGGACAGGCGGCCGACAGCATCCCGTCACCCACGAACCCGCCGTGCAGCGGCTCATGCCCGGAGCCCCCTCCCGACACCAGGGCAACCTGCCCCGGCACGGGGGCGTCCCGCCGCACGATCACCCTGTTCTCGACATCCACGGTCAACTCGGGATGGGCGGCCGCCATACCGCGCAGCGCGTCCGCGACGACGGTCTCGGGGACATTGATGAGCATCTCCATGGGATACCTCCTGGGAAGGCCGGCAAGCCGGTCGCTGACCTGTGTCTTTGCTGGTCGGAGTGGGTTGGTGCGATATGTGGCCTCGGCGGTCCGTGACGGGATGTCGGCTCGGTCGGACGGGCGGGTGGGACTTGATCGGAACGCCGCTGTCGGCAGTATCGGCCTTGCGGCAGCGAAGGTCACGTGCGGACGCATGGGCGCGCCCCTTCCGAACGAAAAGTCGCCGGATGCCGGCGTCCTACCGGCCCTGAAGCGTCTTCTCGTCGTCAAGGGGCGTCGCCGCGCCCCGGTGCGAGTGAGAAGGCGCGGGCGCCGGGTGCCAGGGCGGCGGCGGCGGGCGCCGCGAAGCAGACGAGCGCGCAGCCCGCGAGGACCGCTGTGGCGCCGAAGGCGTCGATGGCCGGGGCGATGAGGGCGAGTCCGAGCGGGGCGAGGCCGTAGGACAGCAGGAAGTCCAGGGAGGAGACACGGGCCAGCTTGTCCGGGGCGACCTCGCGCTGGGCGGCGGTGAACCAGGGCACGTTGAACAGTTCGATGCCGATGCCCGCGACGGCGTAGGCGGCCATCACGAGGACCGGGTGCACGGGGAACACCAGGCTGAGCGGAGCGAAGCCATAGGCGGCCAGACCGGTCAGGGCGGCCCAGCCGGGCAGGCGCGGGCGCCAGCGGGCCATGAGCAGCCCGCCGCCCAGCGCTCCCGCGGTGTAGGCGGTCATCGCCCCCGCGAGCACGACCTCGGTCCCGTACTCGTCCCTGCTGACCATGGGAAGGGCGACGCCGGTCGCGGAGTAGCCGGTGGCTATCACGGCCGTCAGCGCGCCCAGACCGGCGAGGAACCAGGGGTGCCTGCGCGCCTCGCGGACACCCTCCGCGAACTCGGCCGGGAAGGATGCCCCGACCGTTCCGGCCGAAGGCCCCGGCGTCTCTTCCGCGGCCCCGGGTCGCGCACAGGTCACGGGTGCGCAGGCCGCGACCAGCCAGAGCAGCCCGATGCCCACCAGCAGTGCCCGGACGTCCAGGAAGACGGCGAGCAGCGCGGCCGAAGAGGGACCGACGAGTGTGGTGACCCGTACCGCCAGGGTCATGGCGGCGTTGGCCTGCTGCCTGCGCCCGGCGTCGACCACTTCGGCGGTGAGCGCCTGGTAGGCGGGTCGGCAGGCGCCCTGGCCGGCTCCCGCCACCGCGGCGGCCACCGCCATCAGCGGCACCGAGCGTCCCAGCCCCGCGGCGATCACCGGTGCTGCGGCTCCGGCGGCCAGCCCCGCCCACAGTGCGACGCCCCGGCGGGAGTGCCGGTCGGCCAGCACCCCGGCCACGGGCACCGCGGCGAGGAATCCGACGGTGCGCGCCGCGAGCAGCAGGCCGAGGTCGGTGGCGGCCAGGGTCCGGTCGAAGACGGCGAGGCCGAGGACGAAGGGCAGGGCCCAGGTGGCCAGGCCCGACGCGGTGGCGCCCGTCCAAAGGCGCAGGAAGGCCGAGTCGAGCAGGATCGAGGGCTGTTTCGCGGGAGGGGACTGGGCGGCGGTGGGAGGGGCGGAGGGAGTGGGCACGAGGGGGTGCTCCTGTCGTGTCGGCGGCGAGGGATCGGACGCGTACCGGCCGCAACAGCTTTGCCCCGCGGTGAGGTTGGGCGACGGGGACGGCCGTGGCACCGGGCGGGAGGCGCGACGCGGCGACAGACTATCGCAGTGATAATCATTTCCATTAGAGTGCTGCCGGTCGTCGTCCTGCGAGGGGTGTGGGGTTTCCGCGTATGAACATGTGTTCCATTTATGAGGGCCAATGAAGCTACCGCACATGCCTGCGCCCTCGGCCTCGGTGTCCTCGGCCGACGAGGACACGGGGGACCCGGCGGAGGTGGAGGCGCCCCGGCCCGCAGCGGCTGGACGAGGCCGACTCGCGTCACGGAAAGCGCTGCCGCTCACCTGCGCGGCGCTGGCCGCCCTCCTGGTGGTGTCCGTCGTCGTCGCCATCGGACTCGGTCCCGCCGTCGTCACGCCGCGGGAGACGGCCCGCCATCTGTGGGCCGCCCTCAGCGGCGGGCGCATCGGCCCCGACGAGGTGACCACGTATCAGATCATCTGGCAGATCCGTACGCCGCGCGTGCTGCTGGCGGCCCTGGTGGGGGCCGGGCTGAGCGCGGTCGGAGCGGCGATCCAGGCCATGGTGCGCAACGCGCTGGCCGACCCCTTCGTCCTCGGGGTCTCCTCGGGCGCCTCCGTAGGTGCCGTCGGGGTCACCGTCACGGGAGGGCTCGCGGCACTCGGCATCCACGCCGTCTCCGTCGGCGCCTTCCTCGGCGCACTCGTCGCCTCGCTCCTGGTGTACGCGGCATCCTCCAGCAGGGGCGCGCTGTCACCGCTGCGCCTCGTGCTGACGGGCGTGGCCATGTCCCTGGGGTTTCAGGCCGTCATGAGCCTGATCGTCTACTTCGCGCCGGACAGCGAGGCGACGAGCATGGTCCTGTACTGGACGATGGGCAGCTTCGGCGCGGCGACCTGGGGCGCGCTGCCCGTCGTCTCCGTCGTGGTGCTGGCCGGACTCGCGGCCCTGTACCGGTACGGGAGGGCGCTCGACGTCCTCTCCCTCGGCGACGAGACCGCCGCGAGCCTCGGCTTCGACCCCGACCGGCACCGCAAGGTGCTGCTGGTGCTCCTATCGCTCGTCACGGGCGTCATGGTCGCCGTCAGCGGTGCCATCGCCTTCGTCGGACTCGTCATGCCGCACGTGGTGCGGATGGTCGTCGGTGCCACGCACGCCCGCGTGCTCGCCGTGGCTCCACTGGTCGGAGCGGTCTTCATGGTGTGGGTCGATCTGGCGGCACGGACCCTGGTGGCCCCGCGCGAGCTGCCACTGGGAGTCATCACCGCGCTCGTGGGGGTGCCCGTCTTCATCGCCCTCATGCGACGCAGGGGCTACACCTTCGGAGGCCGTTGACGTGGACCTGAAACTCGATGAACTCTCCGTGGTGACGGACGGCGAGAGTCTCGTGCGCGGGCTGTCCCTGCAGGTGCCGGACGGGCAGGTCGTGGGCCTCGTGGGGCCCAACGGAAGCGGCAAGTCCACCGCGCTGCGGTGCGTGTACCGCGCGTTGCGGCCCAGCTCCGGAACCGTCTGGGTGGGCGAGCGGGATCTGACGCGGCTCCCGCTGCGCGACAGCGCCCGCACCGTCGCGGCCATGACCCAGGACGGCGGCGTCGACTTCGACTTCACGGTCGAGGAGGTCGTCGCCCTCGGACGCGCGCCCCACCTGCGCGGGAACCAGGCACTCAGTGGCCGGGAACGCGACCTGTGCGAGCGGGCGATGGACCGGCTCGACATCGGGCACCTCGCACACCGGGGCGTCCTGACGCTGTCGGGCGGTGAGCGCCAGCGCGTCCTGCTGGCCCGTGCGCTCGTCCAGGAACCGCGGATCCTCGTCCTCGACGAGCCGACCAACCACCTGGACGTCCGGCACCAGGTCGACCTGCTCTCGCTGCTGCGCGGGTCCGGACTCACCGTCCTCGTCGTCCTGCACGACCTCAACCTCGCCGCGGCGGCCTGCGACCGGATCGGCGTCCTCTCCCACGGCCGCCTGGTCGCCTCCGGCACACCCGCGGCCGTGCTCACGGCACAGCTCGTCGGCGATGTCTTCGGCGTCAGGGCCAGCGTCGTCCCCCACCCGCTGACCGGCGATCCCCAACTCCTGTACTCGCTCAACTCCACCCGCTGAAAGGCTGCTCACGCATGCGCACAACCCGAACCCCCGCCGCGCTTTGCCGGCCCGCCGCGCTCGGCTCCGTCCTGGCGGCCGCCCTGCTGCTCGGCGGATGCGGCGCCGAGGTCGAGTCGGACGCAAAGGAGTCCGGCAAGGTCACCGTCAAGCGTTGCGGTGAACCCGTCGAGTACACGGTGCCCGAGCGGGCCGTCGCCTATGAAGGCGGCAGCGCGGACAAGCTGTTCGCCCTCGGACTGACCGAGCACGTGCACGGCTATGTGATGCCTCCCGCGAATCCGCCGGTGAGCGAGTCCCCGTGGGCGTCCGAGTACGCGAAGGTCGAGATGCTCAGCGACGATCTCCTGAACAAGGAGGTCGTGGTCGAGGCCGAGTCGGACTTCGTCGTGGCCGGCTGGAACTCCGGCTTCAAGGACGAGCGGGGCATCACGCCCGAGATCCTGGACAAGCTAGGCATCCAGAGCTTCATGCACACCGAGAGCTGCTTCAACTACCCGGGACACCCCGAGAAGATGAGCCCGTTCGAGGCGCTCTACACCGACCTCGAACGCCTCGGCAGGATCTTCCGGGTCGAGAAGAAGGCCGCAGACGTCGTCGACGGGCTGAAGAAGCGCGTGTCGGCCGTCGAGGCCGAGGCCCCCGAGGGCGATCCGGTGCCCGTCTTCCTCTACGACTCCGGCACCGACCAGCCGTTCACCGCGGGCAACCAGGTGCCTCCCAACGACATCATCAAGACGGCCGGTGGCAGGAACGTCTTCGACGGACTCGACGAGCGCTGGACCCAGGTCAACTGGGAATCCGTCGCCGAGGCCGAGCCGGAAGTCGTCGTCATCCTCGACTACGGCGACCAGCCCGCCCAGAAGAAGATCGACTTCCTGCGGAAGTCCCCCCACACCAAGGGGCTCCCCGCCGTGAAGAACAACAACTTCTTCATCCTCGACTACAACGAGGGCATCAGCGGGCCGCGCAACATCGACGGCCTGGAGAAGTTCGCCACCTACCTGCGCGAACTCAAGGGCTGAGCCACCGCGTGCCACCCCCTCGCACCGACAAGGAAAGGACACCATGGACCGCCACGCGATCGGCCGCGCCCTCGTCGAGCAGTTGCCCCCACCGCTTCCCGCCGACCGGATCATCGCCCTCAACCAGCCCAAGGAGGACCTGCACACCACTCGCTCCTACGAGTGGAACGGCTGGACGTTCGACGTTCCACCCGGCGTCTTCATACCCGGCTGGACCAGCCGCCTGATCCACGAGCGCCCGCGCGACGGCCGTATCGAGACCCGCGGCCTGCGGTACGCCGCCATGGGCGTCGGCCTGGGCGTCGAGGCCGTGACGGCAGGCATCCGGGGCGCTCGGGAGATCCACGCGCTCGACGTCCACCCGGAGAGCGTGGCCGCCGCCACCCGTCACTACCGCCGCTTGGCCGGCGAACGCCCGGACACCCTGTTCGCCCCCGCGGTGAGTGACGTCTTCGACGCCCTCCCCGAGGATGCCCGGCTGGACGTGGTCACCTTCAACCCGCCCGCCGTCAGCCAGACCGTCAGCGACGACCCCGACGTCGTACGCAACGTCTGCCTGGGAGCGCCGCTGCTGGCGAGGTTCTTCGCCCAGATCGCCAAGAAGGACCTGCTGGCCCCCGGCGGCGCGGTCTACGTCATCGCCTCGAACACCGCGGACCTGCGGGCCCTGGTCCAGCACGCCCTGGACCACGGGCTCAGCCCTCGGATCGACCACCTCCACGACTGGTGTGACGGCGTGCTGACCTTCCTCTTCCGCATCACCCACGACACGCCCCGCACCGGAGGACAGCGATGAAGCACACCGAGGAACTCCTGGCCGCCGTCCGGGCGGGCGAGCACGGACCCCGCCCCGCCGGCCTCGTGGCCACCAGCGTGTTCTGGGTGCACCACGGCACCCGGCTGGCCGGCGGGAACACCACCTACCTCAACCAGTACGTCCTCGTCCGCCTGGGCGACTCCTTCGGCGGCTGTGCCTTCGAGGCCGGCGAAGTCGACCCGTCCATATGCCGCGACGCCTCCGGTGCCACCCTCGACACGCTGCTGGCCGAGGCGCCCCGCCCCCTGCGGATCGCCGCGCTCGACGCCTACCTCGGCTCTCTCCGCCCGCACCGGGAGGCGACCGGGGCCGAACCGGTCACCCTGCCCGCCGGGACACCCGAGACCCGCGCACTGGCCCGGGACGCGGCCATCGCCGGGCTCCTCGACATCGACGCCGGGGCCAAGGTCGGTCTGATCGGGGTGGTCAACCCACTCGTCGCCGCGATCCGCGAGCGCGGCGGTGACCCCCTGCTCTGCGACTTCAACCTGCGCACCACCCAGTGGGGCGACCCGGTCACCGACGACATGCACGAGGTCCTCGACTCCGCCGACACCGTCGTGGCCACCGGCATGACCCTCGGCAACGGCAGCTTCGACACCGTCCTGGCCCGCTGCCGCGAACGCGGCGTGCCTCTGGTGGTCTACGCGCAGAGCGGCAGCGCCGTGGCGCGCGCCTTCCTCGGACAGGGCGTCACCGCTCTGTCCGCGGAGCCCTTCCCCTTCTCCCAGTTCAGCGCCGAACCCACCACCCTGTACCGCTACCGGGTGGCGGCCGACGCATGAGCCGCACCCGCCCGCCGGAGGCCTCCGTCCTCGGGACGGAGGGCACCGGACGCGCCGCCTGCCATCACGGCGAGATCCTGCAAGGCGTCTTCCTCGACGAGCGGCGTCGCCCCGTCCACGGGCTGGTCACGCTGCCGATGAACGGACCGGGCAGCACCGCCCGGTTCGCGCGCCGGCCCGGCAGCGCGCCGGACGCGGTGACGGTGACACCCGCCGGCCGGACCAAGGCACGGGCGGCGGCCGTCCTCGCCGTGGGGGAGTGCGCGGCACGCCGTGACGCGGAGCCCTGCGGCGGGGACCTGACCCTCACCGGGGACCTCCCCGTCGGCCTCGGGATGGGCTCCTCCACCAGCGACGTCATCGCCACCGTGCGGGCGGTAGCCGACTCCTGGGGCGTGCGGCTGCCGGCCAAGACGATCGCCGGGATCGCGGTGCGCGCCGAAGGCGCCAGCGACCCTCTGATGCACGGCTCGCGCCCCCTGCTCTTCGCACAGCGTGAGGGCCGTGTCCTCGAAGTACTGGGCTCCGCACTGCCGCCCGCCGTGGTGGTCGGATGCACGCTCGCCAAGGGCGCACCGGTCGACACCCTCGCCCTGCCCGCCCTCCACCACGACGAGGACCTCACCGCCTACGCACACCTGCGCGGCATGCTCCGCCGCGCGGTGACCACTGCCGACACCGCCCTGCTCGGCCGGGTCAGCACCTCCAGCGCCCGCCTGCGCCAACGCGTCCTGCGTCACGAGGAGTTCCCCACCCTCGCCGCCATCGCCGCCGGCACGGGCGCCGTCGGCGTGCAGATCGCCCACAGCGGCAACGTCGCCGGCGTCCTCTTCGACCCCCGCACTCCCGGCCTGCACCACGGAGTGCGCCGGTGCACCCGCGCCCTGGAACGCGCGGGCCTCACACCGACCCGGACCTTCACCACCTTCGCGTCCCCCATCAGCGAGGAGTTCCCGTGGACGAACACATCTCGGACGCCATCGGCCGCCCGGACCTGATACGTCTCGACGACGGCCTCCTGTGCCTCCGCTTCGAGACCATGAAGGTCGTCTCCGCCCTCGCCGCCGTACGCCACCTGCTCGACACCGGAGCCGTACGACGCGGAGACACCCTCATCGACAGTTCCAGCGGCATCTACGCCTACGCCCTCGCCCTCGCCTGCCACCGCTACGGCATGCGCTGCCACATCGTCGGCTCCACCACCGTGGACCACAGCCTGCGCACCCAGCTCGACGTACTCGGCGCCCACCTGGAGCAGATGCCGCCCAGCAGCAGCCTCGAACTCGACCAGAACCGCCGTGTCGCCCGGGTCCGCGAGATCCTGCGCGAGAATCCGCACTACCACTGGATGCGCCAGTACCACGACGACATCCACTACCTCGGCTACGAAGCCGTCGCCGAGCGGATACACGACCGGATCGGCGGCGACCGCCTCACCTTCGTCGGCGGAGTGGGCTCCGGGGCCTCTACCGGCGCCCTCACCCACTACCTGAGGAAACGCTCCGTCGACGTACGACTGGTGGGCGTCCAGCCGTACGGGAGTGTCACCTTCGGCAGCGAGCACGTCGCCGACCCGGAGATCATCATCGCCGGCATCGGCAGCTCCATCCCCTTCGGCAACGTCCGCCACGACCTCTACGACGTCCTGCACTGGCTCGCCTTCGACGCCGCCCTCGCCGGCAGTGTCGACCTGCTGCGCCGGCACGCCGTGTTCGCGGGCCTGTCGACCGGAGCCGCCTATCTCGCCGCCCAGTGGGAACGTCGTGAAGTGACCGGCGGAGCGGTCGTGTTCATCGCCGCCGACACCGGTCACCGATACGTCGACACCGTGTTCGCCCGGCATCGCGAGGCCGCCCGGATCGATGCCCTGGCCCCGCGGCCGGTACGCGGCACGGACGAACTGGCCCTCCCGTGGTCACGTATGAGCTGGAACGGGTCACCCGCGCCGGAGGGAGCGGTCGCCGAGCAGGACCTCACGGTGACGTGGCGTCACGGCGGGACCGGGTCCCGGCGCCACCCGTAGGGGTCCGGCGGCGCGGCGCCACCGGCCCGGTCCGGTCGCTTCACGAGGGCTGCCAGAGATGGGACAGGGCCTGCGGGGTGAGTACCCCCTCGGGCGGGCCCTGCCCCACCAGCCGCCCCTCCCGCAGGAGCAGGCAGGCGTCGGCCGAGCGAGCGGCCTCCAGGTCGTGCGTGGCCTGGACGACGGTCGTGCCGTCGGCGACCAGGTCCGTCAGCAGCGCCGTGATGCGTTCCCGGGCCTCGGGATCGAGTCCGGTGGTCGGCTCGTCCAGGAGCAGCAGGTCGGACTGCTGGGCCAAGCCCTGCGCGATCAGGACGCGTTGGCGTTGTCCGCCCGACAGATCGCCGAGCTGGCGGGCGGCGAGGTCGTGGACGCCCAGTCGTTCCATGGCGGAGTCGACCACGGTTCGGTCCCGGTGGGTCAGCCGCCGCCACGGGCCCCGCTCGTTCCAGCGGCCCATCTCCACGGTCTGCCGGACCGTGAGGGGGAGTGTGTCGCCGACGGCGCCGCGCTGCGGGACGAAGGCCGGAGGGCGGCCTTCCGCGTACCGCAGCTGCCCGGATGTGGCATCGATCACGCCCGCGAGTACGCCGAGCAGCGTGGACTTCCCGCTGCCGTTCGGCCCGACGAGTGCCGTCATGGCCAAGGCCGGTATGTGTGCGGTGAGTTGACGCAGTACCGGACGGCCGGAGTAGCCCGCCTCCAGTTCGCTGAACCGGACGCGTTCGGTCCCTGGCTCCTCGCCGGGCAGTCGCGATGAATGTTTATTGAACATGATTGTCATTGTAGGGTCTGCGTATGGAGTGGTTGACGGCCCCTTTCGAGGTGGCCTTTGTGCAGCGGGCCCTGTGGGCCGGGGTCCTGGTGTCGGCGATATGCGCCCTGGCGGGGACGTGGGTGGTGCTGAGGGGGATGGCCTTCCTCGGCGACGCCATGTCCCACGGCCTCCTGCCGGGCGTCGCGGTCGCTGCACTGCTCGGAGGCAATCTGCTGGTGGGGGCGGTGGTGAGCGCGGCCGTGATGACGGCCGGCGTCTCCGCCCTCGGCCGCACTCCGAGGCTGTCCCAGGACACCGGCATCGGCCTGCTGTTCGTCGGCATGCTGTCCCTCGGCGTCATCATCGTGTCGCGCTCCCAGTCGTTCGCCGTGGACCTCACCGGGTTCCTCTTCGGTGACGTCCTCGCGGTACGCGAGAGTGACCTGTTCCTGCTCGGGGTCGCGCTGCTCCTGGCGCTGGTCGTCTCGGTGCTGGGCCACCGGGCCTTTCTGGCCCTCGCGTTCGACGACCGCAAGGCCAGGACGCTCGGCCTGCGCCCCCGTCTCGCACACGCGGTGCTGCTGGGCCTGCTGGCTCTGGCCATCGTGGCCTCGTTCCACATCGTGGGCACGCTGCTCGTCCTCGGCCTGCTCATCGCCCCACCGGCGGCGGCCCTGCCCTGGGCACCAAGTGTGCGCGGCGTCATGCTCCTCTCTGCGGTCCTCGGCGGGGCCGCCACCTTCGGCGGCCTGCTGCTCTCCTGGCATCTGGGCACCGCGGCCGGTGCGACCGTCTCGGCCCTCGCGGTCAGCCTCTTCTTCCTGTCCCACCTGGCGTCGGGAGTCCAACACCGACGTCGTGCACACCGCGACGGCCCTGCCGCCCGAGCCGCCGCGTTCACCGCGCACACCCCCACGACCCGACCGAACGAAACCTGAGGCGATCTCCTTGTTCGTCCGAAGCAAAGCCACCCCCCTGATACCGGCACTCCTGTCCGTGGCCCTGCTGACCGCGGGGTGCGCGGGCCAGGAGGGCGCCGAGTCCGGGCCCGGAAGCCCTTCCGCCTCCGCCACCCCCCACGGCTACGTCGAGGGGGCCACCGAGGCCGCCGAGCAGCAGTCCCGGCTCCTTCTCGGCGACCCCGGCACCGGCGACACCCGGGTGCTGGACCTGATCACCGGCAAGGTCCACGACACGGCGCGCAGGGCCGGCGCCACCGAACTCACCACGGACGGCCGCTTCGGCTACTTCCACGGCGCGGACGGCACCCGCATCCTCGACAGCGGCGCGTGGATGGTCGACCACGGAGACCATGTGCACTACTACCGCGCGAAGATCCAGGAGGTGGGCGAACTCCCGGGCGGCTCCGGCACGAGCGTCCGCAGCGACGCGGGCGCGACGGTCGTCACGGCGGCGGACGGGAAGGCGCGTGTCCACTCCCGTGCCGATCTGGAGAAGGGCACCCTCGGCACCCCCCGCCGGATCCCGGGCACCTACGCCGGGCCCGTCGTGCCGTACGCGGAACATCTGATCGCCCTCACGCGTGACGGTGACGCTCCCGCGAAGGCCGTCGTGCTCGACCGGTCCGGCAAGCACGTCGCCGCCCTCGCGTCCGAGTGCGAGGATCCGGAGGGCGACGCCGTCACCCGGCGGGGGGTCGTCCTCGGCTGTGCCGACGGCGCTCTCCTCGTCCGGGAGGAGGACGGCACCTTCACCGCCGAGAAGATCGCCTACGGCGAGGACGTGCCGGAGCCGGAGCGGGCCGCCGAGTTCCGGCACCGTCCGGACAGCGGCACCCTCACCGCGTTCGCGGGAGGGAACGCCGTCTGGGTCCTGGACGTCACGAAGAGGGCCTGGACCCGAGTGGAGACCGGCCCCGTGGTCGCCGTCAACACCGCGGGCGAGGGCTCGCCGCTGCTGGTCCTGGAGACCGACGGAGCACTGCACGGCTACGACATGTCCACCGGCAAGGAGACCACGGTCACCGAACGCCTGCTGACGGACGCCCCCGAGAGGGCCACCGGCGAGGCCCCGGCACCGGTGATCGAGGTCGACCGCAGCCGGGCCTACCTCAACGATCCCACGGGCAAGCGCGTGTTCGAGATCGACTACAACGACGGCCTCCGTGTCGCCCGCACCTTCGACCTGGACGTCCGGCCGTCCCTGATGGCGGAGACGGGCCGATGAGCGCGCGCGTGCGGGCGGCGCGGCTGCGGGCCCTGCTGCTCACCCTGGTCACCTTCTTCGTCCTCGCCGGCACCGCGACCGGTTGCGCGAGCGGCGGCGACGAGCGGCCGCGGGTGGTGGTGACGACCAACATCCTCGGTGACATCACCCGGGAGATCGTCGGGGACGAGGCGGACGTCAGTGTCCTCATGAAGCCCAACGCCGACCCGCACTCCTTCGGCCTGTCGGCCGTGCAGGCCGCCGAGTTGGAGAACGCGGACCTGGTCGTCCACAACGGCCTCGGCCTGGAGGAGAACGTACTGCGGCACGTGGCGGCGGCCCGGGCATCGGGAGTGGCCACCTTCGCGGCCGGCGAGGCGGCCGACCCGCTCACCTTCCACGTCGGCGAGGAGGGCGGTCCCGACGACGAGGCGGGCGAGCCCGACCCGCACTTCTGGACCGACCCCGACCGCGTGCGCAAGGCGGCCGGTCTGATCGCCGACCACGTCGTGGAACACGTCGACGGCGTGGACGAGAAGGCGGTCCGGGACAACGCCGAACGCTACGACGGACAACTCGCCGCCCTCACCGCCTGGATGGAGAAGTCGTTCGCCGCCGTCCCGGAGGACCGCCGCGCCCTGGTGACCAACCACCACGTCTTCGGTTACCTCGCCGACCGCTTCGGCCTCCGCGTGATCGGCGCGGTCATCCCCAGCGGCACCACACTCGCCTCACCCAGTTCGTCCGACTTGCGCTCCCTCACCCGGGCCATGGAAGAGGCCAGGGTGCGGACCGTCTTCGCCGACTCCTCCCAACCCTCCAGGCTCGCCGAGGTACTGCGCCAGGAGATGGGCGGCGACGTGGACGTCGTCCCGCTGTACTCCGAGTCGCTGACCGAGAAGGGCAAGGGCGCCGCCACCTACCTGGAAATGATGCGCGCCAACACCTCGGCCATGGCCGAGGGCCTCAGCGACGGCTGACCGGCTTCCCAGGGCCGGCGCACTGGCCGCCGGCCCTCCCCTCCACCCCACAACCCCGTGCCCTCAGGGCCGGAAAGGACACACCATGAACAGCTCGACACGCCTCACAACGCTCACCGGGACGGCCCTCGCCCTGACGGCGGCCATGGCGCTGACCGCCTGCGGCGGCGACGACGCCTCGTCCGACGCCGAGCCGCGGAAGCAGACGAAGACCAGCGAGGCCGCCGCGGTGAGGAATCCGCTCGTCGCCTCCTACGACGGGGGACTGTACGTCCTGGACGGCGAGACACTGAGGCTGGCGAAGACCGTCGAGCTGCCCGGATTCAACCGGGTCAACCCGGCGGGCGACGAGGACCATGTCATCATCTCCACCGACAGCGGCTTCCGCGTGTTCGACGCGGCCCGGCAGACCTTCACGGACGCCGAGTTCAAGGGCTCGAAGCCCGGTCACGTCGTGCGGCACGGCGGCAGGACGGTGCTGTTCACCGACGGCACGGGCGAGGTGAACGCCTTCGACCCCGCGGACCTGGCCGACGGGAAGCAGCCGCGGGGCCGGGCCTACACCTCCGCCGAGCCCCACCACGGCGTCGCCATCGAACTGGCCGACGGCGAACTCGTCACCACCCTGGGCACCGAGGAGAAGCGCACCGGCGCGATCGTCCTGGACCGCGACAACAAGGAGACCGCGCGCGCCGAGAACTGCCCGGGTGTCCACGGAGAGGCCGCCGCCGAGGGCGAGGTGGTCGGTCTCGGCTGTGAGGACGGCGTCCTGCTCTACAAGGACGGCCGGTTCACCAAGGTCGACGCCCCCGGCGACTACGCCCGCACCGGCAACCAGGCCGGCAGCGACGCCTCCCCGATCCTCCTGGGCGACTACAAGACCGACCCCGAGGCGGAACTGGAGCGGCCGACCCGCATATCGCTGATCGACACCCGTACGGCGAAGATGAAGCTGGTCGACCTGGGCACCAGCTACTCCTTCCGCTCGCTCGCCCGCGGCCCCCACGGCGAGGCCCTGGTGCTCGGCACCAACGGTGTCCTCCACGTCATCGACCCGGAGACCGGAAAGGTGGAGAAGAAGATCGAAGCGGTCGGCGACTGGACGGAGCCCCTGGACTGGCAGCAGCCCAGGCCCACCCTGTTCGTCCGCGACCACACGGCGTACGTCTCCGAGCCGGGCAAGCGTCGACTGCACGCCTTCGACCTCGACTCGGGGCAGAAGGTGAGGTCCGTGACGCTGCCGAAGGGCACCAACGAACTGTCCGGCACGGTGGCCGGTCACTGACCGGCCCGCTCGTACTACCGAGGGGTGGCCGGCTGCGGGCTGCGGAGGACCAGCAGGGTGATCTCGCTGGGGGCGAAGACGCGGAACGGCGGGCCCCAGAAGCCGGTGCCGCGGCTGGTGTAGAGGAGGGTGCGGGCGCCGTGTCGGCTGAGGCCGGCCAGGGCGGGCTGGTCGAGCCGGACCAGGTGGTGGAAGGGCCAGATCTGGCCGCCGTGGGTGTGGCCGGAGAGCTGGAGGTCGACGCCGGCGGCTGCCGCCCGGTCGACGAACGCGGGCTGGTGTGCCAGGAGCAGGACCGGGAGGTCGGGGTCGGCGCCGCTCAGGGCTCCGGCGAGGTGGGCGCGGTGACCCGCAAGACCGGACGATTCGGCGGTGACGTCGTCCACGCCGGCGACCACGAGGGTGTCACCGCCGCGTTCGAGCAGCAGATGGCGGTTGCGCAGCGGCTCCCAGCCCAGCTCGTCCATCAGGTCGACCCAGCCCTGGGCCTCGCTGTAGTACTCGTGGTTGCCGGTGACGTACACACGGGCACGGGTGGCCTGGACGGTGCCCAGGGGGGCGGCCTGGGCGCGGCGTCGTTCGGCCGTGCCGTCCGCGATGTCGCCGGTGTGGCAGACCAGGTCGGCCTCCAGGGTGTTCACCGTCTCGCACACCCGTGCCGACCAGCGGGCGCGGTCCAGTGGACCGTAGTGGGTGTCCGTGATGAGGACGACCCGGGTGCCGTCCAACCCGGCACCCAGCCGGGGGAGCCGTACGTCGAGCCGGCGCACACGTGGCACGCGGCGGGCCTCGGCGTACCCCCGGATGAGCAGTACGGCGCTCACGCCGAGGACGGCCCAGGTGACGATCCGGGCCCGGTCCTGACCCGCACCGACGCCGGCCACGGCCAGGACGAGCCGCAAGAAAACGCCGAGCAGGACGGACCAGGTGAACAGGACCCAGCTGGTGCCCAGCAGCGTGTCACCGATGATCGCCGCCCGGTCCTGCTGGCGCCGGCCGTGCCCGCGCACCATGGCGAGCGGCATGCCTACGAGGCCGGCGGCGAACAGGGCGGTGCCGGCCAGCGTGACGGGCAGCGGCCAGTGCTGCCCGGCGTGCAGCAGCACCCAGCAGGGCACGGCCCACAGCAGAACGGGGGCGAGCAGGGGGACGTAGCGCATCAGGCGGTGCACCCGGCTCTGCCGCGGCGCTCCCGACTCCCCCTCGGCGGGCCGGGTGCTGCTGGTGTTGGTCACGCTTCCCCTCCTTCACCGCGCTGCGGTCCCGCGCACTGTATCCGGTCGCCCCCGCACCGGCCGGACCGGTCCACTCGTAGGGCGGTGCCCGGGCGAGGAGTCCGGCACCTGAAGCACCACGTCATCCAGGCAACCGGTTCCTCACGCGCGGGGCGAGTCACTGACAAGGGGTGTACCGGCAGTACATCCCTATGGCCGCCCGCGGGACGTACCGTCGAAGACATGGACAATCGTGCGGAGGTCCGCGAGTTCCTCACCTCGCGGCGCGCCAGGATCACCCCCGAGCGGGCCGGCCTGCCTTCCGGCACCCGGCGACGCGTGCCGGGCCTGCGTCGCAGCGAGGTCGCGGCGCTGGCCGACATGAGCGTGGAGTACTACGCGAAACTGGAGCGCGGCAACCTCGCCGGCGTCTCCCCTGGCGTCCTCGAAGCCCTGGTGCGCGCCTTGCAGCTCGACGACGCCGAGCGCGCCCACCTGGTGAACCTGGCCCAGGCCGCCGACGGCTCCGACGCCCTCACCCGCCCCCGCCGCCGGCGTACCGGCAACCAGTGGACGCCGCACCGCAGCCTGCAGTGGACACTCGACGCGATCACGGCCGGACCCGCGTTCGTCCGCAACGGCCGGATGGACATCCTCGCCGCCAACGCGCTCTCCCGCGCCTTCTACGCCGACATCTACGCCACGCCGGGCAACCAGGAGAACCTGGCCCGCTTCAACTTCCTCGACCCCGCCTCGCGGCGCTTCTACCCGGAGTGGGACGCCTTCGCCGACGTCGCCGTGGCCATCCTGCGCACCGAGGCCGGCCGCAACCCGCACGACAAGGACCTGCACGACCTGGTCGGGGAGCTGTGCACCCGCAGCGACGAGTTCCGTACCCGGTGGGGTGCGCACAACGTCCGCCACCACGGCACCGGCACCAAGCGCTTCCACCACCACGCCGTCGGCGACCTCACCCTCGCCTTCGAGGGCCTGGAGCTGGCGGCCGCACCGGGCCTCACCCTCACCGTCTACACCGCCGAACCCGGCTCGGCCTCCGAAGAGGGCCTGCGCCTCCTCGCCTCCTGGGCCGCCACCCGGGAAGCCGCCCCGGAGACGGAACGCTCCGCGGCCGGCTGACCGCTGTCGGCGCCGGGTCCCGCGCCCTCAGACGTGCCGGGCGGGGGGAAAGCCCGTCCAGCGCAGCTCGGCGGGCAGGTGGCGCATGTCGTTGGTCAGGAGGACGCAGGCCGCTCGGCCGGGCGCGTAGCGGATGACGGTGAGCGCCGCGTTGGCGTGGTCGAGGCCGAGCCACCGCCACTTCGGTGCGTGCATGGCGTCGCGGACGAGCCAGGCGATGAGGAAGTTGTGGGTGACGACCAGCTCGTGCCGGTCCTCGGCGCAGTCCGTCACCGCCCCCGTGAAACGGCGCAGCGCCTGACGGGCGAGCGCCGGTCCGCGTTCGCGTTCCTCGTCCGTGGCACCGGCGAGGAAGCCGAGGTAGTGGTCCGCCGACTCGGCCGGGAGCTCCTGCCGTTGCGGTACGTGGGGCACCTAGTCGCCGGCGCTCTCCGAAACGCGCGCAGTGACACCCTCCAGTTCGTCCGCGACCAGGCGCGCGGTCTCCGCCGCCCGCGGCAGGGGGCCGTGGTGGACGGCGGTCAGGGGAACGTCGCGCAGGCGCCGGCCGAGCAGGGTGGCCTGCCGCCGGCCGGCGTCCGTCAGCGTGCTCTCGTCCGGCGAGGCCTCGCCGTGCCGCGCGAGATAGAGGTAGCGGGTGGCAGTGCCGGTCATCTCGGGCTCCTCGGGGCGCACTGGCGATCTTGTGCTGCCACGGACGCCGGTCCCGTGCGCCCTGGTTCCCTGCCCGCCGCGTCGCCCTGGTTCCCTGCCCGCCGCGTCAGCGCACGACCTCGGCCCAGACCACCTTGCCGGTGTCCGTCCAGCGCACTCCCCACCGGCTGGTGAGCCGGTGCACCACGTGCAGGCCCCGGCCCCCGTCGTCGAGGAGCCCGCCCCGGCCCAGCCGCGGTCTGCCGTTGCCGGTGTCGCCGACCTCGCACAGCAGTCCTGGACCGGCCCTGATCAGCCGTACCGTGATCGGGCCGCCGGCGAACCGGACCGCGTTGGTGACCAGCTCGCTGACCAGGAGCAGCACACTGTCGCGGGCGCTGTCCCTGGTGCGCCACTGCCGCAGCAGCGCGGAGACCAGCGCGCGGGCCCGCGCGGCCGCGTCGTCGCGGGCGGGCAGCCGCCAGGTCGCGGTGTCCCCCTTGCGGTAGCCGATCATGCGCGCGAGCAGCAGGGTCACGTCGTCGCGCTGGCGCGCCGGCATCACCTCGGAGACCACCCGCCGCGCTGCCTGCTGCAGCGTGTCCCAGGGGTGCACCGCGGACACCGCGTCCGCCAGCCTGCCGATGCCCTCGTCGATCGGCACGGCCGGGTCCTCCACCAGACCGTCGGTGTAGAGGGCGAGCAGAGAGCCCGGGGGTGCGGCGAACGCGTGCACGCCGAACGGCTCCCGCAGTGCGAACTCCGCTCCCAGACCGGGGTGCGGGCGGACCGGGAGGGGGCCGGCGTGTCCGTCCGGCGTGACCAGGATCGGGGGCAGGTGGCCGGCGCTGGACAGCGTCACCCGGTGGCTGACGGGGTCGTAGACGGCGATGCAGCAGGTCGAGCCGAGGGCGCTGTAACCGGCCGCCAGTCCGGACTCCGAGTCGTCCAGCAGCGTCACGGTGTCGTCCAGGTGCTCCAGCACCTCGTCCGGTGCCAGGCCGGCGGAGAGCAGCGCGCGGGCCTCCATGCTCAGCTGGCCCATGGTCGCCGCCGCCCCCAGTCCGTGCCCGACGACGTCACCGACGACCAGCGCGGTACGGCCGTCCGGCAGCGGGAAGCTGTTCACCCAGTCACCGCCGACGCCCGCGCTGTCGGGGGTGGTGGGCTGGTAGACGCTGGCGGTCTGGACGGTTCCGCCGGCCGAGCGCGGCAGCAGCCGGCGCTGGAGGGCCAGCACCTGGGTGTGCTCGCGCTGGTGCTGGCGGGCCAGGTCCACGTGGTGGGAGGTCCTGGCGACCAGTTCCTGGAGGTCGAGCAGCTCGCTGTCGGCGAAGGGGCGGTCCGCCCGCCGCCAGACCTCCGCCACGCCCAGGACGACCGGCGGATCGCCCTCCAGCACCAGCGGTACGCACGCCACACCCGCCGACCGGTCCCCGGGCACCAGGGCACGCACCAGCCGCGGGCTGCCGAGCACCCGCTCGATCGCCTCCCGGTCGGGCAGGACGATGGACTGCGGGGCGTCGGCGCGCCGTATCGCCTGCGACAGCAGGCGGCTCGCGTCGCTGGGAAGATCCTCGCCGAGGGTCACATAGCCCTCGGGCCACGCGCGGTCCGGCACCAGGGCGGCCCGCCGCAGCCGGATGCGGCCCTGCGCCCGCTCGGTGACGCCCTCGCCCGTCCACACGGCGAAGTCGAGGTCGACGGCGGCCACGTCCCCCCACGCCAGCAGGGACTCCGCCAGCGACTGCGCTGTCTCGCCGATGTCCAGCGAGGTGCCGATCGCGGTCTCGGCGGCGTACAGGTGCAGCCTCCTGGCCATGGCGATCACGGAGACCGTCAGACCCTCCTGGGGCGCCGCCGCGGGCAGGATGCTCATCGAGACCACCAGCTCCGACCCGTCGCGGCGGCGCAGCCGCTGGACCCGGGCCACGTGGGCCTCGCCGGTCTCGAGGACCTGGCGCAACCGCCGGGTGACCGTCGGTACGTCACCCTGGGGCAGGAGATCGACGAACGGGCTCCCGACCACGGCGTCCAGTCCCGCGAAGACGGGGGCGTCGAGGTTGCTCCGGGTGACTCTCAGCTCCCGGTCCAGATTGACCGCACCGAGGATCTGCTCCGGTCGGCCCCCTGCAGGATGGTCGTGCTCCGGTTGATCGCCGCCGGGGTCCCCCTGCGACTCGGCGGAACCGGCCGCCGCCGCTCCGCCATGCGGGATGTACTGCCCCAGAGCGCTGCTGACCAGGTCGAACGGCGACGAGGACGACGGGGAGGGTGTGGAGTCCATGCGGCTCCCTCAGCTCGCTCGCCAACCCCGGCACAGTGCCGGGGCCGTACTCGAACCCGTGCGGATGAGCCCCCGAGGATCCCGACCGCACACCCCATTCAATAACACCGGCGCACGCTTCGCCCACACCAGCGGAGTGCACGCTGATCACGCAAGGTGACCGAGCGGCCCCTGGAGCCACTCCCCTTCCAGGGCGGTGGCCGTGAGGCCGGGGGCGGCCGCGTAGAGGACGGCACGGCTGCCCGCCTTCTGCCCGGCGTCGTGCGCCCGGCGCAGGATGTCGAACACGGCGGCGCCCCCGCGGTTGCCGCTGGTGTAGCTGTCCCGGCTGTACTCCAGGAGCCCCGACGGCCACTCCTCGGGCATCGTCTGCTCCATGTACTCCAGCACCCGGGTTCCGCCGGGGTGCGCGAGCAGGACGTCGGGGTGCCAGGAGGCGGGGTCGTCCTCGTAGCGGGCACGGAGCCACTCCCACATCGCGGTGACCGTGTCCTGCACCGCCCGCGGCCCGCGCCGGTCCATCACGAAGTGGGTGCCGTCCGCCCGCGTCTCCAGGCGGTGCAGGTCCCGTGTGCCCGGCAGGGTGTGGTGCCAGGAGGCGTCCAGCCGGAGCACCGACTCGCGCCGCGGGCGGCCGGTGACCACGGCGGCGACCGCGGTGTCCGCGAACAGCAGCCGGACGATCAGGGACTCCAGGGTGTCGTCGGCGGGCTGGTAGGTCGTACTCAGCGCCTCGGAGATCACCACCAGGACCACCCGGTCGGGGTCCGCGGCCACGAGGTCCGCCGCCAGCGCCAGGGAGCGGGTCCCGGCCACGCAGGCCCACTGGGTGGCCGGCAGCAGCATGGCATCGCCGCGCAGCGGCAGCCGGTTGGCCAGGGCCACGTCCAGTCCGGGCAGGGCCGGGGTGGTGGAGTTGCTGGTGATCAGGCAGTCGACGTCCGCGGCGTCCAGCCCGGCGATCTGCAGGGCCCCGCGGGCCGCACGTTCCCCGTAGGACTGGACGGCCTCCCAGGCAGGGGCGGTGCGTTCCTGGACGGTCTGCGGCGCGGGTACCGCCCCGAGGGCGGCGATCGCGCGCTCCGCCTCCTGTTCGGTGAACCCGTCGCGGGCCAGCGCCTGCCGGGCGGCCCCGAGGTCGGCGGTCCCCAGGGCGCCGCCCTCGCCGGGCGCGACGGCGGCCTCCAGGGGAAGCATCCAGCCGCGGGTCCCGATGCCCGTACTGGCCGCGATGCCGTCGATCCGCGTCGCCCACGCCGCGTCCGGGTGCCGGTCGCGCACTTCCGCCACGATCTCGCTGGTCTTCACGGAGTGCTCGCCGTGTATCACGGCGGGAGCGCACAGGTATGCGGCCACGATGGGCACCTTTCTGCGGGGAGGGGCAAGGCGGGGGAGGGGCAAGGCGGGGGAAGGATGGGCGCCACGAGTGCTGTGGCACGGCTCACTTGACTGTGTGGCGGCCAAGTCGACGGCGGTACGCGCGACTTCGCGCGGCGCCTCGCACATCGAGCATGACGGCGAAAAGGGCATTTGTGCAGTGACCCACGCAACTTGGTCAGGCGTGGGATGCGTGAGACGGCGCACACGCCGAGGGCCGTCCGGACGGCGGACGGTGGCGCCCGGTTCTACCGGCCGGGGCGGTGAAGTGCCGTGATACCGGCCAGGACGAGGGTGATTCCGGCGAGGAACTGCTCGCGGTCGTCGTGGCCGCGCACCTGGTCCGCCACGGCCCGGGTGAACGGGTACTCGTCCGGGTCGAGTCCTTCCCAGGCCGTCGACACGGTGTCCAGGAACTCGTCACGGTCCACGTCGCGCCCCGACGGGCCGGCGCTCACGGCGCCCGTGGAGTTCGCGGCGTTCTGGCCGGCGGCGCCGAGGATGTAGTGCATCAGAGCCGAGGACGCCGTGAACCAGTGCGCCTCGGGGACGCCCATCGCCCGGACCTGGCGGCCGAGGCTCTCGAAGATCCGGGGCGCCACCGTCCCCCAGGGGGTGCGGGACAGCTGCGTCGCGAGCTGCGTGGCCAGCCACGGGTGCGCTTCGGTCGCGTCGAACAGGCCGAGCGCCACGGCGCGGATCGCGTCCTCGGGCGCGTCGGCGGTGCCGGCGGCGTCGACGGTCACGGCGGCGGTGACGACCGCGTCCGTGGCGGCGGCGAGCAGTTCCGCCTTTCCTGTGATGTGCCAGTAGATCGCCCCGGGGCCGGTCGAAAGGCGCTCGGCCAGGGCGCGGAAGGTGAGGCCGCGCTCTCCCACGGTGTCGAGGAGTTCGACGGCGGCCCCGACGATGCGCTCCCGCGAGAGGGGTTCCTGCCGCCGTTCCGGGCGGCGCGACCTGGTTGCCATGGGTCTCATCCTAGACCTCCTGGAACGTCGTTCCAGCTTGACATGCGATGGAACGGCGTTCCACCCTGGATGTGCTGGAACGTTGTTCCAGTCTCTGTCGGTCCTTGCCGGCCCCGGCCCCGGGGGCGGCGATCAGGAGGTTCGCACCATGACCACGCACGTCACGATCGTCGGTGCCGGACTGGGCGGCCTCACGCTCGCCCGTGTCCTGCACGTCCACGGGATCCCGGCCACAGTCCACGAGGCCGAGACCTCGCCCACGGCCCGCGCCCAGGGCGGGATGCTCGACATACACGCCGGCAACGGCCAGCCCGCCCTTCGGGCCGCGGGGCTGTTCGAGGAGTTCCGCGGTCTCGTACTGGAGGGCCGTCAGGCGGCGCGGGCCCTCGCGCCGGACGGGACGGTCCTGTACGAGGAGGGCGACGACGGCACGGGCGGCCGCCCCGAGGTGATGCGCGGCGAACTGCGGCGGATGCTGCTCGACTCGCTCCCGGCCGGCACCGTCCGCTGGGGCCACAAGGTCCGGGCCGCCCGCTCCCTCGGCGACGGCCGCCACGAGGTGGCGTTCGCCGACGGCACCTCCGTCGTCACGAGCCTGCTGGTCGGCGCGGACGGCGCGTGGTCCCGGGTGCGGCCGCTGGTTTCCGGTGCCATGCCCGAGTACGTCGGCATGTCGTTCGTCGAGACGTGGATGTTCGACGCCGACGTCAGGCACCCGGCCACCGCGAAGGCGGTCGGCGACGGTGCGATGTTCGCCCTCGCGCCCGGGAAGGCGATCCAGGCCCACCGGGAGACCGGAGGGACCCTGCACGCCTATGTGGCCCTGCGCAAATCGCGGGAGTGGTTCGACGGCGTCGACCTCGCCGGGGCGACGGGCGCGGCGCGGGTGGCGGGGGAGTTCGCCGGGTGGGCACCGGAGTTGACCGCGCTGATCACCGACGCCGACACCGCGCCGGTCCTGCGTCCGCTGCACACCCTCCCCGCCGCGCACCGGTGGGAGCGGGTGCCGGGAGTGACCCTGCTTGGCGACGCGGCCCACCTCATGCCCCCGTCCGGCGAAGGGGCCAACCTGGCCATGTACGACGGCGCCGAACTCGGCCGGGCCCTCGCCGCGCACCCCGGTGACACGGAGGCCGCGCTCGCCGCGTACGAACGGGACCTGTTCCCGCGTGGTGCGGCGGAGGCCGCCGACGCGTCCCGGCTGCACGCGCTGATGTACGGCGACGACGCGCCGTACGGTCTGATCGACATGTTCGCCGGACAGGAGTAGGCGGGCGGTGCGGCGGTCCCGGGCGGGTGGCGAGCGCCCGGGACCGGTCGGGCGCGCCCGGGTTCAGGCGGACGTCGGCGTGTCCGTGGGCAGTGTCCGGGTGGCCCGTTCGCCGCCGTCATCCCGCCGCGGGCGGAGGCGGGAGGCCAGGCTCCAGCGGCCCGGACCGACGGCGGCGACCAGGAGGAAGGACCAGCAGAACATGGCCGCCGACTCCCCGCCGTTCTCGATGGGGAAGAGCCCGTCGGGCTGGTGTTCCACGAAGTAGGCGTACGCCATGGACCCGGAGCACAGGACGGCCGCGGTGCGGGTGCCGAGGCCGCACAGCACCAGTGTGCCGCCGGCGAGTTGCACCACGGCGGCCCACCAGCCGGGCCACGCGGCGAAGCCGGGCGCGGCTCCGTGCGGGCCGCCCAGGACGTCGAACAGGGTGGCGGCTCCGTGGCAGGCGAACAGCAGGCCCATGACGATGCGGAAGAGCGCGATCACGTGCTCCCTGCGATTTTCCAGCGCTTCCAACGGTGGTGCTCCTCTCTTGCGCAGCGGCCACGGGTCGGGGACCGGCGGCCGGTGGGGATGGTGCGCGGCACGAAGGCGGGGTCAGAGGGCGTCCCGAGGGAGGGGGGAGACGCACGACCCATTCGACTGTCAACCATCACGCCGACCCTTGTCTAGACCAATAGCGCAACGAGTTGCGCGGTGCGGCCGTCGCGTCAAGTCGGCTCCGTTTCTTGGCGGTTGATGTTGCGCCGGCGCTTGACCGGACCAGTGCGCCGAGTGACCGGCGAGAAGCCCGGCACCACCGGCGGGTGGGGCGTCCGGGAAGCCCTCGGAGCCTGCGCTGCCGCGTGACGAACGGGTCCCGTTTTCCGGAAAGCCGGTAAAATAATTCGAAAGCGGAAAGGGGGCCGCGATGGATCCGTGGCTGATCTGGCTGATCGTTTCGGCGGTCCTGATCGTGGCGGAGATCTTCACCCTGACCGCCGCGCTCGGAATGCTGGGAGTGGCCGCGCTGATCACTTCCACCACCGCGGCGGCGGGTCTTTCCACGCCCTTTCAATTCCTCGTTTTCACGGTCGTCTCCGCGGTCACCCTCCTCTTCCTCCGCCCCGTCGCGCTGCGTCACCTCGTCCAGCCCGAGACCAAGCGCTTCGGCGTCGACGCCCTGATCGGCCAGGCCGCCTACGTCGTCTCCGACGTGACCGGAAGGGAAGGCAGGGTCCGCATCGGCGGTGAGGAATGGACGGCCCGCTCCTACGACGAGACGCTGGTGATTCCCCGGGGTGCGACCGTCGACGTCCTGGAGATCAGCGGCACCACCGCATTCGTCTATCCCCGGGAGTGACCATGGAAGCCTCGGCGTTCCTCATCGCCGGTGTGATCGTCGCGCTGCTCGCCGTCTTCACCGTGGTACGGGCGGTGCGCATCGTGCCGCAGGCCCGCGCCCGCAACGTCGAACGGCTCGGCCGTTACCACCGCACGCTGAAACCCGGACTCAGCGTCGTCATTCCGTATATCGACCGGGTCTATCCGGTGATCGACCTGCGTGAACAGGTGGTCTCCTTCAAGCCCCAACCGGTCATCACCGAGGACAATCTGGTCGTCGAGATCGACACCGTGCTGTATTTCCAGGTCACGGACCCACGCGCGGCCTTCTACGAGATCGCGAACTTCCTCCAGGCGGTCGAGCAGCTCACCGTCACCACCCTGCGCAACGTCGTGGGATCCATGGACCTGGAGAAGACCCTCACCTCGCGCGACACCATCAACAGCCAATTGCGCGGAGTGCTGGACGAGGCCACCGGCAAATGGGGGCTGCGGGTGAACCGGGTGGAGATCAAGGCGATCGATCCGCCGCAGTCCATCAAGGACGCCATGCAGAAGCAGATGCGGGCCGAGCGGGACAAGCGGGCCGCGATCCTCGGCGCCGAGGGCCAGCGTCAGTCGCAGATCCTCACCGCCGAGGGCGACAAGCAGGCCGCCGTCCTGCGCGCCGAGGGCAACCGCACCGCCGAGATCCTCAAGGCGGAGGGACAGTCCCGGGCCATCGACGAGGTCTTCCAGGCCGTGCACCGCAACGACCCCGACCCCAAGCTCCTCGCCTACCAGTACCTCCAGGTGCTGCCCCAGCTGGCACAGGGCTCGGGCAGCACGTTCTGGGTCATCCCCAGCGAGGTCACCTCCGCGCTCCAGGGGGTGTCCCGCGCCTTCACCGAAGCGCTGCCGCAGTCGCCGGCCACCCGGGAGAGCCCGTCGTCGGAGGAGGGCGCCGCCCAGGCGGCCAACGACACGGCGCAGGCCGCGGAGGCCGCCGCCCAGGCCCTCGCCGACGCGGCCAAGGCCAACGGCGTGCCCACCGAGGCGATGCGGACCGCCCCCGTGGCCGACGACCGCTGAGAACCGGCACGGCGGCATCGAGCGTAAGGTGAGAGCAGAGAGCCGTTCCATGGGTCTGACGAGCGTGGGTGTGGGCATCATGAGCAGTCACACGCAGAAGGCACGGACGACGCGTACCGCCACGCGGCAGGTCGACGCGCAGTACTCGGACATCTGCCCGTCCTGCGGACACCGCGTCCCCGCCGAGCTCCACCGGCACAAGACGCTGGGGATCAACGTCCCGGTCTGGGTCCCGGGCACCTGCCGGAACCCGGACTGCGCAAAGGCGGGCCGCGACACCGTCAGCCGACGGCAGGGCCCGTGATGGCACGCCCGTCGGCGTCGTAGGGCCAGACGTTGGTGCGGCAGCCGTGCAGGCCCTTGATCTGCTGCATCATCACCGGCGCCGGACGTCCCGCACCGGGGCAGCCCTCATGGCCGTGGCCGAGGAAGTGCCCCACCTCGTGGTTGATGATCAACGCGCGGTACGAGGTCACGTCGTCCGCGTAGTACTGCGTGGCCAGCAGCCACCGTTTGAGGTTGACCATGACGTCCTGGCCCACGTTGCAGTTGACCTCGCCGCCGGTGTCCAGGCCGTACTGCCCGCATATGTCGTCCACCGTCCCCGCCGTGGCGAGCCGTACCCGGAAGTCCGACGCGCCCCCGGACACCCGCCGGAACCCCACCTTCCCGTCGGCCGTCCAGCCCCGTCCGTCGGCCAGGATGCGCTCCACCTCGGCAGCGACGTCCGGTGCCGGGATACCGATGCCGTCCTCGACCTGCACCACGTACGTCAGTGTCCGCTCGCTCCCGCCGACCCGGTCACCGCCGCCGCCCGCGGTGGCGAAGGTCCCTGGTCCGGACGACGGTATCGAGTCGGGGTCCGGCTTCTCCTCCGTCCCCTTCCCGTCCTCCTCCGTCTTCTCCTGCTGCTCCTCCTTCTCCTCTTCTGTCTCTGTCTCCTTCTTCTCCTTCGCCGGCGAGGCCGTCGACCCGTCCTTCGGCTTCTCCTCCGTCCCGCCGGCGCGGGGCGACCCCGGTCCCGGCGCCGACGAGGACGCATCCGCCGTGTCGGTGGAACCGCCGGAGGACTCCGTGGCCCCCTTGAGGGCCAGACCGCCGGCGAGCACCAGGACGGCCCCGGCCGCGAGCCCCGGCCACAGCAGGCGGGACCGGCCGCCGCGGCGGCGGCGCGAGCGGCTGCCGCGGCGGCGGCCCGTGGCGGAGGACGGTGGGGGAGTCGGTCGACGGCGCTCGTTCATGATCACAAAGCGTGCCCCGGGCGTGTGATCGTCCGTGGACGGCTTTTGGACCGCTGTGTAACAGCCGTCACCCACGCGCGGTCCGCCACCCGTGCACGCGCATACTGAGCTGCATGCCACGGGTCCTGATCATCGAAGACGACCGCGCTGTCCGGGACGGCGTGCGACTGGCCCTGCGCCGGCAGGGGCACGAGGTCGCCGCGGCCGCGACCGGCGAGGACGGACTGGAGCAGCTCCGGTCGTTCCGGCCCGACGCGGTGGTCCTCGACCTGATGCTGCCGGGCATGTCCGGCCTGGAGGTGTGCCGCCGCATACGCGCCCACGACCAAGTGCCGATCATCATGGCCACCGCACGCGGCGACGACGCCGACATCGTCGTGGGACTGGAGTCCGGAGCCGACGACTACGTGGTCAAACCGGTCCGCGCCCGCGTACTGGACGCACGCATACGCGCCGTGCTGCGCCGCGTGGGCGGCACGGCGGACGACCAGGGGACACCGCGCACCGAACACCACGGCGACCTGGTCATCGACCGGGCCGGACTGACCGTCACCCACCAGGGGCGCCCCGTCGCCCTCGGCCCCTCCGAACTGCGGCTGCTGCTCACCCTGTCCGCCTCGGCCGGGCAGGTGTTCAGCCGCCAGCAGCTCCTGGAGGCCGTGTGGGAGCACAACTACCACGGGGACGCGCGGCTCGTGGACGCCTGCGTCAAGCGACTGCGGTCCAAGATCGGTGAGCCGCCGGGCAGTCCGCGTTACGTCCACACCGTGCGCGGCTTCGGCTACCGGTTCGGGCCCCGGTGAGAGTTCCCCGGGTGCTGCGGGCGCTGATGGGGCTGCGCCTGCGGCTGGTGGTGACCTTCACCCTCGTCGCGGTCGTGGCCACGGTGACCACCGGCGCGCTGACCTTCCGCGAGGCACGGACCGGGGTCCTGCAGCAGAGCCAGGACACGGTGATCGAGGAGTTCCGGCACCGCGTCGACACCCTGGTGCCCAACTACCGGTTCCCGCCCGACGCGGCCGGCCTGGAGTCGTTCGCCGACGACGTGTCCAGGGGCGGTCGGTCACAGCCGTGGCGGGTGCTGGTCGCCTACCGGGAGGCGAGCGCGACGTCCGTCCCCGGGGACGCCTTCGCGGAACTGTCCCCGGCGATGCGCGAGTCCGTGCGCTCCCGCCGGGCCACCGTGTTCCAGCGGGTGTCGCACGACGGCCGCCCCTCACTGGTCGTCGGCATGCCCGTCACCTTCGCCGGCCAGTACCGCACCGAGCGGCGCGCCTCCGGACTGGAGGTGTACCTCACGGTGCCGCAGCGGGAGGAACAGGGGTACGTCGACGCGCTGGTCACCGCTATCGAACGCGCCACCGTACCGGCCCTGGCCCTGGCCGTCCTGATCGCCCTCCTGGCCGCTCGCGGCGTGCTGCGTCCGGTGCGGGCACTGCGCCGGGCGACCCGCAGCATCGCCGAGGGGCGGCTGGACACCCGGCTCGCGGTACACGGCTCCGACGAACTCGCCGACCTCTCCCGCACCTTCAACGAGACCGCCGCGGCGCTGGAGGGCTCGGTGGCGGAACTGCGGCGCATGGAAGCCGGCGCCCGCCGCTTCGCCGCGGACGTCTCCCACGAACTGCGCACCCCGCTGGCGGCGATGTCGGCGGTCACCGACGTGCTGGACGAGGACGCCGCCGGCCTCGACGAGGACACCGCGACGGCCGTCCGCCTGATCAGCGCGGAGACCACGAAGCTGGCCGCGCTGGTGGACGACCTGATGGAGATCTCCCGGTTCGACGCGGGCGCGGCCGCCCTGCACCTGGACGAGATCGATCTCGCCGAGTCCCTGCGCCGCACGCTCGCCGCCCGAGGCTGGCAGGACACCGTGGAGACCTGCCTGCCGGAGCCGGGCGCGCTGCGCGGCCGCGTCGATCCGCGCCGCCTCGACGTCATCGTGGCGAACCTCGTCGCCAACGCCCTCAGGCACGGCGCGCCCCCGGTCCGCGTGGACCTCCACGCGCGGGACGACCCGCACGCCGGAAGGCAGGCCGTCGTCACGGTTCGCGACGGTGGGGGCGGCATTCCCGAGAGCGTCCTGCCCCATGTCTTCGACCGCTTCTACAAGTCGGCCGACGCCCGCGCCCGCAGCGAGGGCAGCGGCCTCGGCCTGGCCATCACCACGGAGAACGTACGCCTGCACGGCGGCACCGTCCGGGCGGCCAACCACCCGGAGGGCGGGGCCGTCTTCACGGTCGTCCTGCCGCTGCGGCCGGACGCCACGGAGGACCGGGCACCGTCCCCGGCGAAGGAGGACCGCACATGAAAACGTCCGCGCGTGCCTTCCCGCTGCTGCTCGCGGCGCTGCTCCCGCTCTCCGCGTGCGGCATCCCCGAGACCGGAGTGGTCGAGGCGGGCGAACCCGCGACCGGCGTCCTGGACCCGGGCGTCACCTCCGTGCCGTCGGAGTCCGTGCCCGAGGCGGTTCCCCTCGTCACGATCCCGCTCTACTTCGTCGAGGACGGGTCGCTGGCCGCGGTGGACCGCACGGTGCCGGGCTCGACCGACCTCGGCAGCACCCTGCTCATGCTGTTCAAGGGGCCCGACGCCAAGGAGCGCGGGAGGGGGCTGACCACCGAACTGCCGCCCGCCGCCGAGGCTCCCACCATCCGCACCGACGGCACCGGCGTCAACGTCCGGCTGCCGCGGAGCGCGGGGAGTCTCAGCGACACGGCCGTCGACCAACTGGCCTGCACCGTCGCCGTCGCCCGGCTGCGCCAGGACCCGGCACTGGGGAGCGCGCAGGTGACCGTCGAGCAGCCCGGCGGCCGGCTGGCCGGCCGCTCCAGCGAGGACTGCCCGCTCGGCCTGGCCGCCCCCAGGACCCCCCGGGCCCCGGGGACCGCCGACACCGGGGCGGACCCCGGCACAGGCGCCGGCGGAACCGGCGGCTGACGGCTCACCGGCGGCGCCGGACCCGGTTGCGCCAGGTGGCCCATCCGCCGGGCGCCCGGCGGCGGCCTCGGCGTGGTCCTAGGTCTGAGCCCAGGGCGCCTGGGTACTCTCCGCCGCATGGCGGTGGACAGAAGGACCGGGTCGCCGCGCCGGACACCGGCTCGGCAGCGGACGAACCGCACGCTGGGCCGGACGCTGGTGCGGTGGGCCACGACGACCGATCACAAGGTGATCGGCCGTCTCTACCTGGCGACGTCGTTCGGCTTCTTCCTCCTCGGCGGCGTCCTGGCCATGCTGATGCGCAGTGAACTCGCCCGTCCCGGGCTGCAGTTGTTCAGCAACGAGCAGTACAACCAGCTGTTCACCGTGCACGGCACCATCATGATGCTGCTGTTCGCGACCCCGCTGTTCGCCGGGTTCACCAACGTCATCATGCCCCTGCAGATCGGCGCCCCCGACCTGGCGTTCCCCCGGCTGAACGCGCTGTCGTACTGGATGTACCTGTTCGGCGGCCTGATGGTCGTGGCGGGATTCCTGACGCCCGGGGGAGCGGCCTCGTTCGGCTGGTTCGCCTACGCGCCGCTGAACAGCGCCACCTTCAGTCCGGGCCCGGGCGGTGACCTGTGGACGATGGGCCTGGTGGTGAGCGGCGTGTCGACCACGCTCAGCGCCGTCAACTTCATCACCACCATCATCTGTCTGCGCGCCCCCGGTATGACCATGTTCCGGATGCCGATCTTCACCTGGAACATCCTGTTCACGTCGATCCTGGTGCTGCCCGCCTTCCCCGTGCTCACCGCCGCGCTGCTGATGCTCGAGGCCGACCGCAAGTTCGGCGCGCACGTCTTCGACGCGGCGAACGGCGGGGCGCTGTTGTGGCAGCACCTGTTCTGGTTCTTCGGCCACCCCGAGGTGTACATCGTCGCGCTGCCGTTCTTCGGCATCGTCACCGAGATCATCCCGGTCTTCAGCCGCAAGCCGATCTTCGGCTACGTCAGCCTGGTCGGCGCCACCATCGCCATCACCTTTCTCTCCGCGGTGGTGTGGGCCCACCACATGTTCGCCACCGGCGCCGTGCTGCTCCCCTTCTTCTCTCTCATGTCGTTTCTCATCGCCGTGCCGACCGGTGTGAAGTTCTTCAACTGGATCGGCACGATGATCCGCGGCTCGCTCTCCTTCGAGACCCCCATGCTGTGGGCGTGCGGATTCCTGGTGACGTTCCTGCTCGGCGGCATGAGCGGCGTCCTCATCGCCTCCCCGCCCCTGGACTTCCATCTGACGGACTCGTACTTCATCGTCGCCCACCTGCACTACGTGCTGTTCGGCACCGTCGTGTTCGCGATGTTCGCCGGCTTCTACTTCTGGTGGCCGAAGTTCACCGGCAAACTGCTCGACGAACGCCTCGGCAAGATCCACTTCTGGACGCTCTTCGTCGGCTTCCAGACCACCTTCCTCGTCCAGCACTGGCTCGGCGAGCAGGGCATGCCTCGCCGCTACGCCGACTACCTGGCCGCGGACGGCTTCACCACGCTGAACACCATCAGCTCCATCGGCGCCTTCCTCCTCGGGCTGTCCACACTGCCGTTCCTCTACAACGTGTGGCGCACCCGCCAGTACGGCGTGAAGGTCGAGCGGGACGACCCCTGGGGCTACGGCCGTTCCCTCGAATGGGCCACCAGCAGCCCGCCGCCGCGCCACAACTTCACGTCGCTGCCCCGGATCCGCTCCGAGTCCCCGGCGTTCGACCTGCACCACCCCGACATCACCCGACACGACCAGAGGCATGTGCAGTGAGGACCGAATCCCGTCTGTTCACCGGTGTCGCGGTCTTCTTCGGCGCCGAGGCGGCGCTCTACGGCTGGTGGTCGCGCGAGCCCGCCGGCACCGCCGCCCTCGTCCTCGCCTTCCTCATGGCCTCACTCGTCGCGTTCTTCCTGCGCGTGCAGTACCGCAAGCGCGGTCTGCGGGCGCAGGACCGCGGTGAGGGCGAGGTCGTGGACACCGCGGGTCCGCTCGACTTCTTCCCGCCGCGCAGCGCCTGGCCGATCTCCATCGCGCTGGCCGCCGTGGTGCTCGCGTTCGGCATCGTCTTCGGCCTGTGGCTGGCGCTGATCGGCTTCGGCCTGCTCGCCATGGGGGTCGGCGGACTGGTCTTCCAGTACGCCGACCGGGGCGTTCAGCGCTCCGGTTCGCCCGAGTGGGCGTCCCGTTCCGCGGCTTCCGCCCGCGCCGTCGCTCCCGGCGCCGACTCCCGCTCCGGCTCCTCGACGTCGACCCGGTCGCCGTAGTACCACTCGCTGAGCGTCGCCCGCAGCCGGCCCACATGAGGGGCGTCGCCCTCCTTCGGGGACGGCGCGAGCGGCTCGGGCTGCCTGCGGGCCAGCAGTACGTAACGCTCCTCGGGGTCGAGGGGACCATGGCTCTCGGCGTAGCCGCCCGCGAGGGTCTGGTGCACCTCGCCCGTCTCCTCGCCCTCCGTCAGGCGCTCCAGGTCGTGCTCCTGCAGTGCCAGGCAGACGCGCTTGGCCGCGACGAAGGCCAGCAGCGGCGCCACCACCAGCGAGACGCGGAAGATCCAGGTCAGCAGGTTCAGGGAGACGTGGAAGGTGTGGGCGAGGATGTCGTTGCCGCCCGCCAGCAGCAGCACCGCGTAGAAGACGATCGCGGCGACGCCCAGCCCGGTGCGGACGGGCTTGTCCCGGGGCCGGTCGCACAGGTGGTGTTCCTCGTGATCGCCCGTCACCCACCGCTCGAAGAACGGGTAGGCGTACAGCACCGCGAACAGGGCGCCCGGCAGCAGGACCGCCGGCACCAGCACGTTCCACATGACGGTGTGGCCCGCCACCGCCGTCTCGAACGGCGGCATCAGCCGCAGCGAGCCCTCCAGGAACCCGACGTACCAGTCCGGCTGCGAGCCCGTGGAGACGACGTCGGGTCGGTAGGGACCGTACGTCCAGATCGGGTTGATCTCGGCCACCGCCGCCAGCACGGTCAGGAGACCGAAGACCATGAGGAACAGGCCGGTGGAGTTCGTCATGAACTGCGGGAACATCGGCTTGCCCACCGCGTTGCGGTTGGTGCGCCCGCGACCCGCCCACTGGGTGTGCTTCAGGTAGAACACCAGGATCAGATGGAGCGTGACCAGCGCGACCAGCAGTGCGGGGAGCAGCAGGATGTGCACCGAGTACAGCCGGGGCACGATGTCCTGGCCGGGATACTCGCCGCCGAACACGAACATGCTGATGTAGGTCCCCACCACCGGGATGGACAGCATGATCCCCTGCGCGATGCGCAGCCCCGTGCCGGACAGCAGGTCGTCCGGGAGCGAGTAGCCGGCGAAGCCCTCGGCGAGCGCCAGCACGAACAGCGTGAGACCGATCAGCCAGTTGACCTCACGCGGCCGGCGGAACGCTCCGGTGAAGAAAACCCGCAGCAGATGCACTCCGATGGCCGAGAGGAACACCAGGGACGCCCAGTGGTGCAGCTGCCGGATCAGCAGCCCGCCGCGCACGTCGAAACTGATGTCCAGGGTCGAGCGGTAGGCCTCCGACATCCGCAGGCCCAGCAGGGGCTCGTACGAGCCGTCGTAGACGACCTCCGTCATCGAGGGTTTGAAGAACATCGTCAGCCAGACACCGGTCAGCAGCAGCACGACGAAGCTGTAGAGGGCGATCTCGCCCAGCAGGAACGACCAGTGCTCGGGGAAGGCCTTGCGCAGCAGCCCCCCGCCCTCGGAGACGGGCAGCCGCCCGTCGGCCCAGGTGACGGTGTGTTCGCCCGCGTGACGGGCCCGCGCACCGGCGCGGGCCCTTCTCCTCTGCAACAGCACGGCGCATGGGTTCCCCACCGCCGGTGCCGGAAACTACGCCCCGGCTATGTACGGTCACCCTTCGGCTTGCCCCGCTGGTCCGGAGTACCGTGCGGCGGCGGGGAGAACGGCTGCGGCGAGGTCGCGGGCGACACGGGGGAGCCCGTGCGGCCGCGGCCCTGCTCCGGGCGTACGGCACCCGGGTCGCCGGAGGTCGGTTCGGCTCCGGAGCGCAACTGCTCCAGACGGGTGGACAGGATCTCCGTGGCCGGGACGCGGTCGGCGTGCGACCGCTCGTAGGCCAGCAGTTCCTCCACCTCGTCCGCACCCAGCGACCGGATCCGGCTCTCCAGCCCGCCGATCGGCAGATGGTCGTAGTCGGGCAGGGGCAGGGTGGTGCGAGCGGGGTCCGCCATGGTTCTCACTTCCCTCTGTACGGCACCTTGCGCGGGTCAGCGTCCGCCCGGGCCGCCGCTGCCGAAGGAGCCACTGCTGCCCTCGTCCCAGCGGGGCCGCTCCTGGTCGGAGGCGGTACGGCTGCCCTGGTGCCCCATCTCGTGCGGCAGCGTGCGTTCGTCGCTGCGCGGCATCTCGTCGGGCTCACGGCGCTCCCGCTCCTCGTGGACGGGACCGCCGTCGGGCATACGGGGCTGTTCCTCCGGACGCGGGGGCGGCGGCTCCCGGCGCATTTGCCGGCTGCCGAAGGCGAACGCGCCGATCAGCACGGCCACCACCACCACGGCCGCGACGACCAGCCAGATCGCGAGTGCGCCGGAGCCGCCCGCGGCCAGGTCCATCGATGCGTTGGTCATGGAGCGCGGGTACCCCCGGCCCGCGTGATCAACCTGCTCACCGCGACGCTCGCGTCCGCGAACGGTTGGCCTTCCTGATCGCCGCGAGCAGGTCCGCCTTCGACATCTTCGACCGGCCCTCCACGCCCAGGCGCCGGGCGACGCCGTACAGGTGCTCCTTCGACGCCTTCTCGTCGACACCCTCGCCGCTGCGCCCGCCCTGTCCGCGGGGCCGCCCGGACCGGGGGTCGGAGGGGCCCTTGCGGCCGCCCTCCTTGCGCTCCCAGTGGTCGCCGACCTTCTCGTACGTGTGCTTGAGCGCCCCGTAGGCCACCCGGTGCGCCCGCTCGCCCTCGCCGTACTCCTCGACGGCCGAGTCGTGGGCCTTGATCCAGGTGCGCCGGGCCTGAGGCGAGGAGCGTTGCAGAGTCGACGGCAGTTCCTGTCGTCCCGGCATGTCCGTGCACCTCCGTGCGGCGTCGGTCTCATCGCCCCCGCCGGTCGCGGGGGCGGTCCACGGGTGCCCCGCGGACCCACCCGGAAAACGGCTCGCAACCCTTGGAAACACCGGGTCCGGCGGTTTGGCGCCGCAAGCGGCGGCAACCCGCGCGGTGTGACATCGACGACGACTTCCCAGCAGGAACTGTTCCGCTTCCTCGAGGACCGCTTCGCGTGCGCGCAGGCGTGCACCGCGTGCGCGCGGGCGTGCGCCCTGCGGGCGAGTCTCGTGGACCCGGACGGGACCGAGAACCAGGAACTCGTACGGCGCAGGGGCATCATGTGCGCGGAGGTCTGCGACGCGACCTGCCGCGTGCTGTCCGAGCAGAACCAGGTGGACGAGTCCGCCATCGGCGCCCAGCTGGAGTGGTGCCGCCAGGTGTGTCTGGAGAGCGCGCACGTCTTCGACGGCCACCCGGGCGCCGAGGAGAGCGCGCAGGCATGCCGCGACTGCGCCCGCGCCTGCGGAGAGTTCCTCGCCACCCTGCGCTGAGGCCCTGGGAGCGCCACGCGCGACGCGCTAGCCTGCCCGTATGGCGGCGACGGACGGCGATCCGGGACTCTTCGGCCCGGACTCCGTGACCTGGCTTACGCCTTCCTTGGGGACCCCATTCCTGATACCCATACCGCATGAGCGACATGGGCTGGGTCCAGCTGATCGCGCGGGAGTACCGCAGACTGAGCGATGCCAAGGGCGGCACGTCCCTTGAGGACCAGGGCGTCGACAATGAGGACGCCGCGGAAGAGCAGGGGTGGGAGCTCGGCGAGCCGTACGTTGACGACGGCCTGAGCGCGAGCCGGTACGCGAGGAAGAGACGCGACGACTTCGAGCAGCTCGTCGACGACTTGCGCAGTGGACCGACCGGACGGCAGAGCCGGTTCGGCGCCGACATCCTGATGCTGTGGGAGTCGTCCCGCGGATCCCGACGCGTGGGCGAGTGGGTCAGCTTCATCGAGCTCTGCGAGGAGAAGCAGGTCAAGATCTGGGTCACCACGCATGAGCGGCTGTACGACCCGGCCAACGGCCGCGACCGCAAGGCACTCATCGACGACGCTGTCGACTCCGAGTACGAGTCGTACAAGACGCACCGGCGGGTGACACGGACGACGCCGAAGGAGGCCCGGAAGGGCCGGCCTCACGGGCGGGCGCCCCTCGGTCTCAAGCCGAAGTACGACCCGGCCACGGGCAAGCTGATCACCTGGGTGGAGGACCCGGACTGGTCCATGATCCCGAAGCAGCTGTTCGAGTTGATCGAAGCCGGCCGCACCTTCAACTGGGTCGAGCAGGAGTTCGCCAGGCGCGGCTACGTGAACCTCTCCGGCCGGCCCTTCACCCACGGGCACCTGCGACGCCTCGTGATCCACCACGCGTATGCCGGACTGCGCAGCCACAAGGGCACCATCTACAACGGCGTCTGGGACGGCATCGTCAGCGAGACCCAGTTCTGGAACGTCTACCGCAAGGTCACCGACCCGTCCCGCACCACGACGACCGGGGGCAAGCCGACCCACGTGCTCACGGCCGCGCTGATGTGCAGCCGCTGCGACATCCACCCCTCGCACCGGCAGGAGAAGGGACGCAAGCCCACCTACCGCTGCAAGCAGTGTGGACAGAAGATCCAGAAGGAACCCGTCGACGACCTGATCATCGGCCAACCCGACGACCTCGGCATCCTGCTGGAGTACCTCGCACGAGACGACATCTACGACGTGCTGCGGACGCCGGACAGCAGCAACGCCGCCGTGCTTGAGCTCGCGGCCCAGCTGGCGAAGGCCCGCGCCGAGCGCGACGAACTGCGCGGGGCGAAGGGATCCAGCGTCGCCGAAGTCCTCATCCTCGCGAACTCCCTCTCCGCGAAGGAGGCAGAGGTCGCGGACCTCGAGGACCGGCAGCGGGAGCTGACGCTGCCGGCCTCGGTCCTGAGCATCGTGAGGAGCAGCGCGGACGACGTCTGGGCGTCGTGGCATCGCGCGCCGCTTACGGCCCGACGAGAGACAGCCCGCTTCGTCATGAGCCCGCGCTATCTGGGACGCCCGTATGTTCTGCCCAGTCCCCGGACCGGGCGCAACCAGCCACCGGCGGCCGAGCGCCTGGAATGGCGAAAGACGGGCGGGCGCGCGGTCAGCTATCGCTGAGGCAGGCGGACAATCCGAGTAGCGGCGCCAGGCCGACCGACACGCACTCGTCCGCGTCCGCCGGTATCTCTGGCTGCGGGTCCGGCTGGCTGGGCGGCTTGTCTGTTGCAGGCGGCTTGCTGACATCCGGATCCGGGCTGCTCTCGCCACCGCTGCTCGGGGAACTGCTGCCCGTCGGTGCCGGCGGCACCGGCTTATCCGTGCCGACGTCCGGAGCTGTGGGCGTCGGCGAGGCCGTTGCCTCTGGGCTCGCCGAGGGGCCGGTCGGGCTGGGCGATGCGCTGGCTGACGGGCTGCCGGTGTCGCCCGGAGCGGACGGAGACGGCGTGGTCGTGGGGCCGCTGTCGGGGGGCTGTGGTGTCGCCGGCGGAGGCTGCGAGGGGTGCCAGGGCGATGCAGTTGGTGCGGCGGGGGGGCGGCCGTTCGGCATCGTTGTCAGTGTCTGCGGACCATGGCACAAGCGTCAGCGTGGTGACGGCGGTTGCGGTAGCAGCTGCGCCGACCGTTGCCCCGATGATCTGGCTGCGGTGTTCGCGCACGGCCTCGCGCGCTACGGAAACCACGGTGGCCAGTACCGCAACTGCGCTGCTTACGAGGAGCGTGAGGTGACCCTTCGAACGGATCGCGTACACGTTCCGCTTAGCGTTCTCCGGCATGTCGAACGGGTCCGGCCCCGGAGGCTTGTCTGTATCTGACGACTGCTGCCGAAACGTTTCTACGGCCTGCAGTGCGAGGGCGCGGGCGGCTTCGATCTTCCATTCCGCCTCGTCCGCTGCGGCCTCGTCTTCATCTTCCGGTTTGGCTCCGGCTTGACCTGGGGCCGGCCCGCTGGCCTGGTTCCGTGCCCCGTACAGCCTGACCACCATCATGACGGCGATCGTGAGCAGTGCTCCTGCGGCGAGTGCTGCCACGACCTGGGCAAAACTGATCACCCGTGAAACCTCCCCAGGTCCCATGTATCTAGCAATTTGTGGGGGAGGTACACATGTTCGACTTTGAACATGATTCGGGTGCCTGCATATGACCGATCGTGACTTAAGCGTTACCCTGCGCGTCGTGGCGGGAATTCGCCTGCGGGTGGTTCGCCCGAGTGGTCGGAGTGGCTTTTGAGTATGTCCGCGTACACCCTGCGGAACGCTTCGTCGGCCTGCTCAGGGGTCAGCTTCAGACCGCTGACCAGTGCCGCGATGGCCTGCTGGGCAACCTCCAACTCTTCAGTGAGGGTTGGAGTGGAGCTCGCTGCCGCCGGGCTGGTTTGCGGTGCCTGCTGGTCTTCGAGGCGCACTGGCTGTCCGCCGGCGAGTGCGGTATAGACCCCGCCCGGCGCCCAGTTCAGTGCGTCGTCGATGCCCCGTGCCGTGAGCTCGGCCGGCCGGTAGTCGCCGCGTCGGATCGCGCGCAGTGCCTCGTATGAGATGCCTGCGGTGTCTGCGAGTTGACGCCAGTTCATGCGCAGCTCGAGGCGGCGCTGCTTCATCGCCTCGTCGAGTAGCTCGTGCGGCTCCGGCATCAAGACCCCTTCTGACCAGCGAAACACAGGCTAACGCAAGGTACCGCAACGCCGTGGGGTCCGCCCATCACAGCGACTTGTGCCTACCTGTGTCCCCACCCTTGTAAACCTGTGGTGTCCTGCGTTAGCTTGTGGTGCATGCCAACCGCAACCACAAGCTCAGTCAAGCGGGAGCGGCTCCGTCGCGGGATGACTCAGCAAGACCTGGCCGAAAAGTGTGCCGAAGCTGGCGTCTCCGTTGACGAGTCGCACATCAGTCGCATCGAACGCGGGATCTATCACCCGCGCCCTCGACTGCGCGCTGTACTCGCCAACCTCCTTGGCCTCGACATCGACGACTTCGACCAGGTCGCGGCGTGACCCGCGAGGAACGGCGGGCGTACATACGCCGCGTGGTCGACGACGCCCCGCCTCTCAACTCCGAGGACGCCGACCGGCTGCGGGCGCTCATCCCGATGGGCGCCCGCACCGAGGCCGAACTGGCCGTCGCGGCGCCCCGCAAGCGGCGGCCGGCCGCTCGTCGCAAGGCCGCCTGACCCACACGAGAACGGGGCCGGCACCGGCTCGACCCCGGTGCGCGACCCCTCCGGCACACCCCACCCCCTACTTCCTCGAAGGAGTGGACGACCGTGACCGCATCATTCCAGACCCCCGGGCCTCTCCCGCCCGAAGCTCCACCCCTCACCCCCGTTCCGTTGAGCGTCGCCCTCGGCGCCGCCGAGTCGGGCTCGGCGACGGCGGCCGCGGCCGCGGTGATCGACGCGACCATGCGGGCCAACAACGACGCCGCCTCCGGCGAGCAGCTCGCCGAGGCCGAGCGCCAGGCGGGGATCCTCTTCGACGGCGCGAGCGTCGACGCCGCGGTGTCCGCCGCCCGCGCCCAGGCCCGGGCCGAGGCCGACGCCGAACTCGGTGAGCTCCGCGAGCAGCTCGCCGCGATGGCCGGCGCGCACCGGCAGCGGCAGGCCGTGCTGCGCCTGTGCGAGGGCCGCAAGGGCGACGATCTCCTGCTCGTCTCCGCGGTCGCCGTGGCCGCCGAGTGCGGGACCACCGCCCTTGACGACCTCCCCATGACGCTCACCCCCACGTCGCTCACCTGGGACGTGCCTGTGGACGGCGAGCCGGTGAAGCGAGTGACCGTCGACTGCGTGTCCTCGTACGGCGGCCGCGCCCAGCTGGTCGTCGAAGGCGATGACCGGCGGTCCCTCGCCCGCCTGCTCGACGCCGACGTCCACGCCCCGTGCCCGCACGCGAAGGACTGCGGCACGGCCGAGGACCTCGACCCCTCGGACCCAACGCTGTTCGGCTGGGCCCGCCTTGAGGTCGCCGGCATCGACGGCGGCCCCCGCTGGTACTGCACCCCCGGCTGCGTCTCCAACGCCCTCGCCCGCGCGGGCGAGGGACTCGCCGAGCTGGACCAGGCGGCCGAGGACCTCATCACCATCGACCGCGCCGAGCACCCCGGCGAGTACGGCGGTGCCGAGTGACCAGCGTCCTTGAGACCTACCTGGGCTGGCAGGAACCGCGGCACCTGGCGGGCTGCAAGCGGCCGTCCTGGCACGTGGACTTCCGCACCGACCACGACGAGTTGCGCGACCGGCTCGGCGGCGACGCGCACGCCTGCGCGAACGACGCCTGCGGCCACGGCGACCAGGTCGGGCGCACCACGGTGCGGATCGTGTGCCCGTCGTGCCAGGCCGCCCTCGTCATCCGCGGCGAGGACGCGTCGACCAGTGAGGGCGCGCACGTGACGTATGGCTACGGCCAGCAGCCCCGCACGATGGCCGGGCTGCTGCTGTGGCCGGGCGAGCCCTGGCTGAGCGTCGGCCGCCTTCGCGGTGACGAGCCGTACGACTTCGTCGTCACCGGCAAGGGCGTGAAGCGCGTGACCGAGGCCGACGTCGTCGGTGTCATCACGCAGGGGCGCGGCAAGCGCGGCGCGGTCGTCTGGAACGCCGCTGCCCTGCCCGTCCCGGGCGAGTTCCCCCAGTACCGGCGCCTTGACTGGGGCACCTCGAACGAGGACGCGCCTGCCCGTACGGTCGCGGCCGCCGCGAAGTGGATCGCCGCCCAGCTCGCCGAGCAGCCAACCGGCGGTGCCGCGTGAGGGCCATTGAGGAGCGGACGACGGGCAGCACCGGGAAGAGCACCCACGGCAGCGGCCGGTTGTCCGTGGGCGAAGCCACCCGGGTGCTGATGCTGCCGCAGCTGCCGTACGCCGACGCTGTCCACGCCGAGCTGCGGGCCGTCGGCCTGCTGCCCGCGTGCTACGAGGCCGGGTTACGGCAGGGCCTGGCCGGTGCGGCCGAGTTGTTCGTGCGGGCCGTCTGGCCGGTGGGCGCCCCGACGCTCGCCGACAGCGCGCGGCCGCGCGGACTGACCATCGCCTGGTCGCACATGACGGGCTGGTCCGCGCACGACGCCGATGAGCACTGCGTGCTCCTCGACGCCGACGCGCTCGCCGCGCCCGAGCTGGTGGCCGCCGCCGCCCTGCACCACGCCCAGCACGGCATCGACGAGGCCCGACCGTGGGCCCCGCCGGCCGACAGCCGCTGGTCCGAGGCCGTCTACCTCGACATCGCCCTGCATCGCTTCGAGGAACGAGAGGTGACCTGGTGATCCCGCTCTTGGTTTTCGCCGGGCTGGTCGTCGCCTGGTGGCTGGTGGGCGCCGCTGCCGACTGCCGCGCAGCCGGCCGCCGCCCGCTGCGGCGGATCACGCAGCCGGTGCGCGCTGCTGTACCCGCTCTGCCCGCCCGGATCCGCGGCGACCTCGACCGTGCCCGCGCTGCACGGGCCCGCCGCGCCCGCGCTCGCCTGCAGGAGGAGTCATGAGCACCCGACCGGGGATCGTCGCCGAGGCCGCGATCGAGGTCCTCGCCGACCGCCTCGCCCAGGAGCTGCCCGGGCTGGGACGCGACGAGGTCCGCCGCATCGCCCGCGTCCAGTCCGCCGCCCTCACCGAGGCCGGCTTCCACGTCACCGTCCCGGTGCCCGGCCTCGCCGCGGTCCAGCGCCGCATGCGGGCGACCCGCACCACCACCTGATCCCCGGGTGGGCGGGACGTGACCTGACTCCGTCCCGTCCGCCCGGCCTCAACGCCTCACGGAGTACCCCTTGATGTACAACCTGGCGCCGAAGAACGCGCCCTGGTTCGAGCACCTCACCGACAGCGTCCGCTCCCTCGGCGAGGCCGCCTACGAGTGGAAGCTGGCCAGCACGGCGGCCGACCTCGCCTACGCCCACGCCGAGCGCGGCGACGACTTTCACGACGGCAAGGTGACCGGCCAGCCCGGCCTCGACGCCACCGGCTGGAACGCTCGGCCGGTCACCCGCAGCCCGCACGCCCGGGCCACCTCCCAGCTCCGCCGCGTCGCCATGAACCACATGCACCACCTTGCCGGTGAGTACCGGCACGCCGCGATGTGCTTCGCCTCCGGCGCTGCATGGGCCATCCGCTCGGTGCACGCCGGCGAGCAGCCCGCCCTGGTCGTCCTGGCGATCGACGACACCGACCGCCGTGACCTCGTCCCCGGCAGCGTCACTCTCCCCTTCGCCGAGGCGCTGGAGGGGAGGTACAGCGGAGTCGGCAAGCTGCGCACCGCGCACGACCGGCTGACCAACTGCCTGTACGCCGGGGAGCTCGCCGAGGACATCGCGGACCAGGACTACGTCGCCGACCACGAGGCCTCCCAGATGCACGACCTGGCGACGGTCGCCGAAGGCCTGGCCGACGCCGCCTACGCGTACGGCCTCCTCGCTGAGCGCGCCCTGCAGTTCGTCCTCCTCGGCCCGAAGCAGACGCACCGCGTGCTCCCCGCCGAGCAGCGCGCCGCCCAGGAGCAGCCCGCCACCGAAGGCGAGGCGAAGTGACGCCGGCTTCGGCGCGGGACCTGCGCCGCGCACGAGTGGCGAAGCTGCGCCAGACCGAGCCGGACCTGAGCCACCGCGACATGGCGCAGCGCCTGGGCATCTCCAAGGACACGGTGCGCCGCGACCTGGACGCACTCGACGCCGCCGCGGCGCAGTCTGCGCCAGCCGATGACCAGGCCCAGACGCCGGACGCGCCGCCCGTGGCGCAGCCTGCGCCGCAGGCCAGCGACGCGGCTGCGCCACCGGACGAGCAGACGCCCACGCCCGCGGCGCCGTCTGCGCCAGCACGCCCGCTGCCCGTGCGCCAGGTCAACCCGCTGGCCGACATGGACGTGAGCCAGTGGCGCGCGCTGCGCCGCGACCTCGCCGTCCTGGCGCAGAGCGGCCGCTCGCCGGAGGCGCTCGTGCACCAGGCGGTCGTCGCCGCGGCGCACGCCTACCGGAAGGCGCTGGCCGCCGGCGAGCTGCAGCCCGGTGACGGGTTCCTGATCACCGGCATGACGCTGCGGCCGCGGGCGCAGCTGGCCGACCGGCCGACCGCATGACCGGGCGGCCCGCCCCGACGACTCGCCCCGCGGGCCGGGCCGCCCTCACCTCTCCCGCCCACTGGCCGCCCACGGATCTGCCCGGCCTGTGGGTCGACTGCGGCGACTGGCACACCCACCGCCGCGTGTGGCTACGCCTTCCGACCGCCCGCTTCACCTGCCGCCACGGCTGCGAGCGGGTGGCGGTCGGCGCGGCCGACGTCGCCGACTTCACCGCCACCGTCCACGCCGATCACGCCCGGACCTGCCCGGGCCCAACCACCTGACTGTGAGGACCTGATGACCACCGGAGCCATACCGACGCCCGCCGCCCTCGCCCCGCCGCGCGCCTACGACCGGGCCCGCTGGGAGGCCGCCGTCCTGGGCAGCGACCTCCACCGCAACTCCCGCACGATCGCCTTCGTCCTGGCCCACCTCGCCGACGCCGACGGCAACCTGCCCGCGGGCGGTGTCCAGCACGCCGGGCGCCTGGCCCACCTCGCCCGCATCACGGCGAAGCAGGCCCGCATGTCCCTCACCCAGCTCGAGGCCCGCCACTTCATCGCCCGCCCGGACATCCACACCTGGGTGCCGCAGGGCGACGTCGTCCGCCCCATCTCCCTGACCATGCCCAGGCCTTCGGCACGGCGGACCGAGTCGCATACCGGCGGCACCGATGAGCAGCACTGACGGCCAGTTACCGCTGCTGCCCGCCGACCCGTCCCGCTGGGGCGGGCCGGCCGCCGTGACCACGACGCCGATCCGCACGCAGGGCCGTACCGAGTACGCCGTCTCCTGCGACGGCTGCGGCCAGGTCCACCGCCACGTCAGCCCCGGAGTCCGCACCGCCCCGTGCGGCGCCACCTACACAGTCCCCGAAGCCGACGACGACACCAGCTAGGACACCGTGACCCACCTGCTTGAGCTCCCCGCCGAGCCCCGCCACCTTCGTGGCGGGGCCGGTGGCGCGGGCCTGGCAGACACGACGCCGGCGTGGCACCGGCAGAAGGTGAAGGTGCCCAAGCGGCTGTGGGGCAGCGGCGCCTACTCGCCGGGCGCCGTCGCCTACTGGGTGCAGATCGCCGCCCTGGCGCAGCGCACCGACGGCTGCCGTGCCGGCGTCACCACCCTCGCCCGATACCTCGGCGACGCGAAGCGCACCGCCGAGCGGTACCTGGCCGAGCTGTCCGCGCCCGGGCCGGACGGCATACCCGAGCTGACGACCGTGCGCCGCACTGCGTCGGACGGCGACGGCGAGACCGCCGAGCGCCGCACCCGCGCGGTCGGCCGCGGCGAGCACTTCGCGTATGTCCCTGTCCTCGCGGTCAAGACGCTGCGGCGCCCGCTGTTCGTCCTGTACTGCGCCGTGACGTACGCCGTGGCGACCGGTACCCCGGTGACCGCGGCCGAGCTGGCGGCGCTACTTGGCGTCACCGAGTACAGCGCGCGCCGCATGACCGACGAGCTCGAGGCGCTCGGCTGGATCACCGTGCACCGCCGCGCCGGCGCGCACGGCCGCCACCTCTACGAGGTCCACGACCAGCCGCTCACGGTCGTCGACGGCGGCCCCGGCCGACCGCACACAGATGGCGGATCGGGAGCGTGCGCAGATGGCGGATCCCTCGCGATCAAGGAAGACGCTGGACTGACTGACGAGAGCAGTACGCCCGAGCGTGGTGGTTTCCGCCGTAGGCGAGATGACCGTAAGTGGGGGCCCGCCCCTGTGGATACCCTCGGTAACCACCCTGAGGGTGAGACCCCGGCCGCCCCCGCGGTGCCGCCGGCCTTCCGAGGCCGTACGCGGCCCGCTGCGCGCCCCGCGTACGCCGGACCGCCGCTCACCCTCAGCCGCGACGCCTGGGCCCTGCTGCGCCCGGTCCTGGCCCCCGTGGCCGATCTCCTGCCGGACGTCTCGCCGTTCATGACCCGGCGCATCGTCCGCGAGATCCTCCGGCAGATCCGCGTCGACGGCGTCTGGCCCGACGAGATCCGCGACCAGGTCGCCCGGCTCCGCGGCTGGACCCCGCCCGAGGAGATCCGCGACCCCGGCCGCTGGCTCCTCGGCGCCGTCCTGCCCGTCCGCTCCCGCTGCGGCATGACCGGCTGCCACTGGGGATTCCTCGCCCACACCGGCATGCCCTGCAAGACCTGCGCCGAGATCGAAGCAGCCCGCGGCCGCGCCGGCCACCCACCGCATACCGGCCCCCGCCCGTACGCCTGCAGCGCGTGCGGCTGGGACTCCCCGACACCCCTGCCGTACGACCGCTGCGCCGCCTGCAGACCCGCCTGACCCACGAGAGGAACCGTCCTGCGATGCCCTACCCGCCACCACGCCCGCCCGCCGCCAACGGCCCCGGCCGCTGCCCCCGCTGCCTCGCCGACGTCATCTGGTGCGTCACCGCCGCCAACCGCGTCCCGTTCGCCGTCGACCCCGACCGCGACCCCGCCGGCAACCAGGCCGTACGCCAGGACCACACCGGCCGCTGGCTCACCCGCCAGCTCACCCGCGACCGCCCCACCCCGGAGAACGACGAGCACCTGCACATGCCCCACCTCAAGAGCTGCCCCGTCCCCGCGCCCCGCCGCACCCCGGCCCCGCGCATCAACCGCGACCGCCGCGGCGTACGCCCCGTCAGGTGGCAGCGATGACCAACCGCCCCCGCGGCATCCGCGGCCCCCGCCCCGCCGGCTACATCCTCGACGAGGCCGTCGAACACCAGGCCCCGGTGAGCTCCGCCGAGCAGACCGCGCTCGATCTCGGACGTGACCTCCTGCGCGACGGACTGGGCCCCTTCCTCCACCGCCTCGTAGGCCCCCAGAACGCAGCCCGCATCCTCCGCGACGTTGCCGAGCCTCTTGCCCGGGCTGCCGTCTTCAGCGCGGCCGCCGACGTAGCCGACGGCGGACACGAGGACGCATGCGGATGCGGTGGGTGCGCGGACTGCACTGCCCACCGCATCGGCCAGAAGCTGCGCCGCATGGCCGACGAGGCCGCCGCCGACGCGCGCCAAGACGGGGCGCAGCGATGACCATCGACGCCCTGCGCCGGCTCCTCACCGAGATCGACACCGAGCGGACCGAGGCGGTCGCACGCCGCTGCGCCCCGACGTCCCACGACCCGCGGGCCGTGCGCGCCTGGGCCCACCAGAACGGCATCGACTGCGCCGCGGACGGCCCCATACCGCGACTCGTCCAAGCCGCCTGGCGGGCCGCACAGCAGCAGACCGAGGGAGCCACGCCGTGATCATCACAGAGGCCCTTGACGCGCTCTGGTCCCTCGGCCAGGCCGGCATCGCATGGCTGGTCATCGCGGCGGCCGCCGGCACAGGGCTGATCTTCGGCACGATCGCCGGCGTCTCGTGGGCCTGCCGCGCCCTGCGACGAGTCGCACGCCCCCGCCGCCGGAGGACCTCATGACGCCCGCACCCCGCGCCGTGATCGCCGCAGCCCTCGAGGACTGGTGGATCACCACCGACCCCGTCGAGCCCTTCGTACCCACCACGGTCGCCGCCGACGTCGAGCTGCACCTCATCAGCTCCGGCTACCGCATCACCCACGACGACAGGACCACCATGCCCACGCCCCGCACCGAGCCCACCTGCGACGCCTCCACCATCGCTTCGACCGGCAGTATCACGGGCCCCCGCATCCTCGGCCCCTGCATCCTCCGACAGGACCACGACGGCCCCGTCCACAAGGACGCCACCGGCGCCACCTGGGCCCGCACCAGGGAGTGGTACCCGAGCCGCGCCAGCATCGCCTACGGCACCCTCCTCGTCGTGCTCTGCCTCGCCGGCAGCATCGTCGGGGTCATACGCGGTGACTGGTGGTGGGCCCTGGCCGCCGTCTTCGGCGGCGCCGTCGCCGCGAAGGAGCTCGTCGACGAGCTCGCCGAGCGCCGAGCCCACCGCCGCGGGAGGCGGACGTGACCCCAACTCAGGTCTTCACCGTGGGCGCCCTCGGAGGCCTCGCCGCCATCGTCGGCCTGGTCCTCTTCGTGGCCCTCGCCGTCTGCCTCTACCTCCTCGTCGCCCGCCTCATGGACGCCGCCGAGGAGCACCAGGAGCAGCGACGCCGACGCCGCGACAAAGACACCTGCCAGGCCATCCTCGACCTGCCCACCACCGACCACCCCACGGAGCCCCGATGACCGACTAGCCAGGCCTCGCGCGCGGGCGCGCACCTGCGGTTACCGCGCGCACGAACGCAGGCGCGCGCCCGCGCGCGAGGCAGCCACCCCCACCCGCCAGTACGAATGCCCCCGCCCCACCGGCCGGAGAGAAGGACCATGGCCAACGCCCCGACCGTCGCCGACCTGGCACGCAGGATCGCCGACCTCGAACAGACCCGCGAGGAGCTCCGCGAGGAGATCCGCGAGGCGCGCGGCATCCTCAAGGATCTCCGCTACGAGATCAAGACCGCCCGCGAACTCGTCCCGCTCCTCACCGACGAGGCCTTCGAGGCCGAGGTCGCCAAGCAGGTTGACCAACTCGACGCCGCCGCCAAGCAGGCGATGAAGGAGGCCACCGACAAGATCTTCAAGTCGTTCGACGAGCTGCACGCCATGCTCATGGGCGAGGACAGGAACAGCCGGCGCAAGGGCCGCACCCCCATACCTGAGGCCCTGCGCGCCTACGTGGCCGCCCACGGCGCCCCAGGGCAGGCACCGTGACCGCCTGCACCATCTGCCCCCGCCCCGCCCCCGACGGCACCCGGGCCTGCGAGGCCTGCGCCGACGAGCTGCGCGCGTGGCTGGCCGAACTCCCCGGCCAGGCCCGGCTCCTCGAGCAGTTCGTCACCCCCAGCGCCGGCCCGGCGCAGGGCCGCCTCGGCGGCACCGGCCGCGCCCACGCCCCCGCGCCCGTCGACTTCCGCGTCCTGGTCCTCCTCGCCCCGGGCCGCTACGACCCCGCGCCCGGCTCGGACGACGAGGGCACCGCGCCCATCGCGGCCGTCCTCGCCGCCTGGGCCGGCCACATCGCCTACCAGTACCCCGCGGCCGCGCGCGACCCGTACGGCGTCGCCCACACCCAGCCCTGCGACGAGGCCTGGCCGACCGAGGGCCGGACGATCCCCGGCTGGTGCGCCTGGCTGACCGCCTACCTCCCGTACACGCTCACCCTCGACTCCGTCGCCGACTACCACCGCGCCGTCGGCGACCTCGTCCACCGCGTCCGCTCCCTCACCCACGCCGTACCGCGCCGCCACCCCATGGCCGCCCCGTGCCCGTCCTGCGAGGCCTTCGCCCTCGTCCGCACCGACGGCCACTGGAACATCGTCTGCAGGGCCTGCGGCCACACCCTCGAGCCCGACGCGTACGACCAGCACGCCGCCGCTGTCCTGAGCGCCCACCAGACCCGCAACCCCGGCGCCGTGGCCTGAGTCGCCACCGCGCCACCACCCACGAGAGGATCGATCCCATGACCACAGAGCGTGTCTCCATCCAGGTCCTGCTGCTCTTCGGTGAGCAGGCCGAAGTCGTCGCCGACGTCCCGGCCGAGGAGCGCGGCGAGCCCGCCCGCTACCCCGCCGCCGACATCGCCGCAGCCGTCGGCCTGCCCATCGCCGAGCTGCCCGGCACCCGGCTCACCGCCGACGTCGGCGACGACGGCCGGCTGTCCGGCTGGCGTCTCGCGTAGCACCACCCGACGGGCCCCCGACCGTGCGCGGACGGGGGCCCTTTTCTTCACCCAAGGGTGTTGTAATCCACTACCCAAACGCTGTAAACTACTACTCAAGAGGGAGGGGCCGCGAACCCCGAACTCCCGATCCATCTCAACTCAACAGCGGAAAGGACAGTCACATGGCTGACCACGACGACGAGATCATGGGCGCCCTCGCCTACACGATCTCCCGGGTGTACTCCCTCCTCGTCGAAGTCTGCGGACTCCTCCCCGTCCCGATCGGTATGCCGGTCGAGCGGGAGATCCCCACCAGCACCGTCATCCCCGCAGTCCAGCGGGCGGCGGCCCTGGCGGCGGAAGAGCCGATGGGGGAGACGCAGGAGGCGCAGTTGTTCACCGGCTGCATTCACCTCCTGGCCGCGATCGACCTCTACGCACTCTGTGCCACGAGGTACATCGAGACCCGCGCCGAAGGGTGCGGAGCCAACCTGGTCTACGCGGAAGAGGCCCTCAAGGACCTCGCCCGCTGGCTGGTGATCAACGCGGCTGACTGATCCAACCGCCGCCCCCGGCACCCAGCCGGGGGCGGCACCCGCTGAAGACAAGAGAAACCGGCAGGGGCCGGGCCTAAGCCCTCGGCGCCAAGCACCGTCGCGAAACCCCTACCGGTCCAGACCCATCGCACTCACGAGGAGAGGACAGGCTCACATGGTAGCCCGCAGGCCCGCCCGGCCCCCGGAGACCGTCGCGGACATCGCCGACCGCACCGGCCGCCCGCTCACCACCGTCAGCAAGACCTGGACCCGCCACGCCGCCTGGCCCACGCCCCTCGAGCAGCTGCGCGGCCGCTGGCGCCTGTATGACCCCGACGCCGTCGACGCCTTCATCCGCGACCACATCGACCGCCAGGCCGTCACCCTCGAACCCCGGCGCCTCTACACCGCGCGCGACCTCGAGGCCGCCGGCGTCGGCATCACCGCCAGCACCATCCGCGCCGACCTCTCCCGCAGCCGCAAGGGCGGTCCCCGGCGCTGGCCTGAACCCGACGACACCCAGGGTGGCGTCAACCGCTGGTACGGCTCCACCGTCACCGAAGCGCTGAGCCAGCGGCGCGCATACCGCAGGCCTTGACGTCTCCCGGCGCGGGCGCAAGCCGGCGCTGCGCGGTAACCGCTATGCGAACACGCGTTCCCATCGGACACTCGTTGTGCAGTGCACCGACTCGCTCGCCATCCAGGCGTACGCGACCGCGCCGAGAGGGGAACCCATGCCCGGCTGGACCCTGCACCAGGGAGACGCGCTCACCATCCTCACAACCCTGCCCAGCGACTCCGTGGCCGCCACGATCACCGACCCGCCCTACAACTCCGGCGGCACCAGCATCACCGCCCGCACCAGCACCACCGCCCGGGACAAGTACGTCTCCGGCAACGCCCAGCACGCTCTGCCCGACTTCGATGGCGACACCCGCGACCAGCGGAGCTACACGCTCTGGATGACCCTCGTGCTCGCACAGTGCTACCGCATCACCCAGCACGGCGGGCCGCTCCTCGTCTTCACCGACTTCCGCCAGCTGCCCGCCACCTCCGACGCCCTGCAGGCCGCAGGCTGGACCTGGCGCGGCATCGTCCCCTGGCACAAGCCCATCAGCCGCCCCGCCCGAGGAGGCTTCAAGAGAGCCTGCGAATACGTCCTGTGGGCCACCAAGGGCCCCGTAGACGCCGCCCGCAACCCCGTCTACCTCCCCGGCCTCTTCACCGCCAGCCAGCCCCGGGGCAAGGGTCGCGTACACATCACCCAGAAGCCCGACGAGCTCATGGCCGAACTGGTCAAGATCTGCGCGCCGGAGGGCACCGTGCTCGACCCGTTCACCGGCTCCGGTTCCACCGGCGTTGCCGCACTCACCACCGGCCGGTTCTTCGTCGGCGTCGAACTCTCTGACCGCATCGCCGAAACCGCCCGCGCACGCCTCAAGCAAGCCGCCGGCTGACGGCTGTCACCGTGCCGTGCCACACTGGCCCGCGGCACGCGCTCCGCTCGGACAGCGGCGCTTCACACGGCCCGCCTCGCACCCACCCGCGAGGCGGGCCGCGCCGTGTCGCTGGACAAGATCGCCACATAGCGTGAACATGGAGCCAGTAGCACACTTGTGCCCATCGGCAGTGAAGCCGCAGCCCCGGCGCCTCCCCGGCCCGGGGCTGCGCCACGTCCAGGGGGTGACCGACCGTGGCCGAGGATCTCTACAACGGCGCCCAGGCCGCCGAGCTCGCCACCCGATGGCGCCGCATGCTCAGCGCCGACGCCGCCCGCGTCAGCCGCCCAGCCATCTGCAACTGGGTCACCCGCGGCCACCTCGCACCGGCCGGCCTCGACGACCGCGGCCGCCCCCTCTACGCCCTCGTCGACCTCGCCCACGCCGAACGCGCCACCCGCCCCCGCGCGCTGCGCCTCGTCGGCATCGGCGCCCCCTAGCCCCGCTGCCCGGCCAGAGGCGGCGTGACCCGCAGGCGCCCCAACGCCGCGGGCACGTGCCGGGCAGCGGGACGACATCACGGAACAGACACACCGTCACCACCGCGCCCCCACAGGGCGGCATCATGCGCGTACACACCGCATCCACGTCCTTGGGGGGACCATGCGCACCCGTACCGCCCTCGCCGCCGGCCTACTCGCCCTCGTAGCCCTCACCACCGCCTGCGGCAAGTCCGACGCCGAGCAGCAGGCCGACTGCCAGAAGGCACTCAGCTCCGAGGCCACCAAGACCAACCGGCCCGACGCCTGTAAGGACCTCTCCCAGGAGGACTACGACACCCTCCTGATGGCCTGGGCCCTCAACAACGCCGTCGACGAGCTGCCCGAGCAGGACCAGCAGCTCCTCGACAAGCACGACGACGGCGAGCTCAACGACAGCATCGGTGGCGACGAGTAGCCCACAGGAGGTGGCGCCCGTGGCCGGCAACCCCCGCAACGGGCGCCCCTACCGCCGCCTCTGCGACCAGCAACGTGCCCGCCGCCTCCCGTGCTGGCAGTGCGGCCACGAGATCGACTACACCCTCACCGGCTACGCCGCCCAACGCAGCGCCTGGTCCTTCACCCTCGACCACGCCGTCCCGCTGTCACTCGGCGGCGACCTCCTCGACCCCGCCAACGCCCGCAGCGCGCACCGCCGCTGCAACAGCGCCCGCGGCAACCGCACCACCCAGCCACAGGCCCGAGCGTCCAGGAGGTGGTGACCATACGCGAGCTGCTCCACCGCATCGCCCGCCGCTGCCCCACCCACGACCGCGCCTCGTACGCCGTCACCAGGCGCCTGGAACACCAGCTCGGCATGGAGCCCAGCACACCGCCGGACAGCATCACCGACACGCACTACGACCCGAACCTGATCGACTGCGGCTACAGCTGGTGCCGAACGAGGAGGCGACCATGAGCGACCACGAGCAGAGTCACGCCGACTGGCGCGACGAGGCGCACCGCCGCGCCCAGGCCCACGCCTTCCACTGGGCCGAGCGCGCGACAGCCGAGTACAGCCAGGCTGTGCAGCACGAGGACGACGCCCGCGCCCGCCAGAACCACGACAACGCCTGGCAGCGCGACCGTATGGCCGAGGAACGACGCCTCGCCCAGTTCCACGGCGTCCGGTCCACCGAGGCCCTCAAGCTCGCCGACACGTGGGCCCGCACCGCCCGCGCACTGGCCGACGGGGCGCAGCTCCTGCCCGAGCCGGCGTACGTCATCGGCGGCACGCTGAGTGAGGACGACGTCCACCGAGCGGCTACCCGCTACCCCATGGGTCACCCCCGGTGACAACGTCGGGAGGGAGCACGGTTGCTCTACGTCATCACCGGCCCGCCAGCCGCGGGCAAGAGCAGCTGGATCGAAGCGCACGCCACAGCGCGTGACATCGTCATCGACCTGGACCGCATCACCCGCGCCCTCACCGGCCCCGGCGCCCCGGCCTGGAACCACGAGCGCCTGGCGCAGCGCGTCGCACAGCGCGCTCGCTACGCCGCCATCGACGAGGCGCTCAAGCACCTCGACGAGCTCGACGTCTACCTGATCCACACGATGCCCAGCTCACAGGCCCGCACCCGCTACCGCCGGCTCGGCGCCCGCATCGTGGTGGTCGACCCCGGCGAGGACGTGGTGCGGGAGCGGGTGCGGGCCATGCGGTCCGAGGCCATGGAACGCGTGGTCACCCGGTGGTACCGGGAGTACCGCAAGGGTGGGTCACACCCCGTCACCACCCAGGCGTCACGGGACTGGTGAGCGGAGGCGAGCGGCCGGCGAGCGCGTCGAGTGCTCGCGATCACGATGCGATCGTGTCCGGTTCGCCCCGATCGTCGGCCCAGGTCAGGGGGAGGGGGAGGGGGGCCGGTGCCAGACGTACGGCGAAGGGGCGGGCGACCCAAAAGCCCTTGTCGCCCGTCTCTCTCCCCGCGGCCGTGCGCTATCCACCGCGAACCGAGTTCGACCCTCCTAAGCGTCACCCTCTGTGACGGTCTGCCCGTCACGTTCTGTTACTGACCACTTGTCACACTCCGTGACCCTTCGACCGGTTACGGGGGGTGATGTCCGATGGGTGACGCTCCGAAGCGACGGGTGCGCCGCGGCGCCGTCGCGGCCGCCACCACGGCCGAGCTCGCTGACCTCGGCGTCGACCCGACCGCCAACGCGCAGGCTGCGGCCGCCCTCCGGCTCGCCGCCGAGCTCGACTCCAGCCAGAGCCCGAAGGACTCCGCCGGCGTTGCCCGCGAGCTGCGTCAGGCCATGGCCGTCGTCCGCGCGGCCGCGCCACCGAAGGAGCGCGGCGACCGGATGGACGAGCTGGAGAAGCGGCGGCGGGAACGGCTCTCCCCTCAGGCGCGTAAGGGGTCCGGGTGATCGGCTGCCAGACGCCGCGGATCCTCTCTGCGCCGTGGCGCCGGCGCATCGACACCGGCCGCTGGGACGGCACCGAGGACCAGGAGGCGCTGGACTACACGTCGCCCTCCGGCGTCGAGTGCATCGAGCTCGCCGAGGATGCAGGCCTGACCCCCGACCCCTGGCAGCGCCTCGCCCTGCACCACTCCCTCGCCGAGGACGACCACGGCCGCTGGCTCTCGCTCGACGTCGTCCTCAACGTCGCGCGGCAGAACGGCAAGGGCGGGTTCCTCGAAGCCAGACAGCTCGGCGGCGTGATCCTGTTCGGCGAGAAGCTGATCATCCACACGGCGCACCAGTTCAACACCGCCCAGGAGTCGTTCCTGCGGCTGGACCAGATCATCGAAGGGTCGTACGCCCTGAGCCGCCGCGTGAAGCGCGTACGCCGCTCCCACGGCGAGGAGGGCTTCGAGTTCTTCAACGGCGCCCGCATCCGCTTCCTGGCCCGCGGTGGGGACAGTGGCCGCGGGTTCTCCGGCGACCTGGTCATCATGGACGAGGCGATGAAGCTGCGGGCGGCCCCCATCGGCGCCCTGATGCCCGTGCTCAGCGCCCGGCCCAACCCGCAGCTGGTGTACACCGGCAGCGCCGGCCTCGGCGACGAGAGCGAGCAGCTGGCGCTGCTGCGGGCCCGGGCGATGAAGGACGGCGATCCGGACCCGTCGCTGACGTACCTCGAGTACTCCATCGCGTCGCACGCGAAGGAGTGCCCCACGGACGGCGACGGGCACGTCATCTGCGACCAGCACGACGACCGCGGCGACGAGGCCTCGTTCGCCCGAGCCAACCCGGCGCTGGGTGTCCGCATCCGCACGTCGTACGTGCTGCAGGAGATGCGGGCCATGCGACCCGACCTCTTCGACCGTGAGCGGCTCGGCGTCGGCGACTACCCCGAGGTCACCGACGAGACCTGGCAGGTCATCAAGAAGGAAGCCTGGGAGGCCCTGGCGGACCCCCAGTCGCGCTCCTCGGATCCGGTGGCGTTCTCCATCGAGGTCACCCCGGAGAGGACCTGGGCGTCGATCTCCATGGCCGGTGGCGCCGGCGACGGCGTGCACAGCGAGGTCGTCGAGCACCGGCCCGGTACGGACTGGGTGATCGCGCGGGCCAAGGAGCTCGACACGAAATGGAACCCGTGCGCCTGGGTGATCGACGAGGGCGGCCCGGCCGGATCGCTGGTGCCGGGGCTGCGCAAGGCCCTGCGGTACGAGGAGCCCGAGGACCAGGTCGACGACGAGCCGGAGCGCGAGCCGCGGGACGAGCTGGTGTTCTGCCCGAAGGTCCGCGAACTGACGCAGGCCTGCGGCCAGTTCTACGACCGCGTCGTGGAAGGCACCCTCTTCCACCTCGGCCAGGCGCCGATGACGACCGCTCTGGCCGGAGCCAAGAAGCGCGAGGTCGGCGACGCCTGGCTGTGGGCCCGCAGGTCGGACGGCGTGGACGTGAGCCCGCTGGTGTCGTCCACCTACGCGATGTGGGGCTGGGAGCAGCACCACGAGGACGAGCCGGAGGAGGTGGAGCCGTGGGGCTTCCTCGCGTGACGAAGTGGTCGCGGCTGGCCCGTGCCCGGGTCGGCTACGTGACGGGCTGTGTGGGCCTCGCTGTGGGCGCGGGAGTGCAGTTCGGGACTGGTATGGGGCTGATGGTCGGCGGGGCCCTCACGGCGGGGTCGTTCCTGCTGCTGTCCGACGTCGACAGCGAAGGGGAGACCGATGAGTGACGAGATCACGGTGCGCGCCGTGCCCGGCGGGATCGAGATCCTGGACGCGCCGAGGAGCGTCTGCATCTCGCTCGAGGTGCTGGCCGAGGCCTGCAGCCACACGATGCGCGTGGACGGCGACCGGATCGTCATCGCCGACCAGGTCGTCTACCAGGTCACCGCGTGGCAGGCCTTCCCGCCGGGCCTGCGGTGCGCGCTGGTGGAGGACCGGCGGCCGCCGGCTGAGGGGGAGCGGTGACGAACCTGTGGCAGCACGCGCGGCGCCGGCAGTCCTCGAGGGAGGACGACTGGTGGTCGGTGGGCGACAACGTCTACTACGGCACCGGACGGCCGGTGGACGGCAAGGAACGGCCGCTGCCGTACGACTTCGAGGCGAAGATCCGGCACGCGTACAAGGCGAACGGGCCGGTGTTCGCGCTGATGCTGGTCCGGCAGCTGCTGTTCAGCGAGGCCCGGTTCCAGTTCCGGCAGATCCGCAACGGCCGCCCAGGCGAGCTGTTCGGGACCGGCGCGCTGGCGCCGCTCGAGACGCCGTGGCCCGGCGGCACGACGGGCAACCTGCTGTCGCGGATGATCCAGAACGGGGACCTTGAGGGCAACGGGTACGTCACGAACTACAACCCGGGCCGGCTGAAGCTGATGCGGCCGGACTGGGTGACGATCATCACCGGGTCGAACGAGGAGCCCGGGCTGCCGAGCGAAGCGCTCGACTCCGAGCTGGTCGGCTACATGTACGACCCGCCGACCGGCAGCGCTCCCTGGTTCCTGCTGCCCGAGCAGGTGGCCCACTTCGCCCCGATCCCTGACCCGGAGTTCCAGTTCAGGGGCATGTCGTGGCTGACACCGGTGCTGCGGGAGATCGTCGGGGACACCGCGGCCACCCGGCACAAGCTCAAGTTCTTCGAGAACGGGGCGACGCCGCAGGTCGTGGTGTCCATGGACGCCTCGGTGACGCCGGACAAGGTGAAGCGGTTCCAGGCGCTGATGGACTCGCAGCACCGCGGCGTCGACGACGCCTACAAGACCTTGTACTTGGGCGGTGGCGCGGACGTCACCGTCGTGGGCAAGGACCTGCATCAGCTGGACTTCAAAGCGACGCAGGGCGCCGGCGAGACGCGCCTGGCGGCCGCGGCCGGAGTACCGCCGGTGATCGTCGGTTTCTCCGAGGGGCTGGCCGGCTCGTCGCTCAACGCGGGCAACTACGCCAGCTCGAGGCGCCGTCTGGCCGACGGCACGATGCGGCCGCTGTGGCGTGAGGCCGCCGGATCGCTCGCCACGCTGATCGACGTCCCCGCCGGCGCCGAGCTCTGGTACGACGACCGCGACATCGCGTTCCTGCGGGAGGACCGCCGGGACGCGGCCGAGATTCAGGGCCTGCAGTCCCGCACCATCCGGACCCTCGTCGACGCCGGCTACGAACCGGCGAGCGTCACGGCCGCGGTGGCGGCCGAGGACTACAGCCTGCTGCGGCACACCGGCCTGTACTCGGTCCAGCTGCAGAAGCCCGGCAGCGGCCAGGCGGGCCCCGCCCCGGCGACAGACACGCAGGAGCCGGCGACAGACCCGGAGGAGGGGGCCTGACATGGAAGAGACGTTCCGGCGCTACTTCCCGCTCGAGGACATCCGTGTCCGCGCCGGCGGGGACGGCCGCACGGTGGAGGCGTACGCCGCGGTGTTCGACACCCCGGTGGAGATCCACGACCAGGACGGCGACTACATCGAGCAGATCGACCGCCGCGCCTTCGAGCGCACCCTGCAGCAGCTCGCCCCCGCGGGCAGCCGCAGCACCTGGCGAGTCGGCGTGTTCTACAACCACGGCCGCACCCTGTGGGGCACCCCGTCCGAGCGGGGCAGCATGCCGATCGGCACGCCGATGGAGCTGAAGACCGACAGCCGCGGCCTGCTCACGGTCACCCGGTACAACAAGACCGAGCTGGCCGACGAGGTCCTGGAGAACATCCGCGAGGGCGCCATCACCGGCCAGTCCTTCACCGGCCGGTTCACGCGCTCCGACCCGATGAGGACGCCGCGCGGCGGGCACCGGGCGGGCCGTGACGGCCGCCTGCGGACGGTGCGGCGGCAGGAAATCGCGCTGAAGGAGTACGGCCCTACGCCGTTCCCCGCGTACGCGGACGCCGCGGTGATCGGCGTCCGGGCCGAGCAGGTCATGCCCCTGCTCGGCGAACTGTCCGCCGACGAGCGTGAACGGCTCGTCGACATGCTTCGGACCGGCACTCCGCTGGACCCGCCCGCCCAGGGCACTCCAACGGACCCGCCGGCCGCCGGCGACCCCGACCCGGGGTCCGCCGCCGAGGACCCGCCGTCAAGGCACTCCGCTCGGCAGAAGATCGCGTGGGCCAAGGTCCGCGCCGAGATCAAGGCCAGGAGGGCCCAGTGACCACGACCAAGCGGAAGAAGAAGAGCGACAAGCTCAAGGAGTCGCTCGACGCGATCCGCAGCGAGCTCCTGGAGCTCGAGGAGATCGAGGAGCCGACCGAGGAGCAGGCCACTCGGGCCGGTGAGCTCCTCGGCGAGTTCGACACCGCGCAGGAGGCGTACAACGAGCAGGTGGAGCACGAGCGGCGCGTCGACGCCGTCCGCGCGGCCGCCACCGTCCCCGGCTCGCAGGAGCGCACCCCGGGCGACGGCCCGGAGTTCATGCGGTCCCGCGGCAACCCGTACGAGGAACTGGACCGCGTGCGCGGCGCCAACCTCATGGAGCGGACCACCGTCCGTGATCTCCGCTCCCGCGCGCTGTACGCGGTGGAGCTCGCGGCCGAGACCCTGACCGAGGACCAGCAGGAGCGCGTCGAGCGCCTGGTCCGCGCCGACCGGCGCGGCCGCATGGCGCAGCACCTGCTGCTCACCGGATCCGACGACTACGCCCGGGCCTTCGAGTCCCTCCTGACCAACGCCGGCAACCCGGCGCTGCTCGAGGACGAGGAGGCCGTGGCGTACAAGCTGGCCGAGGCGCACCGCCGCGCGATGTCCCTGACCGACGCCGCCGGTGGCTTTTTGGTCCCCTTCACCCTGGACCCGACGATCATCCTGACGAACGCCGGCAGCGCGAACCCGTTCCGGCAGGTGTCGACGATCAAGACGATCACGACGGACACGTGGAACGGCGTCTCCAGCGCCGGCGTCACCGCCTCATGGCTGGGCGAGTCCGAGGAGGCCGGTGACAACTCGCCGAACTTCGCGCAGCCGTCCATCAAGCCGGAGAAGGCCGCGGCCTGGGTCCAGGGCAGCTTCGAGGTCCTGGCCGACTCCGGGTTCGGCGCCGAGGTCGGCCCGCTCCTGGCGGACGCCAAGGACCAGCTGGAAGCCACGGCCTTCGCCATCGGCAACGGCGTGAAGAAGCCCAAGGGCGTCGTCACCGCGGTGTCCGCCGTGGCCGGGTCGGTCGTCGCGTCTGAGGACACCGACACCTACGCGGTCGGTGACGTGTACGCCGTCGAGCAGGCCCTGCCGCCGCGGCACCGGCTGACCGGTTCGCCGTCCTGGATGGCGAACAAGACGATCATCAACAAGACGCGGCAGTTCGACACCAGCGGCGGCAGCTCGTTCTGGGCGAACCTCGGTATGGGCCAGCCCGAGCAACTGCTCGGCGCCCCCATCTACGAGGCCTCGGCGATGGACGGCGCCATCGACACCGGCGCCGAGAACTACGCGCTGCTGCTCGGCGACTTCCGCAACTACTACATCGTCGACCGGGTCGGGATGACGATGGTCTACGAGCCCCTCGTGAAGGGCGCCTCCGGCAAGCCGACCGGTGAGGCCGGCTGGTTCGCCTACTGGCGCGTCGGCGCGGACGTCGTCAACGCCGACGCCTTCCGGCTCCTGAACATCACCTGATCCCACCCACCCAGGGCGCGGCCTGCCGTACGGCGGCCGCGCCCGCCCCTGTGCCAGGAGCAGCGATGTATCGCGCGAAGGAAACGTTCTGGGCGCCGGGCAACCGGCGCATCGTCAAGGGCGACCTGGTCGCCGAACACGACCCCGTCGTTGACGGGCGTGAGGGCCTCTTCGAGGCGGTGGTCATCCCGCAGGCCGTGCCGCCCGCTCAGGCCGCCGCCAAGCGGTCCGAGGCCGCGAAGGCCGCCGACACCCCGGCAGTCCCCGACGACGGCAAGGAGACGGCCGCAGCGCCGACTCCAGCGCCCCCGGCCGACAGCGACGGTAGCGAGCCGTCCGCCCCCGCCCCCGCCCCGGCCCCGCCGGCGGCGAAGAAGACCACGGCGAAGAAGACCACCGCACCGGCCCGGAAGCCCGCAGGAGGTGACGCGAAGTGAGGCGCACCGTCTACCACCACGTCCGCGCCAAGGCCACCCTCGCCGTCGCCGCGCACGCTGCGACGGCGAACGGCAGCAGCGTGGACCGCAAGCTGTCTGGCGCCTCCGGTTCGAACGAGTGGTTCGAGTCGGCGACGCTCCTCGTCCACGCCGGCACCATCACCGACGGCTCGCACGCCATCAAGCTGCAGGACAGCGACAACGGCACCGACTGGACCGACGTCGCCGCGAAGTACCTGCAGGGCGCGCTGCCCACCATCGCCGCCGCGGACGACGACAAGGTCTACGAGGTCGGCTACACCGGCAACGCCCGGTACCTGCGGGCCGTAACCACGGTGACCGGCAGCCCCGCAACCGGCGGCGTCTACGGCGCGACGATCCTGCTGGGCTTCCCCACGGTCCTGCCGATCTCGCGGACCTAGGCGGCCGCCGTGGCGCTGCTGACCCTGGCCGAGGCCAAAGCCCAGCTCAACACCAAGAGCGACGTCGACGACACCGAGCTGCAGGCGTACATCGAATCGGTCACGGCGGTGATCGAGGAGTTCGTCGGGCCGGTGGAGCAGCGGGAGGTCACGGAGCACCACGATGCGGGCCACGGCCGCCGTGTCCTGGTGCTGCGCACGGTGCCGGTGCTGTCTCTCACGTCGGTGACCCCGCTCCTCGTGGGCGGCGTCTCCTACCCAGTCGACGGCCTGGTCCTGGACCCGGAGAGCGGGGAGGTGCGGCGCCGCAACGGCGGCTCATTCCGGGGCCTGCTCGAGGTCGTCGAGCAGGCTGGGCGGCTGTCGGTGCCGCCCACGATCAACCTCGCGGCGCGGATGCTTGTACAGCACCTGTGGCGCACTCAACGGCCGTCCCGTGGCGGGGGCCTGGCCGGCGGGGGCGACGACTACTCCGTCGCGTCTCCGATCCCAGGCTTCGGCTACGCCGTGCCCAACCGTGTGCTGGAGCTACTCCAGCCGTACCGGCTGCCCTCTGGAGTGGCGTGATGATCCTGATCTCGCGAGTCCCCGAAGTGATCGAGGCCCTCGTCGCGCTGGGCAACGCGGACGCCGAGCTGTCCGGGGTGGCCGTGGCCGACGGCCCCGAAGTGTCGGACACACAGGCACAGGACTGGCTCATCTTCGGCTTCGACGGGGACCCCTCCGGGGACTTCCAGGCAGCCCAGTCCGTGAGCAACGGCGCCGGCCTCGGCACCCGGCGCGAGGAAGAGTTCGAGATCACCGCGGCGGCGATCGCCAACCGCGGCGACACCGACGTCGTCGCCGCACGTGATCGGGTGCTGGGCATCGGCGCCCGCGTGGCGCAGTGGCTGCAGACAGACCCGACGCTAGGCCTCGCCGAACTGCAGGCCGGTACCGGCGCCATGCGCCTCATCCAGAACCAGACCGAGGACGGGGCGCAGGTCGTGCTGCTCATGACGGTGTCCGGCCGCGGATTCAACTAAGGAGAAAGCATGGCTGCACTGACCAGCACGGTGATGCCGCTGACCGGCGGCGTCATCGCCTTCACCGCTGCGGGAGCGGGCGGGGACACCTGCCCGACCGGCCGCGGTGTGCTGCTGCTCGTGAAGAACGGGGACGCCAGCCCGCACACTGTGACCCTCGTGACGCCGGGCACCGTCAACGGGCTGGCGGTCGCTGACCGGGAGGTGACGGTCGCGGCCGGCACCCAGGTCGGCATCCCCGTCAACGCCGACTACCGGAACCCGTCGACGGGTCTGGCGTCCATCACCTACGACGCGGTCACCTCGGTGGAGGTCGCCGTGATCCGGGGGGTGGCCTGACATGGGCCTCGTGACGATGCGCCATCCCGACCTGCCGGAACAGCCCATCGAGGTCGACGAGGTGTCCGTACCCATTCACCAGGCGTCGGGCTGGCAGATCGACGACAACCCCCCGCCCACGCTCACCAAGGCCCGGCCGGCGAGGCGCCGCCGGCAGACAGGAGATGAAGACTGATGGCGACCCCGATCCAGCCCTCGACGCGCTACTACCGCCGGGGCGTCACCAAGGTGCTCTGGGTCCCGACGATCGGGACCCTGACCGCACCCTCGCGCGCCGAGCTCAACGCGGGCACCGAGCTCGCGGACGAGGTCAGCGCGATGTCCGGGTGGCAGACCACTTCCGGCACCGTCCCCACCCCGGCGCTCGGCAGTCGCTTCACTCCGGTGGTGAACGGCGAGATCACCGCGTCCGACAGCTCGCTCACGTTCTGGGCATCCAAGAACGCCGACGACGTGCGCAAGCTCCTCATCCGTGAGGCGGCCGGAGTGATCGTGTGGATGGACGAGGGCGACGTCCCCGGACAGACCATGGACCTCTTCCGAGTCACCGTCTCGGCGGCATCCAAGGTCCGTGAACTCGACGGCGCCGCGCAGATCGCCGCCCAGTTCGCGATCACCGCCGAGCCCGCCGAGAACGTCGAGATCCCGGACGCTGCGTAGCCATGCCCAGGAGAGTTGAGATCCTCGGCACTGCCGAGCTGACGGGGCTGTCTCGTCGCCTTCGGACGGCGGGCGGCCCCCGGCTGAGGCAGAACCTGGCGCGCCGGATCCGCCGGGCGGCCGAGCCGCTGCAGCGCGACCTGCAGCAGAGGATCCGTACCCAGCCGCTCGTGAGCGAGGGCCGCAAGGCAGGGAAACGCGGCGGGCCCTCACCGACGACGCGACCCTTCCGGCCGATGCTCGCCGGCGGAATCCGGACCAGCGTCCGCCAGGGCTCCAGCCCCGGCGCCCGCGTGTGGATGGACAAGGGGCGCCTCGAGCCTAAGGCACGGAACGTGCCGAACCAGATCGAGAACGGTCGCCTGCGTCACCCCGTGTTCGGCAACCGCAAGCGCTGGGCGAACCAGATCGCGCGGCCGTCGGGCTGGTGGACGAAAACCGTACAGGCCGGCCTCCCGCGCATGCAGGCCGAAGTGGAACGCGTGCTGCGCGACGTACGCCGCGACCTTGAATGAGGAGAGACAGTGATCATCACGCTGGTGCAAGACGACGGCTCGGCCGAGAGGCGGTCGACCGACGAGCTGTCCGCCCTTGAAGCGGCCGCCATCGAGGAGGCCATGGGAGACGTCCCCTGGCGGGGCATCGAACTACGGCTGCAGGCGCAGGACCCCACCGCCATGCGGGCCGTGCTATGGGCGTTCCGTCGGCGCGACGAACCAACCCTCGACTTCGCGACGTTCGATGTGCCCGGGTGGCGCCGGCGCCTGCGCGCGCGGCTCACGCGTGCCGAGATCGACGAGGGCTTCACCAACATGCTGCGCGAGGCCCTGGCCAAGAGCGAGGACAGCATGCTCGACACGCTGGCCCCGCACCTGCGGAAGCTGGCCGAGGACCCGGACGACGTCGACGCCGCCCTCGACGCCCTGGGAAAAGGCCACTTGACGCGCCGCCACAAGGACTCCGTGGGCTGATCGAGCTGTACGAGCCGCTGTTCTACCACTACCTGCACATGCAGCCGGACCAGTACGACCGGCTGCCCGTCGACCGGTTCCTACGCCTGGTCGCGTGGATCGACCGGCACTTCGCATCACGGTGAAGGAGGTGACCAGCTGTGGCTGAGCGCCTGACCTTCACCCTCGCCGGCAGGGACGAACTGTCCCGGGTGATGAACGGCACCGCCGACAGCGCGGACCGGCTGAGGCTGCGCCTGGCCGGGATCACGACGGACGCCGACGGGAACCTTCGGGATCTTGAAGGAAGGTTCCTGTCGGTGGCCGACGCGCAGCGCCGCGTCGACGACCACACCGGGATCGTGCAACGCAGCATGACCCGGCTGTCGGACGAGACCAACAAGCTCGGCGACAGCCTCAAGGCCAACCTGATCAGCCTCCTGCCGGCGGCGATTCCCGCGGCCGCGGGCCTCGCCAGTTCGGCGGCCGTGCTTGCCGGGCAGCTCGGCGCCGTGGGCGTGGCGGCCGGCGCCTACGCGCTCGCCCTCGGCCCGCAGATCTCCGCGATCGGTGACGCCCTCGAAGCGCAGCAGAAGTACGAGGACGCCGTCGCTGAGTCCGGCGCCACCTCGAAGGCGGCCGCGAAGGCGCAGGCGGAGTACCAGACGCAGATGGAGAAGCTGCCGCCGGCGACGCGCGAGGCGGCCATCGCCGTCGGCCTGCTCAAGGACAACTACAAGGAGTGGTCCGACGACCTGTCCGGCGACGTGATGGCGCCCTTCGTCAAGGGCATCGCCGTCGCCAACTCGTTGCTGCCCGAGACGACGGGCCTGGTGCAGGGAGCGTCCGGCCAGTTCGACCGGCTGATCACCCTCGTCGGCGGCGCCATCTCGACGCCCGGCTTCGACTCGCTGAACGACCGGTTCACCACCTTCACGAACAACACCCTGGACCACGGCATCGACCAGCTGACCGTGTTCCTCGCCAAGCTGCAGTCAGGCGACTACGACAGCAGCGGCATGCGCGAGTGGTGGGACTACGCCCAACAGGCCGGGCCCGTCGTGTTCGACACCCTGGAGAACGTCGGCGACGCGCTGCTGCACATCCTCGAGGCAGGCTCCGGCGTGGGCGTCGGCATGCTCGACGTCATCAACGTCCTGACAGGCGTGGTGGCCGCCGTACCGCCCGACGCCATCGCCGTCTTCCTGCAGCTGGCCATCGCCATCAAGGCCGTGAAACTCGCGGCCGCCGGCGGCGCCGCAGCGAGCGCCGGCATCGCAGCCCTCGGCGTTCAGATCGGCGCCATGCGCGCCTCGGCCGCAGCCGCGCCCGGCGCCCTCGGCGGGGCAGGCGCCGCGATCAGCGGGCTGTCCCGCACGGCGAAGATCGCGGCCGCCGGTACCGGCCTCGGCCTCCTCCTGATCGGGCTCGACGCCCTGTCGTCCGGCAGCCAGAAGCCGAAGCCGGACATCGACAAGCTCGGCGATTCGATCATCCAGCTGGGCGAGTCGGGGAAGATCGGCGGCGAGGCACTCCGTACGTACGGCAAGGACCTCGGCGGGCTGGCCGACAGCCTGCAGAAGGTGATCGATCCCGAAGGCCTCGACCAGGTCCAGCAGTCCATCGTCAGCTTCTTCGGCACCGACAGCACACCGGTGAAGAACGCGAAGGAGGACATCGACGCCCTCGACCAGGCGCTGGCCGGACTCGTGTCGAACGGTCAGGCCGACCTGGCCGCGGCGGGCCTGGACCGGATCGTCGCCTCGCTGGAGAAGCAGGGCTTCACCTCGGAGGAAGTACGCGGCCAGCTCAACGACTACAAGGACGCCCTGGCCGGCCAGCGCCTCGAGCAGGAGCTGGCGGCCCAGAGTATGGGCCTCTTCGGCGAGCAGGCCCAGACCGTGCAGGCGCAGCTGGACGCGCAGAAGTCGAGCGCCGACGGGCTGCGCGAAAGCATCATCGCCCTGAACGAGGTCAACCAGTCCGGCCTCTCCGGGATGATCGGTTTCGAGGCGGCGATCGACGCGGCGTCGCAGGCAGCGCAGGAGAACGCCGGCGTCCTTGAGTACCAGGGCGGCCAGCTCGTCCTCAACACCGAGAAGCAGCGGGCCGCGGCCACCTCGCTCAACGACCTCGCCGCGAAGACCGACTCGGCGGCCGCCGCCGCCCGGGAGTCCGGCGAGTCCTGGGAGACGGTCAACGGGATCTACGAGCGGGGCCGCCAGCAGCTCATCGCCAACGCGATGCAGATGGGCCTCAACCGCAGCGAGGCCAAAGCGCTCGCCGACCAGATCCTCAAGACACCGGACAAGACCGCCCGGCTGAAGGGCAACCTCGAGGACCTCAAGGCGAAACTGGCCGAGGCCAAGCAACGGCTGAAGGACGCACCGGCCTCGAAGCGGACGGACATCCTCGCGGACATCTCCGACCTCGAGCTCAAGATCCGCATCGCCAAGGACGCACTGAACAACCTCGACGGCTACAGCGCCACGACGTGGATCTACACCGACTACGACACGCCGCACCACATGGCCACAGGCGGCATCGTCGAGCGGGCGAGCGGCGGGCCCATCCCCGGCTTCCCGAGCGGCGGCCGGCTGCGCGGCCCGGGCACCCCCACCTCGGACAGCATGCTGATCTGGGGATCGACCGGCGAGTACATGGTGCGGGCGGCGGCCGTCGACGAGTACGGCGAAGCGTTCTTCGACGCCCTCAACAACAAGGAGTTGCAGCTGTTCACCGGGAGGATGCCGACGCCGGGACTGCCCGCCCGAGCGCCGGAACCTCCGTCCTCCCGGCAGCCGCAGACCGAGGTGCCGCTGGTGACGTACAACATCTATCCGCGCGCCTCGGTGATCACCGCCCGGGACCTCGAGCTCATCACTCGGCAAGAGGAGGCGCGCATGCGTGTGGGGAGGGCCCGGTAAATGCCCATCATCACCGCACCCGTCATCACTCCGGAGATCCCGGAGACGCCACCCGTCGAGATCCCGGAGATCGGCTACGCGTCGATCACCTACGTTGACCCGACCGGCCGGCGGTGGCCGATGACGGACCTGTCCGCCGACTGGTACGCCCTCGCCGAGCGAGTGTCCGGGCTGGGGGCGGCACCGTACACGCTGACGGCGGACCCGCATCCGCGCGGCGGATCGCGCCTGCGGCACGTGCAGCCGCAGTCCAGGAACATCGTCTGGCCGCTGCTCGTCAAGGGCATCGACCACATGGCGTTCACGAAGAACTGGCGGGAGCTGGGACGGGCCTTCACGCGCACGCTGCGGGAGGGCCCAGGCTGGCTCGAGGTGGCCCGGCCGGACGGCTCCGGCCGCCGCATCGCCGTCTACTACAGCGAGGGCTGGGACGGCCGCGGGCAGACCGCGACCGGCATCACCTGGGACAGCGCGATCATCACCCTGTGGTGTGAGGATCCTTACTGGCAGGACCTCCAACCCCAGACCGTGCACCGCGAGAGCGGCAGCCAGGTGGACTACCTGGCGCCGTACCCGTCCGTATCCAGCAGCCAGGTCCTCGGCGCCACCACCGTCGACAACGGCGGCGACGTCGACGTATGGCCCACCTGGACAGTCACCGGCCCGGCGACCAGCATCACCTTCACCCGCGAGGACAACGGCCAGGCCTTCACCCTCGACATGACAGCGACCGCGCACGGCGCGCTGCTGAGCGGCGAGACGGTGACGATCTCGACGGACCCGCCACGCGTCCGCTCCGGCACTGGGGAAGTCCTGACACGGGGCCTGAACTTCCCCGCCGCCGTGCTGTGGAGCATCCCGCCCGGACGGACCCCGGTGACGTTCCTCCTGGCGGGCGCCGAAGCAGGGTCGGCCGTCGACCTCACCTTCTACCCGCGGTACGAGACGGCATGAGCAGGAGGTAATCCGATGGCGATCGAACTCCTGGTCACCGACCAGAACCTGAACGTCCTCGGCGATCCGATCACCGGCTGGACGAAACTCACCTGCGACCTCAACCGCAACGCGCCGGCATCCGGATCCGTGATGCTGCCCGCCCGGCCCGAGGTCATGGAGCTGTTGCAGCCCGGCCACCGCCTGGTCGTCATCCGGGACCAAGCCATCTGGTGCGCGGGACCGATGGAGGAACCGCAGAACTACACCTGGGACCTGGCCGCCAACGCCGGCGTCGGCATGAACACGGTGCACTTCAGCGACGACCTCGCCCGGGTCGCCGGCTACCTCACGTACCCGGAGCCGGCCAAGGCGTGGGAGTCACAGACCACGACGACCGACATGGTCCGCAAGCTCACCGCGAACGCAGAGGTAATCATCAGGACACTGGTCGGTGAGAACTGCGGGCCGTCCGCCCTCGCCGTACGGCGGATCCCCCAGCTCGTCCTCGACACGATCGCCGGGGTAGGCACCAGCCAAACCCTCAGCACCAGGTTCGAGCCGCTGCTGGACGCATGCCGTACAGCCGCCGTCACCGACGGCCTAGGCTTCCGCACCCGGCAGGTGGGCAGCGAGATCCGCTTCGGGGTGTACGCGCCGCAGGACCTGACCGGGACCGCCCGGTTCTCTCACGGGCTCGGCAACCTGCGCAGCGTCGCCTGCACCCTGGGCGCCCCGCTCGCCACCAGCGAGCTCGTCATGGGCGGGAACGACCCCTCGCAGGATCCGCCGGAGGGTGACCCCGCCTATGAACGGGTCTACGTAGAGGTCACGTCGGGCGCGGCCGCGGACTGGTACCGCGTCGAGAAGCTCGTCGAGAAGACGTCCGTCGACGACGACTCGCAGGGCGAGCTGACCCAGGCCGGGCGCTTGGCCTTCGGCAACGACAATCCGCAAGTCTCCTTGTCGACAGTGACGGTAGACACGGAGGACCTCCGGGCCGGCACGCACTTCGGCCTCGGCGACAAGGTCACCGTCGCCCTGCCGACCGGGCTGGAGATCGCCGACGTGGTGCAGAGCATCGGCCTGGCCGCCGAGCCGGACAGCGGCGAACTGGTCACCTCGGTGATCGGCAGCAACGACAAGACCACAGCGACACGCATGGTGCGGACCGTGCGGGACCTGGCCTACCGGCTGGGACAACTGGAAGCGAGGGGGTGACCGGTGGCTCAGGAATCCTTCCCGCGCCCGGGGCACAACGACAGGGCCGTCACCGACGACGAGCACGAGCTGCTCGCCGCCCGGTTCTCCGACGACGGGATCTACGGGGACCCGACCGACGACCCGGTGGTGAGCGCTGGCACCGGCCTGTCCGTCAACATCCGAGCCGACGTCGCCGGCAGCGTCCGCGGGCACGGCTGGTACTCCGGCAGCACCGTCTTCAGCGTGGCCGTGACCGCGAACGCGACCAGCCAGCCCCGCACTGACTGGGTCGTCCTGCGCCTGGACCGGTCGGACTGGACGGTCACCGCCGCGGTGGTCGCCGGCACCCCCGGCTCCGGAGCTCCGGCACTGACCCAGCAGACCGGTGACACGGGCACCTTCGAGATCCCGCTCGCCCAGGCCCGCATCCTCGGCGGCGCCTCTTCCGTGACCGTCACGCGGGCCGAGCAGTACGTCGGGACCCGCTGTCGGCCGTGCACGTCGACGACTCGCAATCCGGCCCCGAGGCTCGGAGAGCAGTGCTTCGAGACGGACACGAAGCGCCTCATGATGTGGGACGGCAAGGCCTGGCGACTCGTCTACGAGGACAGCGGCGAAGTCGTCCTGCAGAAGGTGCTCAGCATGAGCTGGTCCAACACAGGCGACTCGGTGCTGGAGAAGCGCGGCGGCGCTGTGTGGCTGCGCACGGGTGGGTGGAAGCGGCTACGTACCACGCTCGCCGCGTCGTCAGAGAGCCAGCTGCCGGTCATCATCCCCGACGCCTACGTGCCGCACACCCGCTACCAGTACTGGGACCTGTACGTCACTCACGACACGTTCGCATCCATGGCGCGGGTGACGATCTATCCCCGGGGCAACTTGCGGGCCGGGCAGATCTGGCTCAGCCAGCACGTGGACATCGGCCACAACGACGAGATCAAGGCGACGACGATGACTTGGACGGTGTGACGTGGCGCGCTACCACTTCGGCGCGGGCATCGCCGACTACGTGGTCCAGCCCAGAGACGGACTTTGGGGCGTTGCCCCCGGCGTGACCATCACGTTCTGGTCCGCTCCCGATGGCGGGGTGCAGTACACGGATCTCCTGAACGAGGCCGGCACTCCGATCACGGAGATCACCGCAGACGAGAATGGACTGCTGCCCGATCTTCAGGGGCCGGATGGTGTGAAGGGGATGTGGGGCAGCGCAGGCGGCGCGACTCGCGTGTGGATAAGGGCCCGTGACGCGGACGGCGCGGCAGTCGCACCTGGCTCCGTGCGCGACTGGCTCAACGTGCTGGATTTCGGTGCTCAGGGCGACGACAACACCGACGACACCCTGGCGCTGCAGGCCGCACTCGACGCGTGCCCTTTGGGCGGCACCGTCTACGCTCCCGGGCTCCCGTACCGCACCAGCGCGACGCTGTCCGTCCCGCCTGGCGTCACGTTCACGTCCACGCGCGCGAACCTCATGACCGTGCCCAACCTGTTCGATCCGCCGTGCTACATCAAGCCGCTACCCAACTTCCAGGGCACCGCGGTGATCTCGTTCCTCGACGAGATCGACGGGGGTTACGCGACGATCAGCGCCGAGCACCGCATCGTGAAGGTGATGATCGACGGATCGGACCTGACGGCGCCGGGCGTCGACGGGATTCGAGCCCGAGGAAACATTCAGAACGTGCAGCTGGTCGACGTGACGATTCGCCGGGTGACCGGCGCCGGCGTCCACACCGAGGCCAACGGCGGCCGGTTCCCGTACAGCTGGCGACTCACCAGGGTCATGGTCGACAACGTGGGCTGGCACGGATTCGCGTTCGAGGTAATGACCGACATCAGCCTCATGGACTGCCAGGCCATCGGCTGCGGGGCATCGGGTTTCGAGATCGCCAACTCGGCGAACAGCCACGCGATCGGGTGCCGCTCCGAGTGGAACGTCGGCGACGGGTTCCACCTGACCGGGGACTGGGCGGTCGGCACCGGATCGGGCGGCATGCTCTTCGGCAGCTGCTCGACGGACCGCAACGGGCGCAATGGGTTCCTGGTCGACGCGGTCGGCAACGCCCCCCTGCAGTTCGAGAACATCGAGACCCGGCGGGACGGCCGCAACAACGGGGCCGGCGGCGGTGGCTTCGCTGGCTTCGCCGTCGACGGCGCGACCATGCCCGTCATCATCGGTCTGCTCACCTCGTACGTGGGCGTTGACGACGACGGCAGCCAGGCGAATTCGCCCCAGTACGGGGCGCGTTTCACGGACTGCGCCTACGTCAGCGTCAGCTCCGGATTCCTCCACGGCGACACCGCCGGCTGGTCCGACGGCGGCGGCAACGCCGTCCTCCGCCGCGGCCTCAACATCGGCGAACGCACCGGCCTGAGCAACGCCCCGGTCGACGCCTTCGCCGGTCCCACCGACGTGGCCGGCAACCTCAACGTGGCCGGGTACGCCGCGGTGGCGTCCGGCCAGAGCGGCGGCGTCTGGAACATCTGGGACGCCAGCCCGAAGGCCCTCAACCTGGGTAGCGCGGGCGGTGGCATCGCCATCAAGGAGGGTGCCAACGCCCGCATGGGCATCGCCGTTCTGGCGGGCGGGACGGTGACCGTGGCCAACACTTCGGTGACCGCAGCCACCCGCGTGGCCACCTTCCGCCAGGCGCCGGGCGGTGCGCTCGGTCACCTGTCTGCCGAGGCCGAGGCCGGCGTCGGCTTCACCATCGACTCCAGCAGCGCGACCGAGACGTCGACCGTGGTCTGGGTCCTCTTCGAACCCTCGTAGCCCACCGCTGCAGCCGCCCGCCCCGTGCCGTCCTGGCCGGGGCTTTCGCTTTGCCCAGGAGGGCCATATGAAGCTGATCAGCCGCGCCGCATGGGGCGCGCGTCCGTCCCGCTACGACCTCGCCTACATCGCCTCGACGGGCGGGGTGAAGGTGCACTACGAGGGCACCTACGTGCCCAAGTCCCTCGGCGCGGCCGACGCGCACAGCAGCTGCGCCGGCCGCATGCGGGACCTGCAGGCCAGCCACCTCGCCAACAGGCAGGAGGACTACTCGGACATCGCCTACAACGCGGTCGTCTGCCCGCACGGCTCGGTGTTCGAGGGGCGGGGCCCGCACCGGAAGACCGGAGCCAACGGCAACCAGTCGCTCAACGCCGCGGACTACGCGGTGTGCGCCATGCTCGGCAACTCCGGCCTGGTCGTCCCGCCCGACGCGATGCTCGACGGCCTGGTCGACGCCATCAACTGGCTGCGCAACAGCGGCTCGGCGGGCAAGAGGCTCGGCGGGCACCGGGACGGGTGGGCGACCGCGTGCCCGGGCGACCGGCTGTATGCATGGGTCCACGACGGCGCGCACCGTCCGGACGGCAGCAGCCCGCAGGGCGGCACCGGCAGCGAAGCCTCAGGCATCGCCCGCTACCAGGTCACCATCGGCGGCCTGGCGTACGGGTACGGGGCGAAGGGCGCGCACGTCACCGCGGTGGGCGAGGCCCTCGTCGCGAAGGGCCTCGGCCGGCACTACAAGGTGGGGCCCGGGCCGGAGTGGACCGATGCCGACACCCGCAACTACCAGCTGTTCCAGCTGGCGATGGGGTACAAGGGCACGGCACCGCACCAGGACGCCGACGGCGTGCCCGGAGAGGTCAGCCTGCACCAGCTGCTCGGCTACCTGCCCGGCAAGAAGACGACCACCGCGGTGCCGCCGTTCCCCGGCCGCAGTGCGTTCGTCCTCGGCAAGTCCAACCCCGCCGTCAAGGTCCTCGACGGGGGCCTGATCCGGAAGGGCTACACCCGGCATCACGACGGCAACGGCTACCAGCCGGGGCTGAGGTTCACCGAGTTCACCAGGCAGAACGTGGCCGACTTCCAGCGCGCCACCCCGGCCCTGGCCAGCGACCCCGACGGCTACCCCGGTCCGCAGACCTGGCAGCTCCTGCTCTCATGAAAGGCCCCGCCCATGAAGATCACCCGTTACGCCAAGGCCATCGCCGGCGCCGTGTCAGCCGGTGCCGGATCCCTGGCCGTGGCTCTGACCGACGACCGGCTCACCCTGGGCGAGGGCATCACCGCGGTGCTCGTCACCCTCGGCGCGCTCGGCGTCACCTGGTACGTGCCGAACAAGGAACCCAAGGACGGCGGCCTGGACGACGCGCTGCGCCGGTCCGGTGGTGGGGGCTCGCAGTGACGCCGGCTGAGGGCGTCTACATCAGCCCGGCCCAGACCTATGCGGAGGTGCAGAACCTGGTCAGAGCGGTGGGCAGGCTCGAGGAAAAGTTCGACCGGTTCCTTGACGAGGCGAAGGACATCCGCGCGGACGTCAGTGACCACGAGATACGGCTACGTGCTCTCGAGCACGGGCAGTCCGAGCGGCAGCGCACCGAGACCACGCGCATCGACATGACCGAGACCCGCATCACCACCGTCGAGCGAAAAGTGTGGGCGGCCACCGGTGCCGTCGGCGTCATCTGCATGGGCGCCGGCTACCTCATGCAGTACCTGATCCCGTAGCACCACGGCCCCGGCTCTCCCACGTGGGAGAGCCGGGGCCGCTTCGTTGTGCCTGCGCTCAGCCGAGCCGGAGGCGGTGCAGCATCAGGAGCGCCGCGACGGCGTTGGCGGACCGGACCTCGCCGCGGGCGATCAGGCCGGGGACCGTGGACAGCGGGACCCACTCGCGGCGCGCCGACTCGAAGCCGTCGCGCGGCTCGCCGATGCGCTCGGCCTGGTCCGACCAGTACACCCGGTGATGGCTCGTCGAAATTCCCGGCATCGGGTCCACGGCCAGGAGCAGATGCATCGGGCCCGGGCGCCAGCCCGTCTCCTCCTCGAACTCCCGCGCCGCGGCCGCCGCCGGATCCTCGTCCTGACCGGTGCCGCCGGACGGGAGCTCCCACCCCCAGGCGTCGGTGATGAACCGGTGCCGCCACAGCAGCAGTACCTCGTCGGCGTCGTTCACGACGGCGGCCACGGCGACGGGACGGAGACGGATGACGGTGTGGTCCAGGTGCCGGCCGTCGGGCAGCTCGACGTCCGCCATGTTCACGGTGACCCACCGGTTCTCGTACACGGTGCGCTCACCGAGGTTCTTCCACACAGACACGCGTGCGCCTTTCGTCGGGTACCCACCCAGTCCAACACACCCGTTACAGCGGGATCCGGAGGGTGTCGTCGATCCGCTCGACCACGGCCGAGGTGGCGTAGGCGTCGAGCGTGGTCATGGTCCGGCGCAGGCGTACGAGGCGGTCGCTGAGCCGTCGGGACTCCATGCCCTGCATGGTGTCCAGCATGGTGGTGGCAGTGGCGGCGGCCAGGTCGGCCTCGCCGGCGCGCAGCTGGCAGTCGGCGAGCGTGGCCAGGCGGTGCACGCGGCCGCGCTCGTGGGTCTGCGTGGCGACGGCCTCGGCCGCGTACTGCTGCGCAGGGCTGGTGTCACCGAGCCGCATCAGCGCGTCGGCGAGGTTGGCCTCGAGCAGGCCGGGCTGCACGTAGCCGGTCTCGGCCGGCTCCTCGTCGCGGCGGATCTGCCCGGCCGCGGTCTCGGCGAGCGCCATCACGCGGTGCGCGGACACGTGGTCACCCATCCGAGAGAACGCCTTCGCCTGCATCGCGTACAGGTCGCACGCGAGGGCGTGCGATATGGCGTGCCCGGCCGTCCGCACTCCCGCCTCGGCGAAGGCGACGGCCTGCCGGTACTCGCCCAGGTAGAGCGCCTGGTTGACGAGGAGGGCGAGGACGTAGCCACCGAAGGCGCGGTCGCCGGAGGCCTTCGCCATCCGTAGCGCCTGGTGGAAGTAGCGCTGCGCCAGGCCCTGGGCGTCGGAGTCGTACGAGCAGATACCGGCGATGGCGACCAGGCCGCCGATCGCGCGGTGCAGCTCCCGCCCGGTCGCGTCGTTGTACGCGCCGCGCATGAGCGGCGCCGTCTCCCTGTTGAGGAACAGCAGGACTCGGCCGCGCGTAGCCACACCGCCGGCCTTCCGGTACATCTGCTCGTAATGACCGCGGGCGCCCGCGATGAGCTCGACGTCCGACATGCCGACCTGCGGTGTGCCACCGCGGGATACGTCGCTGTCGTCGGGCGGGTTCTCCCACTCCCAGACCGGGCCCACGGCCGGCAGCCCGGTGATGACCGGTGCCGTCTGGACGTCGGACCGCTGCTGCAGGTCGCCACGCCACAGAGCCGTGGACCGGTCGATGAACCCGGCGAGCGGGGTGGACGGTTGGGGTGCGCTGCTGTGGCCCATGCCGATGTCCTCGGGTGTGAGCGGCCGCGCGAGGCGCGCGCTCAGAATCTCGCAGATGAGGTCCGGGGTGATGCCCCTCGGCCGCTGCCCGCGTAGCCAGCGGATCACTGAACTGTGGTCGTAACTCATCGCCTTGCCGCGTAACTCGCCCGCTCTGTTGACGCGTGCGGCAAGTCCCTTCCGGGACATCCCTGCCTCATCGAGGAGGGAGTCGAGCAGCGTGTTGGGCTCCGGCGCCATGTGTGCCCCCGAATCACTCAGTGTGCGAAGCCTAGCCACACCGCGTTCACACACTGTGTGAAGCGACCAAAGCGACTCACGCCACGTACACACTCCCGCACCATCCGTACAACGGACAGCATCGCGGCATGACGGAGACGCAGAGATCACGGGCACTGAGTCCGGTGGAGACCGACCCCGGTGTCCTCGTACACCCCACAGCCGACCGGCGGCTGGCGACGGAGCACTGGCTGCTGTCGACACTCGACGGCCACAGCCGGGACCGGGCCCGGATGGAGTGGCAGGCAGGTGGCGTCACTCTGCTGCCGCTCGGCACGCTGTTCTCCGCCGTGCGTCTGCCGCTGCGCCTGGTCCTCGCCGTCGCTGGCGAGCGCAGCGCTCCGTCGGCCGACGTCGATGCCTTCCTCAGCGAGGCTCTCGCCGGCGGCCCGGTCATCTGCGACCCGAGCGGCCGCCGCTACTACGCCCTGGTCCCGGCCAGCATGCCCACCACGTGGCACAAGGCCGTTGACGACTGGCGCACGGTGGACGTCGACTGCCTCGGCCGGGACACCTACCTGGGCGTCCCGAGTACCGACCTCGACACGCTCAACGCACGCACCTGGGCTTCCTACTGGGCGGTGCCGATGGCGTCGGCGGCGATGCTCTGCGCACCGCTCGCGGTCGCCCGGCTCATCGCCGCCGGCAAGCACCAGCTGGCGCAGCAAGCGGACGCCGAGGTGGGCCCAGCGTGAAGCGTGACCCGCGGCTCTACACCTACCTCGCCGTCCTGGCGGTCCTCGGCGGACTGCTGATCTGGTCCATCACCACCTGCGGCTGCTGACCGCGCCGCCCACGAGCTCCCGCCCAGGCCGGGCAGCCGGACAGTTGCCCCCGGCCCGGGCGGGCCATCCCCATCCGCAACCAGCGAAGGAGATCCCGTGACGATACCTCCGGGCCCTACCCCGCCGCCCGCCCTCGTCCGCATGCTCATCACCGACGCCCAGTTCGCCAGCGTCCGCGGCACCGTCATGGACGCCAACCCGGACATGTCCGAGGAGATGGCCGGCCGGATCGTCGACGAGGGCCTCAAGTTCGTAGCCGCGTGCGCGACCAACCCGGGTCTCGGCCTGGCGCCGTCGCGGATCGTCGACGAGGGCTGGCACGCCCTGATCCTTCACACCGAGATGTACGCCGAACTGTGCGAGCGGCTCGGCGGCGAGGGCACGTTCGTGCACCACTCCCCGGGCTACGACCCCACGAGCTACGACCCGCCGATCCTGGACCGGACCCGCGAGACGATCGCGGCGCTCGGCTGGGAGGCGGACCCGGAGCTGTGGGGGCCGCCGTCCGACGAGACCCTCGTCTCCGTGGCGGCGAAGTGCCAGCACGCTCCGGAGTGCACCATCGTCGTCACGCCCAAGCCGAAGCCGAAGCCCGGGGCGGCGTAGCCTGCCCGTGAAGGGAGGCACCGTGTCCGAATGGATCGACCCGCGCTATGCGGACCTGGTCGCAGCGTGGAAGCGCGCGCAGCAGCCCGCGTCGCGTAGCCCGCAGGAACCGCGGCCCGTCCGGGGGTTTGTCACTCCGCCCAAGCCGTAGCCAGCAGTACCCGCCCCGGTCGACGCCTCAGCGTCGGCCGGGGCTCTGCTGTATAGGGACCCCTATCGAGTGCATTACCTGGCAGGCGCACGGCGACCCGATGATGTGGGTGGCCGGCATCCGCGCTCTCTACCTCCAGGCCCTGCACCCGCGCGCCGTGCGCGGCGTGATGCAGAACAGCGACTTCCGGCGCGACGCCTGGGGCAGGCTGATGCGCACCGCAGGCTTCGTCGGCACCACGACGTACGGCACCACCGAGGCCGCCGAGCGGGCCGGCGCCCGGGTGCGGAAGATCCACCGCATGCTCGGCGCCACCGACCCGGAGACGGGGGAGCGCTACGGTGTCGACGAGCCCGCGCTGCTGCTGTGGGTGCACTGCGCCGAGATCGGCTCCTACCTGCACGTGCTGCGCCGCTCCGGGTTCCCGCTCACCGACGCGCACGCCGACCGCTACCTCGCCGAACACCGGCACAGCGCCCGTCTCGTCGGCCTCGACCCCGGTTCCGTCCCCGCGGACCGGGCCGAGCTGGCCGCCTATTTCGCGCGGGTGCGGCCCGAACTGGCAGCGGGACCGGAGGCGCACGAGGTGGACGACTTCCTGCTCCGCCCGCCCGTCGACCCCCTCCTGGTCCCGGCCCGCGAGCTGCTGTGGCGGCGGGTCGCACGTCTCGCGTACGACTCACTGCCGCCGTACGCGCACGAGCTCTACGGCAGACCGGCGCCCGAACCCGCCACCGTCACCCGCCGGCTGCGCGCCACGGGCACCCTGCTGCGCCTGGTCCCGTCCCGGGTGCGCTGGCAGCTGCCGCCCCAGCACATCCTGCGCGCCGTGGCGCGACTCGGTCCGGCCGCGCGCCCCGCGCCATACAAAATCGGACGACAAGCGGCCATACTGGACCGGCCAGGGGAGGGCGGGGCGGACTGAACCACGGGGGCGGGGCGAAGTCATGGGGGACGACACGCTGATCCAGGGCCGGTACCGGCTGCTCGAACGGATCGGGCGCGGTGGCATGGGCGAGGTGTGGCGGGCGCGCGACGAGTCACTGGGCCGTCGCATAGCCGTCAAGTGCCTCAAGCCACTGGGCGATCAGCACGACCACTCCTTCACCCGCGTCCTGCGGGAGAGATTCCGGCGCGAGGCCCGGGTGGCCGCCGCTCTCCAGCACCGCGGGGTGACCGTCGTCCACGACTTCGGCGAGTGGGACGGCGTGCTCTTCCTGGTCATGGAGCTGCTGGAGGGACACGACCTGAGCCGGCTCCTGGAGGACAACAAGGGCCACCCGCTGCCCGTCGCCGACGTCGTCGATATCGCCGAGCAGATCGCCTCCGCACTCGCCTACACCCACGATCAGGGCATCGTCCACCGCGACCTCAAGCCGGCGAACATCGTGCGGACCGCCGACGGCACCGTGAAGATCTGCGACTTCGGCATCGCCCGGCTCGGCCACGACGCGGGCTTCACCGCCCGGCTGACCGGCACCGGCATCGCCATGGGCACCCCGCACTACATGTCGCCCGAACAGATCGGCGGCGACGAGGTCGACCGGCGCAGCGACCTGTACTCCCTGGGCTGTGTGCTCTACGAGATCGCCACCGGCGTCCCGCCGTTCGACCTCGACGACGCCTGGGCGATCCTCGTCGGCCACCGCGACACCGAGCCCGCGCCGCCCCGCACCCGCCGCGCCGGACTGCCCGGCTACCTGGACCGGATCATCCTGGACCTGTACGAGGCCGCCTTCGCCCTCGGCCGCACCGGTCACGCCGCCGCGGCGCTGCGCGCGTACAAGGGCGTCGCCGAGGCCAGGATCAGGACGCTGGGAGCCGATCACGCCGACACCCTCGCCGTCCGCCAGGAGATGGCCTACACCCTGGGCCGACTGGGCCGCCACACCGACGCCCACCAGGTGTACACGTCGGTCCTGACCGCCCGTGAGCGCACCATGGGCGCCGACCATCCCGACACCCTGCGCTGCCGGCACAACCTGGCCTCCAACCTCGGTCGGCTCGGCCGTACCGAAGACGCCCACCGGACGGCCCGCGAGGTGGCCGCGGCCCGGGCCCGCGTGCTCGGTGCGGACCACCCCGACACCCTCGTCACGCGCTACGAGGTGGCCTACGAACTCGGGCGGCTGGACCGCTGGCAGGAGGCCCTGGCGATCTACCGCGACGTCGCCGGCGTCCGCGCGCGTGTGCTCGGCCCCGACCACCCCGACACGCTCGCCGCCCGCTACGAGACGGGCGTCGCCCTCGGCCGGCTCGGCCGCTGCGCCGAAGCGCTGACCGTGTACGAGGAGCTGGTCGACGACCGCGCCCGCGCCCAGGGACCCGAGCACCCCGAGACGCTGCGCGCCCGGCACGGCCTCGGCGTCAACCTCGGCAGGCTGGGCCGCTGGGCGGACGCCCTCGCCGAGGCCCGCGGAGTGTGCGCGGTCCGCGAACGCGTGCTGGGCCCGGACCACCAGGACACCCTGGTCAGCCACCGCGAGGTCGCCGTCGCCCTGGGCTGGCTCGGCCGCTGGTCGCCCGCCCTCACCGAGTACCGCCTGGTCACCGCCGCCCGCGAACGGGTTCTGGGCCCCGGCCACCCCGACACCCTCGTCGCCCGCGACGAGGAGGCCCACTGCCTGGAACGGCTCGGCCGCGCCGCCGAGGCCGCGGAGCTGTACCGCGGGGTCGCGGCACTGCGCGGGTCGGCACGCTGAGCGCGGACGGTGCGCGACGGCGGGCTGGCCGCCTGCGATCGGGGCGTGTTACCAAGAGCCATGACGACCCCGCCCCGCACCTCCCGCAGCTTTGACGCCGTCATCGTCGGCGGCGGCCACAACGGTCTGGTCGCGGCCGCCTACCTGGCCCGGGCCGGCCGGTCCGTGCTGGTCCTCGAACGGCTGGACCACACCGGGGGAGCGGCCGTGTCCACGCGGCCGTTCGCCGGGGTCGACGCACGGCTGTCGCGCTACTCGTACCTGGTCAGCCTGCTGCCCAGGAAGATCGTGCGGGATCTCGGCCTGGACTTCCGGGTGCGCGCGCGCACCGTCTCCTCGTACACGCCCGTCGAGCGCGCCGGGCGGCCCACCGGGCTCCTGGTCGGCGGGGGCGAGCGCCGCACCCGCGAGTCCTTCGCCCGGCTCACCGGCTCGGATCGCGAGTACGCCGCCTGGCAGCGCTTCTACGCCATGACCGGCCATGTGGCCCAGCGGGTCTTCCCCACCCTCACCGAACCGCTGCCCACCCGGGACGAACTGCGCCGCCGGGTCGACGACGAGACGGCCTGGCGGGCCCTGTTCGAGGAACCGGTCGGCATCACCATCGAGGAGCACTTCGCCGACGACCTGGTACGGGGCGTGGCTCTCACCGACGCGCTGATCGGCACCTTCGCCGACGCCCACGACCCCTCGCTGGCGCAGAACCGCTGCTTCCTCTACCACGTGATCGGCGGCGGCACCGGCGCCTGGGACGTGCCGGTCGGAGGCATGGGCGCCCTCACCGACGCGCTGGCCGACGCGGCGCGTGCCGCAGGTGCCGTGCTCGCCACCGGTCACGAGGCGGTGCGGATCGACGCGGACGGGCGAACGGCGGAGGTCACCTACCGCTCGGCCGCCGGCGAGGGCGTCGCCGCCGCGCGCCACGTCCTGGTCAACGCCTCACCGCGGGACCTGGCGGCGCTCACGGGCCAGGCGCCGCCGCCGCCCGCCGAGGGTGCCCAGCTCAAGGTGAACATGCTGCTGACCCGGCTCCCGCGGCTGCGCGACCCGGAGGCCGACCCGCGCGAGGCCTTCGCCGGAACCTTCCACATCGCCGAGGGCTACGGCCAACTGGCCGCCGCGCACGCCCGGGCGGCCGCCGGCGACCTGCCCGAGGCGCCGCCGTCCGAGATCTACTGCCACTCGCTGACCGACCCGACCGTCCTCGCCCCCGACCTGGCAGCCAGAGGCATGCACACCCTCACCCTGTTCGGCCTGCACACGCCGGCCCGCCTCTTCGCCCGGGACAACGACGCCGTACGCGAGGAGCTGCTGAAGTCGACCCTCGCCCAGCTCGACGCCCATCTCGCCGAGCCCCTCGCGGACTGCCTGGCGACCGACGCCGAGGGGCGGCCCTGCATCGAGGCCAGGTCGCCGCTCGACCTGGAGCGCGATCTGCGCCTGCCCGGCGGGAACATCTTCCACCGCGAGCTGTCCTGGCCCCACGCCCAGGAGGGCACCGGCCACTGGGGAGTGGAGACCGGGCAGGCCAACGTCCTGCTGTGCGGTGCGGGAGCCGTGCGCGGGGGAGGGGTGAGCGGGGTGCCGGGGCACAACGCGGCGATGGCCGTGCTGGACGGGGCCCGCGGCTGACGGGTGTGTGCGCATGCCCGGGACGGGGCTGGGTACCGCGACATAACGGAAATTCCGTACCCAACACCCGCACGACAAGGAGCCCGTCATGGCGGACCTCAGCCCCATCGACCTGCAGAAGGCCCTCAACGGCATGGACTACCCGGCGGACAAGAAGTCGCTCGTCGACCGCGCCCGCAAGAACAAGGCCGACGACAAGGTCGTGAGCCGTCTCGACGGACTGAAGGAGAACAGCTTCGACGGTCCGAACGAGGTCCAGAAGGCCGTCTTCAACGGCTAGCGCACCCGTGGCCCGGTCGCGCGCCGGTTCCTAGTCGGCCGACGGCGACCATCCCACCGCCTCCACGCGTGCCGCGTCCGCCGGGCGCGCGTCGTGGAACAGGACGTCACCGCCCGCTTCCGCGCGCAGTCCGTCGACGTACGCCCCGCGGCCCACGTACAGCCGGTCGGTGGTGTACCGCCAGCGCAGGGTGAGTCCCCGCGCGGCCGGGAGGCCGGCGCTCAGCGCGTGCCAGACGCGCCCCGACCAGCCGGTGGCCGAGCCCGCCGGATGCTCCTGGGGTGCCGCGCCGCGCCGGGTCGTGGTGAACGGCACGGGCTGCCACGACGTGCCGCCGTCGGTCGTGGACTCCAGCACCAGGGTGTCCGACCCGGGCTCGGTGTCCCACCACAGCGAGCAGCGCAGCCGTGCCCGCCCGGCCGAGGTGTCCAGCGCGGGCAGGGTGAGCGTGGCCGTCGTGGCACTCGCCGTCCCCGAGAACCATGCGGTGCGTCCGTGTGCGGGCCGCACGGGTACCGCTCGCGCCAGATTGGTGGCCGCCGCCACCCGCGGAGCCGACCCGGAACGCCAGCCGCGCACCGGGTGGACGGAGTTGCCGAGGACGACGAGGAACGAGTCGGTCGTCGGGTCCAGCACCAGCGAGGTGCCCGTGAACCCGGTGTGCCCGGCCGTGCGCGGCGTCGCCATCGCCCCCATGTACCAGTGCTGGTACAGCTCGAAGCCGAGCCCGTGCTCGTCGCCCGGGAAGCCGGTGTTGAAGTCGGTGAACATCAGCTCCACCGACTCCGGCCGCAGGATGCGGGCCCGGGCGTAGGAACCGCCGTTGAGCAGCGTACGGCCGAGGACCGCGAGGTCCCACGCCGAGGAGAACACCCCCGCGTGCCCGGCCACTCCGCCCAGACCGAAGGCGTTCTCGTCGTGCACCTCGCCCCACACCAGACCGCGGTCCAGACCGGACCAGGGCTTGCGGGCGTCCTCCGTGGCCGCGATCCGAGGCCGCCAGGAAGCGGGCGGGTTGTAGCGGGTGCGGGTGAGACCGAGCGGCTCCGTGATCTCGTCCCGCAGCAGCGCGTCCAGGGCGCGGCCCGTGATCCGCTCCAGCACCAGCTGGAGCGAGATCATGTTCAGGTCCGAGTACAGGTACGCCGTACCGGGGGCGTTCACCGGAGCCTCGTCGTAGACGAGTTGGATCTTCTCCTCGTACGTGGGTGCGGCGTACAGCGGGATCCAGGCCCGGAAACCCGAGGTGTGCGTGAGCAGGTGACGGACCGTCATGTCCTGCTTGCCCGCGCGCGCGAAGTCCGGCAGGTACGAGGCGACCGCAGCCTCCAGCTCCAGCGCGCCCCGCTCCAGCTGCTGCACGGCGAGGATCGAGGTGAAAAGTTTGGAGATCGACGCGAGGTCGAACACCGTGTCCTTCGCCATCGGAATCTGCTGCCCCGCCGGGAACTCGACACCGGTGTCGGTGACCTCGTCGTAGGCCCGGTAGCGCACCGCCATGCCGATCGGTTCGTGCAGCGCCACCGTGCCGCCCCGGCCGGCCAGCAGCACGGCGCCCGCGTACCACGGGTGCACGGGGGACGGGCCGAGGAACGACTCGGCGTCGGTGACGAGCTGGCGCAGATGGCCCGGGAGCAGGCCGGCCCGTTCGGCGGAGCCGTGCCGCAGGGTGGGGCGGCGGCCCCGGTCGGAGACGGCCGCGGCCGGCCCGGCCGCGAACGGGGCGATGGCCAGCGCACCCCCCAGGGCCAGGGCGCCGGCGCCCAGTTGACGCCGTGTGCATCCGTTGCTCGCCTGACCGGCCATCGAAGAGTCTCCCGCCGTCGAAGCTGAAAGTATCTTTCCCGGATCGCCGTGCGGAGTGAAACTTTCCTGTCAGTGACGGGTCGTGTCAATGGGGCGTACGGAGCGGCTGCGAGGAGCCGGCCGGCCCCGCGCACCGCTTGACCCGTCCCCGCGACCGGCCGAGGATCAGGTCATGACGCCCGGACACGGCAGCACGGTCGACGGGGTGCTGCGGCGCAGCGCCCGACGCACCCCGGCGCGCGTCGCGGTGGAGTACCGCGACCGCTCCTGGACGTACGAGGAGCTGGACACCGCGGTCTCCCGCGCGGCGAGCGTCCTGCTGGGCGAGGGACTGGCCCCCGGCGACCGGGTCGGCGCCTACGGCCACAACTCCGACGCCTACCTGATCGCGTTCCTGGCCTGCGCCCGCGCGGGCCTGGTGCACGTCCCGGTCAACCAGAACCTCACCGGCGACGACCTCGCCTACATCGTCGGCCAGTCCGGCAGCACCCTGGTCCTCGCCGACCCCGGCCTCGCCGCCCGGCTCCCCGGCGGGACCCGCACCCTGCCGCTGCGCGACGCCGACGACTCGCTCCTGGCCCGCCTCGCGTCGGCGCCCGCCTACGACGGCCGCGAACCGGGCGCCGAGGACCTGGTGCAGCTGCTCTACACCTCCGGCACCACCGCGCTGCCCAAGGGCGCGATGATGACCCACCGTGCGCTGGTACACGAGTACCTGAGCGCCATCACCGCCCTGGACCTCGGCGCCGGAGACCGCCCCGTGCACGCACTCCCGCTCTACCACTCGGCGCAGACACACGTCTTCCTGCTGCCCTACCTCGCGGTCGGCGCGACCAGCATCGTCCTGGACGCGCCCGACGGCGACCGGATCTTCGACCTGATCGAAGCGGGCCGCGTGGACAGCCTCTTCGCACCGCCGACCGTGTGGATCGGCCTGGCGAACCGCGCCGACTTCGCCACCCGCGACCTCGACGGCCTGCGCAAGGCCTACTACGGCGCGTCGATCATGCCGGTGCCCGTCCTGGAGCGGCTGCGCGCCCGCCTGCCGCACCTCGCCTTCTACAACTGCTTCGGCCAGAGCGAGATCGGCCCCCTCGCCACCGTCCTCGGCCCGGACGAGCACGAGGGCCGCATGGACTCCTGCGGCCGCCCCGTCCTGTTCGTCGACGCGCGCGTGGTCGACGAGGACGGCAAGGACGTGCCCGACGGCACACCCGGCGAAGTCGTCTACCGCTCTCCGCAGTTGTGCGAGGGCTACTGGGACAGGCCCGAGGAGACCGCGGCCGCCTTCCGCGACGGCTGGTTCCACTCCGGCGACCTCGCCGTACGCGACGCGGACGGCTACTACACGATCGTCGACCGGGTGAAGGACGTCATCAACTCCGGCGGGGTCCTGGTGGCCTCCCGCCAGGTCGAGGACGCCCTCTACACGCACGACGCCGTCGCCGAGGCGGCCGTGATCGGCCTGCCCGACGAGCGGTGGATCGAGGCCGTCACCGCCGTCGTCGTCCCGCGCGGCGAGGTCACCGAGGACGAACTGATCGCGCACGCCCGTCAGAAACTCACCGCCTTCAAGGCACCCAAGCGGGTGCGGTTCGTGGACGCCCTGCCGCGCAACGCCGGCGGGAAGATCCTCAAGAGGGAACTGCGGGACCGCTTCGCCGGTTCCTGACACCGCGACCTGGTTGCGCGACGAAGCGGCCGCCCGTGAGGATCGGCGCCATGAAGACCTTCACCGCCCACGACGGGACCCGCCTCGCCTTCCACGTGCGGGGCGAGGGCGACCCGCTGGTCGTCCTGCCGGGCGGACCCATGCGCGCCTCCGCCTACCTCGGCGACCTCGGCGGCCTCGCCGAACACCGCCGGCTGATCCTCCTCGACCTGCGCGGCACCGGCGACTCCGCCGTTCCGGAAGACCCGTCGACGTACCGCTGCGACCGGCTCGTGGACGACGTGGAGGCACTGCGCGAGCACCTCGGCCTCGAACGCATGGAGCTGCTCGCGCACTCTGCCGGGGGCAGCCTCGCCATGCTGTACGCCGCCCGCCACCCGGCACGGGTGTCCCGCCTCGCCCTGGTCGCCACCAGCCCCCGGGCCCTGGGCATGCCGCCGACGGCCGATGACCGGCTCCGGGCGGCGCTCCTGCGCGCGGACGAGCCCTGGTTCGAGGAGGCCATCGGGCCCTTCCGGGCCTGGCTCGCCGGGACCGGCGACTTCGATCCCGTGTTCGCCCCCTTCTTCTTCGGCCGCTGGGACGACGCGGCTCGCCAACATGACGCGCTCGCCGACGAGGAGAGCAACGACGAGGCGGGAGACGTCTACCTCTCCCCGGACGCCTTCGACCCGCCCGCCACCCGCGCAGCCCTCGCCCGCTGCCCCGCCAGGGTCCTGGTTCTCGCCGGTGAGCGCGACGGCGGCCCCGCCCCGGATCTCGCCCGCCGCCTGGCCGACGTGTTTCCGCACGCCGAGTTCGCCGTCCAGCCCGGCGCCGGGCACTATCCGTGGCTGGACGACCCGCGGTGGTTCGCCCACCGGGTCGCCGACTTCCTCGGACAGGACTGATCTCCTTCGGTTCTCTTCCGAAGGGACCCCTCACACGGCCTGTCGGCGGTACGACGCGATCGCTAGGCTGGCCGCGGACGACGAAACCGGGAGGAGCACGGACGTGGCCGAGAGCACCACCCACCAGCGCCCGCTCATGGGCTGGGACAAGCCCGAGCTGGATCTCAGCAACGCGCAGTGGCAGTCCAGCAGCCGGGGCCTGGGCGATGTCCAGATCGCCTTTGTCGAGGGGTTCATCGCCATGCGGAACAGCGGCAGCCCGCAGAGCCCCTCTCTGATCTTCACCCCGGCGGAATGGGGCGCGTTCGTGTCGGGAGCGCGGGAAGGGGAGTTCGACCTCACGTAGAGCGCGGGGGTGCGCCGACCGGCCGAACCCGGGTGTTCGGTCCGCCGCCGGGGGGAAGTCCGTACTCCGGAGGTGAGGACCCATGAGCACCCTGCCGGTCATCGCGGCGGTCGACGGTTCCGACGACGGCCTGCGCGCTCTGGACTGGGCGCTCGACGCCGCCCACCGGCGCGAGGCACCCCTGCGGGTGGTGCACGTCCGCCAGTACGCCGCCTGGGCCCAGACCGACGTCCTGGTCGCGGGTCCGCCGGACACTGCCGAGGACCCGGCGCTCGACCAGGCACGCGCGCACCTTCAGGGGCGGGCCTTCGCCGTGCCGACGGAGTACGTGGGCATGGAGGGCGTACCGGGCGCCCTGCTGCCGGAACTGGGCGCCGACGCACAGCTGCTGGTCCTCGGCTCCCGCGGCCGGGGCGGCTTCACCGGCCTGCTGCTCGGCTCCAACGGCATGGCCGCCGCCCGCGACGCCGAGTGCCCCGTCGTCGTGGTGCCCCGCCCCGGACGCGAGGTCCACGGCGAGGCGCCCGCCGAACCCGGCCCGCGGGTGGTGGTGGGCCTGCACGTGGACAGTCCCGACGACGCCACCCTGTCCTTCGCCTTCACCGAGGCCGAGCTGCGCGGCGCCCGCCTCCAGGTGGTCGCCGCCTACCCGTGGCCGGTGCAGACCTGGGCCGCCGCGGGGCAGATGATGCCGCTGGTGATCGACGAGGTCTCCGTCGAGAGCGAGACCCGCGTCCTGGCCGACGGCCTGCTCGCCCCCTACCGCGGACGCCACCCCGACGTCCGGGCCGACACCCACGTCGTGCCCGGTGACGCCGCCGGGAACCTGGTCGCTTCCTCCAGGGACGCCGACCTGGTCGTGGTCGGCCGACACCGGCGGCGCCTGCTGGCCCCCGCCCGCATGATGGGCTCGGTCACCCACGCCGTGCTGCTGCACGCGGCGGCCCCGATCGCGGTGGTGCCACCGGCTCCCCCGCAGGAGTGACACCCGCCCCACCCCGGCGTGCCTATCATCGGCCGCATGCAGGACTCGCCCAGCAGGCACACCCGGATCGCGCTCGACCTGGCGCTGACCGTCAGGCACGACGGCCACGGCGGGATCGCCGACGAGCTGGCCGACCCCGCCGGACTCACCGCCTGGGTCGGGGCGCACCCCGGCGTCGTGCCGGGCGCCGGGGCCTTCGCGGCCGACGCGTCCACCCTGGCCGCCGTACGCGAGGTGCGGGCCGCCGCCCGTGCCCTCTTCGCCCGCGCCGTGCGCCCCGGCGAGCCGAGCCCCGCCGACGCCGCCCGGCTGCTGCCCGTGCCCCAGGCACTGCGGCGCCTGAACGAGGCCGCCGCCCGTACCCCCACGGTCCCCGTCCTGGCCTGGGCCGACGACGAGGAGCCCGTCGTGAGCGCCGCGCCCGCGCAGGGCACGCGGGCCGACCTCGCCGCCGCCCTCGCGCAGGCCGTGATCGGCTTCCTCGCCGGGCCCGACCGGCAGCGGCTGCGCGCCTGCCACGCCCCGCGCTGCGTGCGCTACTTCCTCAAGGAGCACCCGCGTCAGGAGTGGTGCAAGCCCTCCTGCGGCAACCGGGCCCGGGTCGCCCGCCACCAGGACCGCCACCGGCGGACCGCGTAGCCCGGCCGGGTGGCCGCCCGCACGCCGCGCGGGGCCCTCGGCCACGTACCATTGCGGCATGTCGTTCCTCCGCCGCCGCAGCGCCACGCCCGCCGGGCCCGACTTCGACGTACTGGCCATGGACCCGGGCGACTGGCCCGGCAACCTCGGCGCCGGTCTGCTGCCCGCGCCCGACGGCAGCTGCCAGGGCGTCTTCCTGCGCTACGACCTGTTCGGCGGCCGCGGCCCCGCGATGATCATCGGCAACCTCCCGGACGGCTCCCCGGCCCGCGAGGTCCCCGAGGGCGAGATCCCCTTCGAGGTGGCCCAGCTGCTGCTCGCACTGGAGAACGACGAGGAGATCACGGTCGTCGGCGCCGAGGACGTCCCCGTGATGCAGGGCGACAACCTGCTCATCGTGCGCCGCCTCAAGCTCTCCGAGAGCCGGATCTCCTGCGTGCAGTTCGACCGCAGCGACGGCGTCCTGGTGACCATCGCCGCCTGGGACCGCCCCATCACCGACGACTTGTACGCCCTGCTGAAGCCTCTCCCGGCGGAGCTTTTCCAGCAGGGCTGAGACCCGCCCCCCGGACCGGTCCTACCGCGCGGCGGAGACCGTCACGTCGGCGGCGCGCACGTACGCGACCCGGTGGCCGTACTGGATCTCGTAGTACTGGTCCTTGCCGGTCACCACCCGGTGGGAGGCCTCGTCGAAGGTGACCGCGTAGTAGTACTCGCCGGGCACCTTCTCACCGACCACGTACTTCTGCCCCGCCGGCAGGGTGTACGGCAGCGGGGACACCGCCTGGGCGGGCACGTCCGCCGGGTAGGCGGCCTTCTCCGGGTAGGCGCGCCCGTACACCGGGATGCTCTCCAGGCCCTTTCTCGCAGTGATCACCCGGCCGGACGCGGGCACCGCCGCCGGGCTTGCGGCCGGGTTGCGGAACCACGCCTTCTGCCCCAGGTACCAGATGGCCGTCCAGTCGCCCCAGCGGTCGGCCACCGCGTACTGCTGGCCCGTGGAGACCCGGGAGGACAGGTCGTTCACCCCGGTCGTGGGGGTGGTGCCGAGGCCGACGTCCTTGATCAGCGGGGCGTTCACGTCGTGGTCGGAGTACAGCCGCACCTCGCTGGAGCCGTGCGCCGCGCAGGGCTCGCCCGCCGTTTCGCAGCCGGTGTACGCGGGACGGTTGGCGTCGTAGTCGGGGCGGATCGTCACCAGCGGGGACTTCTTGCCCGCGGTCGGCTCGAAGGGGCGGCCAAGCAGCTGGAAGTAGTGCCGCCAGTCCCAGTACGGGCCCGGGTCCGTGTGCATGCCCGGGATCGTCGCCGTGGTGGTGCCGGGGACGTTGTCGTGGCCGAGGACGTGCTGCCGGTCCAGCGGGATGTCGTACTTGTTCGCCAGGTACTTCACCAGTCGCGCCGACGACCGGTACATCGCCTCCGTGTACCAGGCGTCCGGCTCGGCCAGGAAGCCCTCGTGCTCCAGGCCGATCGACCCCGCGTTGACGTACCAGTTGCCCGCGTGCCAGGCCACGTCCTTGGCCTTCACATGCTGGGCGATGTGGCCGTCGGTGGAGCGCAACGTGTAGTTCCAGGACACATAGGTGGGGTCCTGGACCATGTTGAGGACCCCGTTCCAGGTGCCCTCCGTGTCGTGCACGACGATGTAGCGGATGCGCTGGGAGGCCGGCCGGCTGCCCAGGTCGTGGTTGCCGTAGTCGCCGTCCCCGAACTCCTCGTACGGCGCGGGGACCCACTCGCAGGACACCGACGCCGGGCACTCCGTACCGGCGGCGGACGCGGCACGCAGACCCGCGTCGTCCAGCTGCGAGACATCCGGTGCCACCTCGGGACGGGCGGCGAGGGAGACCCGCTGACCGGCGTCCGTGGTGCGCCGCTCACCCCTGCGGATGACCTCGTACACGTCGTCCGCGTAGGCCGCCGCCGTCGCGGAGTCCTCCGCTCCCGAGAAACGGGCCACCGCCGCGTACCAGTCCGCCGGGTCGGCGCTGAGCGGCTCACCCAGCTCCCGCTGCGCGGCGGCCAGCAGCGCGGCACCGCCCGCCACGTTCGACGCCGGGTCCGTGCGCAGCGCCTCGGGGCTCAGCCCGGTCAGCTCGGCGGCCCTCGGCAGGGTGGTCAGCCGGGCCGGCAGGTCGGTGGGGTCCGTGGTGGCACCGCCCGTCGGGTGCAGCGCGGCGCGCGCGTCGTCGCCGCGCGGGTCCTCGGCGCCCTCGCCGTGGTGCGGCGCCCCGGCCAGGGCCGCGCGGGCGTCGGTGAGGTGCAGCGGGCCGTAGCCGCCGGTCACGCTCGGCGCGCCGCCGTGCGCGTCCCAGCGGGACTGGAGGTAGGAGACGCCGAGCAGGACGCTGGGCGGCACGTGGTACTCGGCCGCCGCGGTCGCGAACGCCCGCTGGAGGCGGTCCGGGGCGGGCGGCGCGTCCTCGGGCACGGCGGCGGACGGCGCCGCGCCGAGCAGCGGCAGCAGCAGTGCCGCGGTGGCCAGGGCGGGCACGACGGGGGATCCTCGCAAAGCGGCCTCCTGTGACGGTCGGGCGTGAGGGGACGTGACGGGCGTACGGGGCCGGGCTGGGTCAGTCGTACCCGGCGGTCCGACGATCCGTCAATCATGCCGCCGTGGCGGCGATTTCCCACGTCAGCAAGGGGTTCGGCGAGTTTCGTGGCGGCGGCCCACGGGCCTGCGCGGCGTCAGTGGCGTACACCAATGGCCCTGCGCGCACCCGGATGGCGCAGACACGAAAACCGCGGTGCGCCCCACTCGGGGGCGCACCGCGGACTGTCCTCTTCCTCTTGTCTCCCTGCCGTCGGCTTGTCTCCCTGCCGTCGGCCAGTGACCGTCAGCGGGTGCCGACCGCCGCCCGCACGGCCCGCCGGGCCATCTGGCAGTCGTCGTGCAGCCGGCGCAGCAGCAGCCGCTGTTCCTCGCCGGTCGGCGCGGCACCGGGATGGGCCGGCGCCGACGGTCCCGCGACCGTGTCGTGCATCGAACGCTGCACGGCCGTCTCGTAGGTACGGATCTCCCTGGTCAGTACGAGCATCAGGTTCACCAGGAAGGCGTCGCGCGCCGCCGTGCCCGTCGACTGGGCGATCTGGCTGATCTGACGGCGGGCCTCCGGGGCGTCGCCGAGGACCGCCCACAGCGTCGCCAGGTCGTAGCCCGGCAGGTACCAGCCCGCGTGCTCCCAGTCCACCAGCACCGGACCGGCCGGGGACATGAGGACGTTGGACAGCAGCGCGTCACCGTGACAGAACTGGCCCATGCCCTGGCGGCCGCCCGCATGCGCGATGCCGTGCAGCAGCTTCTGCAGGTCACCCAGGTCCCGGTCGGTGAGCAGCCCCAGCTCGTGGTAGCGGGAGATCCGGGCCGCGTAGTCCAGCGGGGCGTCGAACGTGCCGGCCGGCGGCCGCCACGCGTTGAGCCGGCACACCGCCCCGATGGCCGCTCTGATGTCCGCCCGCGGCGGGGCCTCCAGGGGGTGCCGCTGCAACGCCGCCACCCGCCCGGGCATCCGCTCGATGACCAGCGTGCCGTTGTCCGGATCCGCCGCGATCAGTCTCGGCACCCGCACCGGGGGGCGCTGCCGGACGAACGAGCGGTATGCCCCTATCTCGTGGCGGCTGCGTTCCGCCCACGCGGGGGAGTGGTCCACTAAACACTTGGCCACCGCCGTGCTGCGCCCGGTCGTGCCGACCAGGAGCACGGACCGCCCGCTGCGCCGCAGCACCTGCACGGGGGAGAACTCCGGGCAGATCCGGTGCACCGCGGCGATAGCCGTGCGCAGTTGGGCCCCTTGTGGGCCCGACAGGTCGATTCTTCCGCTGAGGGGCTGGGTGCCGGGCCCCGCGCCGAGCCGCGCCCTGCCGGCCCCGAGCACCGGGGCCGCCGGACGCGCGGGGGCGAGATAGGGGCCGCCACCCGCCGTCGGGCGGGGGTGCAGCGAGCGCTGCGGGGCGGACACGGAGGACGATGCTGCGTACATGGGCGAGACAGATCCCTTCGTGTGCCTGCTGTGCCTGCCTGAAGAGGTACCGCCCTGGTCCAGCCCGTTCGCTGCCGGAGGGTACGTCTTCCGAAAGCCGTCGCGCCGCCCGACCGGCCGCCCGGGGCCACCCTGGGGAGTACCCCCACGGCGACCGGGTCGGGGTGGCGCATTCCTACCTGACACCCGGCCGCCCGTGGCACACCATCTGGCGCACCCTGGCGAACGGTGGCGAATAGTCGCCCGGCAACCCGCACGGGGCTACTGTCAACTCAGCCGAGAACCTGGGGGCTTGACGTGAGCGGAGAACCCAACACCCGTCTTTCGGACCTGTTCGGCCTGGCCGGCTGGTCCAAGGGCGAACTCGCGAGGCTGGTCAACCGGCAGGCGGCGGCCATGGGCCACCCCCAGCTGGCGACCGACACCTCGCGGGTGCGGCGGTGGATCGACATGGGAGAGATCCCGCGCGATCCGGTGCCGCGGGTGCTGGCGGCCCTGTTCACCGAGCGTCTCGGCCGTGTCGTGACCATCGAGGACCTCGGTCTGGTCCGGCACGGGCGTGCGGGGAAACGGCCACACGACGGGAGCGAAGAGCATCCCGACGGCGTGCCGTGGGCGCCCGAGCGGACCGCGGCGGTCCTCACCGAATTCACGGGAATGGACCTCATGCTCAACCGACGCGGCTTGGTGGGCGCGGGCGCCGCGCTCGCCGCGGGCTCCGCACTCAGCAGCGCCATGCACGACTGGCTGCACACCGACCCGGCCCTGGCGGCCGACGCCCCCGATCCCCACCAACCCCTGCACGCCGACCCCGCCGGGTTCGACCGTTACGAGGCCGCCCCCATCGGGTCGCAGGAAGTGGAGGAACTGGAGCGCTCGGTCGAGGTGTTCCGCGCCTGGGACGCCGCCCGTGGCGGCGGGCTCCAGCGCAAGGCCGTGGTGGGCCAGCTCAACGAGGTGGGCGGCATGCTCGCCTACCACCACCCACCCCATCTCCAGCGGCGTCTGTGGGGCGTCGCCGCCAACCTCGCGGTCCTCGCGGGCTGGATGTCGCACGACGTCGGCCTGGAACCCACGGCCCAGAAGTACTTCGTCATCGCCGCGCACGCCGCGCGCGAGGGCGGCGACCGGCCCCGGGCGGGCGAGGCGCTCTCCAGGGCAGCCCGCCAGATGGTGCACCTGGGCAAGCCCGACGAGGCCCTGGACCTCATGAAGCTCGCCCAGTCGGGCTCCGGCGAGCGGGTGCTGCCGCGCACCAAGGCCATGCTCTACACCATCGAGGCCTGGGCTCAGGCATCCATGGGCAAGGGCCAGGCGATGCGCCGCACCCTGGGACGGGCCGAGGACCTCTTCGTCTCCGACAAGGCGGACGTGCCGCCCCCGGACTGGATGCAGACGTTCAAGGAGGAGGACCTGTACGGCATGCAGGCCCTGGCCTACCGGACGCTCGCCGAGTTCGAACCGGGAGCCGCCGCGCACGCCCAGCACTACGCGGACAAGGCCCTGGCCCTGAGGATCGACGGCCGGCAGCGGTCGAAGATCTTCGACTACCTGTCGATGGCCTCCGCCTGCTTCATCGCCGACGACCCCGAACAGGCGGACCGGTACGCGCGCCTGGCCCTGGTGTCGATGGGGTCCAACTCCTCCCAGCGGACCTGGGACCGCCTGCGCCAGATGTACCGGCTCACCGCCGAGTACGCCGGTTACCCGAAGATCCAGGAGCTGCGGGAGGAAATCAAGCTGGCCCTGCCCAAGGCCAGGTCACCCAAGGGGAAGGGGTCGGGCGGCAGCGTCGCGCCGGCGTAGGCGGCGACTTGCTCGGTGCGGGATTCCGGCCGATCTCACGACGTCACCCGGGCCATCAGCACACAGGCGTCCTGACGACCCGGAACCTCGACCAGTTCCCGTGCCACGAGCCGTACGGCGTCCTGTGCGGAGTCCGCTCCGGTCAGCCGGGGGGCCAGTGAGAGGAGGTGCTCCACGGCCGCCGGTTCGCGTGCCCCGGTGTGCAGGAGCAGCAGGTCGCCCGCTTCAAGAGTCGCCTCGGCCTGCCCGGACGGTCCGTCCTGTCCGGTCAGCGCGCGCCCCGTTCCGCCGCGGAAGAGCAGCGGGGCGGGGCCTGCGTCGTGGGCCCATGTCAGGGTGCGACGGTCCGGCCGGAAGCCGCAGTACACGGCGCCGTGCACCGGCGGCAGCGCGGTGTCCCGGAGCAGTTGGGCGAGCCGGTCCGGCAGGCTCGTCGGCCGGGTGCCGGCAAGGGCCAGGCCGCGCAGGGCGCCGATGAGCACCGTCGGACCGTGCGCCTCGGTCTCCGGGCGGCCGAAGTCGCCGACGGTGAGCAGGGTTTCGTCGCCGGCGCCGAGCGGACACGCGTCGTACCACGCCTCGCACCGGGACCGTCGGCCCGTCGCGGACGTCGGTGGGAGGTGCACGGCGGCCAGGTCGAGGCCGGGCCGTCCCGCCTCCGGGAACCGCAGCAGTCCGTGCCAGGGCGGCGGCGGAGGGTACCGGAGCCAGTCATGGGTCTCGCTCACCGCCCGCTGACTGCGGCGCAGTTCGCTGACGTCCCGCAGCACCGCCCACATCGAGGCGGTGCTGCCGTCGGCGTCGAGGACGGGTTCGCCCATCATGTGCACGGTGCGCACGGCTCCGTCGGGGCGCACCACGCGGAACTCGCCGTCGATGGGCCGGGCGTCGACGAGGCAGTCCGTGACCATCGCGGTCAGCTTCGGGCGGTCCTCGGTGAGTACCAGGGAGGGGAGTTCGTCGAGACTGAGCGGGACGGAGGCGGGGTCGCGGCCCAGGATGCGGAAGAGTTCCCCGGACCACTCGGCCTCGTCCGTGAGCAGGTTCCACTCCGCGCTGCCGACCCGGCTGAGCAGCGAACCGGCGCGGGGCGCGGGGGCGGGACCGTCCCGTAGTTGCGCCAAGTGGGTGTCGAGGTCGGTGAGTTGGTGCAGCGCCAGGTCGTACAGGGCGCGCTGCCAGCGTCCCCGCGGGTCCGTCGTGTCGTCCTGGCTGTCCCGTCGCACCGCGTCCACGTCGCCCCGCAGCCGCCGGGCCTGCGATATGAGCGCCTCGACCGAGCCGGGTCCCGGTGGCTGGGCGGCCGGGTGGTCCGCGAAGAGATGGGACGACATGACGCACTCCGATGTGCTGACGGTACGACCAAGGCGGAACCGAGGCTGACGGAAGGACCGTTACGACTGTTGCACAGCCCGCCATGCCCCGTAAGGGATTCGGCAACACACGATACGGTGGTGCTTCCGGCATATGCCACAGTCTTCCCGGGGTGACCCGGGTACGTCTTCGGTGTACCCGGGCGTCGAGGCAAGTCGTAGGCCCGCTACGGGACTTGGAGGGGACCGCCCCTCGTGTGCGTCGTCGTCCTGGTGTTCGTCGGACCCTTGTTCTATGCCGGGTCGTGGAGTGCCGGACGGGGCGCCAGTTCGACGGTCGTGCGCGCGCCCGTCTCCAGTGCCCGCACCCCGGCCTCGGCGGCCGCGGCGGCCGCGTACCCGTCCCAGGAGCCCGGCCCGGTGACCCGGCCCCGGCGGGTGGCGTCCACCCAGCTGCGCACCTCGCGGTCGTAGGCGTCGGCGAACCGTACGAGGTAGTCCTGCGGCACCTCCTCCCGCGCGTCGCCCGCGGCCGTCACCACCATGGTGTGCGCCGCGCCGATCCGGGCGCTGCCCTTCTCGCAGACGGCCTCGCAGCGCACCTCGTAACCGAAGCCGCAGTTGACGAAGACCTCCACGTCCACCACGGCGCCGCCCTCGGTCTCGAAGAGCACGAACTGCGGATCGAGCAGCCCCTCGGGCGCACCGGCCGACGGCCGCGGACGCAACACGGTCACCGCGCTCAACTCCTGGCCGAGCAGCCAGCGGGCCGCGTCGATCTCGTGCGAGACGGAGCTGTTGACCAGCATCGCCGAGGTGAAGTGCGGCGGAGAGGAGACGTTGCGGTGCACACAGTGCAGCATCAGGGGCCGGCCCAGCCGCCCGCCGTCCAGCAGGGACTTCAGCCGCTGGTACTCGGCGTCGTACCGCCGCATGAACCCGATCTGCGCCAGCCTCCGGCCGAGCCGCGCCTCCGCCTCCACCACCCGCAGCGCACCCGCGGAGCCCGGCACCATGGGCTTCTCGCACAGCACCGGCAGCCCCCGCGAGAAGGCGGCCAGCAGCGCCTCCTCATGTGCCTCGCCGGGGGAGGCGATCAGCACGGCCTCGACGCCCGGCGCCTCCAGGGCGGCTTCCACCTCCGTGTGCACGGCGACCCCGCCGATGCCGCCCACGGCCTCCTTCGCCCGCTCGGCGTCGGGGTCCGCCACCGCGGCGACCCGGGCGCCGCTCACCACCCGGTCGAGGCGTCGTATGTGGTCGGCGCCCATGTGTCCCGCGCCCAGGACCGCCACACCCAGAAGTTCACTCACGCTGCGTCCGCTCCTTCACCGTCCGCCGCGCACCCGCCAGCCGCGGGTACGTGTACGGCGAACAGGCTTTCACGCGCGTCAAGAGCCCCGGGCGGCGAGCGGTCACCGCCCGGGGGTGGCGTCAGTACCGCAGTACTCCCGCGATGCCGTCCGCGTCCCCGAGCGCCCCGTCCGGCACGAAGCGGACGTCGGCGCCGGTCTCCAGGCACTGCTCGACGATCTCGTCCACGATGTCCTCGCGGGCGTCGAGGTCGCCGTCGTCCGCCGGGAGCAGGTGCTCGCCGTCGTCGCGCATCGTCACCTTGAAGCCCTCCTCGACGGCCAGCAGCCGGACGCGGCCCGTGTGGGCGCTCTCCCACAGCTCGTCCACCCCGGCCGCGAAGTCCTTGCGGCCACGGGCCGCGTCCAGTTCCCTGGCCACCGCCTCGACCTGCCCGCGCGCCTCGTCCTCGAGCACCGGACGCACCGCCTGCCACACCGCCTCGGCGGTGCCGTGCGCGAGCCCGCCGTGCGGGACGAGCACCGCGTCCGCGGCCAGTGCGCCCGCCTCGTCGAAGAGGGACAGCGCCGGCTCGGGGCCGGTGATGTACAGGGGCCGGGGATGCGCGCGCAGCACCCTGCCCATCGCGGTGTCGGCGTCGCGCAGGAACCTGCGGGTGCCCTCGTCCCGGAAGGTGCTCGGCGCGTCACCGATCCGTTCCTGGCGCTCGGGGTCGAAGTCCTCCTCGGGCCGGTCCAGCGGGAAGCCGCCGAGGTGTTCCTCCACGACCCGGCCCGCGCCGCCGCTCCACAGCTTGACGCGGTCGGCGGCGACCGACAGCACCCAGAACGGCCGCTCGGCCACCTGTGCGGCGACGAGGTTGCGGGTCAGGAAGGTGTCCGAGAGGACCACGCGCTCGGGCACGGAACGGCTGAGCGTCCAGACCTGGTGCTCACCGGGGGCGGCGAAGATCGCCAGGCCGTCCTCGGCGTACGTCAGGTCGATCTCGGCCAGCGCCCGGTCGAGCTCGCGGGACACCTCGGCGCGCCGGTCGCGGCTGACCGCCGGATCCTCCTCCAGCTGTTTCTTGGCCGCGGCGACCGCGTTGCGCAGCCGGACCCGGTCCTGGGCGTTGTCCGGCTCGCGGCGGTGCGTCGGCGTCAGGACGGACACGGCCGGATACGGGCGGGGCCGTCGCAGTTCGGCGAGGGTGGCGGGACTCAGATCGTGCTCCATGTCAGCACGATAGGCCCCGCGGGCATATCAGGCATTCGGAGCAGATTGTCGCTCAGTCGGACCCCGCGTCGGCGGTCTCCGGACCGCAGGAGCTGCCGTCGGGCGGCAGGGAGCCGTACAGCAGGAAGTCGTCGACCTTGTGGTGCACGCACTCGGAGGACGCGTAGCCGGTGTGTCCCTCGCCCCGGTTGTCCAGGACCACGGCGGAGGGGCCGAGCCGGTCGGCCGTCTCCACGGTCCAGCGGTACGGGGTGGCCGGGTCGCCGCGGGTGCCGACCAGGAGCATCTTCGCGCTGTCGAGGTTCTTCACGTCGTCCCGGATGTAGTCCGTGCCCTTGGGGCGGCCGTAACACATGAGCACCTGGGTGAGCCGGTACCGGCCGAATACCGGTGAGGCCTCCTCGTAACGTGCGCGCAGCCGGCCCAGGGACGCGGTGACCTGGGCGGCGGTGGGGCGGTCCGGGTCGTCCGCGCAGTTGATCGCTATCAGGGCGGCCGGGAGGTTGTCCATGGGAACGTCCTCCTCGTCGGTGAGGCCGGCGCCCTTGTCCCCGCGCACCGGGGCACGGACCGGCTCACGGACCGGCTCACGAACGGGGAAGGTGACGCCGCCCGACGAGAAGCCCTCCAGGCCGCGCGTGTCGCCGTCCTCCAGCAGCTGCGCGAGTGCGCGCTCCAGTGAAGGCCACAGCTCCCGGCTGTACAGCGCCTGACCGATCGCGCCGACCAGGTCCTGCCCGGTGAAGGGCTCGCCGAAGGCCGACGGCACCGGGTCGGAGTCGAGGGAGGCGACCAGGCGCACGACCTGGTCACGGGCGCTGCGGGCGTCCTGGCCGAACGGGCAGGCGATGTCCTCGACGCACCAGTCGAGGAAGTTCTCCAGCGCGGTCTGCTGCCCCCGGGCCCCGGCCAGCCCCTGTTCGGTCAGCGGTTCCGTCAGCGTGTCCACCCCGTCGAGGGCCATCCGGCCGACCTTGTCCGGGAACCGTGCCGCGTACACCGCCCCGAGCCGGGTCCCGTAGGAGAAGCCCAGGTAGTTGAGCCGGTGGTCGCCGAGCGCCCGGCGCATCACCTCCATGTCGCGGGCGGCGTCGACGGTGCCTATGTGGGGCAGTACGGGGCCGGAGTACTTGGCGCACTCGGCCGCCGCGTCCCGCAGCCGCTTCAGTACGTCCTCGGAGTCGCTCGTCCCCCCGTCCCCGTCCGTCGCCTCCATGATCTTCAGGGTGGCCGGTCCGCAGGACACCGGGGAGGAGCGGCCGACGCCGCGGGGGTCGAAGGTCACCACGTCGTAGCCGTTGGTGAGGTGCATGAACTCCTTGCCGCCCACGGCGAGTTCATTGACGCCGGAGCCGCCGGGCCCGCCGAAGTTCAGCAGGACCGAGCCCCGCGAGTCACCGGTCGCCCGGTACCGGGCCAGGGCCACGTCGAGCGTCCGGCCCTCGGGCCGCGCGTAGTCCAGGGGGACGGTGACCTTGCCGCACTGCAGGTCCTTCGGCATGTCCGTGCCCTCGCACGCCGACCACTTGACCTTCTGGTCGTAGAACCGGGACATGCCGGACCGGGCGTCCCGCCTGGTCGCGGTGGTCGCGGCGTTCACGGCGGTGGCGGCGCTCGCCGCGGGCAGTCCCGCGCCCAGCAGGGCCAGCCCCAGCGCTCCGGTGACCGCACAGCGCCGGACCGAGGGCCGAGTCTCCAGCGTGGCCTGCATCGATGCCTCCCGGGCGCCCCGTCGCGGACCGGTGGTCGGCGCCCTCGCTCACCATAAGGGGGCTGCCCGAACGGCGCCTCCGGGCGGCATCGCACCGCACGGCGCACCGGACGGCGAGCCGCTTGTTCGATGAACCGCCCACTCGATGGGGTGAAAGGCCGATAAGCCATAACTCGGATGGTGCGCCCGCGTTTTAACCGGTGCGGGCGAATGCCCGCGACCATGTCTGGAAGGCAGGGAACCTCATGAGAAGGGTTACCCGAAACGGTCTGCTCGCCGTCGCCGCCTCGGGCGCGCTGGCCGTGACGCTGCCGGCGTGCGCGGCGTTCGCGTCCGACGGTGCCGACGCCGACGGGTCCGCGGCCGGTTCGCCCGGGCTGATCGCCGGCAACACCGTCCAACTCCCGGTGGACGTGCCGGTCAACGTGTGCGGCAACACCGTGAACGTGGCGGGGCTCCTCAACCCGGCCGCGGGCAACAGCTGCGCCAACACCTCAGAGACGGGGGCGTCCCACACAGGGGCGTCCCACATGGGGGCATCCCACACAAGTGCGCCGCACCAGGGGGCGAGCGCCTCGGGTGGTACGTCCGGCGGCGCCGTCGCCGAGGGGAGCGGAAAGGATTCGCCCGGGGTGCTCTCCGGCAACGGGGTGCAGTTGCCGGTGCACCTCCCGGTGAACGTCAGCGGCAACAGCGTCAACGTGGCCGGCGTCGGCAACCCGGCCGTCGGCAACGAGTCGACGAACGACTCCGAAGACCGCCCGGAGCCCGTACGGCCCCCGGCGGAGCCGGAGCCGTCCGCCCCCGAGGAGGAGCGTGCCGGACCCGAACCGTCCCCGCACGCCGCCCCGCCCCGGGAAGAGGTGTCGCTCGCCCACACAGGGGCGGACCACACCGTGCCCGCCCTCGCCGGCGGTGCCGCGCTCGTGCTGGGGGGAGCGGCCCTCTTCCGGCGCTTCCGGCCGGGCTCCGAGAGCTGACCGAGGCCGGGGCACCCGCTCGCCGTCCGGACGGGCGGGTGCCCCGGCTCAGACGCGTCCCGCGTGGAAGCGCCGGTGCAACGCGTGGATCTCCTCCGTCAGTTGCGGCACCGGGCCCTCCACGGTCACGCCGGGCGCCACCTCCCGCACCGGCAGTGTCCGAACCGGCGGTGCCGGGACGCCCCACTCCGCCAGCCAGGCCATCAGCTGCTCCGACGAGGCGACGTACACGATGCGCCCCAGGCCCACCCACGCGTGTGCGGCGGCGCACATGGGGCAGTGCTCGCCCGACGTGTACACCGTGGCCGCGGCCCGTTCCTCGGGCGTCAGCCGGGCGGCGGACCAGCGCGCGAGCTCGAACTCCGGATGACGGGTCCGGTCGCCGGAGGCCACCCGGTTGCGGTCCTCGGCCAGCAGCGTGCCGTCCCCGCCCACCAGCACCGACCCGAACGGCTCGTCGCCGGCCTCCAGTGCCTCGGCCGCCAGTTCCACGCAACGGCGCAGATGCGGCAGTTCGGCGTCCTTCACGGCCATGGCGCACCGCCCTTCTCGTGACGTGATCGTTCCGCCCCAGCCTATGTCTCCGCGCCCCAGTCTTCTTGCTACCAGTAATCACGAACGTTAGAGTCTATAACGAAAGCGAGCAACAATAGCGGCCCGAGATGCAATGGGTCCGAGACAAGAGGAGCGCCATGTCCACCGCCACTCCGCAGCCGCCCGCCCCGCACGTCGTTCTGGGATCCGGTCCCGCCGGCACCGCGCTCGCCCGTGAGCTGGTGCGCCGGGGCCACTCCGTCCGCCTGGTGGACCGTAGGGCCGCAGGTCCCGCGATCGAGGGCGTCGAGCGGTTCGCCGCCGACGTCGGCACGGCCGACGGTGCCTGCGCCGCCATACGGGACGCCGCCGTCGTGTACCACTGCGTCAACGTCGCCTACCACCTTCAGGTCGAGGTGATGCCCCGGGTCCAGGAGGCCGTCCTGGCCGCCGTGGGTGCGAGCGGCGCCCGGCTGGTGGTGCTCGACACGCTCTACCCGTACGGCGAGACCGGGGGAGCGGTGATGACCGAGGACAGCCCCTGGAAGGCGACCAGCCGCAAGGGACGGATGCGCGCAGAACTGGACGAGCGGTACCTCGCCGCCCACCGGTCGGGCCGGGCCCGCGTCGTCCTGGGCCGCAGCGCCGACTTCGTCGGACCCGGCGTCCTCAACTCGTCCCTGGGTGCCGCCGTCTTCCCCGGCGCGCTCACCGGCGGGGACGTCGTGGCCATGGGCGACATCGATCTGCCGCACAGCTACACCGGCATCGAGGACGTGGCGGCCGGTCTCGCGACCCTCGGCGAGCGGCCCGACGGCGACGGCCGCGTCTGGCACCTGCCGACCGCGCCGGCCGTGAGCACACGTGAGATCCACGCGATGATCGAGCGGCGGGTGGGCGGGCCGCTGAACGTCGTCGTGCTGGACCGGCCCCGCCCTTACGGTCCGTTCGACGAGCAGCTGATGGCCGAGTACGAGGAGATGTTCTACCAGCACACGGAGCCGCAGATCATGGACTCGGCTGCCTTCGAGCGGTTCTTCGAGGCGGCTCCGACGCCGCTCGCGGACACCGTGGATGCGACCGTCACCTGGTACGAGGCGTGGCTCCGCAGCCGGTGACGGTCAATCCCTCAACGGCCCGGACGCGACCGGGAGCGGTCCAGCGCGGCCACGCCGACCGCGGCCAGGCCGATCTGGATGAGCCACTCGACCCAGTCGACGCCGTCCGTGTCGGCCACGTCGAACGCCGAGGCGATCCACGAGCCGATGAACGCGGCCACGATGCCGACGAGGATCGTCCACAGGACGCCGATGCGCTGCCGGCCCGGAACGACCAGCCGGCCCAGCACACCGATGACGACACCGATCACGATGGCGCTGATTATGCCGTCGATCTCCATCTCCACCCCTTCTCGTCAGGACCCCCGCTGTAGAGCGTCTGCCCGCTGAGTGCCGGTGCAGTCCGCGGTGTCCGGCCGAGGCAAGGGCGACGGGCCGGCCCGCGCGTGCGGTGCCGGCCCGTGCCGTTTGCCTCCGGGGTGTCTAGGGCCTGCGTGGCGCGCTCCGCGCCGCCGTACCGGCGCAGACCATGCCCAGAACCAGGGCCAGGGCGCCGATGACGATGTTGTTCCAGATGACACCGGCGTCCGGGCTCGTGCCGACGATCCAGGGCGAGATGATCATCCAGACTCCGATCGCGCACATGGCCCAGCTGAGGCCGTACATGCGCTCCGGGGCGCGGGTGAATCCGAGGGCCAGCAGACCGATGGCGATGCCCACGATCAGGTTGTGGGCCACGAGTGAGGGCTGGCTGGTGGTGAAGTGGAGTATCCACGGGGACACGGCACAGTAGAGGCCGAGCAGGAACACCGGCCCGTCCACGAGTGCCACGTCGCGACCACCGAGCACGCGCGCGTAGCGCGCCTGCATTTCCGGGGCGTCCGGGTGGCTGGTGATGTCACCTCGGGAGTGCGAGACGTTGGCCATGAGTCGTCTCCTTCGACTTGCGGGGCCGACCGCTTCTGATGCGGTGTGCGGTAGCGCCGTATAAGTGCATTCTGCTCTTATTTCTCCCTTATGTGTAGGGGTGGCCGGGTCGGGATCCCGACCCGGCCTGCTTTGTCACACCCGTGTGAATTCCGGGGCCGGGACGTGAGACCGATCCGGTTCTCCTTGACCGTCCTCGACCGTGGCTGCCACGATCGTCGGCATGACCACGCGACCGGACCTCACGCGGCGACGCCACGTCGACCTCGCGCGCGTCTCCAGCGCCTCCTGTCGCACCGCGGCCTGATCCCGCCGATCCGCCGCCCCGTCCCGCCCTCGCCGCACCGGCCCGGCGCCGCCGTGCGCGCGACTGCCCGAGTCACCGTCACCATCACCTGAACCCGGCCGCAGCGCGGTCCGGTCGGGCCCGCCGCCCTCCCGTGCCCCGCATGTCCCGGTCGACGTGGTCCCGCAGGGGACGCCGCCGGGCGTGCCGTCGCGCCCGCCTCCGCCGAAAACCCGAAATGAGGACCCATGGCCACCGTCCTGTCCGTCTCCGGCAGTCCCTCCGCCTCCTCCCGCACCAACCGGCTGCTGCGCCACCTCGACGACCGCCTGACCGCCCGGGGGCACGAGGTGATACCGCTCGACGTCCGCACCGTCCCCGCGGAGGCCCTGCTCGGCGCGGACTTCGGGCATCCCGCGATCGCCGAGGCCGCCGGGCTGTTCGCCCGTGCCGACGGTGTCGTCGTCGGCACACCCGTCTACAAGGCGGCGTACTCCGGAGTCCTGAAGGCCCTCCTCGACCTCCTCCCGCAGTACGCACTGACCGGCAAGACGGTGCTGCCGCTCGCCACCGGGGGTTCCACCGCCCATGTCCTGGCGATCGACTACGCGCTGCGCCCGGTGCTCAACTCCATGGGCGCGGCACACATCGTGCAGGGCTGGTTCACCCTGGACCGGGACATCACGGCCCACGACGACGGCACGGTCACCGTCGCCCCGGGTGCCGCGGAGGCCCTCGCCCATGCGGTCGACCAGTTCTCGGCGGCCCTGACCGCCCGTGCGGCCGTCCCCGTGCCGACGGCCCCCGCGCTGGCCGCGGCGAGCTGAGCGACACCCGACGTTCACCGCGGGCAGGGCGTGACGCCCGGGGCCCGCACCCCCCGTAACCCGCCGCGTCCACGGGGCCGTTGCGCCCCGCCGCGGCCACACCCCGAACGGAGACCCGTGTCGAGCCTCACCTTCCACTGGTTCCTGCCCACCAGCGGCGACAGCCGTGATGTCGTCGGGGGCGGCCACGGTGCCCCGGTCACCGACTCCGGGCGCAACCGGCCGCCGACGGTGGCGTATCTGACCCAGATCGCACGCGCAGCCGAGGACCTCGGCTTCGTCGCCGCGCTCACCCCCACCGGTGCCTGGTGCGAGGACGCGTGGCTGACCACCGCGATGGTCTCCCAGTCGACCGAACGCCTGAAGTTCCTGGTGGCGTTCCGCCCCGGCTTCGTCTCGCCCACGCTCGCCGCGCAGATGGCGTCCACCTTCCAGCGGCAGACCGGCGGCCGCCTCCTGCTCAACGTCGTCACGGGCGGCGAGAGCCGTGAGCAGCGGGCCTACGGGGACTTCCTGGACAAGGACGCCCGGTACCGCCGTACCGGTGAGTTCCTGCACGTCGTGCGGGAGTTGTGGGCGGGCCGGACGGTGGACCTGCGCGGCGAGCACCTCCACGTGGAGGACGCGCGGCTCGTACGGGTGCCCGACCCCGTGCCCGAGGTGTACTTCGGCGGTTCCTCCGCCGTCGCCGGGGAGGTCGCCGCGCGGTACGTCGACGTGTACCTCACCTGGGGCGAACCGCCCGAGCAGGTGGCGGCCAAGATCGCCCGGCTGCGGACACTGGCCGCGAAGGAGGGCCGTACCCTGCGCTTCGGCATCCGGCTGCACGTCATCACCCGGGACACCCCGGAGCAGGCCTGGGCCGAGGCGCACCGGCTGCTCGACGGCTTCGACCCGGAGACCGTACGGGCCGTGCAGGCCGGCCTCGCCCGCAGCGAGTCCGAGGGGCAGCGGCGCATGCTCGCCCTGCACGGCGGGTCCCGCGACGCCCTGGAGATCCACCCCAACCTGTGGGCCGGCATCGGCCTGGTGCGCGGCGGCGCGGGCACCGCCCTGGTCGGCAGCCACGACGAGGTCGCGGACCGGATCGCCGAGTACCACGCCCTCGGCATCGACGAGTTCGTCCTCTCCGGCTACCCGCACCTGGAGGAGGCCTACTGGTTCGGTGAGGGCGTCCTGCCGCGCCTCGCCCGCCGGGGACTGTGGCGCCACCCGGCCCGGACACCGGCCGACCGCGACGCTGCGCCGTTGCCGGTCGCCGTCTAGGACGGGGCGCGGGGCCGGCCCGTCGGCCCTCGTGCGCCCGTGGCAACTCCACGGCCGGCCCGCCGGATTGGATTGGTCTAAACCCTTGACTGGTACAGACCAACGCGGTTGAGTGTGCCCCACACCTCCCTCCACGGCCGCCCCCACGCCGTGGCCGGTCCGGCCGGCACGTGCGCCCAAGGTTCCGCTCCACCCTGCCCTTGCCGGGGAGCGGCCGTGCTCCGCAGAAGGAGACAGACCTGTGTCGAGGCGCCGTATGTCCGCCGTGGTGACCGCACTCGCCCTCGCGGGCGCAGTACCGTTGCTCCTCCCCGCCAACGAGGCGTCCGCCGCCTCGTGTTCGAGCTACCCCGCCTGGTCGGCCGGTGCGAACTACAACACCGGCGACATCGTCCGCTACACCGACGGCAAGGCGTACATCGCCGAACACGCCAACCCGGGCTACGACCCCCTCATCAGCACCTGGTACTGGGAGCCGTACGCGTGTGACGGCGGTTCGCAGACGCCGGTCGGCAACTTCGTGGTCAGCGAGGCCCAGTTCAACCAGATGTTCCCGGGCCGGAACTCCTTCTACACCTACAGCGGCCTCACCGCCGCGCTCAGCGCCTACCCCGGCTTCGCCAACACCGGCAGCGACACCACCAAGAAGCAGGAGGCCGCGGCCTTCCTCGCCAACGTCAGCCACGAGACCGGCGGCCTCGTGCACATCGTCGAGCAGAACACCGCCAACTACCCGCACTACTGCGACTGGAACCAGCCCTACGGCTGCCCCGCCGGACAGGCCGCCTACTACGGCCGCGGACCGATCCAGCTCAGCTGGAACTTCAACTACAAGGCCGCGGGCGACGCCCTCGGCATCGACCTGCTCGGCAACCCCTGGCTGGTGCAGAACGACGCGGCCGTGGCCTGGAAGACCGGCCTGTGGTACTGGAACACCCAGTCCGGGCCCGGCACCATGACCCCGCACAACGCGATGGTCAACGGCGCGGGCTTCGGCCAGACCATCCGCTCCATCAACGGCTCCCTGGAGTGCGACGGCCGGAACCCCGCGCAGGTCCAGAGCCGGGTCACCAAGTACCAGCAGTTCAGTCAGATCCTCGGCGTCTCCCCGGGCGGGAACCTGTACTGCTGACCGCTGCCGGGTGTGCCAAACTCCGCCGATGACCTCGGAAACGATCACCGCGGAGTCCGCGGGCACCTGGCACCTCGGCGACCTGCCCGTCCGCCGCGTCGGCTTCGGCGCGATGCGGCTGACGGGCAGCGCCGCCTTCCACCTCGGCACCCCGAGCGACCGCGAGCGCTCCCTCGCCGTGCTGCGCCGGGCCGTCGAACTCGGCGTCAACCACATCGACACCGCCGCCTTCTACTTCTCCTCCCTGCGCTCCGCCAACGAACTGATCAACAGCGCGCTCGCGCCCTACGCCGACGACCTGGTCGTCGCCACCAAGGTCGGCCCGTACCGCGACTGGTCGGGTCAGTGGGGCACCTCCGCCCGCCCCGAGGACCTGCGCTCCCACGTCGAGGAGAACCTGCGCCAGCTCGGACGCGACCACCTCGACGTCGTCTACCTGCGCCGCATGCGCCAGGACTCGGTCGCCGAGCACTTCGGCGCGCTGGCCGAACTGCGCGAGGCGGGGCTGATCCGCCACCTCGCCCTGTCCGACGTGGAACCCCGGCACCTGGCCGAGGCCCAGGCCATCGCGGAGGTGGTGAGCGTCCAGAACCGGTACGGGCTCGGCTTCCACGACCCCGCCACCGACGCGCTCCTGGCCCAGTGCCGCGCCCAGGGCATCGCCTTCGTGCCGTTCTACGCCATCGCGGGCGAGTCCGGACCGCGGGGCGCCGGCACCGCCCACGAGGAGGAGGTGCGCGCGGTGGCCCGGTCGCACGGAGCGAGCCCCGCGCAGGTGCGGATCGCCTGGACCCTGCACCAGGGCCCGAACGTGCTGGCCATCCCCGGCACCGGCAACCCTGAGCACCTCGCCGAGAACGTCGCCGCGGGCGCGCTGCGCCTCACCGACGCGGACCTGGCGCGGCTCGACGGAGCACGCACGGGCTGACCCGCCCCGCACGGCGCCGGTTCCCCCCCGGCGGGGACTTGGCGCCCAGGGCGTTTTACGTATAACCTCTCCCGTCAATCGCCCGTCCCGGAAGGTGTTCGATGACACGCATCGCCCTGGTCGCCCTCGTCGTCGACGACTACGACGAGGCGATCCGCTTCTACACCGAGGCCCTCGGTTTCCGCCTCGCCGAGGACACGCCCCGGCCCGACGGTTCCCGCTGGGTCGTCGTCGAGCCCCCCGGCGAACCGGGCCCGGGCACCGCCCTGCTGCTGGCCCGCGCCAAGGGGGAGGCCCAGCGGGCCCGGATCGGCGACCAGACGGGCGGGCGCGTCGGGTTCTTCCTGCACACCGACGACTTCGCCCGCGACCACGCCCGCATGACCGCGGCGGGCGTGACCTTCCTGGAGGAGCCCCGGCACGAGGCCTACGGCTCGGTCGCAGTCTTCCAGGATTTGTACGGCAACCGCTGGGACCTGCTCCAGCCCGCCGCCCCCTGACCGTTCCCGCTCCGCACGTCACACCCGTCCCCGCAGTCACGCCCCAGAACCGCCGAGGAACCATCGCACATGTCATCTACGCGCATAGACACCGAGACCCTCCGCCGCCTCCCCAAGGCGGTCCTCCACGACCACCTCGACGGCGGTCTGCGACCGGCCACCGTCGTGGAACTGGCGGAGAGCGTCGGCCACACCCTGCCCACCACGGACCCCGACGCGCTGGCCGCCTGGTACTACGAGGCCGCCAACTCCGGTGACCTGGTGCGCTACATCGCCACCTTCGAGCACACCCTCGCCGTGCTGCAGAACCGCGAGGGCCTGCTGCGCACCGCCGAGGAGTACGTCCTCGACCTCGCCGCCGACGGCGTCGTCTACGGCGAGGTCCGCTACGCCCCCGAGCTGAACACCCGGGGCGGGCTGTCGATGCGGGAGGTGGTGGAGACCGTCCAGGAGGGTCTCGCCGCCGGCATGGCCAAGGCGGCCGCCGCCGGGACGCCCGTCCGCGTCGGCACCCTGCTCTGCGGCATGCGGATGTTCGACCGGGTCCGCGAGGCCGCCGACCTCGCGGTCGCCTTCCGGGACGCGGGCGTCGTCGGCTTCGACATCGCCGGAGCGGAGGACGGCTTCCCGCCCGCCGACCACCTCGACGCCTTCGAGTACCTGCGCCGGGAGAACGTGCCCTTCACCATCCACGCCGGCGAGGCGCACGGACTGCCCAGCATCCACCAGGCCCTCCAGGTGTGCGGCGCCCAGCGCATCGGCCACGGGGTCCGCATCACCGAAGACATCCCCGACCTCGCGGCGGGCAAGCTCGGCCGGCTCGCGGCCTGGGTGCGCGACCGCCGCGTCGCCCTGGAAATGTGCCCGACCTCCAACCTCCAGACCGGCGCCGCCGCCTCCATCGCCGAGCACCCGATCACGGCGCTCAAGGACCTCGGCTTCCGCGTCACCCTCAACACCGACAACCGCCTGGTGTCGGGCACGACGATGACGCGCGAGATGTCCCTGCTGGTCGAGCAGGCGGGCTGGAGCGTCGAGGACCTGCGCACGGTCACGGTGAACGCCCTCAAGAGCGCCTTCATCCCCTTCGACGAGCGCGAGGCCCTCATCGAGGACGTGGTCCTGCCGGGCTACGCCTCGGAGCTCTGAACGAGCCCGCGCACATAGGCGGCCTGTCCGACGTGCTGGAGATCGTCGGACAGGACGCTGACCAGCCGCACGGCGAGCGTGACCGGCGGATCCCAGGCGTCGTCGACGACCCGCTCCAGGTCCTTGGCGGTCAGCGAGCGCAGGGCCGTGAGGGTCTGCTCGTGCACGGCGTCGTAGTAGCCGGTCAGCAGGTCGCCCGAGTCGACCCGCACCTTCGCGACCTCGGCGGGGCTGTGGCCGTAGCCGGTGTCGCGGCGGGGCAGCCCCAGGCCGAAACGCTTCTCCCACTCCCCACCGAGCCACACCTGGTCCAGTCCGAAGGCGTCCGCGACGTGGTCGTCCTGGACGCGGGTGAGGTGCCAGACCAGCCAGGCGACGGAGTTGGCGTCGGCGGCGGGGCGGGCGTTCAGGCCGTCGGGGTCCAGGCCCTCGACGGCGGCGTGGACTTCTTCCTGGATACGGCCGTAGCCCTCGATGAGGATGTCCTTCGCATGCATACGTCCACCATCGCGCAGTCCGGCCCCCCGCGCCCCCCGTTCACGCGCTTCCCGTCTCCAGCAGCTCCATCAGCGCCCGCGCCGCCGGACTGGTGGCCTGCGCGGGCGGGAGCAGCGCGATGGTCTCGTACTCCGTCCCGTCCGCGTCCTTGAGCGGCAGCGAGGTGAGGGCGGCCCGCTTGTGCCGGAAGTGCCGCGGCACCACCGCGATGCCGAGGTTCTCGTCGATCAGGTCGAGCAGCCCGTGCACGTCGTTGACCTCCAGCGGCACTGTCCGCCGCACCCCCGCCGCGGCGAAGACGGCGTCGGTCACCCGGCGCGGGCCCCAGTCCGGGTGGAAGTCGACGAAGACCTCGTCGGCGAGGTCGTGCGGGGTGAGCACCGCGCCGTCCGCCGCGAGCCGGTGGCCGGGATGGCACAGCACCGTCATCGGCTCGCCGGCCAGCGCCACCGAGCGCAGCTGGTCCGTGTCCGCCTGGGTGCGGTAGGCGAAGGCCAGGTCGAGCCGCCCCGCCGCGACCTCCTCCGCCAGCTCCCCGGAGCCCGCCTGCCGCAGCCGGATCTCCACGTCCGGGTGGCGCCGCCGGAACGCCGCCAGCAGCCCGGCGACCGGGACCCCGGCGATGCACTGCTCGGCGCCCAGCGACAGCGTCCCGCGCAGCACCCCCTGCACCGCCGCGACCGCCTCGTGCGCCGACCGCACCTGGGCCAGGATGCGCTGAGCCTCGCCCAGCAGGGCCCGCCCCGCCTCCGTCAGCGTCACCCGGCGGGTCGTGCGCACGAACAGCGGCGCCCGCAGCTCCCGCTCCAGCGCCCGGATCGAGGCCGACAGACCGGACTGGGAGACCAGCAGCCGCTCCGCCGCGCGGGTGAAGTGCTGGTCCTCGGCGACCGCCACGAAGTGCTGGAGATGACGCAGTTCCATGATTGAGAAGCGTAACCGCGCAATCCCATCGGATTCTTCTGTTGGACCACTGCCCGCAGGTCACGCCAGAGTGGAGGACGGTTCCACCCAAGCCCCGTACCTCGGGGGCCAACCCCTCTGGAGTCGCGTTGTACACCGCACACCCCGACCGCTACGCGGAGATGCCCTACCGGCGCACCGGACGCAGCGGCCTGAAGCTCCCCGCGCTCTCGCTCGGCCTGTGGCACAACTTCGGCCCGGACCGCCCCGTCGAGACCCAGCGCGCCATCCTGCGCCGCGCCTTCGACCTCGGCGTCACCCACTTCGACCTCGCCAACAACTACGGTCCGCCGCCCGGATCGGCCGAGTCCGCGCTCGGCGAGGCCCTGAAGGCCGACTTCGGGCCGTACCGCGACGAGCTGGTCATCTCCACCAAGGCCGGCTATCTGATGTGGCCGGGACCCTACGGCGAGTGGGGCTCACGCAAGTACCTGCTGTCGTCCCTGGACCAGAGCCTGACCCGGATGGGCCTGGACCACGTCGACATCTTCTACTCGCACCGCCCCGACCCGGAGACTCCCCTGGAGGAGACCATGGGCGCGCTGCACACGGCGGTGCAGCAGGGCAAGGCGCTGTACGTCGGCGTCTCCAACTACTCGCCGGAGCAGACCCGCGAGGCCGCCCGCATCCTCGCCGAGCTGGGCACCCCGCTGCTGATCCACCAGCCGCGCTACTCCATGCTGGACCGCCGCCCCGAGACCAGCGGACTGCTGGACGCCCTGGACGAGCTGGAGGTGGGTTCGATCGCCTACTCCCCGCTGGAGCAGGGCCTGCTGACCGGCCGCTACCTCAACGGCATCCCCGAGGACTCCCGGGCCGCGAGCGACAGCCCCTTCCTGAACTCCGACGCCGTCACCGAGGAGCTGGTCGGCAAGCTGCGCGCCCTGGACGAGATCGCCGGGGCCCGTGGCCAGTCACTGGCCCAGATGGCCCTGGCCTGGGTGCTGCGCCAGGGCAGGGTGACCTCCGCCCTGGTCGGTGCCAGCAGCCCGAGGCAGCTGGAGGACAGCGTCGCGGCCATCGGGAACCTGGACTTCGGCACCGACGAGCTGACCCGCATCGACAAGATCGTCAAGGGCTAGAGAGCCGCCCGAGCGGACACGAGCCGGACCCCGAGGCGCCACCACCGCCCCCGGGGTCCGGCTCACGCGCGTGCCCCGGCCTCCTCGACGGGCCGGTGCGGGCAGGGCACGCGGCGCGGAGGCGGCGCGGCATTTCGGCCAACCGGTGCCGCGAATATGCCAGGAGACTGGCCGGAAATTCATGGTGACAGTGGTTCAGGAGTGAACATACTCACCACTAGGGCGTCTCACACCATGCGACAGCGCCCTCACGCACAGCACACGAGCCGCACGGACGCGCCGCCCGACCGGCAGGCGGGCGTGACGGGGAGGGCAGCAGTGCACGACGAGTTCCTGTGCCATGTCACCGCCTACGGTGTGTGTGACGGCAGGCGCATCGGTGTCCCGCTGGGCACCTACCGGGCTCCCACCCTCGCCCTGGCCCTGTGGTGGCTGCGGGACCGGGCGTCGTGGATCGCCGAGCGGCTGGATCCGCAGCCCGACACCCCTCACTTACCGCGCGGCGCCCTGACTCCCGTCGCCGACGACGCGCCCGACGTGCCGCGCATGCTGCGTGCCTGGTGCGCCGACGACGTACAACAGGGGCTGGTCGCCGACGAGTTGGCCGCGGGACACCTGGTGCGCGTCGCGACCAGCGACGAGACCACCGAGTACGAGCTGATGGCCGAGTCCGTGGACGCGCTGCGGATGCAGCGGGCCGCCCCGGTCCTGGTCGTCCCCGTCGCCTGAACCCCCGGTACGCCGCACCCGCCCGCTTCAGGACCCGGCCCGGCCGGACCGCCCGCCCGCCCACCGCGCGAGCAGCGCGCCCAGGAACCCGGCGACCAGTCCCCACAGCAGCGCGAGACCCACCGCAGGCCACAGGCGCGGCCGCAGGAACACCTGCCCGGACAGCCCGCCGCCCAGGTCGCCGATGCCGAGCACCGACAGCCCGTAGTGGGCGGAGATCCGGCCGACCAGGCCGATCACGAGGACCGTGAGGGCCAGCGCGACGGCCATGCGCACGGCGTGCAGCCAGGCCGGGAGCCGCGCCGGGGAGCGGGACGCCATGAGGAATCCGGCCGCCAGGACCAGGACCGCCGCGGCGACCGGGAGCCACCACATGCGTCCGTCGCGCTCGGCGAGCGTGCCCACGTTCACGGTCGAGACGTCCGGCGTGCGCAGCACCTCGTCGAGCACCCGCGGCATCGGGAGCCCGAACGGCCCCTCCACGCGTCCGTTCCAGGTCGCCCCCAGGCCGATGGTGAGCGCGGGCCATGCCAGGTTCGGCAGCCCGAGCAGCAGCACGGCGAAGGTGTCCGCCGGACGGCCCCGCGTCCCGGCGACGACCAGGGCGACGACGACGCCGACGACCACGTACGCGAGCAGCAGCGCGACCATCGCGTACGCGGCCGGCCGCACCGACGCCCGCAGCCACGCCGGCCGCTCGGGCAGCGGCGCCCGGTGCGAGACCAGCAGGGCGAGGACGAGCACCCCCGCCAGCCACAGCAGTCCGAAGAGGACGGTCAGCGGCACGTCCGTGGTGAAACCGACCGTCGGGCTGACGCCGAACAGGTCGCCGAGGTCGTTCAGCAGGCCCTCGCCGAGCGAGACCTCGAAGGTCTGCCGCGCGGCGAACGCCGTTCCGAGGAGGGCTAGCAGCCACAGGACGGCGATCCGCCCGGCCCAGCCGGCCAGCTCCGCGGCGTCGGCCATGGGCCGGTGGCGCAGCGGCCGCAGGAAGCCCCGGGCGATCACCAGCGCACCGGTCAGGGTGACGGACAGCGGCATCACGGTCAGCCCCGCGTCGGTGGCCGCCAGTTCGCCCGCGTCGCCCGACATCTCCAACGCGCCGCCGACGGCGGTGACGACGGTCGCCACCACGACCCGGGGGAAGGCGTTGTCGGGCAGGTCCGCGGCACCGGCCGCCCACAGCCCGAGCGCGGCCACGGCACCCATGGCGACCAGCCCGGCCAGGACCGTGCCCAGGGCCTGCGCCCAGCCGTGGCGGCCGACCGCCCGGCTGGAGCTTCCGGGAGGCCCGGCCGGTACGGGCGGCTCGGGAGGCACGGGAGGCACGGGAGGTACGGGAGGCACTGCGGGGGGCTGCGGACTCACGGTGTCACGCTAAGCAGCCCCCGCCGGGCACGCCCGCCGACAGGGCCGTCCGCGCCGACGGCGGGTGGCGGCGACCTCCCGTGCTGCTCGTGGTCGACCCGGAGCGGGGTCCGGCTGCGCCCCGTACCGGTCGGCGTTCAGCCCGCCCGCACGACCAGGGCGTAGTCGCCGAGGCCCAGCAGGCGGTCGGCCGGCAGTTCGCCACGGGTGGTGAAGAGCGCGAGGAGACGCGCGGTGCGGGTGTCGAACGCGACGTCCAGCACCGTGCCCTGCCCGGCGCCCGTGTCGGTGAGGATCCGGCGGCCCAGCAGATCGTGGCCGGGCGGCGCCGGCTCGGGGGCGGTCGCGGCGCTCACCCGGAGGGCGCCCGGTCCGACCGTGCCCACCGTGTCCCAGGGCAGCGCCGTCTCGCGGCCGAACCGGCCGCCGCGCCAGCGGACATGGCTGACGGACCCGGTGACGACGTCGACGGTCAGGGACGTCACGGTGCCCAGGGGCCCGGCCCCGTCCGGCGGCAGCACCGGCAGGCCGCGCACCTCGGTGAACAGCATCACGGCAGCGACCCCTTCCACCGGCCGGGCACCCCGCCGACCAGGGCGGTGAAGCCGGGCAGGTCGTCCGCGACGTGCCGGACCGCGTCCTCGGGAAGCACCAGGGCCCGGCCGGTGACCGTGAGCGTCTCGCCGCGCGGCACGTACACCCGGCGCCGGTGGCGCGTGTGACCCGGCACGAACCGGCGGCTCGCCGCCACCCGGAAGCCGACGACCCGCCCACCGGTGCCGCCCTCCACCACGACGTCCAGCACCGTGCCGATCTCCGCTCCCGCCTCGGTCAGCACCCTCGCCCCCAGCAGACGGGCTCGCAGGTTCGTCCGGTCCGCCGTCATCGCCGTCGCGGTCACCAGGCCCCGCCGGTCCCGGATCATCACCGCGTCGTGGCCCAGCGCGTACACGGCCGACCACGGCAGGCCCTCCTTCAACGGGCCGGACAGCAGACCCCGTCCCGTCAGGGTGAAACCGGTGATCCGGGCCGCGGCGGCGTCGCATACGGTGTCCTTGACCTGGGCGACGGCATCGCCGCCGAGCGTGACCACCGGCCGGGTGGTGAGGCTTCGTGCGGCCATCAGTTCGTTCATCGCACACCCTTCCCCACCCGCTCGCACACCCCTGACCCACCCACGGGTTCCCCGCACGACTGTGACGATTCCCGCACCGGGAGGAGAGGGGGACTGCGACGCGCGGCACGGGGTACGAGGACAGACGCAGCAGAGTCCGGCCAGTCCGGCTTCCGAGAGAGATACGTATGACCGAGTACCTGGACGGGGCAGTGATACCGACTGGTTTCGACGTACCCGTCGAACCGCTGAGGCGGGCGGCGCACTACTCCGGTGAGCCGGGATGCATAGCGCAGGCACGTTCCTTCGCCTCGCTCTTCCTCGACCAGCTGAGGACCGAGTGGTGCGCCACGATCGGCCCCCGCGCCGACGGCGCGGTGCTCCTGGTGGTCAGCGAGCTGGTCACCAACGCCGACCGGCACAGCAGGGGGCCGTACATCCTGGAGCTGGAGGGCACCGGCAGCTCGGTGGTGGTGACCGTGTACGACAGCAGCGGCGCCGTGCCCCAGCGCTTCCCCCGGGACCCCGAGCGGGTCGGCCGGCACGGCCTGGAGATCGTGCACGCCCTGGTCGAGACGGTCGTCGTCGAACGCGTCCCGGTCGGCAAGCGCGTGCGCGCCGTGGTGCCCCTCACCGAGGGGTGAAGGGCACCGTCGTCACGGCGTCTTCACAGCGGGCCGGGGCTCAGGCGCACCCGAGTTCACCCAGCATGCCCTCGCGCAGCCGGGTGATGATCCGCTTGATCAGCCGGGAGACGTGCATCTGGGAGCAGCCGAGGCGTTCGCCGATCTCCGCCTGGGTCGCCTCCTCCACGAACCGCAGGTGGATGATCTGGCGGTCCCGCTCGCTCAGCTCGGCCATCAGCGGGGCCAGCGAGTGGAAGTCCTCGATGAGCCGCAGCCCGTCCTCCTCCACTCCGATGAAGTCGGCCAGGACCGACTCGCCGCTCTCGGGTCCGTCACCGGTCAGGGCGGCGTCCAGCGAGGAGGAGTTGTAGCCGTTGGACGCGATCTGCCCCTCGACCACCTCCTTCTCACTGAGGTTCATCAGCGTGGCGAGTTCGGCGACGGTGGGCTCGCGGTCCAGGCGGGAGGAGAGCTCCTCGCGGGCCTTGGCCAGCTCCACGCGCAGCTCCTGGAGCCGCCGCGGCACGTGCACCGCCCAGGTGGTGTCCCGGAAGAAGCGCTTGATCTCCCCGACGATGTAGGGCAGCGCGAACGACGTGAACTCCACCTCGCGCGACAGCTCGAAGCGGTCGATCGCCTTGATCAGGCCGATCATGCCGGTCTGGACGATGTCCTCCATGTCGTCCCCGCGGCCGCGGAAGCGGCCCGCCGCGAACCGCACGAGCGACATGTTCATCTCGATCAGCGTGTTGCGTGCGTACTGGTACTCGTGCGTGCCCTCCTCGAGTTCCGCCAGGCGCCGGAAGAACTGGCGGGACAACTGCCGCGCGTCACGCGGGGCCACGGTGCGCGGGTCCACGGCATCCCGCGGTGATCCCTCACCCGTCCCGCTCCCGGCGGCCTCCTCGACAACCTGCGCTTGCGGCCGGACCACGGCGGTCTCCATTGCCTCTCCCACGAAAGTCACGGTGCGACGTCTCCCTAGGCTTGCCCGCTTGCGGGTACCCGGGCCGCGACGGACCATGCCACCCGTTTCCACGGGTGGCGCAATACTTGTGCCGCGGCGTCTTCGCGGGGTGGTGTCTCCGCCTTCCAGGCTAGTGCGGCGGGCCGTGCCCGGCACCCCCGGAACCCGCCCGGATTTCCCTGAGGGCGGAACGCCGCCCCCTTCCGTGACGCGGCCGGGCCCCTAGGCTGAGGAGGTGACCAGCCACGTGCCGAACGAAGCCCGCGTCATCGCGCTGCGCCCACGGGCCGGGCGCCCCGCAGCGCGCCCCGCCGCCTCGCAGGTTCCCCCGGAGCGAAGGCCGCCCACCGTACGGGAGCCGCTGTGGCGCGACCTGGTCGGCGACGTCCTGCGGCGGGAACGCCTGGAGCAGGAGCGCACGCTGAAGGAGGTCGCGGAGGCCGCCCGGATCTCCATGCCCTACCTGTCGGAGGTGGAGCGCGGCCGCAAGGAGGCGTCCTCGGAAGTGCTGGCCGCCGCCGCGGGCGCCCTGGGACTGGGCCTGGGCGACCTGCTGGCCCGCGCGCAGGGCGAGCTGGTCCGCCTCACCTCCCGGCACACCGGCGCGGGAGCGGGCCGCGGCACGTCCGGCGCGCGGTTCGACGGGATGTGCCTGGCCGCCTGAGGCCGCGCACGGGCCGGCGCCCCGCACGGTGCGGGGCGCCGGCCCGGCCTCTCACACCCGCGCCAGGCGCTGGGCGAGCACCTCGTCGGCCAGCCCGTACGCCACCGCCTCCTGGGCGGTGAACACCTTGTCGCGGTCCATGTCCGCGCGCAGTGTCGCCACGTCGTGGTGGGTGTGGCGGGCCAGCACCTCCTCGACCTGGGAGCGGATCCGCACCATCTCCTTGGCCTGCAGTGCCAGGTCGGAGACCGTCCCCTGCCGGCCGCCGCTGGCGGGCTGCCCCAGCAGGACCCGCGCGTGCTCCAGCACGAACCGCCGCCCGGGGTCGCCGCCCGCCAGCAGCACCGCCGCGGTGGAGGCCGCCTGCCCGACACAGAACGTCGAGATCGGCGCCTGCACGAAGGACATCGTGTCGTAGATCGCCATCAGCGACGTGAACGAGCCGCCGGGGGAGTTGATGTAGACGGCGATCTCGCTCTCCGGGGCCGACGACTCCAGGTGCAGGAGCTGCGCGATCACCACGTTGGCCACACCGTCGTCGATCTCGGTCCCCAGGAAGATGATCCGCTCCGACAGCAGCCGGCTGAACACGTCGTAGGACCGCTCGCCCTGCGGGGTCCGCTCGACGACGTTAGGAATCGTGTAGCTCCCCATGTCACAGCCCCATCCGTCGCTTGGTGGCGGCCGGGCGGACGTCCGCGAGGGACTGCACGACCTGGTCCACCATTCCGTACTCCCTGGCCTCCTCGGCCGTGAACCAGCGGTCGCGGTCGCCGTCCCGGGAGATGGTCTCGACGCTCTGACCGGTGTGCTCGGCGGTGATCCGCTCGATGGCCCGCTTGGTGAACTCCAGGTTGTCCGCCTGGATCTCGATGTCGGCGGTGGTGCCGCCGATGCCCGCCGACGGCTGGTGCATCATGATCCGCGCGTTCGGCAGCGCGTAGCGCTTGCCCGCCGTGCCGACGCTCAGCAGGAACTGCCCCATGCTGGCGGCGAACCCCATGGCGAGCGTCGAGACGTCGTTGGGGATCAGCCGCATGGTGTCGTAGATGGCGAGTCCCGCGTGCACGGAGCCGCCGGGGCTGTTGATGTACAGGCTGATGTCGGTGCGCGGGTCCTGCGCGGACAGGATCAGCAGCTGGGCGCAGACCCGGTTCGCGGAGACCTCGTCGACCTGGGTGCCCAGGAGCACGATCCGCTGGTCGAGCAGCTGCTCGGCGAGCCGGTCGTCGAACCGGGTCGCGGGGGTGTCGCCCTCCTCGGCCCTGGGCGGTCGGGCCGGTGAGGCGATGAGTGGAGACATCGGCGCTCCTTGTCGAGTCGTGGTCAGTGGGGGAGGGGGGTGGGCCGCGGCCGATGGCGCCGCGGTTCCTCCACTCTCGGTCCGCCACGGCCCCTGCCGGTGCTTTCTCTGCCCGCGGCAGATTCGCCACCGGCAGAGCGATGAGTTCCGCGGACCGCGCCGGTCGACAGTGGTGACCGTGTTCCGCTCCCTGGAGGTACTCATGAGCACCGACGGATTCACCACCTGCCTGTGGTTCGACGGCGACGCCGAGGAGGCCGCCCACTTCTATGTCTCCGTGTTCAAGAACTCCGGCATCGACGCCGTCACGCGCTACCCCGAGGGAGCACCCCAGCCCGCCGGCTCCGTGCTCACCGTCGAGTTCACCGCCAACGGCCAGAAGTTCGTGGGCCTCAACGGCGGCCCGCAGTTCACGTTCAACGAGGCGATCTCCTTCCAGATCACCTGCGAGAACCAGGACGAGGTCGACCACTACTGGACCAGGCTCACCGAGGGCGGCGGCGAGGACGGGCCCTGCGGCTGGCTCAAGGACCGGTTCGGCGTCTCGTGGCAGGTCGTCCCGCGCCGGCTCGAGGAGATGTTCCGCGACCCCGACCCCGCCAAGGTGGCGCGCGCCAACAAGGCCATGATGTCGATGCGCAAGCTCGACATCGCCGCACTGGAGCAGGCGTACGCCGGTCAGTGACGCGCCGTCGGCGCGCGGGGCGTGGACGGGATGACTAGCGTGAGGAACCGGACCGTATCCGGTCATCTCGTCCCGCACAGTTCGAAACCATTCGCCCGCACAGGAGGCGGCAGTCATGGCCGTGCAACCCGAAGGGGCCCCTTGCTGGGCCGACGCGATGTTCAGCGATGTCGAGGGAGCCAAGACCTTCTACGGCGACGTCCTCGGCTGGACCTTCGGCGAGTCGTCGTCGGAGTTCGGCAACTACACCCAGTGCTACGCGGACGGCAAGGCCGTGGCCGCCGTGGTCCCGCCCCCGCCCGGTCACGAGGACCAGTCCCAGTGGTGCCTCTACTTCGCCTCCCCGGACGCGGCGGCGACCGCCGGCCGGATCCGCGAGGCCGGCGGGGAACTGCTCCTCGAGCCGATGCGGGTCGGCGACTACGGCACCATGTGCCTGGCCCGGGACCCGAGCGGCGTCGTCTTCGGCGTCTGGCAGGGCGACGCCCACGAGGGCTTCGAGGCGACGGCCGTGCCCGGCGCGTACTGCTGGGCGGAGGTCTTCACCCGCGAGCCCGCGAAGTCGGACGCCTTCTTCCCCGCGGTCTTCTCCTACCGGGCCAAGCAGATGCGGGACGACCAGGTGGACTTCCGCATCTTCGACCTCGGTGACCGCACCGTCCTGGGCCGGATGGCCATGACGGAGGAGTTCCCGCCCGAGGTCCCGCCCTACATCAACGTCTACTTCGCCGTCGCCGACTGCGACGACGCCGTGGCGCGCGCCACGAAGCTCGGCGGCGTCCTGCGGTTCGGTCCGGTCACGACCCCGTTCGGCCGGTTCGCGGCGCTCAGCGACCCGCAGGGCGCGAACTTCTCCGTGATCGACACCACGACCACGGAGGGGGAGATGCCCACGCTCACGGACGTCTCCTGACCCTGTCCGGACACCCCGCCGGGCCATGGCATGATCGGACGCATGCGTGAACGAGCAGTGGCCGCGTGCGACGGGGCTTCGAAGGGAAACCCGGGTCCGGCCGGCTGGGCCTGGGTGCTGGCCGACGCGTCGGAGAATCCGGTCCGCTGGGAGGCCGGCCCGCTCGGCAGGACCACCAACAACGTCGCCGAACTCACGGCTCTGGAGCGCCTGCTGGCGTCGACCGACCCGGGCGTACCGCTCGAGGTCCGCATGGACTCGCAGTACGCCATGAAGGCCGTCACCACCTGGCTGCCCGGCTGGAAGCGCAACGGCTGGAAGACCGCCGCGGGCAAGCCCGTCGCCAACCAGGAGCTGGTCGTGCGCATCGACGAGCTGCTCGACGGCCGCTCGGTCGAGTTCCGCTACGTGCCCGCCCACCAGGTCGACGGCGACCGGCTCAACGACTTCGCCGACCGGGCCGCCAGCCAGGCGGCCGTGGTCCAGGAAGCCGCGGGTACCGCCCTCGGTTCGCCGGAGCCGCCGCCCGCGCCGGACGTGCCGGCGGCCCGCAAGGCGCCGCGCCGGGCGTCGGGCGCGGCCCGCAAGGGCGGCGGTTCCCCGGCGCGCACCATCAAGGCGAAATTCGCCGGGCGCTGCCTGTGCGGCCGCTCCTACGCGGCCGGAGAGTCCATCGCCAAGAACGACCAGGGCTGGGGCCACCCGGAGTGCCGCACGGTGGCCGCCGGATAAACCGCGCCCGCCCCCGGCCGCGCGGCGGCGGACCACGGCCCCTCCCTTGTTACTCTGCGGTCCCGAATGACCGTTATGAGTGCATACCAGGGGTGTGTGTGAAGGTCGCCTGCGTCGGCGGTGGGCCCGCCGGACTGTATCTGTCGATCCTGCTGAAGCGGCGGGACCCGTCCCACGACGTCACCGTCCACGAGCGCGACCCGGAGGGCTCCACCTACGGCTGGGGCGTCACCTACTGGCGCGGACTGCTCGACCGGCTCCAGGAGCACGACCCCGAGTCCGCGCGCGCCGTCGAGGAGCACTCGGTGCGCTGGCGCGACGGCGTCGCCCACGTGGGCGACCTGGCCACCCGGCACCAAGGCGACGAGGGCTTCGGCATCGGCCGCCACCGGCTCCTCGCGATCCTCGCCGCCCGCGCCCGCGAGCTGGGCGTACGCCTGGAGCACGAGCACCCGGTCGACGGCGCGAACCCGCCCGCCGCCGACCTGGTGGTGGCGGCCGACGGGGCGGGCAGCGCCCTGCGCACCCGGCACGCCGACCACTTCGGCACCGAGATCACCGGCGGCCGCAACCCCTACGTGTGGCTCGGCACCACCAAGGTCTTCGACGCCTTCACCTTCGCCTTCGTGGAGACCGGCCACGGCTGGATCTGGGCGTACGGCTACGGCTTCGGCCCCGAGGGCAGCACCTGCGTCGTCGAGTGCGCGCCCGCGACCTGGACCGGCCTGGGCCTGGACCGGGCGGACGAGGGCGAGGGACTGGTCCTGCTGGAAAAGCTCTTCGCGGACGTACTGGACGGACACCCGCTCACCGCGCGGTCGAACGGCCGGGCCGGCACCCCCTGGCGCACCTTCCGCACCCTCGCCAACCGCACCTGGTCCCGGGGCAACCTCGTCCTGCTCGGCGACGCCGCCCACACCACGCACTACTCCATCGGCGCGGGCACCACGCTCGCCCTGGAGGACGCCATGACGCTGTCGGCGGCGCTGCACGAGCGGGAGACCCTCCCGGAGGCCCTCGCCCACTACGAACGCGAACGCCGGGCGGCCCTGCTGCCGGTGCAGAGCGCGGCCCGGCTCAGCGCCCAGTGGTACGAGAACCTGCCCCGCTACATCCACCTGCCGCCCCAGGAGATGTTCGCCCTGCTCGGCCAGCGCCACTCGCCGCTGCTGCCGTACCTCCCGCCCCGCCTGTACTACCGGATCGACCGGGCGGCCGGCCGGCTGGAGACACTGCGGCGGCTCAAGCGCCGGCTGGGGCCCGTGCTCGCACGCACGGGCCAGGCACGCAGGCTCCCCACCGGCGGTGGGCCGGGCCGCTCCGGGCGTCCCGACGCGGTGCCCGCGGACCGCGGATGACAGACTGACGCCATGGACGAGCGCACTTTCGGCAGGTCGGATCAGCACGCGTCGGTGGTCGGCCTCGGCACCTGGCAACTGGGCGCCGACTGGGGAGACGTCGACGACAAGGAAGCCCTCGCGGTACTGGAGGCGGCGGCCGAGTCGGGGGTGACCTTCTTCGACACGGCCGACGTCTACGGCGACGGCCGCAGCGAGCAGACCATCGCGACCTTCCTCGCCAGCAGGCCCGACCTGCACGTGCTGGTCGCCACCAAGATGGGCCGCCGGGTCGACCAGATCCCGCAGAACTACGTCCTGGACAACTTCCGGGAGTGGAACGACCGCTCCCGCCGCAACCTCGGCGTCGACCGCGTCGACCTGGTGCAGCTGCACTGCCCCCCGACGGCCGTCTACTCCAGCGACGAGGTGTTCGACGCCCTGGACACCCTGGTCGAGGAGGAGCGCGTCGCCGCGTACGGCGTCAGCGTCGAGACCTGCGAGGAGGCGCTCACCGCGATCGCCCGGCCGAACGTGGCGAGCGTCCAGATCATCCTCAACCCGTTCCGTATGAAGCCCCTGCGCGAGGTCCTGCCCGCGGCCCGCGAGGCGGGCGTCGGCATCATCGCCCGGGTGCCGCTGGCGTCCGGTCTGCTGACCGGCAAGTACACCGAGGACACCGTCTTCGCCGCGAACGACCACCGGAACTTCAACCGGCACGGCGAGGCCTTCGACCAGGGCGAGACCTTCTCCGGCGTCGACTTCGCCACCGGAGTGCAGGCCGCCGCCGAGTTCGCCGCGCTCGCCCCCGAGGGGTACACCCCGGCCCAGCTGGCGCTGCGCTGGATCGTCCAGCAGCCCGGCGTGACGACCGTGATCCCGGGTGCCCGTTCACCCGAGCAGGCGCGCGCCAACACGGACGCCGCCCGGCTGCCGGAGCTGTCCGACGCCACCCTCGCCGCGATCCGCGACCTCTACGACCGCCGTATCAAGGACCAGGTCGAGGGCCGCTGGTAGGCGGCCGGCGGACGGTGCCGAGCGGCCTCACGGCACCAGGAGCAGCTGCCGTTCCCGCTCCTGGTCGCCCGAGGCCGCTCCGTCGTCCTGCGCGGTGAAGGCGCGGGACAGCGTCTCGCTCGCCGCCTCCACGGCCTGCGGAGTGCCCTGGACGGTGACCGTCACCGGCGCGGACAGTGTCCCGCCCGCTGCCGGGGCGGAGTCCGACCGCGGGGCGCCCGGGGAGTCGAAGGTCGCGGTACGCACCGTCGCCCCCTCGTCGGCGGGCGGGGCGTCGGGAGTCCCGAAGACGCCCTCCAGGGCGCGGACGATCGCCCGCGCGTCGTCGATGCCGCCGCCGTCGAGCGTCACGGTGAGCTGAGTGTCGGACATCCTTCGCCTTCCTTGCCGCGCGTCGGTCGGTCCCGGCCCGTGTAACCGCCTCCCGGTCACCCAAACCGGCGGCCGCCGCCCCGGCCCGGCGCCTGAGTACGGGGATCCCGGGAACAGGGAAGAGGACGCAGCGACGGCCATCGGGAGGACGATGTGAGGGACTCGGAAGCCGCTGAGGGCTCGGGCCGGCGCAGGGGCCGCAACGAGACCGAGGAGGAGCGGGCGGACCGGATGTGGACGGAGCTGATCCAGGAGGTCCGCGTCGCGCAGATGGGCGTGCAGATCCTGTTCGGCTTCCTGCTCACGGTCGTGTTCCAGCCGAAGTACGAGAACCTCTCGGACACCGACCAGACGATCTACCTGATCACGGTGGTTCTCGGCGCCGTGACGACCGGCGCCCTGATCGGCCCGGTGTCCCTGCACCGCCTCGTCTCCGGACGGCGGGTGAAGCCCCAGGCGGTGCGGTGGGCGTCCCGGCTGACCGTGCTCGGGCTGGTGCTGCTGCTCGCCACGACGGCCTGCTCACTGCTGCTGATCCTGCGCGTCGCGACCCACGACGGCTTCGTGCCCTACCTCGTCACCGGCGTGGTGCTCTGGTACCTGCTGTGCTGGTTCGGGATCCCGCTGTGGACCCGGCACCGCCACACGGCCCGCTGAGGTCCCGCGGCCCGCGGTCCCCCGGCCCTCGGCGGTGAGCCCTCGCCGTCACCCCTCCGCCGTCACCCCTCCGCCGTCAGCTCGGCGAGGAAGTCGTCGACGCTTACCCGTTCCCGCCCCGGCCGGACCACCGCGTACGTCTCGCGCAGGAACGCCTCGACGGCCGTGGCCCACACGAACACCACGGCACGGTGGCGGCCCCCGTCGCCCCGGTCGTCGCCCAGCAGCTCGATGCGCAGCTCGTCCCACATGCCCCGGGACTCCGGCCGCAGCCGCACGTCGCCCACGCCCACCGCCCGGGTGAGCCCCTCGGCGACCATCTCTCGGTCCAGCGCCCAGCGGGCGAGCACCCGGCCGTCGTGGCTGAAGACCATAGTGAGGGCGAACGGGTCCGCCGCCTCGTACCCGAGGTGGGCGAGCACGGGGAACCGTTCGGCGGTGTCGCCCGCCTGGAGCTGCACGACCACGGTCTTGTGCACGGCGGTGTTCACGGGGACCTCCAGGAGGACGGACGTAGAGCCCCTTAGTACCCCGAACACCGGCGAGATGCTCAGCCGTCCGGGTGATTCGCCGGCCCCGGGGGTTTCAGTCGCGGCCGAACTCCTCACGCAGCGCGGGCAGCAGGGTCTTCTCCGACCAGTCCAGGAAGGCCGGCTGCGACTCCCCGCCGATCTGCACCAGGGCGATCTCGGTGAACCCGGCCTCCACGTACGGGCGCACGGCCGCCACGAAGGCGTCCGGGTCGTCACCGCAGGGAATGGACTCGGCGACGTCGTCGGGCGTCACGAACTGGGTGGCCGCGTCGAAGGAGTCCGGGTGCGGCAGTTCGGAGTTGACCTTCCAGCCGCTGCCGAACCAGCGGAACTGCGCGTGGGCCCGCTTGATCGCCGTGTCGCGGTCGGGGTCGTAGGAAACGGGCAGTTGGCCCACGCGCGGCTTGCCCGTTCCGCCGTGCCGGTCGAAGGACTCCAGCAGCCCCGCCTTCGGCTCGGTGGCGATCACCAGGTCGGCGAACTCGCCCGCCAGCTTGCAGGAACGCTCGCCGGAGACGGCGATGCCGATGAGGGGAGCGCTCTGCGGCAGGTCCCACAGCTTGGCCGACTCCACGTCGAAGTGCGTGCCGCGGTGGTTGACGTGGCCGCCCGCGAAGAGCCCCCGGATGATCTCCACGGCCTCCTGGAGCATCTCGTGCCGTACGTCGACGGACGGCCAGCCGCCGCCGACCACGTGCTCGTTGAGGTTCTCGCCCGAGCCGAGACCCAGCCGGAACCGCCCCTCGGACAGCAGCTGCAGCGTCGCCGCCTTCTGCGCCACCACCGCCGGGTGGTACCGGAACGTCGGACACGTCACGTACGTCATCAGCGGGATGCGGGAGGTTGCCTGCGCCGCGGCCCCCAGCACGCTCCAGGCGTAGGGCGAGTGGCCCTGCGTGCGCAGCCAGGGGAAGTAGTGGTCCGAGGTCACCGAGAAGTCGAACCCCACCTCCTCGGCCCGCACCAGATGGCCGACGAGTTCACGCGGGCCTGCCTGCTCCGTCATCATCGTGTATCCGATGTGTGCCATGGCGGCCGAGTCCCCGCTCGGCCGGAGGGAAAACAGGTGGAAACGGGGCGGAAGGGGTCAGGGCCCGTCCTCTTGGAAGGTTCCGAGGAAGGCGGCGAGCGCCCGCTCGTTCGCGGTGTCGTCCCAGTCGCCGGCCGGAGTCGTCCAGCGCAGCGAGAAGCTGCGTCCGCCGCCGAGCAGGAAGCCGCGGCCGAAGGTGCGGACCCGGGTGCCGCCGTCCCCGGCCAGCCACTCCATGTCGGCCGCCGCACGCCCCCGGTAGGTGGTGGCGCGGATCTCGCCGATCCGGCGGTAGCCGTCCGAGCGGGCGAGGCCCGGCTCGACGTCGTCGCGCCAGACGGCCACCGGGTCCGGGCCCGCGCTCCTGCTGTAGGTGATGGCGAGGGTGCGCGGGTCGCCGGACGCGCCGAAGACCACCCGGTACGCGCCACCCGCCACCCGCGCGGTGTCCAGTCGCCGCCAGTTGCCGGGAAGGACGACGGAGAAGCCTTCCGGCGCGTCGTAGCGGCGGAACCCGGCCGGGGTGGGGGCACCCGGCTGCGACGGGGTGGCACTCGGGCCCGGCCCGCCTGCTGGGGAGGAGGGCGAGGCGGAGGAGGAGGGCGACCGCCCCGGGGCGGAGGAGGCGGGGCCGGGGCCGGTGGGAGGGTCGGCGGGCGCCGAGGGGCGCGGCCGGGCGCCCGTGGCGGCCCCCTCGCCCGTGCCGGGGAGTCCGTCGGTGACCGCGAGGACCGAGAGGACGGCGGCCGTGACCGTCACGAGCGCCAGGGCCGTCCCGGCGGCCACGGTCCGCCGCGACCGGCCGCGGCCCGCCTGCCGTGCGGCGGCACAGACGCCGCGCAGCCCCGGCCGCGTGGTCACCTCGGCCATGGCGGTGCCGGGTTCCTCCGTCAGCGCCCGGACGAGGGCCGCGCGCACCACCGGGCGGGTCAGCCGCTCCCGGGAGTTCTTGCGCATCAGCCCCTGCACGGCCCGGGCGAGCGGACCGGCGCGCACCGGCGTGCGCAGCGGCAGCCGGTCCACCCCCTTCAGCGTGGCCTCGGGCCGGCCCCGGTCACGGAACGGCGGCCGGCCCTCGACCATCGTGTAGAGGATCGCGCCCAGCGTCCACAGGTCGGCCGCGGGCCCGATCCGCTCGTCGCGGGCCTGTTCGGGAGAGGCGTACGCGGGCGCGGTCAGCCGTGGGGCGAGGGTGGCGCCGGCCAGCCCGAAGCCGGTGACGACGACGGAGCCCTCCTCGCGCACGAACACCTGTCCCGGGCTCAGCTCGCCGTGCGTCACGCCGTGGGTGTGGGCCGCCTCCAGCACCGCCAGCAGCTCCAGGCCGACGCGGGCCGTCCGGGCGTAGCTGAACGCGCCCCGGCGGTCGAGGAGGTCACCGAGCGGGACACCGGCGACCCATTCGGTCACCGTCCACAGCACGCCGTCCGCGACCACCGCGTCCAGCACCACGGCGACCCGCCCGGGGCACAGCGACGCCATGGTCTCGCCGGTGCGGATCACCCGGCCCGGGGCCCGGCGGGCGGCCTCACCGGCCCGGTCCTGCGGCAGCGCGATCCGCGTGACCAGGCACGGCCGGCCCGTCGTGGCGTCCTCCCCGGACCAGCAGACCCGGTTCGTCTCGCGCTGGACGACCTCGAACAGGCGGTAGCGTCCGGCGACCAGCTCGTGTGTGGAGACGTGCGCCCTGCCCATGGCCATCCCTCGCTCGCACCGTCGGCTCTCTGCTCGACCAGAGGTACGTCGAGGGGGCGGGGGAGCGTTCAGCGAACGCGCCCGGCCGCCCCGTTTCTGACCCTTCTTCAAAAGAGCGGCGCGCCGGGTCCGCGCCCCGTTTGGCCTCAGCGCAGTCCGAAGCGGTCCGCCCACACCGCCATGTCGGCCACCGTGGCATTGCCCCCGCACACCACGAGCCCGATCCGGGCGTCGTCGCCCACCCGCTCCACCACCCGCCGGGCCGCCGGAAGCAGACAGCCGGCGGCGGGCTCGGTCCATACCTTGGCGTGCTCGGCGAGCGCCAGCGAACCCCGCACCGCCTCCCGGTCCGGCACCACGAGCACCTCGGTGACCAGCTCCGACACATGGTCGTAGGTCACCTGGGAGACGGCCGGCGCACTGAGCGTGGTGACGACCGAGGACAGGGGCACCGCGAGCGGCCCGCCCGCCGCGAGCGCCCGGGACATGGCCTCGGCCCCCTCGGTCTCCACGCCCCAGATCCGCACCCCGGGCCGCAGCGCCCGCAGCGCCGCCGCCACGCCCGCGATCAGCCCGCCGCCCCCGATGCTCACCAGCACGTCGGTGAGGTCGGCACAGTCCTCTGCGAACTCCAGCCCCACGGTGCCCTGGCCCGCGATCACCACCGGGTCGTCGAAGGGGTGGACCAGGGTCAGCCCCTCCTCACGGAGCCGGCCGACGAGGGCGAAGGCGCTGTCCATCCCGTCGGTGAGCCGCACCACCGCGCCCGCCTCCTCCGCGATCTCCACGGAACGGGCCGGTGCCGTGCGCGGCATGACCACCGTGGCCTTCACGTCGAGGGCGGCGGCCATCACCGCCACCGCGATGCCGTGGTTGCCGCCGCTGACCGCGACGACACCGGCGGCCCGCTCGGCCTCGGTCAGCGACAGCAGTTTCGCCGTGGCGCCGCGCGCCTTGAACGATCCGGTGCGCTGGAGCAGTTCCAGCTTCGCGGTGACCGGGACGCCGAGCAGCGCGGACAGCCCCGGGCTGGGCACGGTCGGGGTGCGTACGACATGTCCGGCGATCCGCTCGGCCGCGGCTTCGATCTCCGTGATCCCGATCAAGGCAGTCTTCCTTCCGGCGCGGGCGGTGATCCGCGCCCCTTCGCACCCTTTCGCGCGACGCCCCCAAGGTCAACACGGATCCCGGGGGAGGAAGGCGGGCTCAGTGCTGCTGCGTCTTCTGCGGCGTCGCCTCACTCGGCCGTACGACGACGAAGCCCTCGCCCTGGAGCACCAGTTGGACGGCCTCGCCCGAACCGCCGCGCAGCATCGAGCCGATCGACTGCGAACGGTGCAGGGAGGTCGAGAGCCCCGCGGACCAGCCGACGACCGCGTCCGTGTCGACGTAGACCGGGTACTGGTGCGAGACCGGGATGACCAGCGGATTGCCCTCGCACACCAGGCCCAGCCTGCCGTGCCCGGTGAAGACACTGTTGAACAGTCCGCCCCCGGCGATGCCCGAGCCCTTGACGGTGGCGATGCGGTAGGACAACGACGCGTCGAAGCACAGGACGTTGCGGCCGTTGACGGTGAACTCGTCACCCGGCTCCACCTCGACGACGAAGCAGTTCTGGGCCTCGTGCGCGAACCAGGCCTCGCCCTGTCCGCGCACCGCCATCAGCGGCAGTCCCTCCCCGGTGACCGCCCGCTTGAGCATGCCGCCCACGCCCTGGCCCTTGCGCTCGAACTGGAGACTGCCCCGGTAGGCGATCATCGCGCCCTGCCGGGCGAGCATCTCGCCGTTCACCGCGTAACGGATGCACTTGGAGTTCTCGACGGTCATGCCCGGCGCGGTGGCGGGCTGCACCATGTGCTCGCTGGAAAAGAGGTCACCCTTCATGACGGCATCCTGTCCCGGAGCGTCCCGTTCCGCCAAGATCGGGTGCCGGTGGACGGGTTCAGCCGCCGAAGAGCTGGGTCCAGTACGTGCCCGCCCGGCCGCCGGCGGCCAGGCCGACACCGATGTGGGTGAAGTCGGCCTTGAGGATGTTGGCCCGGTGCCCCGGGCTGTTCATCCAGCCCTCGACCACGTCGGCGGGGGAGCGCTGGCCGCAGGCGATGTTCTCGCCGACCGTGCGCCGGGCGGCGCCCGCGGCGGCGGCCCGGTCCCACGGCTTGCCGCCGTCCGGATCGGTGTGGGAGTAGAAGTCGCGGGCCGCCATGTCCGCGCTGTGCGCCTGCGCCGCGGCGGTCAGCCGGGCGTCGACGGCCAGGGCGGGCAGCCCCGCCGCGGCCCGCTCCCGGTTGGTGAGACCGACGACCTCCGCCGTCGTGCGGGCCAGGCCCTCCGGAGTGAGCGGCAGGGCCCACAGCGCCGTCCAGTACGTGTCGCCCGACGGCCCGCCGGTGACGTGCGCCCATCCGGCGTGTGTGAAGCGGGCGTCGTGCAGCGTGCGCCGGGTGCGCTCGGTGCGCAGACAGTACGCGACGAACTCGGCGGGCGTGCGGGGGCCCGAGACCAGGTGCTCGCCGACGGTGAGACAGGCGAATCCGGCCGCGACGACGCGCTGGTGGACCGAGACGCCGTCCCGCGTCTCGACGCTCAGGGTGCCCGCGGCGGCCATGGCGGCGGCGTGCGCCCGGGCCGCGTCGAGCAGGCGGGAGTCGGCCCGCACGGCGGGTGAACCGGCCGCGGCACGGGCGGAGTTGACCAGGTGCAGGAAGTCGTCGGACGCGGCCCCGGGTGGGGAAGGCTCCGGTGCGGCGGCGGCGGCCGGCGGCGACGCCTCGTCGGTCACCTCCACGCCGAAGTCCCGGGCGAGTCCGGCGAGTCCGTCCGCGTAGCCCTGCCCCAGGGCGCGTATCTTCCAGGCCCCGCCGCGCCGGTAGAACTCCACGAGCAGCAGCACGCTCTCCGGTCCGGCGGGCGCGGGGGTGAACCGGGTGACGGCCCCGCCGCGGGCGTCGGTGACCCGGACGGTGGGGGAGGGGAGCGCGCTCAGGGCGGTGCCGGGGTCCGACGGGCTGACCGCCACCGTCACCCGGGTGGCACCCGGCCGCAGCCGCGCCGGATCGACGGTGAGCGTGTCGTCCCGCAGCCGCGCGCCGGGTGCCTCGGGCTGGTTGTAGAAGACGAAGTCCTCGTCGCCGCCGACCTTGCCGCCGTCGTCCGTGACGAGCGCCGACACGTCGAAGCCGCCGGGCACCCGTACGCTCACGGGGCCGCCCGGCAGAGGGACGTTGCCCCCGGGGACCAAGTCGCTCATCGTGCCGTCCTGTGTCGTGGTGCGCGCTCCGGGTACCGGTGCCGGGTCAACGTCCGCCCGGGGGCGTGGGTTCCCGGGGCCCGGCTCAGTGCGACGACGTCGGCTCCGGGGCGACCAGGCCCTGCCGGTGGGCGACCGCGACCGCCTCCGTGCGGCTCGCCGCGTTCAGCTTGGCGAGGATGTTGGACACGTGGACGCTGGCCGTCTTGGCGCTGATGAACAGCTCCTCCCCGATCCGGCGGTTGCTGTGCCCCAGCGCGAGCAGCCGCAGCACGTCCTGCTCGCGGGCGGTCAGCGCCGCGGCGCCCGCCCCGGCCGGTGCCGTGCCCGTGAGCCGGCCGCGGCGGGCCAGGTCGTCGACCCGCTCGCGCAGCACCGTCGCGCCGAGCCGGTCGGCCTCCCGGCGCACGGCGCCGGCCTCGGCGGCCGCCTCCTCGCGGCGGTCGGCGGCCAGCAGCGCCTGGGCCAGCCGCAGTCTGCACCGCGCGCGTTCGTAGGCGTCGCCGTACGTGAAGGCGGCCACCGCCCGCTCCCAGGCCGCCGGGTCCGGCGCGGCGTCGGCGACCCGGGACCACTCGGCCTCCGCGCGCGCCAGCCAGGCCTGGCCCTCCGGCCCCTGCGGGAGGTCGTCGTAACCGTGCCCGGCGGACCAGCGGGCGTCGGCCAGCAGCTCGGCCGCCGTGTCCGACCAGCGGGCCACCCCGGCGTCGTCCCCGGCCCGGCGCGACTCGGTCACGGTGTCGGCGACGGCGGACAGCGCGAGGGTGGCCAGGCGGAGCGTCACGGTGGGCCGCGTGCCGGCCTCGGTGAGCGTCTCGACGCTGGACCGCATCCACCGCACGGCGTCCTCCGCGTCCCCGCGCAGCGCCGCCGCGTCGGTCAGCACCACCGCCGCCACCATCCGCGCCATCCAGTCGAACGGCCCGTTCAGCAGGGCGCGGGCCCGGTCGGCCACCCCCGAGTCGCCGCGCGCCAGCGCCACGTACAGCCCGGGCCCGAGGGCGTGACCGTCCAGGGCCGGCCGCTCCCCGGCGTCCTCGGCGGACTCGCGCAGCACCTCGTCCCAGTGGCCCAGCGTGTACTGCACCAGCAGCCGCAGATACCGCATCTCCCGCGGGTACGGCGAGGACAGCAGCCCGGAGCGGCGGGCCCGGTCCAGCCCCTCCGACGCCCAGGGCAGGCACTCCTCCAGGTCACCGGACTCGAAGCAGCCGATGGCGAGGTTGAACAGCGCGCGCAGCTCCACGGGCGCGTTGCCCGCCCGCCGCGCCAGCTCGCGTGCCTCGAGGAGCCGCTCCCGGCCCTCGGGGGTGGCGCGGCTGCCGCCCTCCAGGCTCGTCAGGGAGATCAGCAGATCGGCGCGGGCGTCGGTCACCTCCAGCTGCTCGGCGGCCCGCAGCGCCCGGCGGGCCACCCGCAGCGCCGTCTCGTTCTCACCGACCTGGCGGGCCGCCGTCACATGCGTGGCCGCCGCCCACACCCACGTCGACGAGGGCGGATCGGCGGGGATCAGGCCCAGCGCCTCGCTGCTGTAGGCGTACGCGGACTCCAGGTTGTCGACGCTCAGCAGATTGCCGGCCAGGGTGTAGCGGACGCGGGCGGCCAGCTCCAGGTCCGCGTCCTGGCCGAGGCCGGCCAGCGCGGAGCGGGTGAGGGAGACCGCGCGGTGCAGTTCACCGGCGTGCACGGCGGCCGCCGAGGCGCGCAGCGTGAGCGTCACCGCGTCGGGTCCGGTGGGACGCGCGGCGGCGTCGACCGCCGTCCACAGGTCGAGGGCGGCCTCGACGTGCCGCAGCTCCTCGGCGGGCGCGCCGACCCGCTGGGCGTGGTCGGCGGCCTCCAGGGACGCGGCGAGCGCCTCGGGCAGGTCGTGGCTCTCGCGGTAGTGGTGCGCGCGCTCGGCGGCGTGGTCCGAGCGGCGGTCCGGACCGGCGAGCAGCCGGGCGAAGGCGCCGTGCAGCCGGGCCCGTTCACCGGGCAGCAGGTCGGCGTAGACCGCCTCCCGGGCGAGGGCGTGCCGGAAGGAGTAGGTGTCCCCGTCGCCGGCGACCAGCAACTGCCGCTCCACCGCCTCGCGCAGCGCCGACTCCAGCTCCTCCTCGGGCAGCCCGACGGCGTCCCGCAGCAGCTCGTGCCCCACCCGGCGGCCCGCCACGGCGGCGGTGCGCAGCACCTGCTGAGCGGTCTCGGACAGCTGCTCGAACCGGATGAGCAGGACGTCGGCCAGCCCGCTGGGGACGCCCCCGGCCGGCGTGTCCGTGGCGGCGACCAGCTCCTCGGCGTAGAAGGCGTTGCCCTCGGCCCGTTCGACGATCCGGCGCACGGTGGTGTCCGGCAGCCGTCGCCGGCGCAGCGAGCGCACCAGCCGGGCCACGTCGGCGTCCGGCAGCGGACGCAGTTCCAGCCGCTCCACGCCGGGCAGGCGGACCAGCTCGGCCAGCAGCGGGCGCAGCGGATGGCGTCGGTGCAGGTCGTCGGCCCGGTACGAGGCGAACAGCGCGAGCCGGTGGCCGGGCGCGCCGCCCGCAGGGCGCTGCAGGACGCCCCGGCTGAGCAGGAACCTCAGCAGGTCGCGGGAGGACTGGTCGGCCCAGTGCAGGTCCTCCAGGACCAGCAGCAGCGGGGCGACGTCCGCCAGGTCGGTCAGCAGGGCGGCCACGCCCTCGAAGAGCCGCAGCCGTGAGGGAGCCGCGTCGCTCCCGTCGTCCGGACCGCCGCCGAGCAGCCGGTCGGCCACCGGATGCCGGGCCAGCACGGCGGTGAACCGCTCGTCGGCGGCGAGCACGCCCAGGATCTCGGTGAACGGCAGGTACGGCAGACCCACGTCGCCCAGGTCCACGCAGTGACCGGTGACCACGGTCGTCCCGGCCGCGGCGGCCCGCCCGGCGACCTCGTCCAGGGTCCGGGTCTTGCCGACCCCGGCGTCCCCGGCGACGAGGACCGCGCGGGCCTCACCGGTGCGGGCGCGTTCCAGCACGCCGGTGAGACGCGCGAGTTCGTCCTCGCGGCCGACGAGCGGGCTGGTGAGAGAGGTCAGCGACACGCCGCCCATCCTGACACGCGGGTCGGACAGCGGTCCTGCCGGTTTCGCGGCCCGTCCGCGCCCCGGCCCGGGGGCCGTACGACAACGACCCCGGCACGGGCGGCGCCGGCGGTCCCGCGGCCGGGTCAGCGGTGGAGGGAGGCCGCCCAGTCGGCCGGGACCCGGTCCGCCGGGCCGGGCGACGGCTGGTCGTCCGGGTGGCTGGCGGGCGGGGCGAGGGCGGGGCCCGACTCGCGCACCTCGTTGGTCGCGTAGTCCCAGTACCAGTCCTCGCCCGGCTCGAAGCTCTGCACCACGGGATGCCCGGTGGACCGGTAGTGGGCGGTCGCGTGCTGTCCCGGTGAGCTGTCGCAGCAGCCGACGTGGCCGCAGCTCGCGCAGCGCCGCAGGTGGAACCACCAGCCGCCGGCCGCGTCGCACTCGGCGCAGCCGGTGCCGCTCGGCGGGACGGTGGGGTCGATTCCGGTGTCGCTGGTCATACCGGCTCCTCGGTCGGATCGGTCCGATCGGCTGGATCGGCTGTATCGCTCGGATCGGCTGTATCGGCTGTATCGGCTGAATCGGCTGAATCGGCTGAATCGGATTGATCGGGTTCCGCGGCGGTGAGCGGCAGGAGCACCTGGAAGCGGGTGTCGCCCGGCACGGACTCGACCTGGAGGCTGCCGTGGTGCTTGTCGACCACGATCCGCCAGGAGATGTCGAGACCGAGCCCGGTGCCCTCGCCCACCGGCTTGGTGGTGAAGAACGGGTCGAAGACGCGCTCCCGGATCTCCGGGGCGATCCCGGTGCCGGTGTCCCGGAACTCCACCAGCAGCCGGTCGTGGTGGAGCGCCGTCCGCACGGTCAGCGTCCCCTCGCCGCCCGCGTCCCTCACCGCGGCGACGGCGTTGTCGATCAGGTTGGTCCACACCTGGTTCAGCTCCGCCGGATACGCCGGGACCCGGGGCACCGTACGGTCGTACTCCTTGACGACCTCGATCCGCGGGCCGATCTTCCCGGAGAGCATCAGCAGGGTGCTGTCGAGGAGTTCGTGGACGTCGACCGTGCGGTGCGGCGCCCGGTCGAGCTGCGCGTACTGCTTGGCCGCGTCCACCAGGTGCGAGATCCGGGCGGTGGAGTCCGCGATCTCGTTCATCAGCAGCTCGGTCTCGACCGTGTAGTTGAGCCAGCCGACCGCTCCCGGCAGGATCTCCGCGTCCACGGCCGCCGCGACCTGCTCCAGCCAGTCGGTGTCCAGACCGGCCTGCACGAAGGTCGGCGCCAGCTGCCAGCCCTGCTCGATCCCGTGGTCCGCCAGCCAGTCGCCGAGGGCGTCCTCCCGGTCGGCGGCCTCCAGCGGGCTGAGCGAGGGCGCCTTGGCCACCCGCTCCGCCGTGCGCTCCTGGATCTCGATGAGCCCCGCCAGCGCGTCGCGGGAGAACGGGCCCTCCGCGATCACGGCGAGCTTGTGCCGCATCTTCGCCACCCGCTCCCGCAGCGTCGAGGTGGCCCGCACCGCGGCCGCCGCCGGGTTGTTCAGCTCGTGGGTGAGACCCGCGGACAGCGAGCCCAGTGCCAGCAGCCGCTCGCGCTGGCCGATGGCGCGCTGGGTGTTCTTGGACCCGAAGAACAGCCCCTCCAGCAGATGCACGGCCATGGGGAACCACTCCCGCATGACGGCCGCGAACGTGTCCGCCGGGAGCACGAAGAACCGCGTCGGCTCGGTGACCCGCATCGAGTTGTTGTAGACCTGCGGTACCCGGTCGCCGACGTACGCCTGCATCGCGCCCGCGTACACCCCGCGCTGCGAGGTGCGGTTGGTCTCCACCTCGTCCCCGCCCACCCGGCGGGTCAGCACGACCGTCCCCTCCAGCAGCACGTAGAAGCAGGTGGCGTCCTCGCCCTCCGCGTACACGGGGCCGGGGTCGAACAGCTCCACCCGGCCCTCGGCGCACAGCCGGCCCAGCTGCTCGGGCGTCAGCTTCTCGAACAGGAACAGCTTCCCGATCTCCCCGGGGCTGCACGGCATCGGCCGCCCGCTCACGACTGCTCCAGGTACCGGTGGACGAGCATCACGGCCATGGCTCCCTCTCCGACGGCGGACGCGACCCGCTTGGCGGACTCCGCGCGGGCGTCGCCCGCCACGAACACGCCGGGGACGCTGGTCTCCAGGTGGTACGGCGGCCGGTCCAGCTCCCAGTCGGCCGGTGGCCGCCCGTCGGGCGTGAGGTCGGGCCCGGCCAGGATGAACCCGCGCTCGTCCCGCAGCACCGTGCCGTCCAGCCAGTCGGTCAGCGGGGCCGCGCCGATGAACACGAACAGCCACTGCGCGTCGACGAGTTCGGTGGCGCCGCTGACCGCGTCGCGCAGCGTCAGGTGCTCCAGGTGGCCGTCGCCGTGCGCACTCTCCACGACGGTGCCGCAGCGCACCCGGATGTTGGGCATCTCCTCGATCTGCTGGATCAGGTAGTACGACATCGACGCCGCCAGGGAGTCGCCGCGCACCAGCAGCGTCACGGACTTGGCACCCCGGGCCAGGTACATCGCCGCCTGCCCGGCCGAGTTGGCACCGCCGACGATGTACACGTCGTGGCCCTGGCAGGAGGCCGCCTCGGTCAGCGCCGAGCCGTAGAACACCCCGCAGCCGGCCAGGTCCTCGGTGCCCGGCGCGGTCAGCTGCCGGTAGGACACGCCGGTCGCCAGGATGACGCTGTGCGCGGCGATCGCCGAGCCGTCCGAGAACCGGACGACGCGCGCCGCGCCGTTCGCCTCCAGGCCGGTCACCTCGCGCGCGGTGAGGATCTCGGCGCCGAACTTCGCCGCCTGCCGCCGGGCCCGGTCGGTGAGCTGGCCGCCGGAGACGCCGTCGGGGAAGCCCAGGTAGTTCTCGATGCGCGAGCTCTGCCCCGCCTGCCCGCCCGTTGCCGACCGCTCCACCAGCACCGTCCGCAGCCCCTCCGAGGCCCCGTACACGGCCGCGCCGAGCCCGGCCGGGCCGCCGCCGATCACCACCAGGTCGTAGAAGTCGGCGGTCGGCGTGGTCGCCAGGCCCACGCGCGCGGCCAGGTCGGGGGCCTCCGGCTCCACCAGCGGGGTCCCGTCCGGCGTGATCACCACCGGCAGCCGCTGTCCGTCCTGCCCGGCCGCCGACAGCAGCCGCCGCCCCTCCGCCTCGTCCGAGGAGTACCAGCGGTAGGGCACCTGGTTGCGGGCCAGGAACTCCCGGACCTCCGAGGACCGCGCCGACCAGCGGTGCCCGACGACCTTGGTGCTGGGCACCGGACGGTGGTCGCCGGTGCGCCAGGCCCGGAGCAGGTCGTCCAGGACCGGATACAGCTTCTCCTCGGGCGGGTCCCAGGGCTTGAGCAGGTAGTGGTCCAGGTCGACGACGTTGATCGCGTCGATCGCCGCGTTGGTGTCCGCGTACGCCGTCAGCAGCACCCGCCGGGCGCCCGGATACACGTCCAGGGCCTGTTCGAGGAACTCGATGCCGTTCATCTGCGGCATCCGGTAGTCGGCGAGGATCACGGCCACCAGGTCGCCGCGCAGCTTCAGTTCCCGCAGTGCGTCGAGCGCCGACTCGCCGGACTCCGCGCGCACGATCCGGTACGTGGCGCCGTAGCGCCGCCGCAGGTCGCGGGCGACGGCGCGGGAGACCCCCGGATCGTCGTCCACGGTCATGATGACGGTCCGTGTCTCCCCGTCGGCCTGTGCCATACGTCCCCCACGTCGAGCGGCCGGATTCACGGCACGGCGTCCCCGTCACCGCACCGGCCTGCGGCCATCGTATGTTCGATCGCGGGTCCTCGCTCGGGCGGCGGGGGCGGGGCGCCGGCGTCGGACCGCTCCCCCCCGCGCGGCCGTGCGGGCGGCCTGGGGAAGACTGGGCTCCGAGAACGACGTTCCCGCGACCCAGGGAGGGACCCGCATGACGCGCCCGATCACGGCAGGCTCGGACGGTTCGGAGGAGAGCCTGGCCGCACTGGCCTGGGCGGCGAGGGAGGCGGTCCGCCGCCGGGCCCCGCTGCACGTTGTGCACGCCTGGCGGTTCCAGGGCCAGGGCACGACAGACGCGGTGGACCGCGAGACCCAGGAGGGGTGGGCGCGGGACGCCCTCGCCCAGGCGGTCGCGACGGCCACCGAACGGCATCCCGGTCTCACGGTGACCACCGACGTCCGCGAGGGCGACGCCGTCGCGGCCCTGCTCGCCGCCGCGGCCGACGCCGAGACGCTGGTCCTCGGCTCGCGCGGCCACGGGGCCGTCGTCGGCTTCCTGCTCGGCTCGGTCGGGCAGCAGGTGATCGCCGAGGCGCCCCGGCCGGTCGTCCTCGTCCGGGCCGGCGACGAGGCCGCCGCCGAGGCCGCGGGCCGCGAGGTCGTCGTGGGCCAGCAGGGCGAGCCGGAGGACAGCGCCGACGTCATCGGGTTCGCCTTCGAGGCGGCCGCCGCCCGGGGCGCCACCGTGCGCGCCGTGCGGGCCTGGACCCTGCCGACCGTCTTCACCTACAGCCCGGGCTCGATGGCGCTCGCCGACGAGGCCGGGGGCCTGGAGCAGTACGAGCGCAAGGCACTCGCCGAGGCCCTCGCACCGTGGCGCGAGCGCTTCCCCGACGTCCCGGTGGTCGAACACGTGGAGATGGGCAGCGCGGGCCAGGTGCTGCTGTCGGTGTCCGCGAACGCCCAGCTGATGGTAGTGGGCCGCCGCGCCCGCCGTACCGCCGTCGGCGCCCGGATCGGCTCGGTGGCGCACGGCGTGCTGCACCACGCGGGGTGCCCGGTGGCGGTGGTCCCGCACACCTGAGCCTCGGCCGCGCGGCTCAGTCCGCCGTGGGCTGCAGGGTCTCCCGGGCCTTGGGCAGGATGTTGACGAGGTAGTCCTCGACGGCCGTGTCCAGCCCGATGTCGTGCTGGGCCCGCTCGGAGAGGTACCACCGGTGCTCCAGCAGCTCGTGGTAGATCTCCGCCGGGTCCATCGCGCCGCGCAGCTCCACCGGCACCGCGCGCACGGTGGGACGGAAGACCTCGCGCACCCAGCGGTGGGCGAGGACCTCCGGGCGGGCGCCGAGGGGGTCGCCCGGGGCGTAGTCGTCCTGGGTGGCCATCCAGCTCTCCAGGTCGTTCAGCAGCCGCCTGGCCTGGTTCTCCTCGGCGTCCAGTCCGGTCAGGCGCAGCAGCTGGCGCTGGTGGTGACCGGCGTCGACGACCTTGGGCACGAAGGTGACGGTGTCGCCGTTGGAGGCGTGCTCGATCTGCATCTCGGCCACGTCGAACCCGAGGTCGTTGAGCCGCCGGATCCGGCGCTCGATGTAGTGGTACTTGCCCGCCGGGTAGACGGAGGTGCGGGTCAGCTCCTGCCACAGGGACCGGTAGCGGGCGCAGATCTCGGTGCCGAACTCGACCGGGTCGACGGAGGGGTGGAGCGCCCCGGAGGCCTCCAGGTCGAGCAGTTCCCCGCTGATGTTCACCCGGGCCAGGTCGAGGTCGTAGTCGCGCTGGCCGTCGCTGAGCCGCGGGTGCAGGTCGCCGGTCTCGGCGTCGACCAGATAGGCGGCGTAGGCGCCCGCGTCGCGCCGGAAGAGCGTGTTGGACAGCGAGCAGTCCCCCCAGGCGAACCCGGCCAGGTGCAGCCGGACCAGCAGCACCGCGAGGGCGTCCATCAGCCGGTGCATGGTCGCCGGGCGCAGCGTCGTCTCGAACATCGACCGGTACGGCAGCGAGCCGCCCAGGTGCCGGGTGACCAGCACCGGTTCCAGCGCCTCACCGGCGGCGTCGGAGCGGCCGGTGACCACGGCCAGCGCGTCCACCGCCGGGATGGCGAGCCGGTCCAGGTCGCGCAGCAGCTGGTACTCGCGCAGCGCGGGCCGTTCGGCCAGCTCCTTGACGGCGATCACCTCGTCCCCGGCGCGCGCGTAGCGGACCACGTGCCGGGAGATGCCGCGCGGCAGCGGCACGAGGTACTCCTCGGGCCACTGCTCCAGCGGCAGCTGCCAGGGCAGTTCGAGCAGGAGCGCGGGGTGCTCCGGATTGGTGGCGCTGATCTGCAAGGCCATGCCCCGACTCTAGAGCGCCCGTTCCCCGGCCTGTGCCGCGGCGTCCTTCACCGGCCCGCGGTGGACGGGACCGTGCCCCGGGAGCAGCAGGTCGCCCTCCAGCCCGGCGATCACGTCGAGCGAGGCGATCGCGCGCGTCCGGTCGTGGTGAAACAGGTCGGGCAGCAGCTGCGGTCCGTCGATCCGGGAGATGGCGTGCCCGCTCACCAGCGCGTCGCCGGAGATCACCACCCCGGCGTCGGGGAGGTGGTAGACGCAGTGGCCGTCGGTGTGCCCGGGGGTGTGCACCGGCACCGGCCGGCCCGGCAGGTCGAGGGCGCCCTGCGCCGGGAAGGGCGCGGGCGCGGTCACCGGGTGCTGCTCGGTGCCGCCGGTGCGCAGCACGTGCACCATCCACGGCAGCACGCCGGGGCGCCAGGCGTTGCGCAGCACCGTGCCGACCGACACCTGCTGGAGGAAGTCACGCCGGGCGTGCGGCACCTCGGCCTCGTGCAGCAGGACCGGGGTGCCGTGGGTGGCGCGCAGGTACTCGGCCGAACCCAGGTGGTCGTTGTGGGCGTGGGTGATCAGCACGGCCGCCACCGCCTCGGGTGAACTCCCGACGGCGGCCAGGGAGTCGAGCAGTGCCCGGCGGTCGCCCGGGTAGCCGGTGTCGACGAGGGTCACCGCGTCGCCGTCGGTGAGGATGACCCAGTTGGTGTTGCCACCGTGCACCAGGTAGGTGCCGTCGGCCACTTGCCGTACGTCCGCGCTCATGGTCTCCCGCGTTCCAGGTCGGTTGTCCCCGCGCGGGACAGCCAACCAGAAACGGGGAGCGGGTGGTCGCCCGGCCCTCAGCGCACGCCGTGCGGGCGGAACTGGACGCTGATGCGGGGCCCGGCGGCGCGGGTGCTCTTGGGGACGCAGTGCTCCCAGGTGCGCTGGCAGGAGCCGCCCATCACGATCAGGTCGCCGTGGCCCAGAGGGCGGCGCACGGTCTCCCCGCCGCCGCCCGCCGGGCGCAGCAGCAGGTCCCGGGGTGCGCCCACCGAGAGGATGGCGACCATCGTGTCCTGGCGCGCGCCACGTCCGATCCGGTCGCCGTGCCAGGCGACGCTGTCCCGGCCGTCGCGGTAGTGGCACAGGCCCGCGGTGGTGAAGGGTTCGCCCAGCTCCCTGGCGTAGTGGGCCGACAGCGCGTCGCGCGCCTCGGTCAGCAGGGGGTGCGGGAGCGGGTCGGCCGCGCCGTAGAAGGCGAGCAGCCGGGGTACGTCGACGACGCGTTCGTACATGGCGCGCCGCTCCGCCCGCCAGGGGACCTCGGCGGCCAGCCGCTCGAACAGGGCGTCGGCGCCGCTCAGCCACCCGGGGAGCAGGTCGATCCAGGCCCCGGAGCCGAGGCGGGTGCGGCGCAGTCCGTCGAGCGGGCCCAGCCGGACCTCGTCGGTCTGGTCGAAGAGCGAGCCCTGGAGGTGCGTGGTCATGGGACCAGCGTACTCCTTGTTCGAATATGTGTTCTATCGGTCCGCGGCCACCCTTTCCTGGCCGCTCTGCCCATGGCCGCCCTTCCGTGGCGGCCTTTCCGTGACCGTCCCTCCCTTTCGATACGCCGGTGTATCCGATACATTCACGCATCGAACCGAGCGAAGGGCCGGGCATGACGGGGAAGGCGACCAGCGGGCGGGTGACCAGGCGGCGCGTGCGCACCCGCGCGAACCTCCTGGACGCCGCGTTCACGGTGTTCGCCGCCAAGGGCTTCGGACGGGTGTCGATCGAGGAGGTGTGCGAGGCCGCCGGGTACAGCCGGGGCGCCTTCTACTCCAACTTCGACAGCCTCGACGAACTGTTCTTCGCCCTCTACCGGCAGCGGGCCGACCTGATCGCCGAGCAGGTGTCCGCCGCCCTCGCCGCCGACGGCCCCGACCTGGACGTGCCCGCGGCCGTGGAGCGCGTCACCGAGGTGCTGCTCCTCGACCGGGACTGGCTCCTGGTGAAGACGGACTTCCTGGTGCACGCCGCCCGCGACCCGGAGGTCGCCCGGACCCTGCTGGAGCACCGGGCCCGCCTCAGGCGGGCGATCGCCGACCGGCTCGCCCGGGCCCGCGGACACACCGCCCTGCCCGCCGCGCTCGGCGACGCCGAGGAAGCCGCGCACGCCGTGGTCGCCGCCTACGACGGGGTCACCACCCGACTGCTCCTGGACCGGGACGTCGCGGGCGCCCGGGGCTGGCTGGGACAGCTGCTCACCGCGCTGCTCACCGACGGCAGCACGCGTCACTGACAAACAGGAAGGGACGGTCGCCATGGATGCCGACGTCATCGTGGTCGGAGCGGGTCTGGCGGGGCTGGTCGCGGCCCACGAGCTGACCAGCCGGGGCAGGAGGGTCGCCCTGGTCGACCAGGAGAACGCGGCCAACCTCGGCGGGCAGGCCTTCTGGTCCTTCGGAGGACTCTTCCTCGTCGACTCCCCGGAGCAGCGGCGGCTCGGCGTCAAGGACTCCCTCGAACTGGCCTGGAGCGACTGGCAGGGCAGCGCCGGCTTCGACCGGACCGAGGACGAGGACTCCTGGGCCGTGCGCTGGGCCCGGGCGTACGTCGAGTGGGCGGCGGGGGAGAAGCGGTCCTGGCTGGCGGGGCACGGCATCACCTTCCTGCCCACCGTCGGCTGGGCCGAGCGCGGCGACCTGAGGGCGGGCGGGCACGGCAACTCCGTGCCCCGCTTCCACATCGCCTGGGGCACCGGCACGGGGGTCGTGGAGCCCTTCGTGCGGTACGCGAAGCAGGCCGTGCGCGACGGGCTGCTCACCTTCCACCACCGCCACCGCGTCGACCACCTCGTCGTCGAGGGCGGCACCGTCCGCGGGGTGCGCGGCACGGTCCTCGCCCCGGACGACTCACCGCGCGGCGTCGCCTCCAGCCGCGCGGCGGCCGGTGAGTTCGAACTCACCGCCCGGGCCGTCGTCGTCACCTCCGGCGGCATCGGCGCCGACCACGACGTCGTCCGCCGCCACTGGCCCGAGCGCCTGGGCACCCCGCCCGCCGAGATGGTCACCGGCGTCCCCGCCTACGTCGACGGCCGGATGCTCGGCATCAGCGCCGAGGCGGGCGCCCGTCTGGTCAACCGGGACCGGATGTGGCACTACACCGAGGGCGTGCGCAACTGGGACCCGATCTGGCCCGGCCACGGCATCCGCATCCTGCCCGGACCGTCGTCCATGTGGTTCGACGCGCTCGGCCGCCGGCTGCCCGAGCCGTACCTGCCCGGCTACGACACCCTGGGCACCCTGCGCCACCTGCGCACGGCCGAGGGCCTCGCGGAGCACGACCACTCCTGGTTCGTCCTCACCCAGAAGATCGTCGAGAAGGAGTTCGCGCTCTCCGGCTCCGAGCAGAACCCCGACATCACCGCCAAGGACCGCGCCGGTTTCCTGCGAGAACGCGTGCTCGGCAAGGGAGCACCGGGTCCGGTGGACGCGTTCCTGCGGTCCGGGGCGGACTTCGTGACCGCGCCGGACCTGGAGCAACTGGTGGAGAAGATGAACCGGTTGACCGACAAGCCGCTCCTGGACGCCGCCGCGCTCCGGCGCCAGATCGAGGCCCGCGACCTCCAGATGGCCAACCCGTACGCCAAGGACGCCCAGGTGCAGGGCATCCGCAACGCCCGCCGCTACATCGGCGACCGCCTCGGCCGGGTCGCCACCCCGCACCGCCTCCTCGATCCGGCGGCCGGGCCGCTGATCGGCGTCAAACTGCACATCCTCACCCGCAAGACCCTCGGCGGCATCCAGACCGACCTCGACTCCCGCGCCCTGAACGCCGACGGCGTCCCGGTCGAGGGCCTGTACGCGGCAGGCGAGGTGGCCGGCTTCGGCGGGGGAGGGGTGCACGGGTACAACGCGCTGGAGGGCACCTTCCTGGGCGGCTGCCTGTTCTCCGGCCGGGCGGCGGGCCGGGCGGCGGCACGGCAGACCGCCTGAACGACGGACGCGCCCGCCGACTGCTCCGCCCCTCACACGGCGTCGAGGAGGCGGAGCAGCACGGCGGCGTGGCTCTCCCCGGGGGCCCGGCCGCGGTGAGCGGTGTTACGTCGCCCCGCGCCGGCCGGTTCCCGTACGCGGCCGAGGAGTTCGCCCGCCTCCGGGGATCAGCCGGACCTCCGGCGCACGGCCTCGCGCCGCTTGAGCGCCCGGCGTTCCAGCTCGCTGGTGCCGCCCCAGACGCCGATGGTCTGTCCGGTGTCGAGCGCCCAGCGCAGACACTGCTCCTGGACCGGACAGGTCCGGCAGACCGCCTTCGCCTGCTCGGTCTGCAATGCGGCCGGGCCGGTGGTGCCGATCGGGAAGAAGAGGTCGGGGTCCTCCGTCCGGCATGCGGCGTGCTCTCGCCAGTTGTCCATCAAAGTCACCTGCGATCGGTAGCGTTCGCGCCTTCGGGCATGGCTTGCTCCCTTGCGGGTGACCTGTCGGCAGCGGTGCGAAACCGGCTCGGCCGCCCCCCGGGCGTCGCGTCGGTGCCGGGTGCCTACCGGCGCAGTGCCCGCGCGGCCGCCGTCACCACGGCGTCCGCCACCGCGGCCAGTGCCGGGGAGTCGAGCTTCCACTGCTGCCAGTACAGCGTGACGTCCACCGCCAGGTCCGGGGCGAAGCACACCAGCCGGCCGGTGCGCAGCAGGGGGTCCGCCTGCGGCTGCGGCACCATGCCCCAGCCCAGCCCGGCGGCGACGGTCTCCACGAAGCCCTCCGAGGTCGGCACGTGGTGCCGCGCGGCACTCGCGCCGTCGTGACCGAGCCGCCGCGCGAAGGCGTCCTGGAAGTCGTCCCGCCGGTCGAAGACCACCACGGGAGCCGCGGCGACGACCTCCCGCGGCGGCCCCGCCAGATGACGGGCGGCGAAGTCCGCGGTGGCGCAGGGGAGATAGCGCATCCGGCCCAGCGCCCGGACGGTGCACCCCGGCACCGGTTCGGGTGACGACGTCACCGCCGCCATCACCGCGCCCTCCCGCAGCAGTGTCGCCGTGTGCCCCTCGTCCTCGCGGCGCAGTTCGAAGCAGAGGGCGGGCTCCTCGGGGAGGCGGGTGAGGGCGGGCAGGAACCAGGTCGCAAGCGAGTCCGCGTTCACCGCCACCGACACCCGGGTCGGCTCGCCCTCCCCCCTCAGGCCCAGCTCGGCCGAGGCGTCCCGCTCCAGCCGCGCCACCTGGCGGGCCAGCCGCACCAGCACGGCACCGGAGTCGGTCGCCCGCACCGGCTTGGTGCGCAGCAGCAGCACCCGGCCGGTGCGCTGCTCCAGCGCCTTCACCCGCTGGCTGACCGCGGACGGTGTCACGTGCAGGGCTGCGGCGGCCGCGTCGAACGTGCCCTCGTCCACCACGGCCAGCAGGGTGCGCACGTGGTCCAGCGGCAGATCCGCGAGAGGCGTCATCATGTCGTCATCACGCCGGCTGATGTTACGTAAGAATCTTTAGCTGTACGCCCGGTGATCGTCCGCTTAGCGTCGAGGGTGTGAACAACGCCCTCACGGCTGCCGCCGCCGGTTTCGGCACCGGCCTCTCGCTCATCGTCGCCATCGGCGCCCAGAACGCCTTCGTCCTGCGTCAGGGGGTCCGTCGCGACGCGGTCCTCGCCGTGGTCGGGATCTGTGCGCTGTCCGACGCGGTGCTCATCGCCCTGGGCGTCGGCGGGGTCGGTGCCGTGGTGGTGGCCTGGCCGGGCGCGCTGACCGCCGTCGGCTGGGTCGGCGGTGCCTTCCTGCTCTGCTACGGCGCCCTGGCCGCCCGGCGGGTGTTCCGTCCGGCCGGCGCGCTGCGGGCGGACGGCGACGCCGCCGGCTCGCGCCGCCGGGCCGTGCTCACCTGCCTGGCGCTGACCTGGCTCAACCCGCACGTCTACCTCGACACCGTCTTCCTGCTGGGCTCCGTCGCCGCCGACCGGGGTCCGCTGCGCTGGACCTTCGGCCTCGGGGCGGCGGTCGCCAGCCTGGTCTGGTTCGCCGCGCTCGGCTTCGGCGCCCGCTACCTCGGCCGCTTCCTGGTCCGGCCCGCGGCCTGGCGGGTCCTGGACGGACTGGTGGCCGCCACCATGATCGTCCTCGGTGTCTCCCTCGTCGCCGGGGCCTGAGCCGGGCCGGAACCGGCCAGGCGCGGTCGGGCGGGTTCGAACGGAGCTGCGATAGTGATCCCCGCAGTCGAAAGATGTACCGAGCATGTAGGAAGCGCGTGGACACCGGCGAGAGCAGTGGCGAGAGCGGCACCGAGACCGGGGCCAAGGCCCCGGCACCAAAGGAAGAGCGGCGGCGGGGGTGGCGCCGCTGGGCCATGGACACCCGCCCCCTGCGCCGCCCGGCCTACCGCCGGCTGTGGTCCTCGACCATCGTCACGGCCGTCGGCAGCCAGCTCACCGCGGTCGCCGTGCCCAAGCAGATCTACGACATCACCGGCTCCTCGGCCTGGGTGGGCGCCGCGAGCCTCGCCGGTCTGCTGCCGCTCATCGTGTTCGCGCTGTGGGGCGGCGCGGTGGCCGACACCGTGGACCGCCGCAAGCTGCTGCTGATCACCAACACCGGCATCGCGGTGACCTCGCTGCTGTTCTGGATTCAGGCGGTCACCGGCATGGAGTCGGTGGCCGCGCTGATGCTGCTGCTCGCGCTGCAACAGGCCTTCTGGGGACTCAACGCCCCGGCCCGCAACGCCTCAATCGCCCGCCTGGTGCCCGAGGACGAGCTGCCCGCCGCCAACGCCCTCGGCTCGACCGTCATGCAGACCGGGCAGGTGGTGGGCCCGCTGCTCGCCGGTGCGCTGATCCCGCTGATCGGCCTGCCGGAGCTGTATCTGATCGACGCCCTGGCCCTGTGCGTCACCGTGTGGGCGGTCTACCAGTTGCCCGCCCTGCCGCCGCTGGCCGGCACGGCCGTCCGGCGCGCGGGCGTGCGTGAGGTCGTGGCCGGCTTCCGCTACATCGCCGGGCACAAGGTGCTGCTGCTGTCCTTCCTGGCCGACATCGTCGCCATGGTCCTCGGCATGCCCCGCGCCCTGTTCCCGCAGCTCGCCGCGGAGACGTACGCGCCGTACGGCGAGGGGCTCGCGCTCGGCCTGCTGTTCGCGGCGATCCCCGTCGGCGCGGTGGCCGGCGGACTGTTCTCCGGCACCTTCTCGCGGGCCCGCCGGCACGGCTGGATGGTGATCGGCGCGGTCGTCGTCTGGGGGGCCGCCATCACCGGTTTCGGGCTGAGCGGCAGCCTGTGGCTCGCGGTGGCGTTCCTGGCCCTGGCCGGTGTCGCCGACATGGTCTCCATGGTGTTCCGCGGGGCGATCCTGCTGTCCGCCGCCACCGACGAGATGCGCGGGCGCATGCAGGGCGTGTTCACCGTCGTCGTGGCGGGCGGCCCGCGACTGGCCGACGCCCTGCACGGAAGCGCGGGCTCCGTCTTCGGCGCGCGGGAGGCCGTGGCGGGCGGCGGGCTGCTCGTCGTGGCGGTGATGCTGGGCCTGGCCGTCGCGATGCCGGCGCTGCGCCGCTACCGCGTCTGACCGTGCCTCACAGGGAGCCGCGTCCGTGCAGCGCGTAGTGCTCCATGAGCCGGCCCCGGGTGGACTCCAGCCGGTGCGCGAGGATCTCCGCGACCGAGCGCACCAGCACGATGCCCAGCTGCGGGTCCTTCTCGCACAGGTCGAGCACCGCGGCGGAGTGGAACTCGTAGGCGCGCACCGGACTGAACGCCTCGGCGCCGAAGTCCCACTCGTAGGGCGGGAACAGCCAGGACCAGCCGAGGAGGTCGCCCACGCCGAGGCTGGCGACCGTGACCCGCTGCAGGGACGTCACCTGCTGGGTCAGGGAGACCGCGCCGGAGCGGATGACCCAGAAGCGGTCCGCCCTGCCCCCCGCCTCGAAGATCCGCTCGTCCTCGGGGAAGGAGACCTCCCGGGCGAGTCCCATCAGCCGCTCGCGCTGGGGGAGGGGCAGGGCGGTCAGGAGTTTGATCGCTTTGGTCATGGCACGGGACTCCTCGCCGGCGATTCGGTTCCGGGGCTTTCCCTATGCCCATTTCAGTCGCTGTCGCCCGACTGAGCACCTCGGCGGACGGTGGGATCCCGTACGGATTCGGTGCCTGAACCGGGGACGGGAGCGCGGGGGCATGAAAAAGCCCTGGCCGGACGGGGGAGGCCGGCCAGGGCCGTGAGCGGTGACCGCGGAGGACGTTTCGGTCGACTCCGTCGCCACGTATGGATGAACGCTAAACCATCTCCGGGCGTTCCGCGAATCCGGCCCCCGGGCACGTGACCCGTCTCACGCGCCGTGCTCCGCGACGGCCCTGATCGTCCCCAGTGCCGGATCGGTGGGATCGGGGAGGTACATGCCGGCCTCCAGGCCGCTGCGCAGATACCGCAGGACCGGCTCGGCCAGCCGCTCACCCGGCAGCACGGCCGGGATACCGGGCGGATACGGGGTGATCATCTCCGCCGCGACCCGGCCGGCGGCCCGGTCCAGGGGTACGTCCTCGGTGGCGCCGAAGAACGCGTCCCGGGGCAGGGACACCTGCGGCATGCGCAGCTCGGCCGGCGACGGGACCTCGACCCGCGGGGCGGGGCGCAGGCCCGGGGCGGCGCGGGCGAGGTCCTTGAGCGCGGTGAGCAGCTCGTCGGCGGTCTCCCGGTCGTCGCCGTGGGTGATCTGCGCGCCGATGCGGCGGTGGTCGGTGATGTGGGCGATCACGCCGCGGTTCTCCCGCAGCCAGTCCGCCGCCTGGAAGCCCGAGATGCCGAGCCCGTCGAGGTCGACGACGACCGGCAGCGGATCGAAGCCGTGAGCCGCCCCGGGGCCGCAGAAGTCGTCCCGGTCGTTGACGTGCATGCCGTCGATCTCCTCGACGGCCGCCCGGACACCGGCCACCAGTTCCAGGGCGCCGCCCATCAGCTCGTGCCCGCGCAGCGCCATCTGCCGGCGCCAGCCGTCCAGACCCGCGAAGATCAGCACCGACGGGCTGGTGCTGCCCAGCAGGTCGGCGCGCATGCCGAGGAGCTTGGGCGGCACCAGGTCGCCGCGCAGATGGAAGACCGAGCCCTGTTCGAGACCGCTGCCCATCTTGTGGATGCTGGTCACGCAGATGTCGGCGCCCGCGTCCATCGCCCAGGACGGCAGATCGGGGTGGAAAGGCAGGTGAGCCCCCCACGCCTCGTCGACGATCAGCGGCACCGAACGCCGGTGGCAGACCTCGGCGACGGCCCGCAGGTCGGCGCTCGCGCCGTACGGCGTCGGGCTGGTCACCAGGGCGCCCTTGGCGTCGGGGTGGGCGGCGAAGGCCTCCTCGAACGCCTCGGCGGACGGCGGATGGGCCAGATGCCGCTCCGCGTCCCAGCGCGGTTCCACCCAGACCGGCTCGATGCCGGACAGGATCAGCCCCGAGACCACGGACTTGTGGGCGTCCCGGCCGATCAGCAGCTTCTCGTGCGGGCCCGCGACCGCCAGCATCGCCGCCTTCACCGAGAGGGAACTCCCGCACGTCGAGAAGAAGGTGTGGTCCGCGTGGACGGCGTCCGCCATCAGCTCCTGGGCACGCTGGAGCACCCGCCCCCGGGTGAGCCGGTCGTCGAGTCCGGCCGTCGCCAGCACGTCACCGTAGAACACCGCGTCACCCAGCACCTCGCGCACCGCGGGGTCCGCCCCGCGCGCCTGCTTGTGACCCGGCGGCGTGAACGACAGCCGCCCCTCGCGGCGGTACTCGACGAGGGCTTCCAGGACCGGTGCTCGGCTGTGATCCGCTGTCATGCCGACCGGTTTCCCGTCCGGCGCCGCGTCAATCCGTCCCGCGGCCGCTCACCGCGTGGTCCGGCCCGGGGTCAGCACCTCGTCCAGCACCCGCAGGACGGCCTCGTAGGCCACCGTCCGCACGGCGGCCTCCCGCGAGCCCTCCGGGTCGGTCGACCGCAGCTCCTCGCTGCGCGCCCGCCAGTGCCTCCCCTCCTCCAGCGCGCAGGCCCTCGCCCGGTGCATCCGGCGCAGCAGTTCGTCCGAGTCCACAACATCCGTCATGCACTCCGCGTACCCCCGCTGGGCCCCTGGATGGCCCCCGGACGGCCCCTGGACCGCACGGACCGGAGGTTTGCCCGCACTCGCAGAGGTGAGCCGACAGTGACGAGGCCGTACGGCGCGCGCACGGCCGGACCGGCCCGGCCCACCGACCAGGGAGCTGACGGATGCGTGACAGGGACACGACTCAACACAGGGTCGAGCAGCGCGGCAAGGACACCCGCCGCCGGTACCGGCCGTGCAGGCCCGCCGACGCCCGCAGGGCGGTCGAACGGGCCGTCACCGAGTGTCCCGGCGCCCACGGCGGCGCGTCCTGCGACGCGGGCGCCCTGTCGGACGCCGTGCTCGTCGCCTCGGAACTGACCACCAACGCCATCCTGCACGGCGGGGGCGTCACCGACTTCCGGGTCGACGTCGTGGGACCCGGCGTGCAACCGGGAGTGCGCCTGTCGGTGTGCGACCGCAGCCACGACCTGCCGGTGGCCGTGCCGTCCACGGACGACCGGGGCCGCCGGCGCCTCGGCGGCCGGGGCTGGCCGATCGTCTGCCGGCTGGCCCGCGAGGTGTGCGTGGCAGACCTTCCCTCCGGAGGCAAGTGCATCACGGTGGTCGTTCCGCTGTCCTGATGACTTTTCGAAAAGCGGAGTTTGTTCCACCGGGGCAGGGGCAGTCGCAGATTCGTGCTTCGGACCGGAGGCGCAGCAGCGGGAGCGGTACGGCTGCTTCGGTGCCCCGGGTGTGCCCGGGCGTCCGGACAGCACCGTTCCCGCGGAAAGTCCCCTGAGACCACCGTTCAGGAGCGGATCCGCATGCTCATAGAAACGCCCACCATCCGTCCCGGTACCCCCCAGTCCGCCCAGCCCGCCGACCCCTCGAACGCTTCCGCCCGCCGTCGGCACGACGACGCTCCCGACACCATGGCCCTCTTCGGCCGCCTGGCGGGGCTGCCGGACGGACCCGAGCGCGACGCCGTCCGCGACGAGCTCGTCACGGCCTGGCTGCCCATGGCCCACCGGATCGCCGGGCGGTTCCGGGACCGCGGGGAATCCATCGAGGACCTGCGCCAGGTCGCGGCGCTCGGCCTGGTCAAGGCCATCGACCGCTTCGACCCGGAGCGCGGGGCCTTCGAGAGCTACGCGGTGCCCACCATCACCGGCGAGGTCAAGCGCCACTTCCGCGACCGGATGTGGGCCCTGAGGGTGCCCCGCCGGGTCCAGGAACTGCGCAACAAGGTGCGCGTCGCCCGCAGGGAACTCGCCCAGAGTCCGGGCAGCCCGGAACCCTCCGTGGCCGCCCTCGCCGCCCACACCGGGCTGACCGAGGACGAGGTCGGCGCCGGGATGGAGGCGCTGGAGAGCTTCAGCACCCTGTCACTGGACGCCGAGCTGTCGGCCGGCGACGACGGCTACAGCCTCGCGGACACCCTCGGCGCGGCCGACGCCTCCTACGACACCGTGATCGACCGCGAGTCCGCCAAGGAGGGCCTGCGCAGGCTGCCCGAACGGGAGCGCGCCATCCTCTACATGCGCTTCTTCGAGGACATGACGCAGAGCCGGATCGCCGACTGCCTGGGCATCTCGCAGATGCACGTCTCGCGGCTCATCAGCCGCAGCTGCGCCCGCGTCCGCGACGAGGCGCTGGGACAACAGCACACGGCCCGCCCCGGGCACCCGGCGCGGCCCTGAGGGGCCGAGGGACGACGACCGGACGGACCGGGAACACCGGGACCACCGAAAGCACAGGGAGGGACAGGACGGATGCTGATGCCACACCCCGCGGTGCTGCGCGGACTCCTGGCGGAGTACGAGGCCGCCGCGGCGAGCGAACCCGTCGACGTGACGGGCCGGCCGGGCCCGCGGATCCGGGACCTGGAGTACACGCTGTGCGTGTCCACCGGTACCCGTGACGTGCGCCGGGCCCTGGAGACCGCCCGGCGCCACCTCGCGGCCGCGCCGGCGCCGGAGCCCGTACCCGGCGCGGCGCACGCGGGAGTGGCCGACTGACGCCAGGAACGGCCAGGGGCACGACGGACGGCCGCCCGTACACCACCAGTCGGTGTACGGGCGGCCGTCCGTCCACGACCACCCCGGTGTGCGCGGACGATGCCGGGGCATGCGGAGTCCGGGAGGGGAGGTCCACATGAACGCACGTGTCCTGGCACGTACCGGCCGGGGTCACGCCCGGCGGGCCGCGAACGGATCGGCGGCCGAGGGGGCCGCCCGGGCGGGACTCACCGCTCGCGGCGTCATCTACCTGCTGGTCGGCATCCTGGCCCTGCGGATCGCCTTCGGCAGCTCGCAGAGGCAGGCCGACCGGGGCGGCGCCCTGGCCGAGCTGTCGGACCGGCCCTTCGGCGCGGTGATGTTGTGGGCGCTGGGCGCCGGACTCGTCGGCATGGCCCTGTGGAGGCTGTCCGAGGCGGTCTTCGGAGTCACCGGAAAGGACGGGCATACGGCGAAGAAGCGACTGCCCGCCGCCGCCCGCTGCGTCTTCTACGCGTTCGTCGCCTACTCCGTACTGGCCTTCGCGGCCGGAGCGGGCGGCAGCGGCTCCAGCGACCGGCAGTCCCGGGACGTCACGGCCAGGGTGATGGAGATGCCCGCCGGCCGGTGGCTCGTGGGCGCCGCCGGCACCGCGATCGTCGTCGCCGGGGCGGTGATCGGCGTACAGGCACTGCGCCGCACCTACCGCAAGAAGATGAAGCTCGGCGGGCTCAGCGCCCGGGCCCGGCTGCTGGTCGACGTCACCGGCGTCGGCGGCGGGACGGCCCGCGGCATCGTGTTCGCCGTGGCCGGGGCCTTCGCCGTACGAGCCGCCGTCGACTACGCGCCCGACCGGGCGAAGGGACTGGACGACACCCTCCGCTCCTTCGCCGACACCTCCCTCGGTCCCTGGCTGCTGGCCCTCGTCGCCGCGGGCCTGGTGCTCTTCGGCGTCTTCTCCTTCGCCCTCGCCCGCTGGCGCAGGGTCTGAGAGTCCCGGGACGGGGAACACGGGGCGAATGAACGAACACGAGATTCCTCCGCCGGACGGACGTCCCGTGGACGTCTACCTCGACCTCCTGCGCGTGCGCATGGCCAACGACGACTACCAGCTGCTGCTCAGCGTGGTGGAACCGGTCCTCCAGGCGATCGACGAGCAGCAGATGCCGACCATCGACTTCTCGCTGGACGGGGACAACGCCGAGGCGCTGCCCCAGGAGATCAGGGACGAGGCCGCACTCGTCATCGCCACCGCCGTCACCGGACGCCTCGACAACGAGGTCGTCGAGATCAGCACCGACGAGACCGGCCCGGTCCGGGTCGTCACCGACGCGGTCACCGCCTCCGACCCGGAGCGCCTCGGCGAGATAGCCGACTATCTCAAGGAACGCCACCAGCAGAACGAGGAACTGCGCGGCATCGCCGAGGCGAGCGGTCTGCCCAGCGACTTCTGACCCTCACCACCCCGGTGACCCCCGTCAGCGCTGCGGCGTCCTGACGGACACACCCAGCGGCCGGGCGAGGCCGACCACCGCCTCGTCCAGCCGCTCCAGGTGCCGCAGCACCCGGCCCGTGATGCGGCCGTAGCGCGGCACTCCGGCGGCGTCCGGCTCCAGCAGCGAGGCGATGCTCGGCCCGGTCTCCACCTGCGCCCCGGCGTCCTCGTCGGCGACGTGGGCGGCGATCGCCTCGATGTTGCGCACCGTGCGCCGCACCGCGCCGCGCAGCCGGGGGTCGGCCGCGATCGACGGATGGGTGGGCAGCAGCTCGGCCGTCGCCGCCAGCGACCGCGCGTGATAGGCGCAGGTCTCCAGCAGCGCCACCACGTACTGGGCCGTGTCCCGCCGCGCCCGCAGCGGCGTGATCGGATGGGTCAGCGGCTGGGTGGCGGCCCGCAGGTCGCCCAGCGCCTGGTCCAGCTCCCGCGCGGTGTCCAGCAGGTCGGCCTCCGGCCCGCCGCTGAGCTGGTCGACGGCGCCCTCCGTCACATCGGTGAGCCGTTCCAGCACCGTGCCGAGCAGTTCGTTCGTCCGCCGGTCCGTACGGATCGGCAGCACCAGTGCCGCCGCCACGATCCCGCAGGCCGCGCCGAGCGCCGTCTCCTCCACCCGCAGCACCAGCACCGACATGCTGTAGGTGTGCAGCAGCGTGTAGAGCAGTCCGAGCATCGCGGTGACGAAGAACGACATCAGCGTGTACGACAGCGGCGCGGTGTAGAACATCGCGAAGATCAGCACCAGCACCAGCCCGAACGCCGTCCAGGTGTGATTTCCCACCAGGCCGGCCAGCACGATGCCCGCCACCACGCCCAGCACCGTGCCGAGCAGCCGGCGGTAGCCCTTGACCAGGATCTCGCCGGTCGACGCCGTGTTGATGAAGACGATCCAGCAGGTGAGCACCGCCCAGTACCAGCGCTGCGAGGACAGGAACTCCCCGCCGACGATCGCCAGCGAGGACCCCACGGCCACCTGCACCGCGGCGCGCGTGGTGGGCCGTCGCAGCCCGGTCTGCTCCTCCTCCTCGGCCGCCTCCTCACCGGCGTCGATGGCCGCGTCCTCGGCGTCCAGCTCCTCCCGGGAGCGGGCGGTGGCCGGTGAGTCGTCGGACTCGTCCTGGGGCCCGTCCAGCGCGATCCTGAGGCCCATGACCGCGCGCGCCGTCTCCCCGATGCCGCGGAACACGTCCTGGACGGCCGCGGTTGCCTCGGGCAGGTTCTCCTCGTCGCGGTAGCCGAGCAGCCGGTTGCGCAGGTGGGCCAGGGCCGTCCCGCGTGCCTCCGCGGGCGGCCGCAGCACCAGGGTGCGCAGCGCCGTGAGATCGCGGCGCAGGGTCTCCGTGGCCTCGCCGGGCGCGGGCGAGCGGCCCACCGCGGGGGCCGGCGCCCCCGGCAGGTGCAGCGTGAGGGTGTCCGCCCGTTCGGCGCTGCGCGCGGTCAGCAGCAGCAGACCGAGGCGCTCGGCGGCGATCTCGGCGTCCGCGATGCGCCGCTGCACCAGGCGTGCCGTGGACGGGTCGGGCGTGCCCTCCTCCAGCCGGGACTGGATCATCAGGGCGGTCTCGTGCAGGCGCGCGGTGCCGTCCCGCAGGCGCTCCAGCGTCCTGTCGATGTCGTCGGGCCCGGCGTCCAGCAGGTCGAGCTGCGTGGCGATCAGCTGGGCCAGCCGGGCGCGGAAGGCCTGCCGCAGCAGACCCAGGATGCGCGCCGGCGTCGCCGGGACCACCCCGAAGCGCACCACCGCGCTGGACGCGAACGCCACGCCGATGGCGGCCCACAGCCCCGGCAGCCCGGAGACCTTCGCGCCGACGAACAGCGACACGAAGTAGACCTGGAAGCCGATCAGCCCGAGCGCCGTTCCCCGGTCGCCGAACCGGCGGACGAAGACCGCGCAGAAGATCAGGACGACGAAGAAGGCGTCACCGAGGACGACCCGCGAGGTGAGCAGTGGGCTCAGCGAGACCGACGCCAGGGCGACGGGCAGGCCCAGCGCCAGAGTGACGGCCTGCGGGACCGGTTCCTTCTCCCGGATCGCGAAGGTCGCGACCATCGCCGCCATGGCGCCCGCCACCAGATGCTTGACGTCCACGCCGAACACGGCGAGCACGCCCAGCGTCAGCGCGATGGCGCCCACCGTCCGCAAGCCCGCCGTCAGCCGCAACAGCCCCGGATCGGACGCGGCGACGCGGTCCCGCAGCCGTGTCCGCGCCGAGCGTCCCGCTGCCTTCACGCCGCCGTACACTCTCCCGATTCACAGCCGGCCCTCACAGCCGGTTCCCGCCACGTCCCGGCCGGTTCACGCCGAGATCCACTTCTCAGCATGTCATGCCCCGGTCCGTCAGCGGACGTGGGGGCGGCCGGGGGTCACCGCTCGGCGCGGTCCGCCTCCGCGACCCGCTCCCGCACCTGTTCCGGGGTCAGGTAGGCGTCGGTGTACTCGAAGTCCTTCAGCTTGGCGGGCTTGCGGGCCTGGAAGCCGGTGCGGACGAAATCGTCGCCCGCGACCGCGTTGAGCGCCCAGTTGGCCGCCACCCGGGCCTTGGCCACGCCCGTGCGCAGCGCCGACCAGTGGTAGCCGCGCGCCACCGCCTGCGCGGGCAGGCCCTTCAGCTCGATGCCCAGCGGCTTGGAGACCGCGTCGGAGCCGCCCAGGTCGACCACCAGGCCGAGGTCCTTGTGCACGTACGGCCGCATCGGCTGGTTGCGCAGGGTCGCGATGAGGTTCTCGGCGACGTGCCGGCCCTGCCGCATGGCGTGCTGGGCGGTGGGCGGGCAGACGGCGCCCTCCTGCCCCTTGGCCAGGTCGGGCACGGCCGCGGAGTCGCCGAGCGCGAACACCCCGTCGTGGTCCGGCAGGCACATCTCCGCGGTGACCGCGAGCCGGCCCTTGACCGTCTCGGCGCCGAGCGTGGCGATCAGCGGGCTCGCCACCACGCCCGCCGTCCAGATCAGCGTGCGGGTGGGCACCACCCGGCCGTCCGTGAAGGTGACCTCCTCGGGCGCGGCCTTGGCGATGGAGACACCCAGCGAGATGTCGATGCCGCGCCGCGTCAGGATCTCCTGCGCGTCACGGCCGAGCTTCTCGCCCAGCTCCGGCATCAGCTTCGGCGCGATGTCGATCAGATGCCACTTGATCAGGGCCGGGTCCAGCCGGGTGTAGCGCTTGACGGCCGCGTGCGTCAGCCGTTGCAGACAGGCCGCGGTCTCGGTGCCCGCGTAGCCGCCGCCCACCACCACGAACTGCAGCCGGGATGCGCGCTCCACCGGGTCCTGGCTGGCGTCGGCGAGATCCAGCTGGGAGATGACGTGGTCGCGGATGTAGGCGGCCTCCGCCAGCGTCTTCATGCCGAACGCGTTGTCGGTGAGCCCGGGGATGTCGAAGGTGCGGGTGATGCTGCCCGGCGCCAGCACGATGTAGTCGTAGGGCTCGTTGACGATGCGGTCGGTGATGGTGCGCACCACGCAGACCTTCGCCTTGAGGTCCACCCCGATGGCGCCGCCCGGGATGATCCGGGTCCGGTACTTGCTGCTGCGGCGCAGGGAGAGCGCGATCGACTGGGGGGTGAGCACCCCGGCGGCGACGTGCGGCAGCAAGGGCAGGTAGAGCTGGTAGGAGAACGGTGTCACCAGGGTGATCTCGGCCTCGTTCGGCGAGAGCCTGCGTTCCAGACGACGGACGCACTCCACGCCGGCGAAACCTGCGCCGACCACCAGGATCCTGGGTCGTGTCACGGTGTTCATCCCTTTCTGCGGCTCCGGGGCGGTCTGCCGCGGACGCCATTCGCCTGCCCGAGGATCGCCGCTTCGCACCTCGTCCATGCGACCGCGCCCGGACCGCTTCGGCCAGCCGGGTGCGGCAGGCAGGCGACACGCCCTGATCACCACCATGCCCCGCCCGGACCCGGAACGCACCGGGCGGGAGCGATCCGCCGGAACTTTTCCCGCGGGATCAGGCCGCGGCGCGCAGGTGACACAGCAGCAGGCACACGTCGTCGTCCCGTTCGGAGTCGCTGAGCATCGGACGCAGGATCCCGTCCGCCGAGCCCTCCAGGTCCGTGTCCAGCTCCGCCGGGCCGAACGACCCGAGCGCGTCCGCCAGCCGCGCGATGCCCGGGTCTATGCCCAGGGCCCGGCGCTCCACCAGACCGTCCGTGTACAGCGCCAGCGTCGAACCGGGCGCCATGGGCACCGTGTGGTCCGCGATCTCCTGCCGCAGCGGGATGCCGAGCATCGCACCGGGTTTGTCGTCCAGGGTGCGCACCCGCCCGTCCGGGGTACGCAGCACCGGCGGCGGATGACCGGCGGCCGCCCACGTCACCGTCGGGTCGTCGGGGTGGAAGCGCGCGATGACCGCGGTGGCGAACAGGTCGGGCTGGAGGTGGTGCAGGAAGGTGTGCAGCCGGGTCAGCAGCTGCCCGGGACTGCCGCCGTCCACCGCGTACGCGCGCAGGGCGGTGCGCAGCTGACTCATCATCACCGCCGCGCGCAGCCCGTGCCCGGTGACGTCCCCGACCACGGTGATGACACCGCCGTCGGGCTGGCGGAACGCGTCGTACCAGTCACCGCCGATGTTCAGCCCGTGGGTGGCCGGCAGATAGCGCGCGGCAAGCGCGAGCCCGGGCGGGGCCGGCAGCTCCGTCAGCAGGGCCCGCTGGAGCGTCTCGGCGATGTCGCGGTTGTGCTGGTAGCGCTGGGCATGGTCGATCGCGATGCTGGCCCGCCGGGTCAGCTCGACCAGCATCACGGCGTCGTCCGCGTCCCAGCGCTCCCCGGGCGGGGACAGGGTCACCACCCCCAGGGGCGCCTGCCGCGTCGGCAGCGGGATGCACAGCAGGGGCCGCTCCGGGGCCAGCGCCGAGGGCGGCTGGTCGTCGACGCCGGGCAGTCCGCCCGGGTGCGTGGCGGCGTACTGCGGGCGCCCGGTGCGGGCGGCGACCACGGCGGCGGCCGCGTGGGCGGGACCGGACCGGTCGCCGTCCTGGTCGAAGAGCCAGATGTCGACACTCGACGCGTACTCGGGCACCAGCAGCTCCGGCAGCCGGCGCACGATCTCGTGATGGTCCAGGGATGCCGTGAGCACGGCGCTCGCGTCCGCCAGGAAAGTCAGCCTGCGCCGGGCGTTCTCCGCCTCCGTACGCGCCTTGCGCTCGGCGGCGAACGCCTCGCGCTGGGCCCGTCCGGCGGCGTCCAGTTCGGCGTGCAGCGCCACCACGCCCTGGTTCGTCTGCTGGAGCTCCTCCCGGTGGAACTCGACCAGGCCCTCCTGCTCGGTGAGGCGTTCCAGCACCAGCGCCGTGTCCTCGTCGGCGCCCAGCAGGACCTCCGCCAGCAGCACCGGGTCGTCCGCCGCCGCGTCGGCGCCGGCGTCCACGTCCGCCGCGGGCTCGGGGCACGGCACCGTGATCCGCCACGGCGGCTGCCCGGCGGCGGCGGCCCCGGGCGACGGCGTCACCACGGCGTGCAGCACGCTCTCCCCGGCCCCCGCCGGGGCGCGGGAGACCGTGCCCGTCTCCAGGGTGAGCCGCCAGATGCCGCCCTTGGTCAGGCACAGCCGCAGCTGTGCGCCGAGCGAGGCGGTCAGCCGCGCCCGCTCCACGGGCGGCACACCGAAGGCGGCGGCCAGCCGCGCCGTGGCGATGCGCGCCCGCGCCGCGTCGGTGACGTCGGTGATCTGCCAGGTTCGGGTCATGGGCCGTCCGGCGGGGTCGGGGCCAGCACGGCGACGGCGGTGTCGTCCCGTACGGGCCGGGCCGGGCTGCTGGCGTCACGGATCGTGACGGCGGCGGTCACCGCCGGGTCGGTTGTCGTGCGGCACGTTTCGGACGTCGGCGACCACCGGCTCGGCAGACCGTCGCTGTGCAGGACCAGCACCCGGTCGTCCGCCCAGGGCGCCACCTCCTCGCGCAGCGTGGTGGGCCGGTGGGTGCCGACGATGCCGGGCCGCGACACCAGGTGCCGCCAGGTGCCGCCCTCGCACAGCCGCGCCCCGATGTTGCCGACGCCGGTGAAGCGGAGCACCGAGGCCCGCGTGTCCACCTGGGCCACCGCGACGGCCGCGCCGCGGGTGCCGGCCAGCGCCCGGTCGAGCCGCCGCACCGCCTCGGCCGGCGGCAGGTGGGCGGCGGCGCGCAGCGCCTCCACGGCGGCGTCGGAGGCACGGGCGGCCTCGGGACCGTGGCCGAGACCGTCGGCCAGCATCAGCGTGACGAGATCGCCGTCCCGGACCCAGGCCCAGGCGTCACCCGAGTACTCCGCACCGCCGAACGGGACGTTCACCGCACCGGCCCGCAGCCGGCCCGCCGGACCGGTGTCGGTGACGCGGGCCCCGGGCATACCGACCCGGGCGACCACCACCGTGCCCCGGCCGGGGACGCTGTGCAGGTCGAAGTCGTCGGCGAGGCGCGCACAGGTGCCCAGACCCGCGCCGAGGGAGCCCGTGGTGGTGAAACCGTCGCGCAGCGCGGCGGACACGTCGGCGATGCCGGGCCCGTGGTCGATCGTGGCGACCTGCACCCGCGGCGTCGCCCGCGAACCGGCCGGGAGGAAGGGCGGGGCGACCACGTCGACGACGACCCGCCCGCCCCCGGCGTGCTTGAGCAGGTTCGTGGCCAGTTCGGTCGCCACCAGCGCCACCGTCGAGGTCCGCTGCTCGTCGAGACCGGCCAGGGCCGCCGCGTGCTCCGCGGCCACCCGGGCGTCGCGCACCCGGGTCGAGTCGTGCACCGGGACGTCCCACACGCGCGGCATCAGGACTCCCCACGCGGGCGTGGCGGCCTGCCCACCCAGGACGTCACCCGTACGGTCGTCCCGGAGCCCGGGGCGCTCTCGATCGCGAACTCGTGCACCAGGCGCCGCGCGCCGCCCAGCCCCATGCCCAGCCCTTCGCCGGAAGTGAAGCCGTCGCTGAGGGCCTGTTCCAGGTCCGGGATGCCGGGCCCCTCGTCGCTGAAGGTCAGCCGCAGCCCGTGCGTGGTCCCCTCGACGAGCGACTCCGTCTCCATGGTGCCGCCACCGCCGTACACGAGCGTGTTGCGGGCCAGCTCACTGGCCGCCGTGACCAGCTTCGTCTGGTCCACCAGACCGAAGCCGAGCTGGGCGGCCGCCTGCCGCACATGCTGTCGCACCCACACCAGATCCATGTCCGAACGGATCGGCAGGCGGGCCTGGGAGCCCGCGGCAGTGTGCATCACAAACGCTCCTGGCCGATGCCGCCGAAGCGGGCCGAAGGGGCCTGCTGCCCGAGGACCTCCATGGCCACCTCGGTACTGAGCGCGGTGTGCACGCCCGGCAGCGTCAGGCCCAGCTCGACCAGGGTGATGGCGACCGCCGGGCGCATGCCGACCAGCACGGTCCGCGCGGCCAGCAGACCGGTCTGCCCGGCGATCTCGGCCAGGATCCGGCCCAGGAAGGAGTCGACGATCTCCACCCCGGAGACGTCGATGATCACGCCGGTGGCGCCGCTGCGCACGATGGTCTCGGCAAGGTCCTCCTGGAGCTGCTGGGCCGTGCTGTCGTGCAGGTCGCCCTGGAGGGTGACCAGCAGGACCTCACCGAGCCGCAGCACCGGGACATGCCCCGTCACCGGACCCCCGTGGGGTCCGGGCAATACCTGGCTCACCGCGCGACCGCTCCGTTCGTGCCGGGCGTCACGATGCCCACCCCGAGCTGGTGCAGCACGTACCCCAGCGCGTCGGCGAGACTCGCCCGGGTGACCACCGTGCCCAGGTCCAGACCCAGGTGGACCATGGTCTGCGCGATCGCGGGACGGATGCCGGAGACTATGCACTCGGCGCCCATGAGCCGGGCCGCCGCGACCGTCTTCATCAGGTGCTGGGCCACCAGCGAGTCGACCGTCGGCACACCGGTGATGTCCAGGATCGCGTAGCGCGCCTGCTGCTCCACGATGGACTCCAGCAGGGTCTCCATCACCACCTGGCTGCGCGCGCTGTCCAGCGTGCCGATCAGCGGCACCGCCACGATCCCGTCCCACAGCCTGATGACCGGGGTGGCCACCTCGAGCAGCTGCAACCGCTGGCGGTCGATGAGCGCCTGTCCCTCGCTGAGCGCGGTCTGCATCACCACGACCCGCAGGGTGCCCATCAGCACGCTCAGCGTGGTGACACAGTCCCGGACGTGATCGGCCGGGGCGTCCTCGGGCAGGTCGGACACCAGCAGGTTCTCGACGGGCGGGCGCAGCGCGGCCAGTTCGCTCGACACCTGCGCGGTGCTCAGCCCGGAGCGCGAGCGGGCCGCGCCCATCCGCGCCAACTGCTCGCGCACCGCCGTGAAGCCGGCCGCGTCCGGGTCCTCGACCCGCTCCGCGTCCGCGACCTGGGCCAGCGCGTCCACGACGGCCTTGCCCGCCTCCACCGCCTCGTCGCGCGAGACGGTGAACACGGCGCGGAACAGGGGCTCGTCGGCCCACCGCTGGGCGATCTGCTCACGGCGGCGCCGCAGCAAGTCCCTGACCTCGTGCGTCGGCACTCCCGCCGTTCCCTCCGCCTGATCCGGCACCTGTCCCACTCCTCATCCGCGTAGCGCCGCACGTCACCCCGCACGGGGCGACATGCCGGCGACGTGACCCAGCCGGTCGACAACTCTAACCACCCGCCGACCTGGCGCGTCACCCGCTTCCGCACGACCGGTCCGGACGAGATGCGGGGCGCGCGGCGGTCAGGCGTCGGGCAGCCGCGGACCCTCCGGCTCGGCGTCGACGCGGGAGAGGGCCTCGTCGACGCTCTCCGAGACCGGCACCGTGATGCTCACCCCGGTCAGGTCCAGGACGCGCCGCACCGCCGGTGTCGGCGAGATGATGTGCACGCTGCCCGGCAGCTCGCGCGCCTCCTGGTAGACCCGCAGGATGATGTTCATGCCGGACGAGTCCATGAACGGGACCGCCGACAGGTCCAGCAGGAAGTGCCGGCGGCCGTGATGGAGCTGATTGGCCAGATGGTGCTGGAACTCGGTCGCGGTGTCGACGTCCAGGTACCCCTCCACCTTGAGCAGCGCGACCTCCTCCCGCTCCAGCGTCACCTCGACGGACAGCGGGTTGTGGGCTATGGGCACGTATACCTCCAACAACGCGGCGGCGCGGCGGACCGTCGTGTGGTCCACCGCGCCGGGCGGATACCCCCGAAACCAGGCTCCACACCTGCCGTCCGGGTCCGGACGCGGCCGCCGTGCGTCACCCCACCCGGATGCCCACCAGACACGTGTCGTCGTCCGTGTCCGACCTGCTGTAGGTGAGCAGCCGGTCCAGGTGCTGGTCCAGCGTGCTCGGCGTCGGCCGCACGGTGCTCAGCAGCTGGGCCAGCGCCTCCTCCACCGGGCGGTCACGGCGTTCGATCAGACCGTCGGTGTACATCAGCAGGGTGTCCCCGGCGGCCAGCTGGGCCTCGGACTCCTCGTACGCGGCCTCCGCCGCCGCCCCCAGCAGCATGCCCCGCACCAGCGGCAGCGGCTCCGCCCCCGGGCCCCGCACCAGCACCGGCGGCAGATGGCCCGCCCTGGCCCAGCGCAGCGTGCGCCGGGCCGGGTCGTACAGGCCGCAGACCGCCGTGGCGGTGACCCCGCCCGTCAGATGGTGCGCCACGATGTTGAGCCAGGACAGCAGCTGTCCCGGACCGGCCCCGGTCACCGCGAGACCGCGCAGCGCGTTGCGCAGCACCACCATGCTGGTGGCCGCCTCTATCCCGTGCCCGGCGACGTCCCCCACGCACAGCAGCACCAGCCCGCTGGGCAGCATCACGGCGTCGTACCAGTCGCCGCCCACCAGCTGCTCCGTCTCCGCGGGCCGGTAGCGGACGGCCACCTGGAGGGCCGGCACCCGCAGCGGGGTCTGGGCGGGCGGCATGATGGCGTGCTGCAACTGCAGGGTCAGCCGGGCGCGCTCGACGGCCTGCTGCTCGGTGTGCGCCAGCTGGTCGCGGGTCGCGGCGAGCGCCACCTCCGTCCAGTGCTGGGCCGAGATGTCCTGGCAGGCGCCCCGCACCAGGAGCAGCCGGTCGTCGGTGTCCAGCACCGGCTCGGCCACCACCCGCACGTGCCGGGTCACCCCGTCGGGCCGCCGCAGCCGGAACGCCGCCGACGCCGGCCGCCGGTGGTGCAGCAGCGTGCGCAGGAACCGCCCGATGGCGACGGCGTCGTCCGGGTGGGCGTGGGCGGCCAGCTCCTCCAGCGGCACCGGGGTGCTGGTCTGCGGGCGCCCGTACAGGTCGAACAGCTGCCCGTTCCAGGTGATCTCGCCGGTCAGCAGGTTCTCCTCGAAGCCGCCGATGCGGCCGAGCCGCTGGGCGTGCTGGAGGAGGCTGGCCAGCCGGGCCGTCTCGTCCTCGATGCGCCAGATGAGCAGCACCGCGTTGCCGTGCCTGCTCACGCTGATGTCCGCCACAGCCGACAGCGGCACCTGGTCCACCAGGGCGGTCAGGTTCATGTGCCGGGCCCGGAACGGCTCGCCCGTGGCGTACACGCGCTCCACGTTCCGGAACAGTTCGCTGTCCCCGGCGGCCATCGGGTAGGCCTCCAGCAGCAGCGCACCGCCCACGACGGCGCGCGGCCGTCCGGCCGGATCCATGAAGCGCTTGTTGACGTGCTGGATGCGGAAGTCCGCCAGCTGCCCCGCCGCGTCCAGGTGCGGCACCAGCACCAGGGCGGGGTCGTGCAGCCCGTCGGCCAGGTCCATCAGCTCCACCGCGTCCGGCATGACCCGCGGCTCCTGCCCGGGGCCGTGCGGCGGCGCGTACGACTCCAGGGTGTGCGCGCACAGCTCCGCCAGGGCCTCCACCTGACGGACCACCTGGGGCGGCTGCGGGGCCAGCGGCGCCGGCCAGGCGATCTCCAGCACACCGTGGACGCGCCCCCCGGTGCCGGCGGGCACCGCGACCCTGCCGCCGTCCGGGTACTGGTGCCGGCCCACGCTGGGCAGCCCCGTACCGGCCAGGGACGTGATCCACTGCCCGGCCCGCTCGGTCAGCCCCCGCCGCGCCACCGTCGCCACGTCCGGCGGTACGTACCGCCAGCGGGCCGCCTCCGCCGGGGGGAACCCGGCGCTGCCCACCAGGGTGAGCGACCCGTCGTACCCGGCCGCCCAGATGGCCACCGCCACCGCGCCGAGCGGGCGCAGCGCCTGCTCCAGCAGCGCGTCGGCGACCGCCTGGGTGTCGTCCGCGGCCAGTGCGCCGCTCTCGGCCGCCCGCAGGCGTACGGCGGCGGAGTCGGCCACCGCCTCCCCGGCTGCCACCGCGTCCCCGTCGTACGTGTCGTCCTCGGGGGCCGCGGTGCGCACGGCGGCGGTGGCCGCGAGGAACGCGTCCGTCACCTCCGACATGCGGTCCCGCGCGGCCTGGTTGATGACGTCGACCGCGAACTCCAGCTGCGTCACCTGGGACTGCTCGGCCAGTTCGGCGAGCTGACGGGCGGCCTCGGCGGGACCGCAGCCCAGCCGCGCGACCAGGATGCCCTTGGCCAGCTCGATCAGCGCCCGCCCCTCGGCCTCCGCCTGGGCGGCCCGCACCTCGCGGCTGAGCCGGTCCACCGTGGCCGCCAGCCTGCCCACGGGCGACAGCGGCGTCATGCCGACCGGCTCGGACTCCTCCCGCCGGGCGACGCCGCCCGGCTCGCCGGACTGCTCGGACCCGCTCATACGGGCAGCCACCGGCGGACGCAGGCGATCAGGTCCTGGGTGTCGACGGGTTTGGTGACGTAGTCGCTGGCACCCGAGGCGAGGCTCTTCTCCCGGTCGCCGGGCATCGCCTTCGCCGTGACCGCGATGATCGGCAGTTCGGCGTACCGCGGCATCCGGCGGATCTCGGCCGTCGCCGTGTAGCCGTCCATCTCCGGCATCATCACGTCCATCAGGACCAGCGCCACCTCCGGGTGGTCCACGAGGGTCTCGATGCCCCGGCGGCCGTTCTCCGCGTGCAGCACCCGGAACCCGTGCAGTTCCAGGATCCCGCTGAGCGCGAACAGGTTGCGCGCGTCGTCGTCGACCACGAGGACGGTGCGCCCGGCGGGCGGGTCCTGACCGGCCCGCGGGTCCGGACGCGGTGGCTCCTCCGGCCGCACCAGGGACAGCACGTCCCCGGGTTCCTCGGCGGCCAGGTGCAGGGCGATGCGCTCGCGCAGCTCGTCGAGGCCGGCCAGGAACTCCAGGGTCCCGCCGGCCGAGCGCGAGCGCAGCTCCTCCTCCACGGCGGCGTCCGCGCGGTGACCGCTGTGCACGAGCACCGGCACGCTCGCCAGCGCCGAGTCGCCGCGCAGGGCGTGCAGGAAGCGGGACGCCTCGTCGTCGGGCATGCCCAGCTCCAGCACGACGCAGTGGCACGGCTCGGCCGCCAGCGCGCCGGCGGCCTCCTCGGCCCCCACGGCCGTGATGACGTCGAGCGGGGGCCGGTCTCCCGCGTCGTCGCGGCCGTGCGTCAGATCGGCGACCACGCTCTCCGCCACGAGGGTCAGCAGACCGCGCGGACGCTCCTCCACCACCAGCAGGCGCCGCGGCCGCTGCCGGTGGCCGCCGGTCAGCTCGGCCACCGGCGCCGGACGGTCGAGGACGTCTGCGGACAGGTCGGCCGGGATGTACTCGGGGCCCCGGCCCAGCAGGTCCTCGAAGTCGGGCCGGGCCACCGGCAGGTACAGCGTGAAGGTGCTGCCCCGGTCGGGCGTGCTGTCCACCGTGACGGCGCCGCCGAGGAGCTGCGCGATCTCCCGCGTGATGGACAGGCCGAGCCCGGTGCCGCCGTACTTGCGGCTCGTCGTGCCGTCCGCCTGCTGGAAGGCGCCGAAGATCGACTCCAGGTTCTGCTCGGGGATGCCGATGCCCGTGTCCTTCACCCGGAAGGCCACCACCGCCCCGCCCCGGATCACTCCCCTGGGCACCTCGTCGTCCGGTGCCGGTTCGACGGCCAGCTCGACGCTGCCCCGCTCGGTGAACTTCACCGCGTTGGACAGCAGGTTGCGCAGCACCTGCCGCAGCCTGGAGTCGTCGGTCAGCAGGTCCGCCGGCGCCCCGGCGGCCGTCGCGACCCTGAACTCCAGGCCCTTCTGGCTCGTCATGGGCCGGAAGGTGGCCTCGACGTACTCGATGAGCTGGCGCAGCGTCACCCGCTCGGGGGACACGTCCATCTTCCCCGCCTCGACCTTCGACAGGTCCAGGATGTCGTTGATCAGCTGGAGCAGGTCCGAGCCGGCCGAGTGGATGATGCCCGCGTACTCGACCTGCTTGGGGGTGAGGTTGCGCGAGGGGTTCTGCGCCAGCAACTGGGCCAGGATGAGCAGGCTGTTGAGCGGGGTGCGCAGCTCGTGGCTCATGTTGGCCAGGAACTCCGACTTGTACTTCGAGGCCAGCGACAGCTGCTGAGCGCGTGCCTCCAGCTCCTGCCGGGCCTGCTCGATCTGCAGGTTCTTCGCCTCGATGTCCCGGTTCTGCGCCGCGAGCAGGGATGCCTTGTCCTCCAGCTCGGCGTTGGAGTGCTGCAGCTCCTCCTGCTGCGACTGCAGCTCCGCGGAGCGGGCCTGGAGCTCGGCGGTCAGCCGCTGCGACTCGGCGAGCAGTTCGTCGGTACGGGCGTTGGCCACGATCGTGTTGACGTTCACGCCGATGGTCTCCATCAGCAGTTCCAGGAAGTCCTGGTGGATCTGGGTGAACGGAGCGACCGAGGCGAGCTCGATGACGCCGAGGACCTGCCCCTCCACCACGATGGGCAGCAGCACCAGCGCGGCCGGCACCACCTCGCCGAGCCCGGAGGAGATGGTCAGGTAGCCCGGCGGCAGTTCGTTCACCATGATGGTGCGCCGGCTGCGCGCGGCCTGGCCGACCAGGGTGCGGCCGAAGGCGATGCGGGTGGGTCTGCCGGTGTCCTCCGGGTAGCCGTAGGAGCCGACGAGCCGCAGCTCGGGACCGCTGTCGCCGTCCTCGGCCAGGTAGAAGGCGCCGTACTGGGCCGACACCAGCGGCACCAGCTCGTCCATGATCAGCTCGGCGACGACCGGCAGGTCCCGGTGTCCCTGCATCAGACCGGAGATGCGGGCGAGGTTGGTCTTGAGCCAGTCCTGCTCCTGGTTGGCCCGCGTGGTCTCGCGCAGGGACTCCACCATGGCGTTGATGTTGTCCTTGAGCTCGGCGACCTCTCCGGACGCCTCCACGTTGACCGAGCGGGTCAGGTCGCCCTCGGCGACGGCGGAGGTGACCTCGGCGATCGCGCGGACCTGGCGGGTGAGGTTGCCCGCCAGCTCGTTGACGTTCTCCGTGAGGCGCTTCCAGGTGCCGGAGACGCCCTCCACCTCGGCCTGGCCGCCGAGCCGGCCCTCGGTGCCGACCTCGCGGGCCACCCGGGTGACCTCGTCGGCGAAGGCGGAGAGCTGGTCGACCATCGTGTTGATCGTCGTCTTGAGTTCGAGGATCTCGCCGCGGGCGTCGACGTCGATCTTCTTCGACAGGTCGCCCCGGGCCACTGCGGTCGTCACCAGGGCGATGTTGCGCACCTGGTTGGTGAGGTTGTTGGCCATCGAGTTGACGTTGTCGGTGAGGTCTTTCCAGGTGCCGGCGACGTTCGGCACGTGCGCCTGGCCGCCCAGGCGCCCGTCGGTGCCGACCTCGCGGGCGACGCGGGTGACCTCGTCGGCGAACGCCGACAGCGTGTCGACCATGGTGTTGATCACGTCGGCCAGCGCCGCGACCTCGCCCTCGGCGTCGACGGTGATCCGCTGCGACAGGTCGCCGCGGGCCACCGCGGTGGCCACCTGGGCGATGGAGCGCACCTGACCGGTCAGGTTCGACGCCATCACGTTGACGTTGTCGGTCAGGTCCTTCCAGGTGCCCGACACCCCGCGCACCCGGGCCTGCCCGCCCAGGTTCCCGGCCGTGCCGACCTCGCGGGCCACCCGGGTGACCTCGTCGGCGAAGGCGGAGAGCTGGTCGACCATCGTGTTGATGGTGTTCTTCAGCTCCAGGATCTCGCCGCGGGCGTCCACGGTGATCTTCTGGGACAGGTCGCCCTTGGCCACGGCGGTGGCCACCTGGGCGACATTGCGGACCTGGTTGGTCAGGTTGCCCGCCATGAAGTTCACCGAGTCGGTGAGGTCGCGCCAGGTGCCCTTGACGCCCTGGACGTCGGCCTGGCCGCCGAGCCGGCCGTCGGTGCCGACCTCGCGGGCCACCCGGGTGACCTCGTCGGCGAAGGCGGAGAGCTGGTCGACCATCGTGTTGATGGTGTTCTTCAGCTCCAGGATCTCGCCGCGGGCGTCCACGTCGATCTTCTGGGAGAGGTCCCCCCTGGCGACCGCCGTCGCCACCTGGGCGATGTCCCGGACCTGGGTGGTGAGGTTGCCCGCCATGGCGTTCACCGAGTCCGTCAGGTCGGCCCAGGTGCCCGAGACCCCCGGCACCCGCGCCTGCCCGCCGAGGGCGCCCTCCGTGCCGACCTCGCGGGAGACCCGCGTCACCTCGGAGGTGAACACGGACAACTGGTCCACCATGCCGTTGAAGACCTTGGCGATGTCGCCCATCAGCCCGTCCGCGTCGTCCGGCAGGCGGGTCCCGAAGTCGCCGTCCCGCACGGCCGTCAGGCCCGCCAGGAGACGGCGCAACTCCTGATCGCCCGGAGCCGTGTCCACGGATCCCGTGCTGTCGCTGGTCATGCGCACCCTCGTTCCGCTCCCCGGGGGTCCTCGGCGAGGACCCACCACCCCCTGCCCGGACCGTTCGTGCGGCCCGGCCTCCCGTGCCCGCGTTCGCGCAGTTCACGGACTCGGCCCCCGGGAGAAAAATACGCCAGAGGCTAACCCAGGTCCCCGGCACCGACAAAGCGATGTGTCACCCGGCCGAACGCGTACCCACGGACGGGTCGAGCCGGACGGAACGGCACCGGCGGCGCGCCCTGCCGGCGGCGCGCCCTGCCGGCGTCCCGCTGCCGCCGGAGGACCCGCCGGGCCGAATGCGGCGGCAAGGGGCGGGTAAGCGGTGCGGTGGAGCCGGTCCGGCCCGTCGCGTCCGCCCGGCCCGGTGGTCGCCGCGGGGGAGCCCCGCGGCCCGACCGGACCGGACGACGAATCGCGCAGGACGGGGACAGTACTGACATGGAACGAGCCGACCGGACCAGCACGCCCGCCGTCACCACGGCACCGGCCCCGCTCGCGCCGGCCGCCGGACCCGCGCCGGGCGCCCGGGGCGGCGCGGCGGCCGCACGGGCGTACGCCGAGTCGGTGGCGCGGACGGTCTGGGGCGGCCCCGGGCGGGAGGTGCGCGAGGAGGACGTCGTCGACCTGCTGCTCGTGGTCTCGGAGCTGGTGACCAACGCGATCCGGCACGGCGAGGGACTGGCCGGCTTCGAGGTCCGGCCCACCGCACAGGGGCTGTGGATCGCCGTCCACGACAACAGCGCGGCGGTGCCCCGGGCCGCGTACGCGTTTCCCATCACCCACCCCGGCGGCGGTTACGGCTGGCCGCTCGTCGCCCGCCTCGCCCGGGACATCGCCGTCGAGCCGCGCCCGGGGGGCGGCAAGACGATCAGCGCCCTGGTGCCCCTGCGCGTCGCGCGCCCCTGATCCGCGCCGGTCACCAGGGCAGGAACACGTGGATGTCCTTGCCCTGCTCCCCGGTGACGACGCTCACCTGGTCGGACAGGGTGTGGATCAGATGCCAGCCGATGCCGCCGCCGCCCTTGCTCGGATGGAAGGGGCGCGGTGCGGGCTCCGTCGTGCTGGTGTCGTGCATCACCACGTGCACACCGTCGAACGTACGGCGCAGCCGCAACTGGAACGGCCCCGGGGCGTACTGCACGGCGTTGGCCGCCAGCTCCGTGACGACGAGGAGGATGTCGTCCCAGTGCTCGGGTGCCGCGGGCGGCGCCGCCCGGGCGACGTCGTAGAGGAATTCCTCCGCGACCAGCCGCGCACCGGTCACGTTGTGCAGCTCCCCGGTGAAGCTGGCGGTGCGATTCGTGATCTCCTCGGAAGCCAGTGTCCTGTCCCAACGCGACTCGGCTGCCATTGCGCCTTCCCGGCCCGGCACCGGCCGGGCATCGTCCCTTCTCCTGCGGATCCCTTCCGTTGGTAAGTTCCCGTGCCGGCTCAACCTAGTCGCGCCGGTGTGCCGGTCCGGCGCCGGGACGCGGACCCCGGCTGTCAGCGCAGGAACACGTTGTCCGCGTCCTCCCAGCCGGTCGGCTCCTCCAGCGGGGGCTGCGCGGTTTGGCGGTGCGAGCGCGCCGCGTACATCGCGTCGATCTCCAGCGCGTAGGTCCGTACGATCTCGTCGCGGCGGAGCTTCATCGACGGGGTGAGCAGTCCGCCCGCCACGTCGAAGGGGGCGGGCAGGACCCGGAAGACCCTGATGGACTCCGAGCGCGACACCGCGCTGTTGGCCGCCGCCACGGCCCGCGCGATCTCCTCCCGCAGCGCGTTCTCCTCCCGTGCCTCCCGGGCCGGGGCGTCGCCCGGCAGGGCCAGGGATGCCCGCCAGTGCGTCAGGAACTCCGGATCGAGCGTGATCAGCGCCCCGACGCAGGGCCGGTTGTCGCCGACCAGCACCGCCTGGTGGACCAGCGGGTGCATCCGCAGCCGCTGCTCCAGAGCCGCCGGGGCCACGCTCTTGCCGCCGCTGGTGATGATGACGTCCTTCTTGCGGCCGGTGATCGCCAGGTAGTTCTCGTCGTCCAGGTGCCCGAGGTCGCCGGTGGCCAGCCAGCCGCCGCGCAGCACCTCGCGGGTGGCGGCCTCGTCGCCGACGTACCCCTGGAACAGCGACGGCCCGCGCACCAGGATCTCCCCGTCGTCGGCCACCCGGATCTCCATGCCGGGCAGCGGCTGCCCGACGGTGCCCGACTTCTCCCGGCCCAAAGGCTGCATCGTCAGTCCGCCGCTGGTCTCCGTCAGACCGTAGCCGTCGTGCACGTAGACGCCGATGCCCTCGTAGAAGAGGGCAAGTTCGCGGCTGAGCGGCGAACCGCCGGACGTCGCCCGGTTCACCCGGCCGCCCAGCGCCGTGCGCAGCCGCCGGTACACCGTCCGCTCGTACAGGGCGTGCTGGAGGCGCAGGTCGAAGCCGGGCCCGGCGCCCCGGCCGAGGCGCCGGCGCTCCAGCGCCGCGGCGAAGTCGCGCGCCGTGTCCGCGGCCCGCTCGAACAGGGCACCGCGCCCCGCCTGCTGGGCCGTGCGCAGGAAGTTCTTGTAGATCTTCTCCAGGACCGACGGGACGGCGTACAGATACGTCGGCCGGAAGGAACGCAGGGCGTTGGAGAGCGCCTCCGCGGTCATCACGGGCTCGTGCGCCATCAGCAGCCCGCCCCGGACGCACAGGGTCTGGATCATCAGCCCGTACACGTGCGAGAAGGGGAGGTAGGCGAGGACCGCGCCCTGTTCTCCCGGCGGCGCCACCGTGTGGCCCCAGCCCGCGAGCAGCGTGTCGCACGGGGCGGCCAGACCGCGGTGGCTCAGCGCGCAGCCCAGGGCACGGCCGGAGGTGCCGGAGGTGTAGGCCACCACCGCGGTGGAGTCCGGCAGCACGATGCGGCGCATGGAGTCGACCGTGGCGAACGGGAGGAACGCGCCGCGCGCCACCAGTGCGTCCAGCGCGCCCGCGTCCACCTGCCAGACGTGCCGCAGCGCCGGCAGCGACGCGCACACCGAACCGACGGTCATCACGCTCTGCTCGTCCTCGACCAGCACACCCACGCAGCCGGCGTCCCGCAGGATCCACTCGACCTGGTCGCGCGAGGAGGTCGGATAGATCGGCACGACCTCGGCGCCCACCGTCCACAGGGCGTAGCTGAAGACCGTCCACTCGTACCGGGTGCGGGCCAGGACCGCCACCCGGTCGCCCGGCGAGATCCCGCTCGCGATCAGGCCCTTCGCCAGGTCGACCACCTCGTCGCGGAACTCCACGGCCGTCACCTCGTCCCAGACCGCCGAGCCGGGGCCGCGGCGCCTGGCGAGCATCGGCAGGGTCGGTGTGCGGGCGGCCGTCTCGAAGAGGCTGTCGGCCAGACCGCCGGTCAGCGGCGGGACGGTCCGGGGAGCGAGTGCGGTCTCGCGCATGCGCCGGCTCCTGACGTGTACGGACGGTGACGCCGCCGACGAACACCGTGGTCGACGGTGCTCGGAGGCTAGCTCAGCCGCAGGCGGCGGGGGCCGGGAACGCAGAAGTGTTCCCACCCGGTGATCCGGCCGGATCGGGGGACCCGGGAGGACATGACGTACGTGAATCCCGACCCCGAACCCCGAATCAGCACCGGACTGGAGCCGGGCGGCGGCGTGCCGCCCGGGGAGACCCCGCCGGCGGAGAGCAGCATGCCCGAGGCAGGCCCCCAGGACCTGCTCAGCAATCCGGCCAAGGGCTGGAGCAAGGGGCCGATGGCCCTGATCCTCGCGGTCGTGCTGATCTTCGCGGTGGGCCTGCTGGGCTACGCCCTGGCCCTCATCTACTGATGCCTCACGCCGCCTGGGTGCGGCGCACGCACGCGGCGACGACCTGCCGCAGGCTGCCCGTGCGCTCCAGCAGCTCGCGCTGCACGCGGGCGCCGTTGCCGTGCCGCAGCAGCGCGTCCACACCCTCGCGCACCCGCTCCAGGTCGCCCGCAGCGGCGAGGGCCTCCTCGGCATGCTCCAGCAGGGCCCGCACGACCGTCTCGGCCGGCATCCGCCGCATCGTCGCCGGGTGCAGCAGCTCCTCCGTCAGCCCGGACCGGGCGGCCCGCCAGGCCGCGAGGCGGAGCAGGCTCACACTGTCCTCGGCCGGCTCCGCGCCCCGGCGCCACTCCTGGGCGGCCGTGTCGACCAGCGCGCGGGCGAGCGCGGCCAGGACCACGGCCGTCGAGGCGTCCAGACAGACGTCCGCGACCCGGAACTCGACCGTCGGGTACCTGGGGGAGAGCCGTACGTCGAAGTAGACCATGCCGTCGTCGAGGATCGTCCCGGTGGCGAGCATGTCCGAGACCCGGCGGTGGTAGCCCTCCGCCGAGCCGAACAGCTCCGTGGGGCCGGCCGACGGCCAGCGCTGCCAGACCCGGCTGCGGTAGCTGCTGTAACAGGAGTCCCGGCCCTGCCAGAACGGGGAGTTCGCGCTCAGCGCCGCCAGCACCGGCAGCCAGGGCCGCACCCGGTCGATCACCGCGACGCCCTCCTCGTCGGAGTCGACCGAGACGTGCACGTGGCAGCCGAGGACCAGCTGCTCCTGGACCACGACGCCGTACTGCTCGGCCATCCACTCGTAGCGGCGGTTCACGCCGACGGAGGGTGCCACCGGCAGCGGTGAGGTGGCGAGCGCGGCCACGGCGCAGCCGATCCCACCGGCGTGCCGGCCGGCCTGCGCACGGCAGCGGACGATCTCCGCGTGCAGCCGCTCCATGTCCGCCTGCGGATGCGTGGCGAACTCGAGCATCTGCTCGTGCAACTCCTTCTCGAAGACCTCCTGCCCCACGTCGTGCTGCGAGGCCCGGGCGAGCACGGCGGCGGACAGCGCCCGCGGCTCACCGGTCGCGGGATCGACCAGGAGGAGCTCCTCCTCCACTCCGACGGTGCGCACGTGGTGCCGCCTTTCTGTGGGCCGCTGCCACCGAACGACTGCCCCGGACAGCCGGTCGGACACCTGGCCGGCTCACAGGGCGTACGGCACCAGCCACACCGTCGCCAGCGGAGGCAGCGTGATCCGGATGCTCCCGTCCTCCGGCTTCACCGGGTCCGGGTTGGCCACGCCGCTGCCGCCGTAGGCCTCGGCGTCGGTGTTGAGCACCTCCTGCCAGGCGACGGCCTCGTCGCCGACGGCGAGCCCGTAGGCGTGCCGCACGACCGGCGAGAAGTTCGACACCGCCAGCAGCGGAGTGCCGTCCGCGCCGTACCGCAGGAACGCGAAGACGTTGTCCTCGGCCGCGTCCACCGACACCCAGCGGAAGCCGGCCGGGTCGGTGTCGCGCTGCCACAGGGCGGGCGTGCGCGCGTAGCGGGTGTTGAGCTCGCGGACCAGGTCCTGGACACCGCGGTGGTCGGCCGCCGAGTGGTACCCCTCGTCGAGGAGCCACCACTCCGGCCCCTGCTTCTCCGACCACTCGGCGCCCTGCGCGAACTCCTGGCCCATGAACAGCAGCTGCTTGCCGGGGTGGGCCCACATGAAGCCCAGGTAGGCACGCACGTTCGCGCGTCGCTGCCACCAGTCGCCGGGCATCTTCGACACCAGCGCCTGCTTGCCGTGCACCACCTCGTCGTGGGAGATCGGCAGCACGTAGTTCTCGCTGTACGCGTACACCATCGAGAACGTCATCTCGTGGTGGTGGTACTTGCGGTGCACCGGCTCGTGGGCGACGTACTCCAGAGAGTCGTGCATCCAGCCCATGTTCCACTTCAGGCCGAAGCCGAGCCCGCCGGTGTCGGTCGGCCGGGTCACCCCGCCCCACGCGGTCGACTCCTCGGCGATGGTGACCACGCCGGGGCAGCGCCGGTAGACGGTCGCGTTCATCTCCTGGAGGAAGGCCATGGCCGCCAGGTCCTCCCGGCCGCCGTACTGGTTGGGCTCCCACTGGCCGGAGTCGCGCGAGTAGTCCAGGTACAGCATCGAGGCCACCGCGTCCACGCGCAGCCCGTCGATGTGGAACTCCTCGCACCAGTACACGGCGTTGGCCACCAGGAAGTTGCGCACCTCGGTCCGCGCGAAGTCGAAGGTGTACGTGCCCCAGTCCGGGTGCTCCGCGCGCCGGGAGTCCCCGGGCTCGTACAGCGGGTCGCCGTCGAAGCGGCCGAGCGCCCAGTCGTCCTTCGGGAAGTGCGCCGGCACCCAGTCCATGATCACGCCGATCCCGGCCCGGTGCAGCGCGTCGACCAGGTACCGGAAGTCGTCGGGGGAGCCCAGGCGCGCGGTCGGCGCGTAGAACCCGGTGACCTGGTAGCCCCAGGACGGCCCGTAGGGGTGTTCGGCGACCGGCATCAGCTCGACGTGGGTGAAGCCCAGGTCCTTCACGTACGCGGGCAGCTCCTCGGCCAGCTCGCGGTAGGTCAGACCGGGCCGCCAGGACGCCAGGTGCACCTCGTACACCGAGAACGGCGCCTCGTGCACGGGCCGGTCGGCACGGGTCCGCATCCACTGGGCGTCGCCCCACTGGTAGTGCGAGGCGGTCACCACGGACGCGGTGTTCGGCGGCTCCTCGGCCGCGCGAGCCATCGGGTCGGCCTTGAGGAACCGGTGCCCGTAGCGGGAGTGGATCTCGAACTTGTACCGGGTGCCCTCCCCGACGCCCGGCAGGAACAGCTCCCACACCCCGGACGAGCCCAGCGAACGCATGGGGAAGGCCGTGCCGTCCCAGTGGGTGAAGTCGGTGGCGACCCGCACGCCCTGGGCGTTCGGCGCCCACACGGTGAACCGGGTGCCGGCGACCCCCTCGTGCGTCATCGGCTCCGCGCCGAGGGCCTGCCACAGCTGCTCGTGCCGTCCCTCGCCGATCAGGTGCAGGTCCAGCTCGCCGAGCGCGGGCAGGAAGCGGTACGGATCGTGCGTCTCCCGCGCTTCGCCGTCCTCGTACACCACCACAAGGGTGTACGCCGGGATCTCGGCCAGCGGCAGCACGCCGGAGAACAGGCCGTCCTCCTCCGAGACGAGCGCGTGGCGCTCGCCGTCCACGACCACGCTCACCTCGCGGGCGAAGGGGCGCAGTGCCCGGAAGGCGACGCCGCCGGGCACCGGGTGGGCGCCCAGCAGGGCGTGCGGGTCGTGGTGGGCGCCCGCCAGCAGGCGCCCCCGGTCGTGGGGGTCCAGGGGCGGCGCGGTCGCGCACGCACCGGGTGCGTGCGCGGTGGGACCGGAGGGCTCGGGGATCGAGGTGTCGCGGAGGGCCACGGGTCAGTCTCCTCTCACGGCGAGTCGTTCGATCGCCGCCATGGGTACGGGAAGCCAGTCGGGGCGGTGCCGGGCCTCGTACAGCACCTCATACACGGCGCGGTCCGTCTCGTAGGCGCGCAGCAGGCCGTGCTTCTTGCGGGGGTCCCATCCGGCGCGAGCGGCGTAGCCCGCGCAGAACGCCTCACGGCAGCGGCGCGCCCACTCCGGGCGCCACGGGCGGCGCTGCCGGGCGGCGTAGTCGAAGGAACGCAGCATGCCCGCGATGTCCCGCACGGGGGAGTGGGCGCTGCGCCGCTCGGCCAGCGGGCGGGAGGGTTCGCCCTCGAAGTCGATGACGAACCAGTCCCGGCCGGCCCGCAGCACCTGACCCAGGTGGAGGTCGCCGTGGATGCGCTGGGCGGGCGGCCCCGAGTCGCAGGTCGACAGGGCCGCGAACGCCGTCCGCAGGCCCGGGACGAACGGCTGCAGCGCCGGTACGCAGTGTGCCGCCGCGGTCAGCCGCTCGGTCATCGCCGCCGCCGTACGGCCGTTCTCGCCGGGTGCGCCGACCGGGAAGGCGGAGGCCAGGGCGAGGTGCACGTCGCCCATCGCCTGCCCCAGCTCGTGGGCCTGCACGGTGAACTCGTCCCCGCCGGCGAGCGCGTTCAAGGAGAGGGTCCAGCCGTCGGAGGCGCCGTGCAGGAAGGGCTGGAGCACGCCCAGCGTCGCCTGGTACGGATAGGTCGTGCGCATCCACGCCACCGGCGCGGGCACCCGTCCGCAGCCCTGGCGGGCGAGCGCGTCGGGCACCTCCAGGTCCGGGTTGACGCCGGGCTGGACGCGCCGGAAGAGCTTCAGGATGAACTCGTCGCCGTAGACCAGCGAGGAGTTGGACTGCTCGGCGTCCAGCAGCCGCGGCGCGAGACCGCCGGGCACCGGCCGCGCGGGGTCGGCCTCGAAACGCAGGGGGCCGGCCTTGCCCGGGTGCCGGAGCCGTTCGAGGAGCAGCTGGGCGGTCCGGGGGTCGTGCAGCGCGTCGTAGACCGTCCGTCCCGCCAGCGGCCCGTCCTGCACCTGCCCGATGATGGCCCGGCCCAGCCGCGGGGACGGCTGCTCGCGCACGCCGAGCAGCAGCTGGTAGCAGTCCCCGGCCGGGGGAGTGCCGCCCGGGAAGGGCACGGAGCCCTGCCCGGTGTGCACCAGGAGGTGCAGACAGCCCGGGAACAGCTCGGTCATCGACAGCAGACCCAGCTCGGCCACGGGCCGGTCCTTGCCCGCGAACCAGCGCTGGCGCGGCAGCCACTGGCGCAGCAACTCGCCGAGCGACGCCATCGGCTCGGCGAGCTGCCCGCGTCTCGTGCGCAGGGGTGCGGTCTTCGGCATGGTGACGCGTCCTTTCCTCGGCCCACGCTCAAGCGCGGCGGCCGATGCGGGATGCGACTCGGGTGAGCCGGAACCAGTAGAAGCCGTGGCCCCCGAGGGTCAGCAGGTACGGCAGGTCGCCGATGGCGGGGAAGCGGACCCCGCCGAACAGTTCGACCGGATGCCGTCCGGCGAACTCGCGCAGGTCCAGCTCGGTGGGCTGGGCGAACCGCGCGAAGTTGTTCACGCACAGCACCAGGTCGTCCTCGTACTCGCGCAGGAAGGCCAGCACCGCGGGGTTGGAGGAGGGCAGCTCGGTGTAGGTGCCCAGGCCGAAGGCCGGGTTCTGCTTGCGGATCTCGATCATGCGGCGGGTCCAGTGCAGCAGGGACGACGGCGAGGCCATGGACGCCTCGACGTTGGTCACCTGGTAGCCGTAGACCGGGTCCATGATCGTGGGCAGGTAGAGACGGCCCGGGTCGCAGGTCGAGAAGCCGGCGTTGCGGTCGGGCGTCCACTGCATGGGGGTGCGCACCGCGTCGCGGTCGCCGAGCCAGATGTTGTCGCCCATGCCGATCTCGTCGCCGTAGTAGAGGATCGGCGAGCCCGGGAGGGCGAGCAGCAGGGCGGTGAACAGCTCGATCTGGTCGCGGTCGTTGTCCAGCAGGGTGGCGAGCCGGCGGCGGATGCCGATGTTGGCGCGCATGCGCGGGTCCTTGGCGTACTCCGCGTACATGTAGTCGCGTTCCTCGTCGGTGACCATCTCCAGGGTCAGCTCGTCGTGGTTGCGCAGGAAGATGCCCCACTGGCAGCCGGACGGGATCGCCGGGGTCTTGGCGAGGATTTCCGAGACCGGATAGCGGGACTCGCGGCGCACGGCCATGAAGATGCGGGGCATGACCGGGAAGTGGAAGGCCATGTGGCACTCGTCGCCGCCGGTGGCGTAGTCGCCGAAGTAGTCGACGACGTCCTCCGGCCACTGGTTGGCCTCGGCCAGCAGCACGGTGTCCGGGTAGTGCGCGTCGATCTCGCGGCGCACCCGCTTGAGGAACGCGTGGCTGGCGGGCAGGTTCTCGCAGTTGGTGCCCTCCTCGGCGTACAGGTAGGGCACGGCGTCGAGACGGTAGCCGTCGACCCCGAGGTCCAGCCAGAACTTGAGGGCGGCCAGCATCTCCTCCTGCACGGCCGGGTTCTCGTAGTTGAGGTCCGGCTGGTGGGAGAAGAAGCGGTGCCAGTAGTACTGGCCGCGGACCGGGTCGTAGGTCCAGTTGGACGCCTCGGTGTCGACGAAGATGATGCGGGCGTCGGCGTACCGGGTGTCGTCGTCGGCCCAGACGTAGTAGTCGCCGTAGGGGCCGTCGGGGTTCTTGCGGGACTCCTGGAACCACGGGTGCTGGTCGCTGGTGTGGTTCATGACGAAGTCGATGATCACGCGCATGCCGCGCTGGTGGGCGGCGTCGATGAACTCGACGAAGTCGGCGAGGTCGCCGAACTCGGGCAGGACGGCGGTGTAGTCGGAGACGTCGTAGCCGCCGTCGCGCAGCGGTGACTTGAAGAAGGGCGGGAGCCACAGGCAGTCCACGCCCAGCCATTGCAGGTAGTCCAGCTTGGCGGTGAGGCCCTTGAGATCGCCGACGCCGTCGCCGTTGCTGTCCTGGAAGGAGCGGACCAGGACCTCGTAGAAGACGGCACGCTTGAACCAGTCGGGATCGCGGTCCTTGGCGGGGGTGTCCTCGAACTTGTCCGGCACGGGCTCGTTCACGGTCATGAGGCTGCGGACCCTTCGTTCCGGGGCACGGCGGCGGAGGGCCGGCGGAGGTGGAAGACGTGAGCGGGGGCCCGGCCGGGCTCCAGCCGCACGTAGTTCGTGCGGCCCCAGTGGTAGGTCTCGTCCGTGAGTTCGTCGTGGACCGGCACGCACTCGTGCCAGTCCAGGCCGAGCTGCGGCATGTCGAGCGAGATCGTGGCCTCCTGGGTGCGGTGCGGATCGAGGTTGGCGACCACCAGGACGACGTCCGGCCCTTCGCGCTTGCTGTACGCGATGAGCGCGTCGTTGTCGGCGTGGTGGAAGTGGAGGTTCCGCAGCCGGTGCAGTGCGGGGTGGGCGCGCCGGATGGTGTTGAGGCGGGTGATGAGGGGGGCGATGGTGGTGCCCTCGCGTTCGGCGCGGGCCCAGTCGCGGGGTTTGAGCTGGTATTTC